>CAMTUJ010000028.1:0-46685 GCA_947084925.1 uncultured Gammaproteobacteria bacterium
CGGATATCGTCCAGGGTCTTCAGGCGTCGCGTGTCGAGGTTCACGATCATCCTCCGATGATCCCGGAACCGGACCCCTCAGGCTCACCTTACGGTGGAATCACGACACCCCTTCAGGCTCATGTGTCATTGGAAAAGGCTAGCGGTCGCGCGGCGGTCACTTTAGTGGCAAAATTGCGCGTCCCGAAAGGCAACGCGCGCCCGGCGGCAATCTGTCCGCGGGCGCTGCGGTGGGCGCGGCAGTAGCGGCTGGCCAGCGGTGCCAGGTGTATCAGCAGAGCAGACTCAGCGGGGCGGGCTCGTCAGGGCCGGCGCCGCCGAGGTGACAAGGCGATCAACCATGACTCAGACGGTTTCTCCCGGCGCGCGCTTTCGCCGCGCCATTGCCCAGCACCGCCCGCTCCCCGTGGTGGGTACCATCAATGCCTATACCGCGATGATGGCCGAGCGGATCGGCCATCGCGCCATTTATCTGTCCGGGGCGGGGGTCGCCAATGCGTCCCACGGACTGCCCGATCTGGGCATGACCTCGCTCAACGACGTGACCGAGGATGTCCGCCGCATCACGGCGGCCAGCGCGCTGCCGTTGCTGGTGGACATCGACACCGGCTGGGGTGGCGCCTTCAATATCGCGCGCACCATTCGCGAAATGATTCGTGCCGGCGCGGCGGCGGTGCACCTCGAGGACCAGGTGGCGCAGAAACGCTGCGGTCATCGTCCGAACAAGGAAATCGTCTCCCCGGAGGAGATGGTGGATCGCGTCAAGGCGGCGGTCGACGCACGCAGCGATGCGGATTTCTTCATCATGGCGCGCACCGATGCCTTTGCCCAGGAAGGTCTGGAGCGCGCGATCGAGCGGGCGCAGGCCTGTGTCGCCGCCGGCGCCGACGGCATTTTCGCCGAAGCCATCACCGAAGAGGCGCACTACCGGGCCTTTGCCGCCGCCATCGACGTGCCGTTGCTCGCCAACATCACCGAGTTCGGCCAGACGCCGCTCTACAATCGCGCCGAACTGGGTGCCTGGGGTGTCGATCTGGTGCTGTATCCGCTGTCGGCGTTTCGCGCCATGAACCGCGCGGCGGAGACGGTGTATCGCAACATCCTCGAACGCGGCGACCAGAAAGATGTAGTGGATCTTATGCAGACCCGCATGGAACTCTATGATTATCTTGATTACCACGCCTACGAAGAGAAGCTCGATTCCCTGTTTTCCCAGGGCAAAAACCAGTAACCGGCGCGACGCCGCCTGAACCAGCACCAGAGACCAGAGAGGACATCAGCAATGGCAATGGCGAAGAAGCTTGAGGGCGCCGGTTTGCGCGGCCAGATCGCGGGCAAGACCGCGCTGTCCACCGTCGGCAAGACCGGTTCCGGATTGACCTACCGGGGCTACGACGTCAAGGATCTGGCGGAGCACTGCCAGTTCGAGGAGGTGGCGCACCTGATCCTCAAGGGCCATCTTCCCAATGCCGCGGAACTGGCGACCTACAAGAGTAAACTCAAAGGGTTGCGCGGGCTTCCCAAGACTCTGAAGGAGGTTCTTGAGCGCATCCCCGCCGCGGCGCACCCCATGGACGTGCTGCGCACCGGCTGTTCCTTCCTGGGCAATATCGAGCCGGAGGCCGATTTCTCGCAGCAGCAGGACGCCACCGATCGCATGCTGGCGGTGTTTCCGTCGATCATCTGCTACTGGTACCGCTTCAGCCACGACAACCTGCGCATCGATACCGAGACCGATGACGATTCCATCGGCGCCCACTTTCTGCACATGCTGCGCGGCGGCAAGCCCAATGCGCTCCATGAGCGGGTGATGAATGTGTCGCTCATCCTGTACGCCGAGCACGAATTCAACGCCTCCACCTTCACCGCCCGCGTCTGCGCCTCCACCTTGTCGGACATGCACTCCTGCGTGACCGGCGCGATCGGCAGTCTGCGCGGCCCGCTCCACGGCGGCGCCAACGAGGCGGCCATGGAGATGATCGAGAAGTTCACCAGCCCCGATCATGCCGAGCAGGAGATGCTGGGCATGCTGGCGCGCAAGGACAAGATCATGGGCTTCGGCCATGCGATCTACGCGGAGTCCGACCCGCGCAACGCCATCATCAAGAGCTGGGCGGAGAAGCTCGCCGCCGATGTCGGCGACACCGTGCTCTACCCGGTGTCGGTGCGCTGCGAAGCGGTGATGTGGCGCGAGAAGAAACTGTTCTGCAACGCGGATTTCTTTCACGCATCGGCCTACCACTTCATGGGTATTCCCACCAAGCTGTTCACGCCGATCTTCGTGATGTCGCGGCTCACCGGCTGGGCGGCCCATGTCATGGAGCAGCGCGCCGACAACCGCATCATCCGGCCGAGCGCCGAATACGTCGGGGAAGACCCGCGCAAGGTCGTGCCCATCGATCAGCGCGGCTGATACCAATGTCCTCGCCGCGCTGGCGGACTTCCGTCGGCGCGGCCGGGAGTGTTTGCCAACGGATCGCACTTTTTACGATCCGTACTTTCAAATCAACGGAACCAAATCAACGGAACCAAACCGACGGAACGCGCTTTTGAACCGAAGGTGCTTTCCCTGAACCCTACCGGACCATGCCCCACGCCATGAACACAGCCTTCCGCAAACGTCTTCCCGGTACCGAGCTGGACTACTTCGACGCCCGCGCGGCGGTCGATGCGATCCAGCCCGGCGCCTACGCCAAGCTGCCCTACACCTCGCGCGTGCATGCCGAGAATCTGGTGCGCCGCTGCGATCCGGCGCTGCTGACCGACGCCCTCAAGCAGCTCATCGAGCGCAAGCGTGATCTGGATTTTCCCTGGTTCCCGGCGCGCGTGGTATGCCACGACATCTTGGGCCAGACCGCGCTGGTGGACCTCGCCGGTCTGCGCGATGCGATCGCCGACATGGGCGGCGATCCGGCCAAGGTGAACCCGGTGGTGCCGGTGCAGTTGATCGTCGATCACTCGCTGGCTGTCGAGTGCGGCGGCTTTGATCCGGACGCCTTCGAGAAGAACCGCGCCATCGAGGATCGCCGCAACGAGGACCGCTTCCACTTCATCAATTGGACCAAGGAAGCGTTCAAGAATGTCGAGGTGATTCCGCCGGGCAACGGGATCATGCACCAGATCAATCTGGAGAAGATGTCGCCGGTGATTCACGCCCAGGACGGCGTTGCCTTCCCGGATACGCTGGTGGGCACCGACAGCCACACGCCCCACGTCGATGCGCTGGGCGTGATTGCCATCGGCGTCGGCGGCCTCGAAGCCGAGAGCGTGATGCTGGGCCGCGCCTCCTGGATGCGCCTGCCGGAGATCGTCGGCGTCGAGCTGACCGGCAGGCCGCAGCCGGGCATCACCGCCACCGATGTGGTGCTGGCGCTGACCGAGTTCCTGCGCCAATCGAAAGTCGTGTCGGCCTATCTGGAATTTTACGGCGAGGGCGCCAGCGCGCTGACCCTGGGCGACCGCGCCACCATCTCCAACATGGCGCCGGAGTACGGGGCCACGGCGGCGATGTTTTCCATCGATCAGCAGACGCTCGACTATCTGACGCTCACCGGCCGTGAAGACGCCCAGGTGAAACTGGTGGAGATCTACGCCAAGGCGGCCGGCCTCTGGTCCGACAGCCTCAAGACCGCGGAGTACGAACGCGTGCTGAAGTTCGACCTGTCGAGCGTGGTGCGCACCATGGCCGGGCCGTCCAATCCGCACGCCCGCGTTTCGACCAGCGATCTCGCCGCGAAGGGCATCAGCGGCGTGGTGGAAAACGAACCCGGCAAAATGCCGGACGGCGCCGTGATCATCGCCGCCATCACCAGTTGCACCAACACCAGCAACCCGCGCAACGTGATCGCGGCCGGGCTGCTGGCGCGCAACGCCAACCGCCAGGGTCTGACCCGCAAGCCCTGGGTCAAAAGTTCGCTGGCACCGGGTTCCAGGACCGTGGCCCTGTATCTGGAAGAAGCCGGTCTGGCGGCGGAACTGGAAAAACTCGGCTTCGGTATCGTGGGCTTCGCCTGCACCACCTGCAACGGCATGTCCGGCGCGCTGGACCCGAAAATCCAGCAGGAAATCATCGACCGTGATCTGTATGCGACCGCCGTGCTGTCCGGCAACCGCAACTTCGACGGCCGCATTCACCCCTATGCCAAGCAGGCTTTCCTGGCCTCGCCGCCGCTGGTGGTGGCCTACGCCATCGCTGGCACCATCCGTTTTGACATTGAAAAAGATTCGTTCGGTACCGACAAAAATGGCAAGCCGATCCTGTTGAAGGACCTCTGGCCGTTGGACGAAGAGATCGACGCCATCGTCAAAGCCAGCGTCAAACCCGAGCAGTTCCGCCAGGTCTATATTCCGATGTTCGAGCACAAGGACGCGGCCACCACGCGGATCAGCCCACTGTACGACTGGCGCCCGCAGAGCACCTACATCCGCCGCCCGCCCTATTGGGACAAGGAGGGGGAGGGCGCGCTGGCCGGCGAGCGCACGCTCAAGGGCATGCGGCCGCTGGCGGTGTTGCCGGACAACATCACCACCGATCACCTGTCGCCGTCGAACGCGATCATGGCCAACAGCGCCGCCGGCGAATACCTCGCCAAAATGGGCCTGCCGGAGGAGGACTTCAATTCCTACGCGACCCACCGCGGCGATCACCTCACCGCGCAGCGCGCGACCTTCGCGAATCCACAGCTCGTCAACGAAATGGCGGTGGTCGATGGCAAGGTGAAGCGGGGGTCGCTGGCGCGCATCGAGCCGGAGGGCAAGGTCGTGCGCATGTGGGAAGCCATCGAGACCTACATGAAGCGCAAACAGCCGCTGATCATCGTTGCCGGTGCCGATTACGGTCAGGGATCGTCCCGCGACTGGGCGGCGAAAGGCGTGCGTCTGGCCGGCGTCGAGGCGATCGCGGCCGAAGGCTTCGAGCGTATCCATCGCACCAACCTCATCGGCATGGGCGTGCTGCCGCTGGAGTTCAAGCCGGGCGTGAATCGCAAGACGCTGAACATTGACGGCACCGAAACCTTCGACGTGATCGGGGCGCGCAAACCACACGCGGATGTCACGCTCGTGATCCACCGCAAGAGCGGCGAGCGCGTCGAAGTGCCGATGACCTGCCGCCTCGATACCGCGGAAGAGGTGTCGATCTACGAAGCCGGCGGCGTGTTGCAACGCTTTGCGCAGGATTTCCTGGCGTCGAGCAGCGCCGCCTAAGCCATCTCCCCTCACGGGAGAGGGCGCCGCTTGTAGCCATCTCCCCCCGCGAGAGATGGCACCGCTTTAGCCCCTCTCCCCCCGCGAGAGAGGGCACCGCTTTAGCCCCTCTCCCCTTGCGGGAGAGGGCACCGCTTTAGCCCCTCTCCCCTTGCGGGAGAGGGCACCGCTTTAGTAGCCCCTCTCCCCTTGCGGGAGAGGGGTTGGGGAGAGGGGGCAGGCTTTCGAGGACAGGCACGATGGACCAGCGACAATTCGCCAAAACCCTGCGCCAAAACATGACAGATGCCGAGCAACTGCTAGGGCGGCATCTGCGGGCCCATCGCCTCGACGGCCAGAAATTTCACCGGCAGCAGGCGATCGGCCCTTATGTGGTGGACTTCGTCCACTTCGGCGCCCGCGTGATCGTCGAGGCGGATGGCGGGCAGCACAATGACAGCGAGAAGGACGAAACACGCGACGCGTGGCTGATAAGCCAGGGTTTCAAAGTGCTGCGCTTCTGGAACGATCAAATTTTGCAAGGCACCGATAGTGTGCTGGAAGTGATTTGGGTGGCTGTCGCGGACGGCAACCCCTCTCCCCCGGCCCCTCTCCCGCACGGGGAGAGGGGTGATGATGGCCCCACGACTGGATGAGACTCCGATGACTCACGCTCCCCAAATCAAAATCCCTGCCACCTACATGCGCGGTGGCACCAGTAAAGGGGTGTTCTTCCGCATGCAGGATCTGCCCGAGCGCTGCCGGGTACCGGGTGACGCACGCGACAAACTCTTCCTGCGCGTCATCGGCAGCCCGGATCCGTACGCCGCACATATCGACGGCATGGGCGGCGCGACCTCGAGTACCAGCAAGTGCGTCATCCTTGCAAAGAGTACCCAGCCGGATCACGACGTGGACTATCTCTACGGACAGGTGTCGATCGACAAGGCGTTCGTGGACTGGAGCGGCAACTGCGGCAACCTGTCCACCGCGGCCGGCGCGTTCGCGATCCACGCAGGCCTGATCGATCCGGCGCGCGTGCCACAAAACGGCACCTGCATCGTGCGTATCTGGCAGGCGAACATCGGAAAAACCATTATTGCCCATGTACCCGTCACCAACGGGCAGGTGCAGGAGACGGGCGATTTCGAGCTCGATGGCGTGACCTTCCCGGCCGCCGAGATCGTGCTCGAATTCATCGATCCGTCCGAGGAAGGTGAGGGCGGTGGTTCGATGTTTCCCACCGGGAATCTGGTCGACGACCTCGATGTGCCGGGCGTCGGCACTTTCAAGGCAACGATGATCACCGCCGGCATCCCGACTGTGTTCGTCAACGCCGAGGACATCGGCTACACGGGCACCGAGTTGCGCGAGGCCATCAACAACGATCCGCAGCAACTCGAGCGTTTCGAGAAGATCCGCGTGGCCGGGGCGCTGCGCATGGGCCTCATCGCGACGCCGGAAGAGGCGCTGAAGCGCCAGCACACGCCGAAAATAGCGTTCGTGGCCAAGCCGAAGGACTACCGGGCATCCAGCGGCAAGCAGATCGCCGCGGGCGACATCGACCTGCTGGTGCGCGCGATGTCGATGGGCAAGCTGCATCACGCCATGATGGGCACTGCCGCCGTGGCCATCGGCACCGCCGCCGCGGTTCCCGGCACGCTGGTCAGCCTTGCGGCCGGTGGTGGCGAGCGCAATTCGGTGCGCTTCGGACACCCGTCCGGCACCCTGCGGGTCGGCGCCGAGGCTAAGCTCGTGAACGGCGAGTGGACGGTGACCAAGGCGATCATGAGCCGCAGCGCCCGGGTGCTGATGGAAGGCTGGGTGCGGGTGCCGGGGGATGCGTTTTAGCTACGGGTAAGGTTTTGTTCCCGTTACGCCCCATCCCCGGGAAGAGGGATGGGGCGTTTTCGTTTTACCCCGGCAGGTACAGCCCGCCGTTCACGTGCAGCGTCTGTCCGGTGACGTAGGAAGATTCCTCGGAGCAGAAAAATCCCACCGCGCCGGCAATCTCGTCCGGGCGGCCCGCGCGCCCGGCGGGCACGCGGCCGATCATGTCCTCGAACACCTGATCCGGCAGCACGCCGCGCAGGCGCTCGTGCCAGATCATCCCCGGCGCGATGGTGTTCACGGTCACACCGTACTTTGCCAGGTCGAGCGCCACCGAACGGGTATAGCCGGTGATGCCGGCTTTGGCGGCGGCGTAGGGCGACTGGCCTTCGCCCGGATGGTAGGCATACATGGACGCGAAATTGACGACGCGGCCAAAACCGCGGTCCACCATGTTCTTGGAAAACGCCCGCGTCATGTAGAAAGTGCCGTGCAGATTGACGGCGATGACCCGATGCCAGTCCTTGCTGCCCAAATCCCAGGGTTTGGCGTTGCCCTGGATACCGGCATTGTTGATCAGATAGGCGATGGGCTTGTTCTCCGCACGCAGTTGTGCCGCCAGTTGATCGATATGTTCTTCCTTGGTGACGTCGAGGGGAACAAAGCTGAATTGCCGTTGCTCGGCTTCATCGAGGGCTTCATGGCGCCAGGATTCCAGATCGGTGCCGCGCCGATCCGTGCCGATGACCGGGATGCCGGCGGCGATGAGGCGTTTGGTGATGGCGGTACCGAGGCCGCCAATGGCGCCGGTGACGAGTGCATATCCGCGTTGCATGGTGTTTTCTCCAGGGTGGGTAAAGAACTGATGAAAGTCGGACGGTAGCGTCGGCGATCCCGGCGCGCGCGAAGCCATCCGCGTCTCGCCGGGCTTTTTGACACGGTGGGAGTCAGCCACCATGATACCGCCAGCCGACAGTTCCGGGCGTTGACTGCTCGCGGGAGATCCAATGGCACGTTTGTGGAGTCAGATCGCGGTGGTGACGGGCGCGGGACGCGGCATCGGCAGGGCCATCGCCCGGCGCTTCGCCGCCGAGGGCGCTTATGTCGTGGTGGTCGATATCGATGTTGCGACGGCGGACGAAGTGGTCGCGGAGATTCGCGCCGATGACGGCGAAGCCGAGGCCATGGTGGTCGACATGGGCGATACCGATGCGGTAGCCGGGATGATTCAGCGCGTGGCGGAGACCCATGACGCACTGGATATCCTGGTGAACAATGCGGCCGTTACCCGCAATATCGATTTTTTCTCGGTGCGCCCCGAGGATTGGGATGCGATCCACCGCGTCAACGCGCGCGGCCTGTTTTTCTGCATGCAGGCGGCGGCGGGCGCCATGCGCGAGCGCGGCGGTGGGCGCATCGTCAACATCGCCTCCATCGCCGGCAAGGGCTATTCCGGCACTTCGAACATCGCCTACGCCGGCTCCAAGGGCGCGGTGATCGCGATGACCCGGATCGCCGCCCACGCGCTGGGTCGGCACAACATCAATGTCAATGCGATTTGTCCCGGTGTGACCCGCACCGATCTTTATTATCAGGTGGTCCGTGAACGCGCCGAGGCGGCCGGGCGTCTGGAAACGGAAGTGATGACGGCCTTCGATGGCAACATTCCCATCGGACGCTCCAACGAGCCCGACGATATCGCCGATCTGGCGGTGTTTCTCGGCTCCGACGAAGCGCGCAATGTCACCGGCCAGTCGTGGAATGTGGATGGCGGCCTGATGTGGGATTGATCCGCTGCATGGATGCTGGTAATCGATAATCAAATTACTACATAAAACAACATCAGATAAAACAACAAGACGGGGAAATGGCAATGGAACCTGTGAATGCTCATCCAGGCAAAATTAACTCGCTCACGGGGGCTCGCTACGGCATTACCTTGGCCGGATTGGCAACAGGGATTCTGGTCACCGCGACACTTGCATTGCCGGGAGTGGTCGTCGCGGCCTCCGAGCCCGGAGCCTCGAGTCTGACGGCAAAAGATCAAACGGTGCGCCGGGAGCAGGGGTTGCGCTCGCTCGGCGCCCTGACCGCCATCTCGGCCACGGAAGCGGCCGAGATGGCGACGAAGCTGGAACGCGAGAATGGTGCGCTGGGCACTTTCGCTGTGGACTTCGTCATGGGCGAAATCTGGAGTCGCGAGCAGCTGGGCCGGCGCGATCGCAATCTGGTGGTGCTGGCGATTCTGGGCGCCATCCACCAGACGAATCAGCTTGCCTATTACGTTCCCGGCGGCATCAGAAACGGGCTGACGGCAGAGGAAATCAGGGAAATTTTCGTGCATCTGAGCGGTTACGCAGGGTTCCCGCGCGCCCTTGACGCCATGGCGGAAACCAATCGCTTGCTTGAGAAAATGGGGCAACCACCGCCCGCTGGTCCGGCGGAACGGTTGACCGGCGAGCAGCGGCGCGCCCGCTCCATCGAGGTGATGACGCGTCTGTCCGGCAAGGAGTCTGCGGATGCGGGCCAGCTTCTTGAGGGTATTGCAGGCAAACTGGGCCCATTGGCCGATGCCGGCGTCGACTTCGCGTTCGGCGAAATCTGGGCACGACCGCAACTGTCTCGGCGCGACCGCAGCCTGGTGGTGGTATCGGTACTGGCAGCGCTGGGGCGCAGCGACGAACTGGATATCCATGTGCCGGCCGCTTTGCGCCACGGCGTGACCAAAACCGAACTGGAGGAAATCATGCTCACGGTGTTTGCCTATGCCGGCGCGCCCCTGGCGGTAGAAGGTATCCGCAAGGTGATCGAACACACAGCCAACCCCTGAGCGTTGCGGGCTGTGCGGGGCCAGTCGCCTTGCGGCTGGCAAAACCAAATCTGCTGGAGAAAAGACGATGAAAAAAGACGCGCTGATCGATCAAGGCCAGTTGGCGGGCAAGCTGGAGGAGCTCAATGCCTCGGCGCTCGAACCCTGGGTCATCACCGACGGCAAACTGCACCGGCGCTACAAGTTTCCAAGTTTCAGCGCTGCATTCGGGTTCATGGCCCAGACCGCGCTGGTGTGTGAAGTGATGAGCCACCATCCGAAGTGGACCAACGTCTGGAATGTGGTGGAAATCGATCTTCTGACCCACCGCTCGAAAGGCATTACCACACTGGATTTTGAAATGGCGACCGCGATGGAGAAAATCGCCGCCGTCTATCTGCAAAGCTGACGGCCACGGCAGCAGTTTCGACAACGGGCTCGAAGCAGGACGGCAGGCTTGGGGCGGGTCAGCGCGGCATCAGGCCCTGGCAGAAAAGCTGGACCATGGCATCGGCGACCTCCCGGGTCGTCATTTCGCCTTCGGGGTGGTACCAGCGGGTCATCCAGTTGATGGCGCCGGACAGGGCGAATGCGCTGATTTTGCTGTTGCAGGGGCGCATGGAACCGTCGGCGATGCCGTCCTCGATCATCTGGCGCATGGCGGAATCGACGCGCACATAGAGCGGCGCGATCTGTTCGAGGTATTTGGCTGACAGGGGTTCCGGACCGGGGTGCGCAAGACAGCGGCCGAATTCGTCGTCGAAGACGGCGATGAACAGGTGAATGAAGCGGGTCAGCTTCTCGATCCCGTTCAGGGGTGCCGCCAGAATGGCGTCGGTCCGGTCCAGCAGCTCCGTGATCGCTGTGTGGAGGCACTGGAAAAGGATGTCTTCCTTGTTTTCCACATAGTAATAGAGCGTCGGCTTGGTCACCTGCAGTTCGTCCGCGAGGTCGTTCAGCGATGTTTCCCGGAAACCTTTCTGGTTAAACAGACGACCCGCGGTGCGCAGAATGGCGGACCGTTTCAGCTCGTACTGCTCGTCCTTGCTCTGGATGCTTTTGCCCCAGCGAACTTTGCTCATCACAGCCTCCGCGCGGTCAACTTCGCGTAACCCTGCGGCCAGTGTAGATCATACCCATCGGTCAGGTGATGAAAGGTCAACGGGTTTACCAAAGAGTCAAGTCTTTCGACCGTCAGTACCTGGAGGGTTTCCAGGGCCAGGGATGAGGACGCTGCTCGCCAGTTACGGGGAGCGGGCATCCGGCGCTGCCTTGCACGCTTGTGCCGGAATGCGGATATAAGGTATATATCCGGCCTTCGGGCGCCACAGACTGCTGGATTTTCAGGGTATGACGAGCAAGTTTGTGGATATCCCCATTCCGCCCCTGGTGGTCGAGGTCGAAAAGTGGCAGCTGTGCTTTTTCGCCAAGGCTGTCGGCGAGACCAATCCCGTCTATTTCGACGAGGCGGCGGCGAGGGCGGCCGGGCACCCATCCATTCTCGCTCCACCAACCTACGCGGTGACGCTCAGCCTGTGTGAAAGCGATCCCTACGCGCGCTATCGGGCGCTCGGGATCGATTGGTGCACCATGATGCACGCACAACAGCGCTTCGATTATTTCGCCCCCATCCACGCGGGCGACTGCATCCGGTTTCAAAGTCGGATCGTCGATTTCATTCAGCGCCGCCAGGGCAAGCTCAAGTTTCTCATTGAAGAAACCGAAGCGTTCAACCAGCGGGAAGAGCTGACCACCCGCTTCCGCAAGACCATCGTGATCCGCGACACCGGTGCCGCGGAATGAGCCCCTTTCCCGGCCCGGTGGCAGTGGGGGATCGTCTGCCCACGCTGGTCAAACCGCCACTCACGCGCACCACGCTGGCGTATTTTTGTGGCGCGTCCAACGATCACAATCCTTTGCATATCGATCCTGACGCAGCGCGGGCGGCGGGTATGGATGATGTTTTTGCCCACGGCATGCTCAACATGGCCTATCTCGGACAGTTGATGACGGGGTGGGTGCCCCAGGCCTGTCTCCGCAGCTTCGAGGTAAAGTTCGGCGCCATCGTCAAACTTGGCGAGCAGTTGGTGTGTGACGGTGAAGTAACCGACGTACGGGTACAGGCCACCAGCCTTCGAGTGGCGGTTCGTCTGGTGGCCGCCAATCGGGCCGGCGAAGAAAAGCTGGTGGGCGAAGCGGTGGTTGAGCTGCCGTTATCCGGGACCCTTTCTGGACAATAACGAGATTCGATGATGCAAGACTATCAATCGCCATGGATGGATGAAGATCTGGCGATCTTTCGCGCCGCCGCGAGCAGGTTTATCGAAGCCGAGATGGTCCCCAACGAGGATCGCTGGCGCAAACAGCAGCACCTCGATAAATCATTCTGGCGCCTGGCGGGCAAGCAGGGATTCCTGTGCACCGATATTCCCGAGCAGTACGGTGGTGGTGGCGGTGACTTTCGCCACGAGGCGGTATTTTTCGAAGAGCAGTGGCGGCGCGGGCTGTCCGGAATGGGACAGGGGGTGCACAGCATCACGGCCCATTACATCCTCAATCACGGCACCGAGGCGCAAAAGCAGCGCTGGCTGCCGCAAATGGCGAGCGGCAATCTGATCGGTGCCATCGCCATGACGGAGCCGGGTACCGGCTCCGACCTCAAGGCGATCAAGACCCGCGCGACACGTGAGGGCGATGAGTATGTCATCAACGGTTCCAAGCTGTTCATCACCAATGGCTACCTGTGTGAACTGCTGGCGCTGGTGGTGCGCACCGACGCGGCGGGTGGTGCCCGCGGTCTCTCCATTGTGATGCTGGAGACCAGGGATCTGCCCGGATTCAAGGTCGGACGCATCCTCGACAAGATGGGGCAGAAGTCCCAGGACACCTGCGAGCTGTTCTTCGATAGCGTGCGGGTGCCCGTCGCCAATCTGCTCGGTGGCGAGGAAGGTCGTGGATTCGCGCAACTGATGTCGGATCTGCCCTATGAGCGGACCCAGGTCGGGGTGCAGTCGGTCGCCATGATGGAAGGCGCGCTGGCGGAAACGGTCGCCTACGTGAAGGGGCGCGCGGCATTCGGGGCGTCCCTGTTCGATCTGCAAAACACCCGGTTCCGCCTCGCCGAGGCGCAGGCCACCGCCCATGTGGCGCGGGTCTTCCTGGACCACTGCATTCTCAACGTGGCGGCCGGGAAACTCGACAGCGCCAGCGCGGCGATGTGCAAGTACTGGACGTCCGAGCGCCTCCAGCAGGTGCTGGATACCTGTCTGCAGATGCATGGCGGGTACGGTTATATGGACGAATACCTGATCTGCCGCATGTACGCCGACGCCCGGGTGGCCAGGATCTACGCGGGAACCAGTGAAATCATGCTGGAGGTAATAGCTCGCGGTCTTTGATCCGGACGCGCCGGCCCGTTGTGGGACTCGCGTACTCTATTATGTAAGTGACGCCAGTCTCACACCGTTCGGGGGCAGTTTCACGCCACTGGGTTGATTCACCCTAACCCCCCGCGCGGCCGCTACCTATACTTTCGTCTGAGGTGAGATGATTTCTCGCGAACAGGCATAACGGACAGCCTATGACATCGGCAGCGCCAGAATCTCCACGAAGCGCGATGACGCAGCAACTGCTCATCACGTTTTTTTTCGTGCTGGTCGGCATCGCCGTGATTTTTGGTCTGGATCTGGGGGCGTCGGATCGGCTTGCCGGTGGTGTCGCCACTCTGGCGATTTGGTGCGCGGCGCTGCTGATGCACAGATATCTCCTCAAGCAGCGCGCGTTGGCGGGCGAGCGGGCGGTTGGCGTCCTGTCGCTCATCGGACGTTACCAGGCGCTGACGGTTTGGCAGGTAGACGGCCATGGGCAGGTGAACGCTGTCTATGCCTGTGAAACCGCTGATGGCGGGATCTCCCGGGCCCTGCTGCTGGGTCGTGACATTGGCTCGCTCATTGTGCGGAATCCGGCTCTCGCCGCGCTGGTGCAGCGTGCGCGCAGCGGACTCCCGAGCGTCGGTGAAGCCGAAATCAATGGCGTTCTATACCGTCATCGAATGACTCCCCAAGCCCAGGAGGGAGAGCATTTTGGATTTACCTGCATTTCCGAGGATCTTTCGCAGGTCCGTGGGGAAGCGGAGACTGCACGACTGTGGAATGCGCTCCTGGAACACACAAGCGATGCGGTAGTGGTGCTGGATCGTCACCGGGTTGTCGTCGCGACGAACATGGCATTCACCACAATCACCGGATATGGTCAGGAGGACGCGATAGGGCAGCGCGACAATTTGCTGCTGTCGAAACCGCCGGGCGAAAACTACTACCAGCGCGTTTTCGATGAATTGCAGAATCAGGATTCCTGGCATGGCGAGACCATGCTGCGGCACCGGTCGGGTCATCTGTGCGACGTTCGGTTGGTTGTCTGCAAAGTGAAGGACAGCGCTGGACAGACGGCTAACTATATCGTCACTTTCGCCGACTTGAGCCAGACCAAGAAGATACATGACGAACTGCGCCATCTGGCAACGCATGACAATCTGACGGATCTGCCCAATCGTCGTCTGTTCCTCGACCGTCTCGATCAAGGTCTCCGTCGCGCGCGTCGCGAGCAACGGCAGCTGACGATATTTTTTATTGATCTCGATGACTTCAAAGGCATCAATGATGACTTTGGGCATCATGTGGGCGATGAAATTCTGCGTCAGGCGGGCAGCCGATTGCTCGGCGCCGTGCGTGACAGCGATACGGTTGCGCGGCTTGCCGGCGATGAGTTTACGGTGATTGCCGACAGCCCCCACGAGGAAGCCGCGGCCATTCAGAGCAAGATCGCCGCTTGTTTCGCTGACCCGTTTGACGTCGGCGACCGCATGATCAAAGTGCTCGCCAGCGTTGGCGCCGCCACTTACCCTGACGACGGAGAAGATATCGAAAGCCTGATGCAATGTGCCGACCAGTCGATGTACGAGGCCAAAGCGCGGCGCAAAGGTGGCACAGCGGCGACCCCCAATAAATTTCAGCCCTACAGCGAAGGACTTTATTTTCCATCCGAATTGCGCCTGGCGATCCGGCGCGACCAGCTCAAGCTTGTCTATCAGCCCCAAATCGACCTCCACAATGGCGGCTTGATGGGCGTGGAGGCGCTGTTGCGCTGGGATCACCATTGCCGGGGCAGTATCAATCCCGCGGATTTCATCGGTCTTGCGGAAGATGCCGGTATTACCGATACCATCGGAGCCTGGACGCTCGAACAGGTTGCCAAACAGCTCAAGGCGTGGCGACGCTGGCGGATGCCGATCCAACAGGTGGCGATAAATATCGCTATTTCACAGATCAAGGATCCCCGTTATCCCCAAACCGTGGTTGATGTCATGGCCAGGCACGGGATTCCGGTGGATGCGATCATGCTCGAGGTCGACGAGGAGATTTATTTGCGCAGTCCGGGTCTTTGCCGGATATTTTTCGACCGGGCGCGACAACTGGGACTGCGGCTTTGCATCGACCAATTTGGCGTTCATGCCGGTGAATACGCCTATATCGGCAATATTCCCGTCGATGCGGTGAAAATCAATCAGCGGCTGCTGTCGAACCAGATAGCCGCACGCAATGACCCGAGATTCATTCCAGCGTTGGTCGCGCTCTGCAAGGTTGCCGGCAAGGCGGTAATCGCCGTGGGCGTGGAAAGCAGCGCGGCGGAGTCCGAGTTGATCCTCGCGGGCTGCCAACTGGCGCAAGGATTCCTGTATTCCCGTCCCCTGAGCGCGGAATCAATGCGAACTTTCCGCATTGAGCCGGCCCAGCCCAATGCGCATGGCAGGCGCGAAATTACCGGCATCGCCTGAAGATCATGCATTCTGTTGAGCCAACGCCTGATCTGGGTTGTTGGCTGTTTGGGGTTGGCTGAGCCCGTGGCAACTTGTCGAAAAGCCGCCAGAGGCCCTGCCTACAACGGATTGTGCCGCGCGAATTCGAGCGTGATCTGCCCGCACCAGGCCCGGATTCGGGCTTCCGAGCGTTCGAATTCGCTGGCTTCGTCCAGCGCCAGCCCCAGAAAGTGTTGGCCGTCGGGAGTCAGCCCCATCGAGTGGGTAAACCGGTATCCCTGGGCGGGCCACAACCCGATAGTGGTCGCGCCGAGTTGGGTTATCCGGGTCCAGAGATAACCCAGCGCATCCTGAAACCACTCCGGATAGCCGTCCTGGTCGCCCAGCCCGTACAGCGCAACCACTTTGTCTGACCAATCCACTTCCGTCAGGTCCGGCCACACCCGCTCCCAGTCCTCCTGCAACTCGCCATAGTCCCAGGTGGGGATGCCCAGAATCAGGAACTGATACTGGTTGGCGGTGCGCAGGGCGGTGTGGGCGATGTCGTGGATCTCGACGCGAAACCCGGGGAGGGCAGCGGCGATTTGCTCGGCCGCCATCTGGGTATAGCAGGTCGAGGAGCCGAAGAAGAGTCCTATCGCCGGGGCCGACATCTCAGCGGGCACCCGCGAAGCCCAGTTGGCGCCAGGCTTCGTAGCTCGCCACCGCCACCGCGTTGGCGAGATTCATGCTGCGGCTGTGCGGACGCATCGGAATGCGCAGGCGGTGCTCGGGAGCAACCGCCGCCAGTACCTGTTGGCTCAGTCCGCGGGTTTCGGCGCCAAACAACAGGCAGTCGCCGCTCTGGTAGTCAATCTCGGTGTGGTGTCGCCCGGCGTGGGTTGAAAAGGCCAGCAGACGACCGGCACCGAGCGCATTCCGGCAACTCGCCCAGTCGGCGTGGACCCGCAGGGGCTGCCACTCGTGGTAGTCGAGGCCCGCCCGCCGCATGCGTTTGTCATCCAGCGTGAAAGCCAGCGGCTCGACCAGGTGCAGGGCAAACCCGGTGTTGGCACAGAGGCGGATGATATTTCCGGTGTTCGGCGGAATTTCCGGCTCGATCAGGACAATATTCAGCATGTTGCCGCTTGTGGGGAGATTCGCCGGGAGGCTGGGGGTAAAGCCTTGTCCGACGCGATACAGGGTGTAAAATCCTCGGCGCAACGCCCCGCCGGGGCTGGTGTGAACCCAGGGTCACCAATCCTCGATGCGTCTGAAGTGTATCAAACTGGCGGGCTTCAAATCCTTCGTCGATCCGACCACGGTCAACCTGCCCGGCAATCTCTGTGCCGTGGTCGGCCCCAACGGCTGCGGTAAATCCAACATCATCGACGCCGTACGCTGGGTGATGGGAGAGATTTCCGCCAAACACTTGCGCGGCGAGTCGATGGCCGATGTCATCTTCAGCGGTTCGGGCACCCGCAAACCGGTGGCGCAGGCCACCATCGAACTGATTTTCGACAATTCCGCCGGTACCCTGGGCGGTGAATACGCCGCCTATGCCGAAATCTCCGTCAAGCGCCGTGTCTCCCGGGATGGGCAGTCCGCCTACTTCCTCAACGGCAGCCGCTGTCGCCGCCGCGATGTCACCGACGTGTTTCTGGGCACCGGGCTGGGTCCCCGCAGTTACGCCATCATCGAGCAGGGCATGATCTCGGGCCTGATCGAATCGCGGCCGGAAGATCTGCGGGTCTATATCGAGGAAGCGGCGGGTATTTCCAAGTACAAGGAGCGGCGCAAGGACACCGAGACCCGCATCCGCCACACCCGTGAGAACCTCGAACGACTCACCGATATTCGCGACGAAATGGGGCGCCAGCTCGACCGCCTGGAACGCCAGGCCGCCGCCGCCGAGAAGTATCGTGTGCTCAAGGCCGAAGAGCGCCAGCTCAATGCCCAGCATCTGGCGCTCAACTGGCGCGACTACGATGCGGATGCGCGCGGCCGCGAAGCCGTGATCGCGGAGCAGGCGACCGCGCTCGAAGCCCTGATTGCCGAGCGCCATGGGGCGGAGGCGGCCCTGGAGCGTCTGCGCGCCGATCACGTTGGCGCCAATGAGGTACTCAACAGCGCGCAGCAGCAGTTCTACGCCATCGGCGCGGAAGTGTCGGCGGTCGAGCAGAAAATCCAGCACGGCAAGGAACAGATCCGCCGCCTGCGCGCCGACCTGGAGCAGGTCGAGCGCAATCTGGTGGAATCCCGCCAGCATCTCGAAAACGACACCCTGCGCAATACGGCCTGGACCGCGGAACTGGCCGAGGTGACGCCCGCGCGGGAGGCCGCACAGCAGCAATCCGCCGCCGCCGCCGCCGAACTCCAGGAGGACGAGCGCCGGCTGCACGACGTTCAGCAGCGCTGGGAAGTCGCGCAGCGCGAAAGCGCCGAGGCCCAGCGGCGCATGGATCAGACGCAGGCGCGCATCCAGCATCTGGACAGCGCCACCACGCGGACGGCGGACCGTTTGCGGCGCCTGCGGGCGGAGCTTGCCGAAGTGAATGCCGCGCTGCCCGGCACGGACCTGGAAGCCCTTGGGCGGCAACTGGTCGAGCAGGAGCGGGCCAACGCGATGCAGCAGGAGGAGCGCGCGCAAATCTCGTCCGCGATCGCCGCGACGCGTGCGCAACAGGTGGAGATCGCCACGGCGCTCAATGCCGAACGCAAGCAATTGCAGGAGCTGCAAGGCCGGCGCGCGGGACTCGTCACCCTGCTGGATGCCGCGCGCGCGAAAGGCGAGGGTGCCGGCGCCTGGTTGAAAGCGCGTGGTCTTGAAAAACTGCCCCGGCTCGCCGATGGCCTGGACGTGGAGCCCGGCTGGGAGCTCGCCGTCGAGACGGTGCTCGGCACCGACTTGCAGGCCCTGTGCGCCGGCGCCATCGAACCGTTGCGCGACGAGTTTGCCAGCTTCGCGCGCGGCCATTTGTCACTGGTGGAAGCCGGCGCGGTTCAGGCCGCCGCGCCGGCCGGCAAGCTACCGCGCCTGGTCGACAAATTGCGGGATGCCCGGCCGCTGGCCGAGCCGCTGCTGGCCAACATTTATGCGGCGGACGATTTCGAATCCGGCTGGGCGCAGCGCGCCGGCCTGCGTACCGGCGAATCGATCATTTCCCGGGACGGCATCTGGTTTGGCGCCAACTGGCTGCGCCTGATCCGCGGCGACGATCTGGCGGGCGGCGTGCTGATTCGCAAACGTGAACTGGCGGCAGTCGAGCAGCAAATACTTGCGGCCGACGCCCGTATCGCCGTTGCGGCCGAGCAGCACAGCGCCGCCGAGACGGCGATGCGCGATCTGGAAGCGCGGCGCGGCGCCACCGAACAGCAGCTCGCGCGCGCGCACCGCGAGTATGCCGATCTACGCGCCAGACAGAGTGCCGAACAGGCGCGGAGCAAGCAGCTCGACGAGCGCAACCAGCGTGTGCTGCGCGAGCTGGGCGAAGCCGAAGCACTGCTGGCGAAGGAGGTGGCCGAGGTCGGCGACGCCCGCCGCGACCTCCAGGGGCTGCTCGATCAGATGCAGGCGGCGAACAGTGCGGTCGAGGCGATTGCCGCCGAACGGAACCGTCGCCGGGAAGCGGTCGCCGCCGTGCGGAGTGCCGCCCAACACCAGCGCGATGCCTTGCATCAACTCGATTTGCGTGAGCGTTCGCTGACCGCCCAGCTCGGCTCCGTCCGCGAGGGACTCGAGCGCATTCGTGCGCAGGTGGAGCGGCTGACCGAGCGTCGCGATGGGCTGGCCCTCGAACTGGCGGGCAGTGAAGATCCGGCGGCGCTCCTGCAACAGCAACTCCAGGACAGGCTCGCCGCGCGGCTGGCGGCGGAGACCGCGCTCGCCGCCGCGCGGACGGCGGTCGAGCGTCTCGACGCCGCGCTGCGCACCGAGGAAGCGCGACGGGTGACCGCCGAGCGTCAGGTGCAAGCACAGCGCGAGCGGCTGGAGCAACTGCGCCTGACGGGGCGCGAAGTCCGGATCCGCGCCGACGGCATCGCGGAGCAGCTCCAGAGTCAGGGGTTCACGGTCGCAGCGCTGCTGGCCGATCTGCCGGATGCGGCCGCCGCGCCCAACTGGCAGGAGCAGCTCGATGCACTGGATCGCCGCATTCAGCGGCTGGGGCCGATCAATCTCGCCGCCGTCGACGAGTTTCGGCAACAGTCCGAACGCAAGGTTTATCTCGACGCCCAGGATGCCGAATTGCGGGATGCCCTGGAGACGCTGGAAAGCGCCATCCGCAAGATCGATCGCGAAACGCGCGCACGCTTTCGGGAGACTTTCGACAAGATCAACAGCTCGCTCCAGGAGCTGTTCCCCAAACTGTTCGGCGGCGGTCAGGCGGGTCTGGAATTGACCGGCGACGACCTGCTCGACACCGGCGTGACCATCATGGCGCAACCGCCCGGCAAGCGGAATGCCACCATTCATCTGCTCTCGGGCGGCGAGAAAGCGCTGACGGCCATTGCGCTGGTATTCTCGATCTTTCAGCTCAATCCGGCGCCGTTTTGCATGCTCGACGAGGTGGATGCGCCGCTGGACGACATCAATGCCGAGCGCTACGCGGGCCTGGTGCGGGAAATGTCGGAAAAAGTCCAGTTTATTTACATCACGCATAACAAGATCAGCATGGAAATCGCGGGTCAGCTGCTCGGTGTTACCATGCATGAACCCGGGGTGTCGCGACTGGTGGCGGTGGATGTCGATGAAGCCGTTCGCCTGGCCGAAGCCGGTTGACACTGCTGCCCGGAACCCGGCGATCAATTTGAACGAGGTACGCTAGAGATGGATTTTGGCCCGCGGGAGGTCCTCATCGCACTGGGCGCCCTGTTGGTGTGCGGCATCATCCTGGATGGTGTGCGCAGAATGCGGGCCGCCCGGCGCGGCAGTTTGCGCGGCCCGCGCCGGCAGTCCATTTTTGATGACGACGCGGGCGCCGTGGCCGGCAACGACAACGACGAGTTGCCCGGGTCGGTGCGGGTGGTCGCGATTCGCGACGAACAGACGACGGCGGAGATCAACCAGAATCTGCGCAAGAACAGCGATACCACGTTCGCCCGCCGCACCACCGCATACCTTGAGCGCGCGCAGGGCGAGACTCGCGACACGGCGGCGCCGGCCCCGTTGGCTGGCCACGAGCCACTCATCGCGCAGGATTCCGAGCGCTTCACGGTGCCGGTTGCGGAACCGGACACGATGACGGCGGAGCACCCGCTTCCCGAACCGAAAGCCACCGCCGAACCGGCGGACAAGTTCCACCTCGACGCGGACGACTTGCCGCTTTTCAAGGGCGAGCCAGCCATGGAAATATCCCTTGGCGAGGCAAAATCCGCGCGTTCCGCACGGGGTGGAAAACGGCGCGGCAAAGCGGCAGCGGGCGCCGATGCAGTGGCGTCCGACGCGGGAGTTCCCGGAGCCACGGCTCCCGAAGCCGTGGAAGTGGACGCCGTCGTCATTCACCTGATGGCGCCGTCCGGACAGACCTTCAGCGCCAAACCGCTGTTTGCCGCGTTGCAGAACGCCGGATTGAAATTTGGTGAGCGCAATATTTTCCACAGTTACGCCGAAGACGTTTCCGGCCATGGGCAGCCCGTGGCCCTGTTCAGCGTTGCCAACGCCCTCAAGCCCGGCGCGTTCGAAGGTTCCCTGCACGACTTCAGTACCCCCGGCGTCGCATTTTTCATGCTGATCAACGAGCTGCCGGAGCCGCTCGCCGTATTCGACGCCATGCTGATCGCCGCCCAGGCGGTGGCCAGGGAACTCGATGCCGAGCTCAAGGATGAACAGCGCGCAGCGCTGACGCGCAGCGGCATCGCCCACTACCGGCAGCGCATTCTCGATTACAGCCGCCGGCACGGTCTTTCGGGCTGATCGTCATGCCGGATGCGGCGGCGCCCCCCGAGCTCGCACGGGAAGCGGAATTGCTGCGCGCGCAGCTCCACCATCACAACATCTGCTACTACGTCGAAGACAATCCGCGAATCAGTGACGCGCAATACGACAGTCTGCTGCGTCGGCTGCGGGACATCGAAAATCATCACCCCGATCTGCGCACGCCTGATTCACCGACCCAGCGGGTAGGCGCGGCGCCGCTCGCCGCGTTCGCGCCGGTGCGGCATGCGGTGCCCATGCTCTCCCTCGACAATGCTTTCGGGGTGGAGGAGTTGCGGGATTTCGACCGCCGCGTGCGCGAACGCCTCGGCCTCGATACCTCCCCGGACTATGTGTGCGAGCCGAAATTCGATGGCCTCGCGGTCAGTCTGCGCTATCAGGACGGCGTCTTTGTCCGTGGCGCCACCCGGGGCGACGGCGAAACCGGCGAGGACATCAGCGCCAACCTGCGTACCCTGGCTTCGATTCCCTTGCGGCTCGCCGGCGCGGCCGTGCCGCCGGTGCTGGAGGTGCGCGGCGAGGTGTATATGCCGCTGCGGGGCTTCGCGGAGCTGAACGCGCGCGCCGAAAAATCCGGGGAAAAGACTTTCGTGAATCCCCGCAATGCCGCGGCGGGCAGCTTGCGCCAACTGGATTCGCGCATCACCGCGACCCGACCCCTGCGGTTCTGCGCCTATGGGATCGGCGAGGTAGAGGGTTGGGAAGATCCCGATACCCAAGTGGAAATTCTGGCGCGGCTGCGGCAGTGGGGTTTTCCCGTGAGCCCGCTGTTGACGGTGGCGGCGACGCTGGATGAAGTCATCGCCTGTTTCGAACACCTTGGCACCCTGCGTGCCGGGCTGGATTACGCCATCGACGGCGCGGTCATCAAGGTCAACCGTCTCGATCTCCAGCGTCAACTCGGCTTTGTGGCGCGTGCGCCGCGCTCGATGGTCGCCTGCAAATTTCCCGCGGAAGAAGCCACCACGACCCTGCTCGACGTGGAGTTTCAGGTCGGTCGCACGGGGGTGTTGACGCCGGTCGCGCGGCTGCGCCCGGTGTTTGTCGGCGGCGTGACGGTCGCCAACGCAACCTTGCACAACGCCGACGAGATCGCCCGGCTGGATGCCCGGATCGGGGACACGCTGGTGGTGCGCCGCGCCGGCGATGTGATTCCCCAGGTGGTGCGCGTGGTTTCCGAGCTGCGACCACCGCAGGCGCGTCCCATCGTGTTTCCCGACGTCTGCCCGGTGTGCCGATCACCGCTGGAGCGGACGCCCGGTGAAGCCGCCGTGCGCTGCACCGGCGGGCTGATCTGTCGTGCCCAGCGCCGGGAGTCCATCCGGCATTTCGCCAGTCGCGGGGCGCTCGATATCGAAGGACTCGGGGACAGGATCATCGAGCAATTGGTGGACCGCGAACTGGTGACGACGGTGGCCGATCTGTACCGGCTCGAACGCGCCCAGCTCGCGGGCCTCGACCGCATGGCGGAAAAATCGGCGGACAATCTGCTCGCGGCCATCGCGCGCTCCCGGGAAACGACCTTGCCGCGCTTTCTGTTCGCGCTCGGTATCCGCGAGGTGGGCCAGGCGACGGCGCGGGCGCTGGCCCGGCATTTCGGGACCCTGGATACGCTGGCGGCGGCGGATGTCGAACAGTTGTTGCAGGTGCGCGACGTGGGTCCGGTGGTGGCGGAACATGTGGCGGGCTTTTTCGCCAATGCGGACAACCGCGCCGTGGTGTCGGCGCTGCGCGCGGCGGGCGTGCACTGGCCGGAGCAGCCGGTCGAGGTCGCCGCATTGCCGCTGGCGGGCCAGACCTGGGTGCTGACCGGGACCCTGGAGCGCCTGTCCCGGGACCAGGCCCGGGAACGCCTGGAAGCCCTGGGCGCCAGCGTCGCCGGCAGTGTTTCCGCGCGCACCCACACCGTGGTTGCGGGCGCCAAGGCGGGTTCGAAGCTCGACCGCGCGCGCGCGCTGGGCGTGCGGATCCTCGACGAAGCGGAGTTTATGGCCTTGCTGCAATACAATACGGACGGTTGAGCGGAGCCTAACAGGTTGCTGAAAAACTGCTAACGCAGGGGCGATGGGGGCGCCGACACCGCACTGGTCGCAACGGCGGTCACCCGGCGCCGCTCGGCCGGATTGACGATGACGAGTCCGATGACGGGCAAAAAAATCGATTGGAGAACTGGATTGGACGGCGAGACGGTGGTGTACGGCTGCATCAAGGATTGCGTGCCGAGTCGCGAGGCGGAAGAGCGGCTGCGGATCAATCGCAGCGTGATCGAAGAATTGCCGCCCCTTGAGTCCTGGCCGCTGATTTCCCGCGAGATGTTCGGTTGCCCCGCGCGCTCGCTGCTGCTCAATGGCCCGCATACCGAGGTCGTGCATTTCGGCGCCGCCTACCAGGGCATCGAGTACGAGTGGGAACTGTGGCTGCGGGAGTTCGAAGCCGTGCTGGCCCGCATGTACTGGGTATCGGCGACCGTGCACCTCGAAACCGAGCTTGCCGGCACGCACTCCTTTCACTGGGACAGCGCCGGCGACTGCCATCGACCCGGCGGTGCAGCGCCGCGCGTGCGCTGCGAGTGGAGTCACGAATCCTGAGCTGTCCCGGTCGGTCTCCGCCGGGTCGCGCGCCGCCGGGCCACAGCGCGCAGGGTAATCACGGTGTCTGATCCCGCGCGTCCGGGGCGCTTTCGCTGGTACCTCGCCGGCGTTGGCACGGGTGCCGTCGCGATGGGGCTGCAGGTGGTGCTGTTTCCCTGGATGCTGGTCGGCGTGCTGCACGAAACCCCTTCCCGGGTCGGGCTGGCCCAGACCGCGGTGCTGGTTCCCAGTCTGCTGCTGATCCTGCTGGGCGGCGCGATTTCCGACAACCGCCATCTCGGCACCTATGTGCGGCGCCTGTTCCTGCTCTATGTGTTGCCGTGCGGCGTGCTGCTGTGGGCCGCGTTGACGGCGCGGCTCGACTACCCGCTGCTGATGCTGTTCGGTGTGTGTTACGGCACCATCACCGCCTTCGTGCAGCCGGCGCGGGAAGGGCTGTTGCCGCAGGTCTATGCCGGCAATATCCAGCAGTCGGTGGCGCAATCCACCTTCGTGCAGTTTGCGGCCCAGAGTGTGGGTATCGTCGCCGCCGGGCAGTTCGACCGCATCGGCTTGCCGCTGCTGCTGCTGTTTCAGATGGCGATGTTCGTGATCGCCGGGAGCCTGTTCCGCCGCGCGCAGCCGGCCCATGAAGGTTTGCAGACGGGACGGCGCCGCGAGCCCCTGGGCGTGGCGTCCGGTTTCGCGACGGTGTGGCGTCTGCCAGGGCTGCGCGCGCTGATGGCGGTGGTCAGCATCACCGGCTTTTTCGGTTTCGGCGCTTATCTGGTGGCGATTCCGCTGATGGTCCGCGAGATCTACCACGGCGGTGCCGGACTCTTCTCGGCGGTGCAATTGTGTTTCACGCTCGGCGTGTTGAGCGCGAACCTGCTCTTCATGCGCCGCGGCTCATCCCTGGGCCGCCCCGGCCGGGCGCTGATTGCGAGCCTCTTTGGTAGGGGTGTCGTGCTGGCGGTGCTGGCGCTGCATCTGCCGCTGTGGGCACTGTTTCCCGGCGTGGTGGTCTGGGGCATGTTCTCCGGCATGGCCATCACCCTGGGCCGGGTGCTCACCCACACCCAGGCGCCGGATTCCCATCGCTCGCGCGTGGTATCCATCTACCAGCTGGCATTCTTCGGCACCGCGCCCCTGGGCGCCTGGCTGACCGGGCAGATGATTGCCGGATTTGGCGTGTTGCCGGCGCTGGCGGCGCTGGGCGGCTGCACCCTGATCGCGTCCGCCCTCGCCACCCTTACGCCGGTGTGGCGAGCAGGCTCCGAAAGGCGATCAGCGCCGCCGTGACCGCGACGTTGAGCGATTCCACGCCGTTCGCCATGGGGATGCGCACGCGGCGTTGGGCGAGCGCCGACACTGCCGGGGATACGCCATCGGTCTCGTTGCCCAGCACATAGACGACCGAACCCCTGGGTCGGTAAGCGCACAGGTCCGTGGGCGCATCGGCGGCCAGCGCGACGATCTGGCCGCGAGTTCGGCGAGGGCGTCGCCGAGGCGGTCGCAGCGCCACAACGGGCAGCGAAACAGGGTGCCCGCGCTGGCCTTGATGACGAGCGGCGACAGGGGCGCGCAGCCCTGGCGCGGCAGCAGCAGACCATCCAGGGGGCTCGCGCAGACGGTGCGCACGATCATGCCCAGGTTCTGGGGATTGGTGACGCGATCCAGGGCGAGCAGTTGCAGCGGCGGCGCCCCGGACAGCGGCAGATCGTGGTAGTCGGTGTGGCGGGGACAGTCCACGTCCGCGGCAACGCCCTGGTCCTGGCGCCCGTTCTTCGAAATCCGCGCCAGTTCTTCGCGGCTGTGGTGGCGGACATCGACACCGCGGGCCTGTGCCAGCGCCAGCAGCTCGGCAACAGCGCCATCCGGTCGGTTGCTCTTCGCCAGATGCAACCGGTGTACGGACAGGTGGGGGTCGCGCAGCGCTTCGAGGACCGGGTTGCGGCCGTAGACGGTAATGAATCTGGCGTAGAACTGCTTTTTTTCCTGGTAATCCACGGCGGGGTGGCTCAGCCCAGACACTGCAGATAGGCTGCCACGGCGCGGGACAGGCCCATGGCGAGGGCATCCACGATCAGGGCGTGGCCGATGGAGACTTCGAGCAGTTGGGGCAGCGCGGCGGCAAAGCCGGGCAGATTGTCCAGATTGAGGTCGTGCCCGGCGTTGACGCCGAGTCCGAGCGCGGCGGCGCGCGCCGCGGCCTGCCGATAGGGCAGGAGCGCGGCGCTCCCCGTGCCGTCCAGACAGGCGGCGGCGTAGGGGCCGGTATAGAGTTCGATGCGCTCCGCGCCGAGGGCCGCGGCGCGCTCGATCTGGGCCGGGTCCGGGTCCATGAACAGGCTGACCCGCACCCCCCAGGCCCTGAGTTGCGCGATGACCGGCGCCAGCGCCGCGCCGTTGCGGGCGAGGTCGAAGCCGTGGTCGGAGGTGAGCTGACTCGCCCCGTCGGGCACCAGCGTGCACTGCCGCGGGCGGGTCTCCGCCACCAGGGCCAGCAGCCCGGGATAACCGCCGCTGGCGGGCGCAAAGGGATTGCCTTCGATATTGAATTCGCGACCCGGGTAAGTCGCTACCAGCGCGGCCAGGGCGCGCACGTCGTCGGGGCGGATATGGCGCTGGTCGGGGCGCGGATGCACGGTGATCCCCGCCGCCCCCGCCGCCAGGCAAACCTTCCCGTGCGCCACCACATCGGGGTAGTTGCCGGGTCGGGAGTTGCGCAGCAGCGCGATCTTGTTCAGGTTGACGCTGAGGGCTGTCACCGCCGCGCTAGATCCGCTTCGCCTTGATGATCAAAATGGGTTCGCGGGGTGCCTGGGCCAACGCGCCGCCTTTGTTGGTGGTCGGCGCCGCGCCGATGCGATCCAGCACGTCTTCGCCCTGGACGATGTGGCCGAACACCGTGTAGCCGGGCGTGTCGCCTTTGGCGTCGAGGGAGTCGTTGTCCTTGAGGTTGAAATAGAACTGGGCGGAGGCGCTGTCCGGATCGGGTTTGCGCGCCATGGCGATGGTGCCGCGCGCATTGCGGAGACCGCCGACGGATTCGTTCTTCACGGTGGCGCGGGTCGGGCGCTCGCTGCCGTCCGCGGCGTAGCCGCCGCCCTGGGCGACGAATCCGGCGATAACGCGGTGGAACTGGAGGCCATCGTAGAAGCCGCTATCGACGTACTGGAGAAAGTTGGCCACCGTCGCCGGTGCGCGCTCCGCATCCAGTTCCACCCGCAGATCGCCGACGCTGGTGTGCAGCTCGACCACGGGCTTGTCAGCGGGGGCGGCGTTCGCCGTCGGGACGGCCACACCGAAGCTGGTCAACGCGATCAGCGCCAGGCTTTTCAGGAGCGGTCTTTTCTGAATAAAGGTCTTCAGTTCCATTCGGAGTATCCCCGTCGTTTCGGTTTGAGCAGTGGCAGAACCATGCCCAGAAAAGCGCCCAGTGCCACCAGCAATCCGCCGAAGATGAACCAGCGCTGGATATCGTTGCTCTGGAGCTCTTCCTTGGTGGCGTGGAGCACATCGATTTCGGATTGCAGGATTTTGTTGCGCGTCAGGAGCGCCTGATTTTGCGCGTACAGATCGCTGGTGTCGGCGGCATCGCCAGTCGCCAGCGGATTGCTCCCGGGCGCCACCGATGCCGGCATCGCTGCGCCGTCGGTGGTCGCCGTCGGATCGTTCTGACCCAGTCTCAGGTTTTCAGCCTGCAGGCGCTGGACCTCCTCGCGCAGGGCGGCGAGCTGTTCCCGCGCGATGGGTTGCGACGCGAGATAACGGCTCGGCAGCCAGCCGGCGACGCCTTCGGCCGCTTCGACCCGGGTCCAGCCGTCGGCTGTTTCCAGCACATTCACCGACGCGCCGGAGCGCATCCCCTGGCGGATGATGCGACAACTGCTGCAGGGTGTTTCCCGCAGGGGCACCACGATCTCATCGATGATGTAAGCGGTGTCCGCGCGCGCCAGACCGGGGGTCAGGGCGGCGGCGCAGAGCAGGCCGCTCGCGATGAAGAGGCGGCCCGGACGCGGAAAATCCGGGTGGTAAAAGCCCGGTAGACGAAAGCCCGAACGGCGAACGGTTGCGGTTGGCATCAGGGCAAAACTCGCTTGAAAGGTTTGACGGTCACCGAAGCGTAGACGCCCGCGGTGATATAGGGGTCATCGGCACCCCAGGCCTGCGCGGCGGCGAGCGAGGCGAATTCGGCGATCACGATGCTGCCGGTAAACCCGGCGGCGCCCGGGTTGTCCGCGTCGACCGCCGGAGTCGGCCCCGCCACCAGCAACCGGCCGGCCGCCTTGAGCGCTTCCAGTCGCGCCCGGTGCGCGGGGCGAGCCTGGAGCCGGGCGGTCAGGCTGTCGGGGATGTCCTCGCAGATGAACACGTACCACATGGATGGCGGGGCTCAACGCTGTGCCGGACCGGACTGCGTCCGCAGGAGATCCTCGAACGTCAGGCCGGTCAGTCGCGTGATGCAGCGAAACAGGTAGAACAGCGCGCCCATCATGACCAGCGTGGCGGGGAGCGCGATCATGGGATAGCTCAACGCGGTCAGCCGCCCCAGTTGCTCGTTGTATTCGAGACTGCCGGCGGTGGCCGTGACCACCGCGGTGGCCAGCGCGTAATTGAGCGCGGAGGAAAGAAAAAACGAACTCGCCACGATCCAGGTCGCCCGCGCCAGCGCGCGTTCGAAGGATGCGACTTCGCCCCGGCTCGTCAGTTCGGTGTGGATGCGCGCGGTATCCAGCACGGCGTCGTTGAGCAACAGGCTGCGCACCAGCGGCCAGCGGGTCTTCAGGGACAGCACGATGCCGATGCCGAGAAGTCCGGGTACGGCGGCTTCCTTGAGCGCCAGATAGTGCGGTGGCAGCGCCAGCAGGCTGATGCCGCCGGTCAGAGACACGCTGATCACGCCAATGATCGAGAACAGGTTGAATTTCCGGCGGCGGGAAAAATCCCAGACGCCATAGCCGATGGGAAAGGCGAGCGCCACGATCAGTCCCCAGGTGGTGCCCAGGGCATTGGGGCCGCTCAACTTCATCAGTACCAACGAGGGCGCGACGATATTCAGCCCGAGATTGAGTAACAGGCTTTCGCGCGGTGGCGCGGGTACGGTCGTCGCGGTCATGGGGAAACGGGGTCCGGAAAGCGGTGGATTCTACCGGTTTGGCGCGTCGGGGCACAGGCGTTGCAGTGCGCCAACTCGCATTTTTCCGGGGCGGGTCCTATAGTGCCGCGCAGCCACCGGCGTGCCCGGCATCGGACAGAATCATGGTCGAAACCCTGCATATCCACCCCGAAAACCCGCAGGCGCGCCTGCTGGGCAAGGTGGCGGACATCGTACGCAACGGCGGTCTGGTGGCGTATCCCACCGATTCGGCCTACGCGCTTGGCTGCCATCTCGGCGACAAGGACGCGGTGGATCGCATCCGCCGCATTCGCGAACTCGACAAGAATCACAATTTCACCCTCGTGTGCCGGGATCTGTCCGAGTTGGGCAACTATGCCAAGGTGGACAATCAGGTTTTTCGTCTGCTCAAGGCGAACACGCCGGGACCTTACACGTTCATCCTCAACGCCACCTCGGAAGTTCCACGCCGGCTGATGCACCCCAAGCGCAAGACCATCGGGCTGCGCGTGCCGGATAACGCCATCACCCAGGGCTTGCTGGCCGAACTGGGCGAGCCCCTGATGAGCGTCACGCTGATTCTGCCGGGCGACGAATACCCGTTATCCGACCCGGACGACATCCGGGATCGGCTGGGTACGCGGATCGATGCCCTGGTCGACGGCGGTTACGGTTCGCTGGAACCCACCACCGTGATCGATCTGAGCGGCGCCGAGCCCCGGCTGCTGCGGCGCGGCATGGGCGATCCGGAGCCGTTCGGCTGCGCCTGATGCGGGCCGCGGTCACCGCAGCCCGGGCAGCGCCCTATAATGGCCGCGCCATTACGGCCATCCATGGTTACCGGAGATTCGATGAGCACAGCGGACCCCCTGGCACAGCCCGCGGTCGCGACGCCGCCCCAGGCGCCCCGCCAGGAGGAACTGCCGTTCGCCATCGTGCTCGGCGAGCGGATGACGCAGTTGCCGGCGGATCTCTATATCCCGCCGGATGCGCTCGAAGTCGTACTTGAGACTTTTGAAGGTCCGCTCGACCTGCTGCTGTACCTGATCCGGCGCCGCAATCTCGACATCCTGCTGGTGAACGTCGCGGAGATCACCCGCCAGTACATCGAATACATCGGCATGATGGAGGCGCTGCGCTTCGAGCTGGCCGCCGAGTATCTGGTGATGGCGGCGATGCTGGCGGAGATCAAGTCCCGCATGCTGCTGCCCCGTCAGGCCGAGACCATCGAGGAGGACGACCCCCGCGCCGAACTGATTCGCCGGCTGCAGGAATACGAGCGCTTCAAGGAGGCCGCCGAGGCGCTGGATCTGCTCCCGCGCGTCGAGCGGGACATTTTCCCGGCAACGCTGCCGGCACCGGATGGCCCGCGTCAGCGCCCGCATCCCCCGGTGGAGTTGCGCGAGTTGCTGGTCGCGCTCGCCGGCGTGATGCAACGGGCGCGGCTTCAGGAACACCACCATATCCGTTTCGAGCCGCTGTCCACCCGCGCCCGCATGGCGGAAATCCTGGATCGTCTGCGCACCGACGCGTTCGTGCCTTTTGTCGCGCTGTTCCGGCTCGCGGAGGGACGCCGGGGCGTGGTGGTCACCTTTCTCGCGATCATGGAGCTGGTCAAGGAATCCCTGATCGAAATCGTCCAGGCCGAACCCTACGGCCCTATTCATGTTGCCGGGAGATCCACCGATGGAAGCTGAACGCTTGCGCATGATCATCGAAGGCGCACTGCTGGCAGCCGGGCGGCCCCTCGATCTGGCCCAGCTGGATGCGCTGTTCGACCCGCTGGAACAGCCCGGCCACGCTGCCATTCGGGCGGCGCTCGACACCATCGCCGCCGCCAGCGCCGAACGCGCCTGGGAGTTGCGCCAGACCGCGAGCGGCTATCGGCTCCAGGTGCGCGCCGAGCTGGCGCCCTGGATCGGCCGGCTGTGGGAGGAAAAACCCCGGCGCTATTCGCGCTCGTTCCTCGAAACCCTGGTGCTTATCGCCTACCGCCAGCCGGTGACGCGGGGCGACATCGAAGCCGTGCGCGGCGTTGCCGTCAGTTCGGACACCATCAAAATCCTGCAAGAGCGCGAGTGGATCCGCGTCGTCGGACATCGTGATGTCCCGGGTCGGCCGGCGCTCTATGCCACCACCCGGCAGTTTCTGGACTATTTCAATCTGGAGAGTCTGGAGCAGCTGCCGCCCCTCAGCGAACTCAAGGATTTCGAGCTGCTGGAACCCCAACTGGAGCTGGCCACCGCGGCCGCGACCGCGTCCCCCGAGACCGATCCGGCCTCTGTCGAAGCGCCCCTTGCCGATTCACTCGCCGCGGATCAGCTATCCGCCCCTGCAACGGCACCCACACCATGACCGAAAAAATTCAGAAGTTGCTCGCCAATGCCGGACTGGGTTCGCGCCGGGAGATCGAAGGCTGGATCAGCGGCGGCCGGGTCACGGTCGACGGCAAGGTCGCCGGCATCGGTGAGCGCGCCACCGCGACCGCCGTCATCTGCGTCGATGGTCGGCGCGTCGCGCTCGCGGAAACCGCCGCGCCCCGGGTGCTGGTTTACAACAAGCCCGAAGGCGAGATCAGCACCCGCTCCGATCCGAAAGCGCGGGCCACGGTGTTTGGCGCGCTGCCCGGGCTCAAGACCGGGCGCTGGGTCGCGGTCGGGCGCCTGGACGTCAACACCAGCGGTCTGTTGCTGTTCACCAACGATGGCGAGCTCGCCAACCGCCTGATGCATCCGGCGACCGGAATCGATCGCGAATACCGGGTGCGGGTGCGCGGCGAAGTGACCGACGAAATGATCGCGCGCCTCGGCGCCGGGGTCGAGCTGGACGACGGCCCCGCGCGCTTCGAGCGCATCGTGCCGGGCGGCGGCGAGAACGCCAATCGCTGGTTTTCGGTGATTGTGCGCGAAGGGCGCAACCGCGAGGTGGGGCGCCTGTGGGAGTCCCAGGGCTGCACCGTGAGCCGGCTCAAGCGGGTCCGCTACGGACCCGTGGTGCTGCCGTCGTGGATTCGCCTCGGGCAATGGGCCGATCTGCCGCCCGGTCAGATCGCCGGCCTGTACAAGGCGGCGGGGCTGGAGCGCGAGGTGGCACCCCTGGTGCCCCACGAACTTCAGCACCGCGAGCGCCAGGAGCGCCGGTTGCGGGCGGGCGGCGGGCGCCGGGGGCAGTCCCGCAAACATTAGGAACACGTTGAATAACGGTTACGCCCGCGTCCGTGGGCATACCGGTTGTGTTCAGAGCATCCCTAACCCTCGCCGCGCTGCACTTTCGCCGCCCATTCCTCCATGGTCAGGGTGCCGCCCTGGGCGGCGGTTTTGCCGGCGTCCCGGGGCGCGAGCGCGTCCTGCAGAAAATCGATGCGCTTCCACTCCGCGTAGGGCGTCTCGCAATCCGTGCGCGGCACATGGCGGGAGAGCGCTTCCTTGCGGTATTTGTGGATATAGCGCGGGCAGTTGATCCAGGTCTGGGACACGGCGACGCGGACGATCAGGTCCGCCTCCCGGTACTCCGCGAGCAGCGGATCGTCGGCGCGCACCGACGCCGTGCCCTGAATGCGCATGCGGAACGGTTGCTCGAAATCCATCAGCAGCAGACCGACCTGGGCATTGCCCGCGATGTTGCCCATCGAGAAGAACATGCCGTTGCCGTCGTAGCTGGGGAAGGCGAGGGTGCGGTCGTCCAGCACTTTCATGAAGCCCGGGTCGCCGCCCTTGTAGGACACCGTGGGGCGGCCCTGGTGATCCACCGTGGACAGGAAAAACATGTCGCGGGACGCAATGAAGGCTTTGCCCTGCTCCGACAGTTGATCGCTGACGATGGTCTGTTCGATGCGATCCGCCATCTTGCGGGTTTGAAACTGGTCCTGCAGCGCGCGGTGCTGGTCGCCGTAGAGTTCGCTCATGATTTCCTCCCGCTGATGGCCTCTGGCAAGGGTACCCTGAAAAGCCGTTGAGTCATGCGATGGCCGGCGCGTGTGCTGCGCCGGGCGGGCTTTTGTGCTGCAATCATCGCGGCCGACCGACCGGCAGGTTACAACAATAAAAACAGGAGCGGACATGTCCCAAGCGTGGCGGATTCTGGCCGCGGCCTGCGTGATCTACTTTCTCAACGTGGGCGCGATCTACTACGGCCTGTCGGTGGTGCTGAAACCGCTGATCGAAACCATGGGCTGGACCCGCGCCCAGGGCACGTCTGGCATCACCGTGTTCATGCTCTCCATGGGGCTCCTGGGGCCAGTGGTCGCCGCTCTCATCGAGCGCGTCGATATCCGCAATACGGTGCTGATAGGCGCCGCGGCCGTCGTGCTGGGAGCGGTTACCGGCTATTTCACCCAGGGGTTGGCGCAGTTCTATCTCGCCCTTGCGCTGCTGGGTTTCGGCGCTACCGCCGCGACCTTTATCCCCATGAGTCAATTGATCGCCCGCTGGTTCTCGCAGCGCCGCGGCCTGGGTCTGGGGATACTCATCACCTCCGCCGGACTGGGCGCCTTCATCATGACGCCCTTTTTCGCCCTGGTGCTGGAACGCACGGGGGACTGGCGGATGCTGTTCGCGATCATGGGCGCGACCGCGCCCCTCACCGTCGCACTGACGTTGCTGGTGCTGCGCAACCAGCCGCCGTTCACACTGGATGCGGCAGGCGAGAGCGCGGCCCCGATGGCGGCGCCCAAGGCCAGGGTCTATCAGTCCAGGCTGGACTGGGATCTGATGGCGGCGCTGCGCACCCGGGCGCTCTGGGTCATCGTCGCGGCGTTCGGCATGGGTGTGCTCGGCCTCAACCTGGTGAACAGCCAGGCCATTCTCCATCTCACCGATCAGGGCATCGGCACCGTGCTGGCCGGGGCCGCCATCGGGACCATGGGGTTGCTCAGCGTCGCCGGACGCCTCGGTGGCGGTATTCTTGGCGACCGGGTGGAGCCGCGCTTTTTGCTGGCCTTCGGACTCCTGTGCCAGGCCGCCGGAATGCTGGTGCTGCTGATCACCGACCGCGACGCCCTGGTGTATGTTTTTGCGCTGTTGTTCGGGGTCGGGTTCGGCCTGGGGATCGTCACCGGGCCGCTGATGCTGGCCAACTACTTCGGTGTCGGCAGTTTTGCCCGCATCAATGCCGCCACCGGGGTCATCACCATGGGGCTCACCGCCTTCGGCCCCACCATTGCCGGTCACGCCAGTGACGTTCTGGGCAGTTACACCCTGGTGTTCGGCGCCTTCTCCGCGCTGGCAATCATGCTGGCCGTTCCCCTGGTGTTCCTGAAGCCGCCGGCGCCGCCGGCATCCCCCGAGTCGCGCAAGGATGTCGGTTCAGCGCCGCTCCCAGGCGTCGCGTAGCGCGGCGCGAAATTCCGGCGCGGCGATTTCGATCAGGGCGTGGGCGCGCGCCTCGGTGTCGAGATGGCGCACCCGCGCCGCGCCGTATTCGGTGACGAAGATATCGGCATCGGTGCGCAATGCGGTGGCGACGGTGCCCCGCGCCAGCGCCGGCACGATGCGCGAAATTGTGCCCCGGGCGGCGGTGGCGGCGAACGCGACGATGGAGCGGCCGCCGCGCGAGCGCACCGCGCCACGCATGAAGTCCAGACCGCCGCCGGTGCCGCTGTGCTGGCGGCCGCCGATCATCTCGGCATTCACCTGGCCGAACAGATCCACTTCGATGGCGGAGTTGATGGCGACGAAGTTGTCGATGCCGGCGAGCACGCCGTGGTCGTGGGTGTAGTTCACGGGCTTGAACAGGAGTTCCGGCGCCGCCGCCGCCCAGGCGTAGCTCTCGGCATCGCCCGCCAGGAATCCGGTGACGATGCAGCCGCGGTCGATGGTCTTGGCGGCGCCGGTGATCACGCCGCGCCGCGCCAGATCGACGATGCCGTGGGAGATCATGCCGGAGTGCACGCCGAGATCGTTGTGGCCGGCGAGCGCGGCCAGCGCCGCGTCCGGGATCGCGCCCACGCCCACTTCGAGGCAGTCGCCGTCGCGTATCCATTGCGCGATGGCGGCGCCGACGGCGCGGGCGGTCGCATCGATTTCGGAACGCGGTTCCGTGCGCGGCGGGCGATCCACCGCGATTGCGTAGTGAATCGCGGCCAGTGGAATTTTCGGACAGCCGGGCGGCGCGGGCAGGGCGCGGTTGATCTCGGCGATGACCAGCCTGGCGCGGGGCAGCACCGCGGGCGCGAAATCCACGCGCAGTCCAAAGGAGCACTGGCCGTCGGCATCGGGCGCGGACACCTGCAGCAGGGCAATATCGACCGGGACTTCACGTTCCAGCCAGTCGTAGATGGCGCGGTATTGCAGGGGCACCAGCGCCACCCGCCCCGCGGCGTGGAGATCGCGCAGTCCGGCGGTGAGCATGCAGGTCAGCAGTCGCGCTTGCGGATGCAGGTCGGCGAAGGGCGAGGCCTGGGCGCCGGGGAGCACGCCGCTCACATAAGTCACTCCGGCGCTGGCTTCCGGCGCCGTCCGCAGCGCCCGACCGATGGCGCGGGGTTCGCTGGTGCCGCCCGCCACGAACACGGTCATGCCCGGGGCCAGCAGGCTGGCGACTTCGGTGGCCTCGATCCAGCGGGTCATGGCGTGGCTCGGCGGCTGGCGCTATGCCTCAGGACGCCTGGTTGCGGCGGATGTCGAGGCCGCGCAACTGCCCTTCGGCGCGCCAGTCGTGCAGGATCTGGAAAAACTCCACGGGGCCGCGTCCGTACTGACCGCTCAGGAAGCCGCCCGTCTCGTTCACCTTGCCTTCGTTGTTGTAATAACCCGGGGTGCATTCGCTGTAGTAACGCGCACCGACCAGCGCCAGCCGGTTGATCGTCGCTACCCATTCCGCTTCGGCTTCCGCAGAGGCTTCGAGCACGTCGATGTCCTGGTCGAACGCCTGACGGATGACAAAGGCGATGTGCTCGGCCTGCTCTTTCAGCATGTGGGTGAAGTTGGCGGTGAGTGCGGTCTGCGTCATGCCCATGAAGAAGCAATTGGGAAAGCCGTGGCTGTAGAGACCGTGAAACGTGGCGAGTCCATCGGCCCATTTTGCGCTGAGGCGGATACCGTCGCGGCCGATCAAGTCGTAGCCGGATTTGTGGGTGTAATTGGTGGCCACTTCGAAGCCGGTGGCGAAGATCAGGCAATCCACTGCGTATTCGGTGCCGGCCACCACCACGCCGGTCGCGGTGATGCGGTCCACGCCCTGGCCCTGCGTATCCACCAGCGTCACATTGGGGCGGTTGTAGGTTTGCAGGTAGTCATCGTGAAAGCAGGGGCGTTTGCAGAATTGCCGGTACCAGGGCTTGAGGGCCTCGGCGGTCGCCTGGTCCCGCACGATTTCGTCCACCCGCGCGCGCACCTGCTGCATCTTGCGGAAATCGGCGAGTTCCAGCGCCAGCGCGTGGTCCGCCGACGATATTTTCCTGGTGGTATCCTTGGGCGTCATGCTGGCGAGATTGCGGAAAATCTCGGTCCAGCCGTCGTGTACCAGATCGACTTTCTGATAGCCGCCGCTCACCAGGGCATTGAAATTTTCCATGCGCTCCCGGTGCCAGCCGGGCTTCAGGCCGCGCACCCATTCGCCATCGGTCGCGCGGTTGTTGCGCACATCCACGGACGACGGCGTGCGCTGGAACACATGGAGATGTTTGGCCGCTTCGCCCAGGTGGGGAATGCACTGCACCGCGGTGGCGCCGGTGCCGATGATGCCGACACGCTTGTCGCGCAGGCGGTGCAGATTGCCCGCGGCGCTGCCGCCGGTGTAGTCGTAATCCCAGCGGCTGGTATGAAAGGTATGGCCCTTGAAGGTGGCGATGCCGGGGATGCCCGGCAGCTTGGGCCGGTTCAGCGGGCCGTTCGACATGGCCACAAAGCGGGCGCTCATGCAGTCGCCGCGATCGGTGCGGACGCTCCAGCGCCGCGCTGTTTCGTCCCAGCGCATCTCCGTCACCTGGGTTTGCAGGCAGGCGTTGTCGTAGAGCCGGAAATGCCGCGCGATGGCCTGGGCGTGGGCGAGAATTTCCGGCGCGTGGGAATATTTTTCCCTGGGGATGTAACCGAGTTCTTCGAGCAGCGGCAGGTAAATATAGGATTCGATGTCGCACTGCGCGCCCGGGTAGCGGTTCCAGTACCAGGTGCCACCGAAATCCCCGCCGCGTTCGATGACGCGGATGCTCTCGACTCCCGCATCGCGTAGCCGCGCGCCGGCGAGCAGGCCGCCGAAACCACCGCCGATGATGATCACGTCCACGGCGTCGTTCAGGGGTGCGCGGGTGAAGCCCGGCGCCACATAGGGATCGTCGATATAGCGCGAAAACTCGCCGGCGATTTCCACATACTGGCGATTGCCGTCCGGGCGCAGGCGCCGGTCGCGTTCCTCGCGGTACTTGCGGCGCAGCGCTTCGGGGTCAAAGTCGAGTGAGTCGGCAAGCGGGACTTGGGTGGTCATTATTGGATTCTCGTGGTGAGGCTGTGGAATATGGGGTGAATATTTTCCCCCAAGCCTAAAACACGGCATCCACAGGCACAAACCCCAAACGCGACCGGGGTATTGGCGCGGTGACGACCGGTGCTGGCCGCCATTCCGCTGGAGCATTGGCTCGGCCTGCGGCTGCAATTTCATCCGTCCCTGGCGCGGCTCGATCTGCACACCAACGCGCCGGCCCTGTGGCTTGCGCTGAATGCGGAGCAAGTTCCACCGGCGCTGGAATGTGCGGATCAACCCCAGCCGTGGCTGGTGTGGCGGCACGATCTCAAAATCCTGTTCCGCGCCCTGACGGATGCCGAGGCTTTCGGTCTGGATCAGTTTCGCGCGGGCGCCACGTTCAGCGCCGTCTGCGAGCGGTTGTGCGACTGGTTTGCACCCGAGGAAGTGCCGGCCCGGGCAGCCGGCTATTTACGGCACTGGGTCGATGCCGGATTGGTCATCGAAGCGCACGGATAAGGTCGCTCGATCGCCGTGTTGCGCGGGCGACTGGCTAGACGGCGGCACCAAAGAGCCGACCGGCCGCCGCCGTGATGCCCATCGCGAGCGCACCCCAGAACGCCACCCGCAGCGCACCGCGCGCAATCGACGCCCCGCCGGCATAGGCGGCGCCACCGCCCAGGATCACCAGGCTCGCGAACGCCGTCAGCGAAGCGATCTCCGCCACCCGCGTCGGCGGCGCCAGTGCCGCCGCCACCACGGGCACGACGGCGCCCAGGGTGAACGACAGCGCGGAAGTGAGCGCCGCCTGAATGGGTCGCGCCCGCAGGGTCTCGGTAATGCCAAGCTCGTCGCGGAGGTGGGCGCCGAGCGCGTCCTTGGCCGTCAGTTGCGCGGCCACCTGCCGCGCCAGGTCCGGGTCAAGGCCGCGATCCTCATAGATCGCGGCGAGCTCCGCCGCTTCCCGCTCCGGCTCCTCTGCGAGTTCGCGTCGTTCACGTTCGAGATCCGCGCGCTCGGTATCGAGTTGCGATTGCACCGAGACGTACTCGCCCGCCGCCATGGACATGGCGCCTGCCACCAGTCCCGCAACCGCGGTGAGCAGGACACTGTTTTGCGGCGCGCCGGCGGCGGCCACGCCGACGACGAGGCTCGCTACCGAGATGGTGCCGTCATTGGCGCCGAGCACCGCCGCGCGGAGCCAGCCGATGCGGTCCGCGCGATGAAATTCCCAGTGAATGTGCATCATGGATGAAAGCGTCCGGCTGTTCAGAGGATCAGGGTTGGGTGCGGTCCCGCGACGGGGCGGTGGTGGTCGCGCTAACAGGTTGCTGAAAAACTGCTGCGGGTACCATCTGCTTCGTTGCGCGGTGCTCGCTCCCTCGCCTATCGACTTGATATGTCTCGGTCGCTGCGCGCCGTGCGCCTCGCATCTGGCCCCCTCGCGACGTTTTACAGCAACCTGCTAACGAGAGCTGTTCTCCCTTGAACGACGCATCGTGCCATTGGCGCCCGACGGTCAACGCCATAACGGCAGCAGCGCCACGCCGGCCGCCGCGGACGCGATCAGGGGCACCGCGACACGCCAGCCCGTCGCTTTGCCGCCGATCAACACCGCCATGGTCGCCTTCGAGACATTGTTGCTGGCTGCCGCGAGCACGATGCCGGTGAGCGCAGTGGCGAGACTCACCTGGGCCACACTCAGGCGGCTCAGCGAGACGGTGATGGCATCGACATCGGCGATCCCGGAAACCAGCGCCACCGCGAGCAGTGCCTCGTCGCCGATCAGTTGCCGGGCGGCGGCACTGATCAGTACCACGAGGCTCAGCAGCAGACCGAAGCCGAGCGCGGCTTTCAGTTCGACGGGATTGCTGAGGCGGCCGGTATCGAGCGCGTGGCCGTGGTTGGCCCGGCGCCACCAGTACAATGCCGGCAGCAGGATCAGGATTTCCATGACGGCAAACGGCAGCAGCAGCGCGCGGGCCAGATCGGGATGCAGCACCAGCGTCACCACCAGCATGCGCGGCAGCATGGCGGCGCAGGAGAACAGGATTCCCCCCGCCAGCAGCATGCCGTTGTCCGGTCGTTGCCGGGCCAGGCGCGAGAAGTGCAGGGTGAGGGCGGTGGACGAAGTAAGCCCGGAGAACAGTGCGGTCAGGGCCAGGCCGCGGCGCTGGCCCAGCAGCTTGACCGCGACATAACCGCACAACGAGATGGCCGATATCAGCACCACCATCCACCACAGCGCATAGGGGTTGAGTGCCTGCCAGGGACCGAAGTTCGCGTCGGGCAGAAAGGGCAGCACCACCACCGAGATCAACAGCAGCCGCAGCAGCGCCGAGAGCTCCTGTTCCTCAACTTTCGCCAGCCAACCGTGCAGGGTCGTTTTCAGGTCCAGCAGCAGGGTCGCCACCACCGCCGCGGCTGCGGCCAGTGCCATGTCGAAGTGGGTGGCGAGCGTGCCCAGGACGAACGTGAGCAGCAGCGCCACCAGGGTGGTGATGCTGATATTCGCATCCGGTGCGAGCGGCGTGGTGCGGGCGTAGGCGACCGCGAGGAGAATTGCCAGGCCGATGAAGATGAGCCCGATGGGCAGTGGCCCCAGGTCGTGGGCGAGCAGACCCGCCGCTCCGCCGAGCAGACCGGTGAGGCCGAAGGTGCGCAGTCCCGCGACCCGGCGTCCCTCGCCCAGTTCGCGGCCCTTCCAGCCGCGCTCGGCGCCGACCAGCAGGCCAATGGCCAGGGCCACGGCCAGGCGCAACGCTTCGTCGAAGGGCGCGGATTCGAATGTCACGGTTTGCGAGTTTCCACATTTGCCGGAGCGGGATGCCCAGGCGCGCAATGAGCAATCAAAGCCCGCTCACTCTAAAACCCGGCGCGCTCGGTGTCGCGCATTATTCCAGAGTGAAGTCGCCTTGACCCGGTCAGGGGCAAAACACCGGGGCAACGGTTTTGAGCACGGGGGGGTGTGGGTCGTCGCGAATCGCGATCGCCCCGGGGCCGCGCGGTGTTCGGTCCGGGTCGGCCCGACGACGTCGCGGACCAAAGGGTACGGGCTGCAATCGGTGAACCCTGACCGCAAACCGTGACCAGGGCGCTTGCGCGACCCGAGCGGTCGCGGTTCAATGTTAGGCCATTTTTGGGTGCGTCGATCTCACGCCGTCAACAGCGTGAAACAGGACTCACCCGGAAACAGGCGGGCAGGCCCCGGCGAGCAACTTTCGGCGGGGCAGGGGAGTCCAAGCGCTGTCCAGTGTCCGGCCGGGATACTGCCACCCGATGAATTGCCTTCCGTTTGAGGAGTATCCATGTACAAGAATATGTTGGTTGCGGCACTGGTTGTCGGTGCTGCTTTGACGCTGGGCGGTTGTGCATCCAGTCTCAAAGGGGACGTGTATTCCCGTGACGACGCACGCACGCCGCAGATCGTGCGCAAGGGCACCATCGAATCGTTGCGTCCGGTGCAACTGGAAGGCACCAAGACACCCATCGGCGCGGGCACCGGCGCCGTGGTCGGCGGCCTGGCCGGCAGCAGCGTGGGCGGCGGCAGGGGCAGCATGGTCGCGGCTGTGATCGGCGCGGTGGCGGGCGGCTTGATCGGCGCGGCAACGGAAGAGGGCTTCACGCGGACGCAGGCCGTGGAAATCACCGTGCAGGAGGACGGCGGTCTGACCCGGGCCTATGTCCAGGCGGTCAGTGAAGGTGAAGTTTTTCGTGTCGGACAGCGCGTGCGCATCAATATTGTCAATGGCAACAGCCGCGTTGCCGCGGATCAATGACCTGAGCGCTGAAACAAGGGCCGGCCCGTTGCGCAGGGAACGCCCCGGAGCGGCCTGGCGATCGCTACCGCCGACCGAAACTGCGGTATACGAGGCTTCAATCCGGCGCCAGGGCCTCACCACCGCGCTGAACAGGCGCTCCAGCGGGTAAAATCGGCCCGCTTGTCATGGCCTTGTCGCCGCCGCGCACACAGCCCTCCGGGGGGATGCATGAAATTACCGAAGTCAGTGCTCTGGACCGTCATCACCTTGCCGTTGCTGGGCCTGGCCATTGCCACCGCGCCCCAGCAGTGGGTGCCGCACGAATGGCGCGCGACGCTGTTCGGCTGGTTCGGCGCCGGCGCGTATCGGGCGTTGCCGGAATCGGAACCTTATCAACTGCCCGAGGCGGGGGAGATCTGCCCGCCCGACTTCAACGGCTGGCGTCAGGAGCAGGACATCGAAGGCGTGCGTATCGAGGCGGCGGCGGGCTGCGTGGCGGACAATCCGTATCTGATCGCGGCGGCGGTGAAGGGGACCAACAACGTCAGCGCGGATACCTTGCTCAAGTCCGGGCTGACACCGGACGCCATCGTGATGGGTCGCGATCTGGACGGCGATGGCGATCCCGATGAGGTGACCATCCGGCTCGAGGTCGCCGAACTCAACGGCGGCTCGCCGGACCTGCCGGTGCCCATCACCACCTTCGATATTGCGCCCGGCATTCAGCCCGGCATGTGGGTGTTCGCGCCCAAGTCGTTCGGCATGTCCACGGAAAACTTCGAATCCCGCAAGGCCAACCCGCTGTTGCGGGCGCCGGCGCCGGCGATCCGGGTGGAGCAGGGCGATCGCGTGACCCTGGTTCTGGAAAACAACCACTACCTGCCCCACACCATTCACTTCCATGGCGTCGATCATCCCTTTTCCGCCGATCACGGCATGCCCCATGACGAGGCCGCCGCGCACGGCGACCACGCCACGCACGGTGTGGGAACCGACGGCGTGGCGGAAACCAGCGAAATGCCGGCGCTGCCGGGTAACGCGCAGATCTATCGGTTCGCGCCACGGGTGGCGGGCACCTTTTTCTACCACTGCCATGTGCAGGCCAACGTCCACATCCTGATGGGGATGCAGGGCATGTTCGTGGTGGAGGAAGCGCGGCCGAACAATTCCGTGCAGACGCTCAATATCGGTGCTGGCCAGGTGCGCGATTCGTCGGTCGCGGTGCGGGAGCGCTATGACCGCGAATACGATTTGCAGTACTTCGATCTGTTCAAGAAACTGTCGAGCACCGTGCAGGATTACGCCGACACCCGCCTGCGCCTGCGGGCACAGCATCTCTGGAACATCACCCAGGACAGCCCCAACTATTTTCTGCTCAACGGGCGCTCGTTTCCCTACACGCTGCAGGAATCCCTGGTGGTGGTGAAGCCCGACGAAAAAATCAAGCTGCGCATGCTGAACGGTGGTTCCGAAAATATTGCCATTCACACTCACGGTAACCGCCTCACCGTCACCCATCTCGACGGCATTCCGCTCAATCCCCAGGCGCAATACATCCGTGACGTGGTCGATATGGCGCCGGCGCAGCGCCTGGATGTGGAGCTGAATACCACCGACGACGGTCTGCACAACCAAGGCGAAGGTGTCTGGCTGATGCACGATCACCACGAAACCGCGCAGACCACGGACGGTATCTATCCTGGCGGCAGCATCGGCGCCATCGCCTTTGAATCCCATCTGCTGCCGAGCGGTTTTCCCCGCGTGGCAGGCAGCGACTGGCAGAAATTCTTCACCGCCGCTTACTACCGCAAGGAAGTTCCCGTGTGGCTCGACTACGATCCCGGCGGCCTGTTTGGCGAGCCCGCCGCGCCGCTGCGGCCGCTGGTTCAGGCGCTGATCTTTGGCGCCGCGCTGGCCGGACTCTTGTATCAGGTGCGGGTGCTGTTGCCGCGGCGGAGACCGCTCCGATGAACCGGTTCCTGGCTGCCGGGCTGTTGCTGCTTGCGGTTGGCGTGGCCGCCGAACCCGTGGCCTCCGGGTCCGCTGCCGATACCGCGGCAACCCCGGCAACGCCGGCAGAGGAGAGAGTGGACCACTCACAAATGGACCACTCGCAAATGGACCACTCACAAGATCATGCGCAGATGGACCATTCCCAGATGCAGGGCATGGATCATTCCCAAATGCAGGGCATGGATCACTCCGGACACGGCGGCCACGACATGGAATTCGATGCCGGCGGCATGGTGATGAACACCAACCGCGACCGCCTGCCCCCGGGTTGTCCGGAGATCCGCCGCGACTACGAGTTCACCGTACGCGCGGGCACCCGCTACGCCGCGCCGTTTCCCGGCAATACCTTCGGCATGAGTCAGCACGCCTTCGAGGTGGAGCCGTGCAGCCGTATCACCTTCACGTTCATCAACGAGGATGCCGTCCGGCACCAGTTCATGATCCACAAGTTGCCGCGCGACATGTATCCCCAGGGCATGTTTCACATCGAGGCCGCGGGCGGCGCCACCAAGGTCGGCACGCTGATTGTGCCGCGCGCGAACCGCACCTACCTGGTTCACTGCGACATTGCCCAGCACATGGAGCAGGGCATGAAGGGCCAGCTCAGGGCGGGACGCGGCGACGGCGATCTCAGCAGTATTCCCGGCGTCAGCGCGCGGTTTCGCGTGGACAACTACCGCAAACCCGTGCAGCTGGTGTTGGCGGCGGCGGTGGGCTTTGCGCTGACGTTGGCGGGGCTGTGGTTGTGGCGGCGCTCCGGCCGCTTCACCTGAAGACGCAGATCAGCGCGTTGGTGGCGAGCGCGAGCATTATTGCCCCGAGTGGACCATAGTTGCCCGCGTATCGGTGGTGTGGTTTCCGCCGTGAGGCGCGCAACGGGATCGCGTCCAGCGCGCTCACTGGGTGCCGGCGCCGTCATGCCCTGGTTGTATGGCGGCATCGTCCGGCGTGTGCCCTGGGTGTTCCATCCAGGACTTTCGGGTGGATGCGGCGGTGCCAGTGGATGCTGAAACTGGGGCCGCTGCAGCGCGTGCTGTACGGGGTGGAAAGTTTTTTGCCGCGCCGCGCCGCGCCGACCGGGTCAGTACGCTCGCGCCGGCGATGGGTCGGCGCGCGGTCGAAAAAGGCGCCGATTCGCAGTGCACCTGGCTGGTGCCCAACTGGGCGGATGTCCGCGCGTTCGCTCCGGCATCGCGCGACAATGCGGTGCGCCGCGAGCTGGGGTTCGATGCCGGGCAGCTACTGGTACTTTACGCGGGCGGTATGGGTGCAACGCAGGGTTTGGGTGTCGTCCTCCAGGCGGTGGCGAATACAATAACAGCCTTGCTTCAACAGCCTTGCTTCCGGCAAGCGGGACTGCGCGCCCCGAATCCGCGGTTGGGGCCAGGTCGGTCAGAACGGTGAAAAATCCATGAAAGTTGCCGTAGTCCACGACTGGCTGACTCAGATCGCCGGCGCCGAGCGTGTTCTGGAAGAGATCCTTCGACTCTATCCCGACGCGACGCTGTTTGCGGTGATCGACTGCGTGCCTCCGGAGCAGCGCGGCTTTTTGCAGGGCCGCGCGGTGCACACGTCCTTCATCCAGAAGTTTCCCTTCGCACGGCGCTTTTACCGGCACTATCTGCCCCTGATGCCGCTGGCCGTGGAACAACTGGATCTCTCGGGGTTCGATCTGGTGATTTCCAGCAGCCACGCGGTCGCCAAGGGGGTGCTGACCGGGCCGGACCAGCTTCACGTCAGCTACATTCATTCACCCATGCGCTATGCGTGGGATTTGCAGCATCAGTGCCTGCGCGAGAGCCGGATGGAGCGCGGGCTGCTGAGCTGGCTCGCCCGCTGGCAGTTGCACGGGCTGCGGATCTGGGATCAGCGGACCGCCAACGGCGTCGATCACATGATCGCCAATTCGGCATTCATCGCCCGGCGCATTCACAAGATTTACCGCCGCGACGCCACCGTGATCCATCCTCCCGTGGATGTCGGGATGTTCACCCCGGGCGCCCCGGGCGAACGCACCGGCGAGTTCTACCTGACCGCCTCGCGGGTGGTGCCCCACAAGCGCATGGATCTCATCGTCGAAGCTTTCCGGCAGCTTCCCGACCGCCGCCTGGTGGTGATCGGCGCAGGCCCGGCGCTCAAGCGCATCCGGCACGGGGCGCCGCCGAATGTCCAGTTTCTGGGGTATCAGCCAGCCGAGGTGTTGCGGGATCACATGCGCCGCGCCCGGGCGTTCATCTTTGCGGCCGAGGAGGATTTCGGAATCATCCCGGTGGAGGCGCAAGCCTGCGGAACCCCGGTCATCGCCTTCGGGAAAGGCGGCGTCACGGAAACAGTGGTTGCCCTGGAGCACGTCAGTGCTGTCAATGCATCGATCGCGAAGGCAGAGGCGATGGCGGACGCTGACGCCGGATACCGGCAGCGAGGTGCCGCCGTATCCGCGGAAGCGGGCGCGCGTGGCGGCAGTATTCACCCCATGCGGGGGTCCGGCGGCGATCATTATTCCGTCCCCGTTACGGGCCAGGGCCGCGCTCCGACCGGAGTATTTTTTCCCGAGCAGAGCGTGGACTCCCTGCTTGCGGCGATCGCCATGTTTGAGGCGAATGAAGCGCGTTTCGATCCGGCGGCCATCCGCTGCCACGCGGAACGTTTCGCGGCGGAGCGATTTCGCGCCGAACTACAGGCTTTGATCACGCGTTGCTGGCGCGAGTGGCAGGCCGGGCTGCCAACGCCCCGGCGGTGACAAAACCACCGCCCCCGGAGCGCGGTTTGGCAGTGCGCTGCTTTTACCCCTGAGGGTGCTCTGAATAACCACGTAATCGTCGTTCCCGCCCCTGCCCCCGTGAAGTCGGGGGCAGGGGCGGGAACCCAGAAATATCAGGATCTAATGACGACGGCTGGTAACTGTGTCGAAACTTGCGTGCTGTGCCACGCCCTGCAGATCCCTGTCGCCAGAATCTTAGGGTGGGCAAAGCGCAGCGTGCTCACGCGGACTCATCCCGCCGCATGCACCAAGCCCGCGACCTGCGCCAACCTCCACGCGGACCGAGCCCGTCGCGAGTCACCAAGCCGCGCGCCCAAGCCTCGCCTATGTATAGTCTCTTGCCGAAATAGCCGCACTTGCCTGATGGCCAATATTCATAAGCCAAAAAGATTGCGTGGGATTAGCCTTTTCCAATGACACATGAGCCTGAAGGGGTGTCGTGATTCCACCGTAAGGTGAGCCTGAGGGGTCCGGTTCCGGGATCATCGGAGGATGATCGTGAACCTCGAC
>CAMTUJ010000029.1:0-60166 GCA_947084925.1 uncultured Gammaproteobacteria bacterium
CAGTGGGACGAGTTCATCGCCATCGATCTGACCTCCTGCTTCCTGTGTTCCAAAGCCTGCTATCCGGAGTTCATCAAGGCCGGCGGTGGCAAGATCATCAACATCGGCTCGGCGATTACCAAGAAAGGTTTCGGCAAGCTGGTGCACTACGCCGCCGCCAAGGGTGGCATGGATCATATGACCCAGAGCCTGGCCCGCGCCTGGGGCAAGGACAACATCCAGGTCAACGCGGTGCTGCCCGGCCTGGTGCATTCCGAGATGATGCCCTGCTTCGGCCCCAACAAGATTGGCCCACTGGTCGACTACATCGTCAAAAAATCCCCGGTCCAGCGCTTCGGCATGCCCGACGACTTCGAGGGCATCGCCATCCTGCTGGCGAGCGATGCCTCCAGCTTCATCACCGGTTCCATCATCGTCGCCGACGGCGGCATGACGGTCGGCGGCCTTTGAGGAGCCATGCGGACACCGCAACGCTCAACCAGCAACGTATCGGGAGACCCTGAATGAACAGCAAATTCGATTTGACCGGCAAGGTCGCGATCATCACCGGCGGCAACGGCGGTCTCGGCCTCGGCATCGCCAAAGGTCTGGCGTCGGTGGGCGCCAAGGTCGCGGTGGTGGGCCGCAATCAGGACAAGATCAACAACGCGGTCGAACAGCTCAAGGCCGAGGGCGCCGACGCACTCGGGATTCAGTGCGACGTCTCCAAGGAAGACGACGTCAACCGCATGGTGAAAGAAACCGTGGCGCGTTTTGGCCGGATCGACATCCTGTTCAACAACGCCGCCATCAGTTGGGGCATTCCGGCCGAGACCATGACGCTGGACGAGTGGAATAATTTCATCGCCATCAACCTGACGTCCTGCTTCCTGACCAGCAAGGCGTGCTTCCCCGAAATGGTCAAGGCGGGTGGCGGCAAGATCATCAATGTCGGTTCGATCATCACGAAGATCGGCTTCGGCAAGCTGGTGCACTACGCGGCGGCCAAGGGCGGCATGGACCACATGACCCAGAGCCTGGCGCAGGGCTGGGGCCGGCACAACATCCAGGTCAACGCGCTGCTGCCGGGCCTGGTGGACACCGAGATGATGCCCTGCGAGGGACCGAAAAAGAACGGACTGGTGGACTACATCGTCAAGAAAACTCCGGTCGGCAAATTCGGTCGGCCGTCGGACTTTTACGGGATCTCGATCCTGCTGGCGAGCCCGGCGTCGGACTTCATCACCGGCTCCATCATCGTTGTCGACGGTGGCGTCTCTCTGGCGATCTGAAGCCAGCTCGACCCGCACGCAAAAACCCCGGTCCCCCGGGGTTTTTTGTTTCTGCTACCCTCTTCCGAACTTCCTGACTCGTCACTTCGCCAACCTATCGAGGTATTTGCAATGGATGTTGGGCTGTCCATCATTTTTCAGGGCGTCGATCCCAAACTGACCGACAGGCAGGTGTACCGGAACGATCTCGCGCTCGGCGACCTCGCCGAGGAGCTGGGCTTTCAGTCGATCTGGGGGGTGGAGCATCACTTCACCGACTACACCATGTGCCCGGACGTGACCCAGTTTTTGTCGTACTGGGCCGGCCGCAACCCCAACCTGGCGCTCGGCTCCATGGTCGTGGTGCTCCCCTGGCACGACCCCATGCGCGTCGCCGAGGAAATCTCCATGCTGGACAACATGTCCGACGGCCGCATGATTCTCGGCATCGGGCGCGGTCTGGGCCGTGTCGAATTCGAAGGCTTCGGCCGCGACATGAATGTCAGTCGCGAATATTTCACCGAATCCGCCCAGATGATTCTGGAAGGCCTCGAAACCGGCTTTTGTGAATTCGACGGCAAACACATCAAGCAGGTACGCCGGGAAATCCGCCCGCGTCCTTTCAAAACCTTCCGCGGCCGCACCTATGCCGCTGCCGTGTCACCCGAATCCTCCAAGATCATGGCGGAGCTCGGCATCGGTATCCTGATCATCCCGCAGAAGCCGTGGGAACATGTCGATCGGGAACTCGCCGACTACCGTGCCATTTTCAAGCAGGTCAATGGCACCGCGGCGCCGGCGCCGATCCTTGCGGGCTGGACCCTGTGCCACGAGAACGCCGATCGCGCCGAGGAACTCGCGTATCAATATATCGGCGGCTACTACCGCTCCGTGGTCAAGCACTACGAAATGGCCGGCGACCATCTGAAAAAAACCAAAGGGTACGAAACCTACGCTGCCATGCAGGATCACGTCACCAAGAACATTGAGGATGTCGTCAAATTTTTCATGAGCATTCAGGTCTGGGGCACCCCGGAAAAATGCTTCGAGACCATCAAAAACTTCACCGAGCGCACCGGCGCCGGCGCCTATACCGGCGTCTTCAGCTACGCCGGCATGCCCCACGCTGAAGCCGAAAAAAGCCTGCGCCTGTTTGCCAAGGAGGTATTGCCGGAAGTCCGCAAACTCCCCGGCGAACCGCTGCTGAAGCGGGAAACACCGCGCCGCGCCGCTGCGGGCTGAGAGGAAGTCATCGATGACCACCGCCCTGCCCTGCTACTACATCCCCCACGGCGGCGGGCCCTGTTTTTTCATGGACTGGACCATGGGGCCGGCTGACACCTGGGACCGGATGGCCGCATTTCTGCGCGGCCTGGCGGCGGCGGTGGGCGCCCGGCCCCGCGCGCTGCTGGTCGTCTCCGCGCACTGGGAAGCCAATCCGGTGCGCATCAACAGCGCGCTGGCGCCGCCGCTGATCTACGACTACCAGGGTTTTCCGCCCCACACCTATCAATTGCGCTACGCCGCGCCGGGTGCGCCCTGGCTCGCCGATCGCGTCTGCGAACTGCTGGACGCCGTCGGTATTGCGGCGGTGCAGGATCCCGCACACGGCCTGGATCACGGGGTTTTCATTCCCTGCAAACTGATCTATCCGGATGCCGACATCCCGATCGTGCAGATCTCCCTGCGCCCGGATCTGGACCCCGGCGCACACCTCGCGCTTGGCACCGCGCTGGCGCCGTTGCGCCGCGAAGGCGTATTGCTGATCGGCAGCGGCATGAGCTATCACAACATGGCGATCCTGATGCGCCAACCGGAGACCAATCCCGCCGGCGACGCCTTCGACGCCTGGCTGCGGGACGCCTGCGTCGCCGCTCCCGACGCGCGCAACCGCCGCCTTGCCGCCTGGCACCAGGCCCCCGGCGCCGGCCACGCCCACCCGCGCGCAGAGCACCTGCTGCCGCTGCATGTCATCGCCGGTGCCGCCGGTTCCGACGCGGGCAGTTGTATCTACCGCGACCGGGTGCTGGGTGCGCCGGTATCGGCATTTCGGTTCGGCAGCTGAGCGGTCGGAAGGAACGCGGAAGTGCCGCGAACCCTCTCTTCTGTGTCGTGCGCGGTGCGCATTCCTCCGCCACGCACGGCATAACCCCCTACAATGACCGCCTTGCAGTTTCCTGGCGGCACCCATGTCTCACCCTTATGACGCGCTGACGCCCGACGCCGTCATCACCGCCATCGAATCCCTGGGGCTGGTCAGCGACCTGCGCATCCTGACCCTCAATAGCTACGAAAACCGGGTGTATCAGATCGGCATCGACGAAGCGCAGCCGGTCATCGCCAAATTCTACCGGCCGGATCGCTGGTCCCGGGAAGCCATCCTGGAAGAACACGCCTTTCTCGACGAACTCCACGCGGCCGAGATTCCCGTCATCGCGCCGCTCAGGATCGCCGGCGCCAGCCTGCACCGGTTCAACGAATTCATGTTCACCCTGTTTCCGCGCAAAGGCGGCTCCGCGCCCGAGCCGGGCGATCTCGATTACCTGTTCAGAATGGGCCAGTTATTGGGACGCCTGCACGGTGTCGCCAGGAATCACGATTTCCGGCACCGCCCCACCATCAGCATCGAGAATTTCGCGGTCGAACCCAGTGCACAACTGTTGCGGCACCACTTCATCCCCGGTGAACTGATCGCGCGTTACCAAAATGCCGTCGCGCAAATCGTCGTCCTGTGCCGGCAACTGTTCGATTATGTGCCCGAGTTGCGCTATATCCGTACCCACGGCGATTGCCATATCGGCAACATTCTCCGCACCCGCGACGATGCCTTGTTCGTGGTCGATTTCGACGACAGTCGCATGGGTCCGGCGGTGCAGGATATCTGGATGCTGCTGTCGGGCGACGCCCATGAACAGCGCCAGCAGCTCGATGAAGTCCTATCGGGCTACGAGGATTTCAACGAATTTCGCCGTGCCGAACTGAAACTGATCGAACCCTTGCGCGCCCTGCGGATGATTCACTACACCCACTGGCTCGCGAGCCGCTGGGACGATCCCGCGTTTCCGCGCGCATTCACCTGGTTCAACACGCCCGCCTACTGGATCCAGCACATCGGCACGCTGGAGCAGCAGTTGTTTTCGTTGCAGGAGGTTGCGGAAGCGCTTTAGCAGATCAAATCTTGATGTAGGAATAACCCTGCTTCTGAAGCGCCAGAATACGGAGGATACCGCCCTCGGGAATCAACTCTACTCCGGACAGCAGACTGTCGTGGAGCACGCCTTTGCGCAGCATCGACATATTGCAAATGCCGACGCGGACGCCCCGATCCATGATGCGTCGGAAGTCGGCGCTGAGATTATCGTCACGCCGCAACCGGATGATGGCTGCGCCATGCACCACCACTTGAATGTCGGCATCCGGCTCAGCTTTCACAAGCTCTTCAGCGACATTGATCAGGGTCACCGCCTGGTCCATCTGGTCGAGGTGCAACAACACTTTCATTGGTTCAGCGCCCGCTCCAGAGACAAGCAGGAATGAAAACAGCAGGGCTAGCCATTTGCGCATATTTCTATCCCTCCGGAACCTCATCCGTTTTTCCGAGGAGATACCTTAGGTTATTCCCGGTGGGTGTGCATTGTTTTCCACCGCCTCGGCCGCCAGTTCGCGGTCACGGTGCGAGCCAGATTTGAAGATGCGGCGGATCACGACGAAAAACACCGGCACGAAGAAAATCGCCAGCAGGGTGCCGGTGATCACGCCACCCAGCACGCCGGTGCCCACGGCATTCTGACTCTCGGAGCCGGCGCCGGTGCTGAGTGCGAGCGGCAGTACCCCGAGCATGAAAGCCCCCGAGGTCATGATGATCGGCCGCAGCCGCAGCCGCACCGCTTCCAGCGTCGCTTCCACGAGTCCGGCGCCACGGGCTTGCAGGTCACGGGCAAATTCCACGATCAAAATGGCGTTCTTGGCTGACAGTCCCACCGTGGTGAGAATGCTGACCTGGAACAGGATGTCGTTGGACAAGCCCCGGCCGTAACCCGCGAGCAGCGCGCCGATAACGCCCAGGGGCACCACTAGGATGACCGCGAAAGGTACCGACCAACTTTCATAGAGCGCCGCCAGCGCCAGAAATACGATGGCGATCGAAAGCGCGTACAGCACCGGCGCCTGGGCCCCGGCCTGGGTCTCCTGAAGGGATATGCCGGTCCATTCGTAACCAAAGCCAGGCGGCAACTTGGCGGCGAGTTCCTCCATCGCCTTGATCGCCTCACCGGTGGTGTGACCCGGTGACGCTTCGCCCACGATCTCTATCGACGGCACCGCGTTATAGCGCTCCAGACGCGGCGACTGCTTGGTCCAACTGGTGGTCGCCAGCGCCGAGAAGGGAACCATCTCGCCACTGCGGTTGCGCACATACCAGTGCTGGAGATCCTCGGGGTGCATCCGGAATTCGGTATCGCCCTGAACATAAACTTTCTTGATGCGGCCTTCGTGGAGGAAGTCGTTGGTGTAGGTCGATGCCCAGGCCGTGGCCAGGGTTTCGTTGACCGATTCGATGGAAACGCCGAGTGCCTGCGCCTTTTCGCGGTCGATATCGACGCGAAAATGCGCGGTATCTTCCAGGCCATTGGGACGCACCTTGGCCAGGCGCGGATCCTGGGCCGCGCCGCCGAGCAACTGGTTGCGCGCCGCCAACAGCGCTGCATGGCCCTGGTGGAGATTGTCCTTGAGCTCGAACACGAAGCCGGAGGAATTGCCAAGCGCCCGAATGGGCGGCGGGTAAAACGCCACCGCCCGGGTGTCCTTGATGGCGGCAAAGGCACCCGTGGCCCGGCGCGATATCGACTTCACGTCCATGCCGGGCTCGGCGCGGTCTTCCCAGCGCTGCATCTGGATATAGCATTGGCCATTGTTTTGGCCGCGCCCGGTAAAACTGAACCCGGTCACGCAGTAGACGGTCTTGATGGTTTTGCTTTCCTTCTCGGCGTAATAGCGCTCGACCTGTTCGAGGACGCCGCGGGTCCGCTCCATGGTCGCACCGACCGGCAATTGCACCTGGGTGAACATCAGACCCGGATCGTCTTCGGGCAGAAACGCGGTGGGCATGCGGGCCCACAGGATGGCGACCGCCGCGATGATTGCGCCATAGATGAGGAGGTAGCGCAGGGTCTTGCGCAACATGCCATCGACGAGGTTCCGATAGCCCAGGGTGCTGCGCTGAAAGGTGCGATTGAACCAGCCGAAAAAGCCGCGCTTGTCGGCGTGATGACCGGCCGCGATGGGCTTGAGCATGCTGGCGCAGAGCGCGGGAGTAAGAACCAACGCGACCAGCACCGACAGCATCATGGCGGAGACGATGGTGATGGAAAACTGCCGATAAATGGCGCCGGTGGATCCCGGAAAAAACGCCATGGGCACAAACACCGCCGACAGTACCGTACCGATCCCGACCAGCGCGCCCTGAATCTGGCCCATGGATTTGCGGGTGGCCTCGCGCGGCGAGAGACCTTCCGTAGCCATGATGCGTTCGACGTTCTCGACTACCACGATGGCGTCGTCGACCAGCAGTCCGATGGCGAGCACCATCGCGAACATGCTGAGGGTGTTAATTGAAAACCCGAATATCTGCAAAATCCCGAAAGTGCCGAGCAGCACCACCGGAATGGCGATGGTGGGAATCAGCGTGGCGCGGATGTTCTGCAAAAACAGAAACATCACCAGGGTCACCAGAATCATGGCTTCGACCAGGGTTTCCACGACCCCGCTGATCGCCACATGGGTAAAGGGCGCGGTGTCGTAAGCCAGTTCCATGACCATGCCTTCGGGCATGAAGGGCACCAGCTCGGCGAGCTTCGCCTTCACGGCGGCGGCGACTTCCAGCGCATTGGACTGCGGCGCCTGCTGCACCACGATCCCGGTCGCCTCGTGGCCCTTGAAATGACTCAGAAACTGGTAGTTTTCTCCGCCCAATTGGATACGCGCCACATCGCGGAGCGCCACTCGCGAACCGTCGCTGTTCACGCGCAGCAGGATGTCGCCAAATTCCTCGGGAGTTTTCAGCAGCGTATTGCCGATGACGGTGGCGTTCAACTGCTGGCCCGCCGCCGCGGGGCCGGCGCCCAGCTCGCCCGCGCGCACCTGGACATTCTGTTCGCGAATGGCGTGGATCACGTCCCCGGCGGTGAGCTGACGGCTGTGCAGCTTGTCGGCATCGAGCCAGATTCGCATCGCGTATTGCGAGCCGAACAGGGTGAGATCGCCCACCCCGTTCAGCCGACTGATCGGCTCCATGATGTTGGCGGCAACATAGTCCGACATGCCGTAACGGTCGAGTTGGCCGTTGGGCGAATAGAAACCGATCACCATGATGGCGCCGGGACTGGTCTTCGATACCTTCACGCCCTGGTCCCGCACGCTCTGGGGCAACAACGGCATCGCCGCTTGCAGCTTGTTCTGCACCTGAACCTGGGCAATATCGGAATTGGTGCCCGGGGCAAAGGTGATGGTGATTTCCGCAACGCCCACCGAGTCGCTCTTCGACGCCATGTAGAGCATGTGGTCGAGGCCGACCATGTTTTGCTCGATGATCTGGACCGTGGTGTCCTGAACCGTCTCGGCGGAAGCGCCCGGATTCAGCGCGCGAATCAGGATGCTGGGCGGCGCGACTTCCGGGAATTGTTCGACCGGCAAGCGCGTGATGGCGATGGCTCCGGCGAGCATCACCACCATGGCGATTACCCAGGCGAAGATGGGCCGATCAATGAAAAAATTCGACATCTCAGTGGGCCTCGGCGGAACTGCTTCCCGCGGCCGGAACCGTGGTCACCTCGGCGCCTTCGCGGATTTTCTGAAGGCCGTCGAGGATGACGCGATCGCCCGCCGCGAGTCCATCGGCGACCAGCCACTGATCGCCGATGGTGCGGTCCACAGTGAGGAAACGGCGCTCGACCTTGTTGTTGGCGCCCACCACCATCGCAAACGCCTTGCCGGTGTAATCGAAGGTCACGCCCTTCTGGGACGCGAGCACCGCGTCGCGACGCATCCCCTGATCGAGGCTGGCGCGCAAGTACATACCGGGCAGCAACAATTGATCCGGATTGGGCACCGTGCCCCGCAGTGTCACGTCGCCGGTACTCGCGTCGACGCGGACTTCGGAAAACGCCAGGGTGCCGGGATGCGCATAGGCGGTGCCGTCCTCCAGCAGCAGCCGCAACGCCGTCGTCTGTCCGCCCGCCGCGTCCAGGCGACCTTCCGCGAGATCGCGCTTCAACCGAAGCAGCTCGACACTCGATTGGGTGATGTCCACATAGAGCGGGTCGATCTGCTGAATCACCGCGAGGGGTGCTTCCTGTTCCGCTTCGACCAGTGCGCCTTCGGTGACCAGGGAGCGGCCGATGCGTCCGGAGATCGGCGCACGGATTGTGGTGTACTCGAGATTGATGCGGGCAAGGTCGCGCTCCGCGTTCGCGAGTGCCACACCCGCAACGGCCTCCTGCAGCGCCGCCTGAGCGCTGTCGTGGTCCTGTTGGCTGACCAGCTTTTTGGCAACCAGCCCGGCGACGCGATCCGCCTTGAGCCGCGCCACATTCGCCGTCGCCGCAGCCTGCGCGAGCGCGGCCTCGGCGCGCTTCAGAGCGGCCCGATAGGTTGCGGGATCGATCTGGTAGAGGGGATCGCCCGCCTTGACCTGAGCGCCTTCAACAAACAGCCGGCGCTGGATGATCCCGGCCGCCTGGGGTCGTACCTCGGCGACGCGGTACGCGACCGTCCGCCCCGACAACTCAGTCGCCAGGACCACATCACGCGCCACAAGGGTAACGATCCCGACCTCCACAGGACCCGGCGCCGGTGGGGGTGCCGCCGCTTTCTGACCACAGCCAGCGAGTCCGCACGCCGAGACTGCCAGCAGCAGAATCGCGGTGGATCGTAATCTGCCCGAAAACAGCTTGCCGTGAAAAGAATCGGTCGTACCTGGCATGCACTGTCTCCTCGGTGGCTCGGCCGGCACAGCGCGCCGCCCGCCGGCACGGCCGGTGTGGATGATTGATTTGAAACGCGCGGAGCGGCTGCCACAGCGCGCAGCCGCCGCGATGGCGGGCGCGCCGTTTCGTCGCAGCCAGCACTGCCGGATTTAAGCCCGAACGATGCGTTGAACGCAATCTGGATCGCCGGGGGCTGGCATCCGCGCCACGGCGCAGCCCCCCGGAACGGAACTTCAGTAGGAACGCGGCAGGTCCAGCACATTGGTGGCAATGAAGTTGAGCACCATGTTCTGGCTCACCGGTGCCAGGCGCGGCAGCATGGCCTCGCGCATCAGGCGCTCGACGTGGAACTCCTTGGCGTAGCCCATGCCGCCGTGGGTGAGCACCGCCTGCTGGCAGGCCTTGAAACCGACTTCGGCGGCCAGGTACTTGGCGCCATTGGCCTCGGCGCCGCAGGGCTTGCCGTTGTCGTACAGCCAGGCCGCGCGCATCACGCTCAGATAGGCGGCTTCCAGCTCGATCCAGTTTTCCGCCAGCGGGTGCTGCACCGACTGGTTCATGCCGATGGGCCGGCCGAACACGTTGCGGTCCTTGGCGTACTGCGCCGCCCGCTTGAGCGCGCTGCGGCCCATGCCGACGGACTCGGCGGCGAGCAGGATGCGCTCGGGGTTGAGGCTGTGCAGGATGTACTGGAAGCCCTTGCCTTCCTCGCCGATGCGGTCGTCGACGGACACTTCGAGGTTGTCGTAGAAGGTCATGTTGGAGTTGACCGCCTTGCGACCCATCTTGTGGATCTCCTTGATCTGGACGTGCGCGGGATCCATGTCCGCGTAAAACAGCGTGATGCCTTCGTGAGGCTTCTTGCACTGGTCGCGGGGCGTGGTGCGCGTCAACAGCATGATCTTGTCGGCCTGTTGCGCCGTGGTGGTCCAGATCTTCTGGCCGTTGATGATGTACTTGTCGCCCTCGCGTTTGGCGAAAGTCTCGATGCGGGTAGTGTCGAGCCCGGCGTTGGCTTCGGTGACCCCGAAACAGGTTTTCTGTTCGCCCGCGATCAGTGGCGGCAGAAAGCGCCGCTTCTGGTCGTCGGTGCCGAACACCAGGATCGGGTGGGGGCCGAAGATGTTGATGTGCATGGACGAAGCCGCCGACATGCCGCCGCCCTCGGCGACCGTCATCATCATCAGCGCGGCTTCCTGCACGCCCAGGTTCGAGCCACCGTAAATCTCGGGCATGGTAATGCCGAGCCAGCCGCCCCTGGCCATGGCCTGGTAGAAATCCTCCGGAAATTCGCCGGTGTCGTCATGCTCAAGCCAGTAGTCGTCGCCGAAATCCGACATCAGCGCCCGGATGCTGTCGATGATGGCCTGCTGTTCTGTGGTGATCGCAAAATCCACGTGATTATCCTCTCGAAGTTAATCTGTTAACTAATTGATTATTTGTCGGTGACTGCCGTAATTCGCGGCCAGAGTTGATCCGCGCCCCAGCCGAGCACGGCGTCGCCCAAGCGTCGCGCCCATACCGTCTCGTTGCCGAATTCGTCGCGCCAGGCCCAGGCCCGGCGCGTGAAATGGTGCAGGCGGTGTTCGTAGGTGAAGCCCATGGCGCCGTGCACCTGATGGGCGATGGCGGGACCGACGCTGGCGGCCTGCCCCAGCCGCACTTTGGCGGTGGCGATCTCGACCCAGGCATCGGCATCGACAGCGCCGGTAACGGCGACAGCCTCCGCGGCGGCATCCGCCGCCGCGTTGACGGCGGCCGCTTCGCCGGCGAGGTCGGCGATCATGTGCTGAATGGCCTGGAATTTGCCAATCGGGCGCCCGAACTGCTCCCGTTCGCCGGCGTACTGGATGGCGAGTTCGAGCGCGGTACCCAGGGCGCCCGCCGCCTGATTCACGCGCACCAGGGCGCCCATGGCATCGATGCTGTCGGCGTCAAGACCAACGGGCGCCGCCGTGCTCAGCGTCGCCACCGCGCCGTTGAAATCCACCGTATCCCAGGGCTCACCGGCCAGATTGCGGTCTAGTGTGAGCGCACAGGCGGACACCGGGACCGCGACCACAAGGAGGCGCGCGCCATCACGGGCCAGGGCGACGATCTGCCGCGCCGAACGCGCATGGGGCACCGCCAGCGCCACGCCGGTGACGGCGCCGTTGTTGTCGATCCGATGCTCGCCCCGGGCAATGGTCAGCGGCCCTTCCGGAACTTCCAGGCCCGCCTGGGCCAGCAGCCAGCCCGCCAGCAGGGTTTCCGCCAGCGGCACCGGCAGCGCCGCCGCACCGGCCGCCTTGAGCACGGCAAAGCCGTCGAGCATGCCGGCTCCGGCGCCGCCGCATTCCTCCGGCACCCAGGTGAGATGCAGACCGGATGCTTCGATGGCCTGCCACAGCGCGCCTGGCCACTCGCCCTTTTCGGCGGCATTGATGGTCTCGGACGTGCTCAAATCGGCAAACAGGCGCGTCGCCGTGTCGAGAATGACGGTATCGAGAGTATGGCTGTCGGTTTCGCTCATGGATCGCTTCCGTGGGTTGTCGGGGCAGTGATGCGGAGGATGCGGGAGGCGATCAACGCAATCCCAGTTGGCGAACGATCATGCCCTTCAGCACTTCGTTGGTGCCGCCGCGCAGCGTCGAGGACGGCACGCGCAGGATGGCCTCGCGCAGCAGGCGCGGCAGTACTCCGCTGGAGCCGAGCAGCACCGACTCCGGCAGCACCACCCGCAACTGTTCGATCAGTTCGCGCTCGAAACGGGTGGCCATGTCCTTGACCAGGGCGGCCTCGGTTTCCGGCGACTTGCCTTCCTGCAGCAGACCCGCGATACCCAGTGACATGCGCCGCAGCGTCTTGATGCGCGCCACCAGATGGCCGAGCACCTCGCGGGTACGGTCGTCGGGATTGGCGGCCAGCACCTGCATAGCCTCGCGCAGGGCGATGAAGCTGCTCAGAAAGCGCTCGGGGCCGGAGCGTTCGAGGGCGAGTTCCCCAACCACCAGGCTCCAGCCATGCCCCTCCTTGCCCAGCAGATGGGACTCGGGCACGAACACGTCTTCGAACAACGTCTCGTTGAAGTGAACCTGGCCGCCGATGTCCTCGATGCCGCGCACCGTCACGCCGGGGGCTTTCAGATCGATGATGAGCTGCGAGAGCCCCTGGTGGCGTTCTTTCTCATCCGCCGGCGCGGTGCGCACCAGGGAGATCATGTAGTCGCAGCCTTCGCCGTGGGCACCGGTGGACCAGATCTTGCGGCCGTTGACCTTCCAGCCGCCCGCGACCTTGTCCGCGCGGGTGCGCACCGAGGCGAGGTCGGAGCCGGTGTTGGGTTCGCTCATGCCGATGGCGCAGAAGGTCTGGCCCGCCGCCATGCGCGGCAGCGCGCGGTTTTTCACCTCGTCGCTGGCGTGGCGCAGCATTTGAGTACCGCTCTGGCGATCGGCGATCCAGTGCGCCATCACCGGCGCACCGGCGGCGAGCATTTCCTCGGTGACCACGTAGCGTTCGAGAAAGCTGCGCTCGTGGCCGCCGTACTGCCGGGGCCAGGTCATGCCGAGCCAGCCGCGCTGGCCGAGCTTGCGGCTGAACTCGGCGGAAAACCCGGACGCCCAGCAGTCGGCCATGGGGACATAGCCGCCACTGGCGCGTTCGGCGGCGAGAAACTCCCGCACTTCCTGGCGCAATGCGCGCGCCGCCGCCGGCATGGTGACGCGGGGAAAACGAAATCGACTGCTGGACATGCGCCCCGCTCCTCTCTCTTGCCGCAACTAAACGATCTGTGGGTCTGGTTCGACGAAGTCCCGCCGCGCCTCAACCGCCGATCAGGATGGCTTTTTCCTCGGTGTACTCGACCAGCCCACTGGCGCCCCATTCGCGGCCGTTGCCGGATTTCTTGTAGCCACCGAAGGGCGCGGCAAAGCTGAACGCGGGACCGTTCACCTTGACCTGGCCGGCGCGCAACTGCCGCGCGATGCGCATCTGGGTCTCGCGATCTTCCGCCCACACGCCGCTGGAGAGACCGAATTCGGTATCGTTGGCGATGGCGATGGCTTCGTCTTCGGTGCGGTATTTCAACAGGCAGAGCACCGGACCGAAAATTTCTTCCTGCGCGATGGCCATGTCGTTGGTGACATCGGCAAACACCGTGGGCTTGACGTAAGCACCGCGCGTCAGCCCTTCGGGCCGCTCGGTACCGCCCGCCACCAGGCGCGCGCCTTCGGCGATGCCTTTCTCGATGTAACGCACCACGCTGTCGCGGGCGCGCATCGAGCTCAACGGGCCGAGGAAGGAAGCCTTGTCGGTGGGATCGCCGACTTTCAGCGAATCGGCGACGGTTCTGGCGACTTCGACGGCTTCGTCGTACTGGGATTCATGCACCAGGATGCGGCTCAACTGCACGCACATCTGTCCGGAATTGAACATGGAATCCTTGATCACATACTTGATGGCCTTGGCCACGTTGGCGCCCGGCGCCACCACGAAGGGCGACTTGCCACCCAGCTCCTGACACACCCGCTTGACACCGCCCGCCGCTGCCTTCGCAATCTGCACACCGACTTCGGTCGAGCCTGTGAAGGACACCATATCCACTTCCGGATGGGTGGAGAGCGCGTCGCCCATCACCGAGCCCTTGCCGGTCACCAGATTGAACACGCCCGCCGGCAGCCCGACCTGTTCACAGGCTTCGGCGAAAATGAAACAGGACAGCGGGGTCTGCTCGCTTGGCTTGAGCACCGAGGTGCAACCGGCGGCCAGTGCCGGACCCACCTTGGCGATCACCTGGAACAGCGGGAAATTCCAGGGCGTGATGAAGGCGCATACGCCCACGGGTTCGCGCACCACCAGATAGCCTTCTTCCTGGCGTTCTTCTTCCATGGTGTGCGCCAGATTCCCGAAGATCGACAGGCCCTGAATGGGGCCATTCACCTGGATGCCCTTGGCGAAATGCACCGGGATGCCCATCTCCTGGGAAATGAGGCTCGCGAGCTCGTCGGCGCGCTCGGTCAGTTTGGCGCAGATCGCATCGATATAACCCTTGCGCTCGGCCGCGGAAGTTCGCGACCAGGAATGAAACGCGCGACGCGCGGCGGCCACGGCGCTATCGACATCCTGCGGATGGGACGCCGGCACCCGGGCAAACGCTGCTTCGGTGGCGGGATTGACGAGCGTGCTGAATTCGCCGCTGCTGGCCGCCACCCATTTGCCGTCGATAAAAATCTTGTTGTACTCGATCATTTTGTTATCCCCCTGCAAAAAATTGGCCCCTGCAAAAAGCAAGGGCGTCCCGAATAACCACATAACCGTCGTTCCCGCGCAGAGCCTGCCCTCGCGAAGGCGGGGGCGGGAACCCAGGGAAATCAAAGCCTTCTGGATGCCCGCCTACGCGGGCATGACGGATATTCAGAGTGTCCTTAAGCCTGCCAAATAGCAATCGCGGCCGGTCGGCGCGCCCTTCAGGCAAGCCCGAGCCTAGGCCGCATCCAGGCGGCAATCCTGGCGACGGCGTCGTCTGCCTCGGGCGCATTGCCCACCATGAACTGGAACACATGCTGCATTTCCGGAAACACCTGGAGCTGCACATCCACGCCGGCGGCCTTGGCCTTCTCGACGAAACGCTCGCTATCCGACAGCAGACCTTCGTAGGCGCCGACCTGTACCAGCGTGGGCGGAAAGCCCTTGAGATCGGCGTAAAGCGGGTTGGCGAAGGGATCGGTCCGCGAACCTTTCTCGCCCAGGAACGCCGCGCTCATGCCCTCCAATACACCGGGCGCCACCAGCAGATCCTTGTCGGCATTGGTCTTCAGGCTCTCGCCCTTGCCTTCCATGTCGTACCAGGGCGAGATGGGCGCGCAGGCGGCCGGCAGTGGATGGCCCTTGTGACGGGCGTAGAGAATCATGCTGGTGCACAGGTTGCCGCCGGCGGAATCTCCCGTGGTACCGATATGCTCGGGCTTGAAACCGAGTTCCAGCAGCTTGGCGTACACCGCCACCGCCTGCTCGACGATACCCGGGTGCGGGTTTTCGGGCGCGCGGGTGTAGTCCAGGGTGAATGTCGGGCAGCCCATCGCCTTTGCCAGATGGCCATACAGCTTGCGGTGACTCTTGCTGGAACCCACCACGAGACCGCCGCCGTGGCAGCAGATCACCGCCCGACTCTTGTCCGCGTCGACCGGAGTGGCCCAGATGCCGGGCACGCCCGCAATGGTCGCCTCGCGGAATTCCACACCCTGGGGTTCGGATGACAGATCGCCCCAGCCGTCGAACAGCTCGCGCAGCTGGTCGAGGGGCATGTCACCGCCCAGGGTCAGCTTGCTCTGCCAATCCCGGTACAGGTTGTCGATCAGTTGCGCCTGTTTGCTGGCCATCGGACTTACCTCTATTTTGGTTTGATGTCGAAATCGGATGCGCTGGTGGTGCGGCGGGTTGGGGGCATCATAGAAGCCCCCCCGTTGCCCGGCAACTGTGGCGCTCAACAGGCCAGTTGACGGTGGGCGGCACTATCGCCACTCCTCAGTGCAGTTGGCACGGTTCATTGTGTACCTTGCTGGACGACACTTGCTCCGATGCCGTTCGGATGGCTCACGATCCGTTCAATCATCTCGACAGCCAGGGACTCGTAGCCTTGCCGGATATCATCACTGGCGACCGCGCCTCGTAGGTTGATCACGCCAGTCTCAAAAACCTGCTTGATTTGGTGCCAGCTTAGGTTAGGAATCCCTGGAACTGCTTGAAAAGCCGGGAGAAGAGTGACAAGAGCGGTAGGAGTAGATTGGGACATCGCAGACAGAGCGGCCCGCTGCTGGTCCAGCTGAATGCAAAGATCTTCTACATTGAACGGTGCCGTTTTTGCCTCCACCCAAACCCTAGGCCCGTCTGCTAGCCCAAAACCGATGTCTGAACGACAATTCCGCTTTGCGCCCTTAAGCTGCAACGATGGATATCTAAAAATAGACACAGTTTGGGACGCCAGCAGAGGCTCTATCGCTGCTTCGGCCTCTGAAGAGAGCGCGGCAACCTTACCAAGCAGGGGGTAAAGAAACATGGACTGTGGAAGAAGCTCCAATGAGCGAAGTAACTCCCATGTGAGCACTTCTTCTTTTGTCCAGGATCGCTTAAGCGCGGTGGTTCGATAGTGGAACCAGTGCAGCACCTCCACCAGATAGGAGCGCTGCCCAGGCGATGTTCCCAGCCAATGAGAAAACTCGGTGTCTTGTAAGGCGGAAGAACTCTTTTTCATGTCGTCCAACACTACCATTAGGGACCGGCCACGATGCCGGCGTCGTGGAGCCGGCCGATTTCGGCGCCGGACAAGCCCAGTTCATCCGCCAGAATCTGGTCGGTGTGTTCGCCGAGGCGCGGCGCGGGCGCGACCGGCGCGCGCGCAAACTGCGCGAAATTGAGCGGATTGCCCGGCGCCAGATAGCGGCCGATGCCGGGCTGCTCGATCTCGTTGAACAGGGGATTGGCGGGCGAGCACTCGGGGTCGGAGGCAACCAGCTCAGCCACGCTCTGGTACTTGCCCCAGCAGACGCCGTGCGCGTCGAGCCGCGCGCGCACTTCCGCGAACGAGTGCGCGGCAAACCAGGGGGCGAGAATCCCGGTGATCTGCTCGCGGGCACGAAAGCGGTTGCCCTCGGCGCGCAGATCGAGCCCCAGACGCACGCCCAACTGGTCGAGCGCGTCGCCCAGTCCGGTGGCCTTGCGGATCGCGCTCCACTGGTTGCCGGTGAGGCCCACGATCATCACGCGGCGGCCGTCGGCGGTGACGAAATCCTTGCCGTAGGCGCCGTAGAGGTAGTTGCCGCAGGCGTCGCGTTCGCCGTTGATCTGCGCCTCGGCGATGAAGCCGAGATGTCCGAGGGTCGCCAGCGCGACATCGGCGAGCGCGAGCTGGACGAACTGGCCGGCGCCGGTCTTGCGGCGGTGGCGTTCGGCGGCGAGCAGGCCAAGCGCGAGCGTCTGGCCGGTGATGACATCCCAGGCGGCCAGCACATGATTGACGGGTTCGTCGCCAGTGCCGGTGAGATAGGGGAAACCCACCTCGCAGTTGAGGGTGTAATCCACCGCGCTGCCGCCGTGGCGGTCGCCGGTGAGATTCACATAGATCAAGTCGTCGCGCTGGCGCTTCAGGCTCTCCCAGGACAGCCAGCCGCGCGCCGGAAAATTGCTGATGAACAGCCCCGCGTCTTCGCCGGGCGCGCCGATCAGCCGCGCCAGAATTTCCTGCCCTTCCGGCTTGCGGAAGTCCACCGCAATCGAGCGCTTGCCCTTGTTGAGACCGGCCCAGAACAGGCTGTTGTCGTGTTGATCGACCGGCCAGCGGCGGTAGTCGAGACCGCCGCCGATGAGGTCGAAGCGGATCACGTCCGCGCCCAGTTGTGCCAGCGTCATGGCTCCCGAGGGAGCGGCGACAAAGGCCGCGCCTTCGATCACCCGCATCCCCGAGAGAATCTGCTCCACGGCCGCCACTGCTCAGCCCACATCCGCGAAACCGTTGTCGATCACCACCAGATCGCGCTCGATCACGCGGCAGCGAAACGCCACGCCGCTGCGCAGTCGCCACACCTCGGTGCGGATGGTTTCGCCCGGATACACCGGCGCGGAGAAGCGCGCCTTGATGCGATGAAAGCGCGTGACATCGTAGTCGCAGCAGGTTTTCAGCAACGCATGCCCGGCCACTCCGAAGGTGCAGAGCCCGTGCAGGATGGGTCGCTCGAAACCGCCCTGGCGCGCCACCGCCGGATCGGCGTGGAGCGGGTTGTAATCGCCGGACAGGCGATAGATCAGCGCGGCCTGGGGCAGGGTCGGCAGATCGCAGCTGAAGTCGGGCGCACTGGGTGGAATCTCCTGGGAGGCCGGCGTCGGCGCCGTGCTGCCGCCAAAACCACCGTGACCGCGCGCCATGGTGTTCTGGGTGAGGGTGCACAGGGGTTCGCCGGTGGCGGCATCCGCGACGGTGCGCGAGGAGTAGATGAACGCGCCCTTGCCCGGACCCTTGTCGATGATCTCGTCGACGCGGGTCGTGGCCTTGACGGCGCCGGTCGGCGGCAGCGGCTTGTGGATCACAATTTCCTGATCGGCGTGCAGCACCTGGGTCCAGTCGACGCCGGTGTCCGGCTCCTTCAGCCAGAAACCGGGATAGGCCAGCACCGCCGCCATGGTGGGCAGCGCCTTGAGTTGCGCCTCATAAACGAAATCCAGCGCCTTGGCAGCGACGGGATCGCTGCCCACGCCGACGCCCAGTGCATAGAGCATGGTGTCGCGCGCGTTGTAGCTGTGGACGATCTCGGCGAATTTGCGGTTCTTGAGTTTCTGGTAGTCGATAGCCATGGTGCCGCGCTCCTCAGACCGGATCCCAGCTGAACACATCCTGCGAGCGGTCGAGCGCATAGAAATGGCTTTGCAGGGCCGGCATCGCGCGCTCGAAGATACTGTCGATGGTCCAGCCCTCGCCGGCATGCACCGAGCGCAGCGGGCGCGACTGGCTCATCAGGAAAATCTCGTTCATGCGCACCGCAAAGATCTGCCCGGTGATGTGCGCGGCCTGATCGCTCAACAGCGCCGCGGCCACGATGGCGACTTTGTCGGCGGTCATTTTTTTCAGTTTTTCGACGCGCGCCACCTGGTCCGGCGTCTCGGTGGGAATGGTGGCGATCAGGCGGCTCCAGGCGAAAGGCGCGATGCAGTTGGAGCGCACGTTGTAGCGCTGCATGTCGAGGGCGATGGATTTGGACAGCGCGGCGATGCCGGCCTTGGCGGCGGCGTAGTTGGCCTGCCCGAAGTTGCCGATCAGCCCCGAGGTCGAGGTCATGTTGACCACGGCGCCGTTTTCCTGATTGCGGAAATGGGTGGCGGCGGCACGCGCGACATTGAAACTGCCCTTGAGATGAACGCCGATCACCTGATCGAAATCGTCCTGGGTCATCTTGTGGAAGATCACATCGCGCAGGTTGCCGGCATTGTTCACCACGCCACCGACATTGCCGAAGTTGTCCACCGCCTGGGTGACCATGTTGTTGGCACCTTCCCAGGAGACCACGCTGTCGGTGTTGGCCAGGGCTTCGCCACCGAGCGCCTTGATTTCCGCGACCACTTCTTCCGCCACGTCGCGGTCGAGATCGTTGACGATGACCTTGCCGCCGGCGCGGGCCACGGCCAGCGCTATCTCACGACCGATGCCGCGTCCGGCGCCGGTAACGACGACGCCCTTGCCTTCGAGATGTTTGGTTGTACTCATAGCGGTTTCCCCTCGTTGTCAACTGGCTGTTGTTGAATCAGGACGATGTTTGTTCGGTTGCTGCGCTGTCGATTCGCTCAGGCGTTGGCGATCAGATCGCGCGCAATCACCTTGAGCGCCAGGGTTTCCTCGGCGCCTTCGAAAATCGACAGCACCCGGGCGTCGACGAAATAGCGGCTCACCGGCACTTCTTCCGCGTAACCCATGCCGCCGTGAATTTGCAGCGCCTCGCGGGTCACCCACTCGGCGGCGCGGCAGGCGAACAGCTTGACCAGGCTCGCTTCCATCTTGCCGCCGCCGGCATCGACCAGGCGCGCCACCGCGTAGCTGAACTGGCGCGACGCCTGCAGCGTGGCGATCATCCGGCTCAGTTTCACCTGCGACAACTGGTAGTCGGCAATCGGCTGGGCGAAGACCTTGCGCTCGCGCGCATAGCCGATGGCCTGCTCGCAGGCCGCCTGCATCACACCCGCGGCGCGCGCGGAGGTCTGGAGGCGACCACCAGTGAGCCCGGCCATGGTGTAGTAAAAGCCCTTGCCGAGTCCGGCTTCGCCGCCGAGCAACGCGCTGTCGGGCACGAAATAATCCTCGAACGCCAGATCGAACGAATGCATGCCGCGATAACCCAGGGTCGGAATGGCACGCCCGCTCAGGCGGCCGCCGCCGGGCTGGGTCAGGTCGATGCCGTGCCCCTGGGTGCGCGGTTTTTCCACCAGAAACAGGCTGAGGCCACGAAAACCTTCGGCTTCGCTGCCGGTGCGCGCCAGCACCAGAATCAGGCTCGCGCTGCCGGCGAACGTACACCAGGTCTTGCCGCCATTGAGCAGCCAACCGCCCTCGGTTCGGGTCGCCCGGAATTTTGCCGCCGCCAAATCGGAGCCGTAATCGGGCTCGGTGAGGGAAATGGCGCACAGCGTCTCGCCGCTCGCCACGCGGGGCAGCCAGTGGTCGCGTTGGGCGTCGGTGCCGCCGGCCATGAGCGCGCGCGCGAGAATCTCGGGGCGGGTGATCAGGCTCCCCGCCGCGCCCAGGGAACCGCGCGACAGCTCCTCGGTTACCAGGATCATGTAGAGGCTGTCGTCGCCGGCATCGGGTTGCAAACCCTGGTAGCGCTCGGGGATGGAAATGCCGAAACAGCCCATCTCGCGCAGCGGCTGCAGGATGGCTTCGGGAACATCGAGATCCTCGCGGTGAATGCCTTCCGCCAGCGGCATCACCACGGAAGTGGCGAAACGGCGGAAGGTATCGCGGATGATTTCCTTCTCGCCATCCAGGTTGGCGGGCAGAAAATCGCCCTCCCGCGCGCTGAGACGCCGGCCCAGTTCCGCCATGCGGGCCGCGGCCAGGTAGTGCGCCGCGAGGCCGAGATCGTCGATGGCGAGACCGCATTCCGCTATCCGACGCGCATCGAGACCGTAGTCGGCCGGGCGGTTGCCGAGGCGACCAAGGACGGCCTTGACCGCCTCGGCGCTGAACTGGGCTGTTGCCCAGGGCGCCAGCGCATCGGCGGCGGCGACTTCCGCTGCATAAGCCACGCAGGCGTCGGCCGCGCTCAGGTCGGCAACGCAGAAGGCGATCTCGTAGCTGGCGAGCTGCTTCTGGTCGAGCAGCGCCGGTACCAGCCCGCCGTTGGCATCGCTGCACCGCGCCCGCAAATGGACGAGGGCGGCATTCACCAGCGCGCGCGCCTGCCCCAGGGCCGCGCGAGCAACGGCGAGATCGCCGTCCCAACTGCCGCTCAGGCTGTTGATGAGCGTCTGATCGATGGCGCTATTCATGGTGACGGCCCTCACCGGCAAGCTCAGGATTGACGACCGGCCGCCTTGCTGGAGCACGGCCGCCGGTCGATGACACTGTATCGGGAAACCCCGGACGCACAGCCGTCCGGGGTTCGGTCAGCGCTGGAAATCAGGCGTCGTAGCGCCCGACAATGGCCACGCTCACCACGTTCTGATGTGGAAAACCGCCGAGGTTGTGGGTCAGGCCGATTTTCGGATTGGCCAACTGGCGCGGCCCGGCGCGGCCGGTGAGTTGCAAATACATCTCGTAGAGCATGCGCAGACCCGAGGCGCCGATGGGGTGGCCGAAGCATTTGAGGCCGCCGTCGATCTGGCAGGGCACCGCGCCGTCGGCATCGAAAACGCCGTCGAGCACATCTTTCACTGCTCCACCATCGGGCGACAGGAACAGATCTTCCATGGTGACCAGCTCGGTGATGGAGAAGCAGTCATGCACCTCCGTCATGCTGATTTCACGGCGCGGATCCTTGATGCCCGCCTCTTCGTAGGCGCGCTTGGCGGCGATGCGGGTGGTGGCGACATAGGAGCCGTCCCAGTTGCCGAATCCGCCCTCTTCGCCATTGGAGGCGCACAGTTGCAGCGCCTTCACGCTGACCAGATCGCGCTTGCCCAGGCCGCGGGCAATTTCCGGCGTGGTGACGATGGCGCAGGCGGCGCCGTCGCTGACGCCGCAGCAGTCGAACAGCCCGATCGGCTCGGCGATCATGGGCGCGTTCATGGCCTGTTCTTCGGTGATCGCCCGCTGCAGGTGCGCCTTGGAGTTTTTGGCGCCATTGGCGTGGCTTTTCACCGAAACATGGGCCATCGCCCGCTTCAGATCGAGCTTGTCGGTCTTGTACTTGGCGCGGTAACCGGACGCGAGCTGGGCAAACATGCCGGGCGCGGACAGGTTGGGGTAGTACATGTCGTTGGTGACGCCCCGCGAACGCTGCGGCAGACCGCCGTAGCCGGTGTCCTTCAGTTTCTCGAAGCCCATCGCCAGGGCAATGTCGCAGGCGCCGGAGGCGACCGCGTAGGTGGCGGCGCGGAACGCCTCGGTGCCGCTGGCGCAGTAGTTCTCCAGCCGGGTGACCGGAATATAGGGCAGGCGCAGCGCGATGCTGAGCGGCATGGCGCCCGGCCCGACGCTGAACGCGTCGATGCCGGTGGATTGCCAGGCGGCCTGGATCTGGTTTTTCTCGATGCCCGCGTCAGCCAGGCATTCCTCGAAGGCTTCGGCCATCAGATCGGCCGGCTCGGCATCCCAGCGCTCGCCGAATTTGCTGCAACCGGCACCCAGGATCACAACTTTGTCTCGAATTCCCTTGGCCATGGTGGTGGCTCCTCTGTGTAAGTGGTGAATTCAACGAACCGGAACAGCTTTCCAGAAATACTTGCGGAAACCGCGCTGGCTATCAATCTGCTTGATCCGGAAGTGGACGCTGACCGTGGCGCCGGTATCGAAGGTCGCCGGATCGACTTCGGTCATGTCCATCATCAGGCGACCGCCGCAGTCGAACACCACCAGACCGAAATAGGCCGGCGGATTGAAATCGAAGGTGAGCCGGTCGGCGGTCCAGGTGGCGACCTTGCCCTGCTGCCCGGACATCGGATAGGGCTCCTGGGTATCGTAAGCGCCGCACTCGGGATTCACACAGTAATGCGCCTTGGGAATCTGCACGGTCTGGCAACTGGTGCATTTGCCGCCGATAAAGCTGTTCGCCAAGGCGCGATTGCGATACATGGCGGACAGAAACGCGTTCTTGTCCAGCTCGGACCGCTTGCCCAGTTCCTTTTCGATCAGATTGTTGAAGGACTGGAACTTGTTGTAGTTGGTCTCCGCCACGCCGGCGGCCAGCGCGCCACTCACGCCGCGCGCCGGTTTCCAGGTCGTGACCCTTGCCGTGGCGCGGAACAACAACGCATCGCAACCCTGTCCGAAACCCACCACCAGCAGCAGATCGCCGGGCTTGGCCTGTTCCAGGCGATGAGCGAGCAGCACGAGTGGATGCGCGGTGCCCGTACTGCCGACGGTTTGCAACAGATTGTCGGTGGCGGCAGTGCCCGGCATGCCGAGCTGCTTCACCAGTGTGCCCGGCACGGTGCCCTGATCGGTGGGCATCACGAAGTGGGCGATATCGGCGGCCGCCACACCGGTTCTTTCGAGGAGTGCGGTGACCGCGCGCGGGACGATTTTCAGGTAACCCTCGTCGCGCACCCAGCGCTCTTCCCAGCCGACATCGTAATCCCGGCCTTCGGCGCGGTAATGATCGACGAAATCCACCGGCTGGCTGATGCTGTCGACCAGTTCGGCCAGCAGGTTGTCACGCCCCACGGCGATCGCCGCCGCGCCATCGCCGTACAGCATTTCTTCGCGCGAGGCGCATTTGCTGAGCCGGTGTTCGGAAGCAACCACCACCGCATCGCCCCGCCCCGCCGCCGCGACATCCAGCGCCGACAGCAGCGCGGAGGTGCTGGCGCGCTGCGAGCAGGTGACATCCATGGTGCGCAGGTTGGTGGTGTCGAGATTCATGGCTTCCGCCAGCACCACCGAGTTCTGGCGGTCGGCGAAGGGCAGCGAGGTGGAAGCGAGAATCACCGCCGCCAGCTTCTGTCCGGGCGCGCGCCCCATGGCATCGGAAAACGCTTCGGTCGCCATGGTGATGGTGTCTTCGTCCCAGTTGCACATGGCTTTCTCGCCCTTGGCCAGGCCGCGCAACCCTGAATCGAACCAGGCGTTGGCGTCTGCGATCACCTGTTTTTGCAGGCGCGCGCGCGGCAGGTAGGCGCCGTAGGCTGTAATACCGATCATAGTCAGTCCCCGTCAGTGTGGTGGAGTCAGTAGGGTGAATGGATTGCGGCGCGCTAAAGCTGCCGGCTGATAAAAAGTTTCATGATCTCCGAAGTGCCGGCGTAGATGCGCCGGATGCGGGCATCCACATACATGCGCGAAATCGGGTATTCGCGCATGTAGCCGTAGCCGCCAAACAATTGCAGGCACTCATCGACGATACGGCCCTCGCGCTCGGTGGTCCAGAGCTTGGCCATGGCGCCCTCCTCCGCGGTCAGGGTGCCGGCGATGATCTTGCGCAGGCACTGGTCGAGAAAGGCCCAACCCACCGCGAGGTCGGTCTTGATCTCGGCCAGTTTGAACGCGCTGTTCTGGAATTCCAGCAGGGGTTTGCCGAAAGCGGTGCGCTCCTTGACATAGGCGACCGTGGTCTCGAAGGCGCGTTGCGCCTCGGCCCAGGCGCGGAACGCGACCGTGAGGCGTTCGCGCGGCAGTTCCTGCATCAGATACGCGAACCCTCGCCCTTCTTCACCGATCAGATTGCTGACCGGCACGCGCACGTCGCTGAAAAACATTTCGGAGGTATCGGCGGCCTTTTGCCCGATCTTGTCGAGGTTGCGTCCGCGCTCGAAGCCGGGGCGATCGGTCTCGACCAGGATCAGGCTCATGCCCCTGGATCCCTTGGCCGGGTCCGTCTTGCAGACCACGATCACGAAATCGCAGTGCTGACCGTTGGTGATGAAGGTCTTCTGGCCGTTGATCACATAGTGGTCGCCGTCGCGCACGGCGGTCGCGCGGGTGCCCTGGAGGTCGCTGCCGGCACCGGGCTCGGTCATCGCGATGGCGGAGACGATCTCGCCGCTCACCATGCCCGGCAGCCAGCGCTGCTTGAGCGCTTCGCTCGCGTGATTGAGCACGTAGTAGGCGGTGATGTCGGATTGCAGGGCGAAACCGCAACTGCCGCCGCCGATGGCGTAGCCGATTTCTTCCGAGGAGATCATGTTGTAGGAAAAATCGCCACCCGGGCCGCCGTAGGTTTCCGGAATGCCGCAGCAGAGCAGACCTTTGGCCCCGGCCTTGCGCCAGAATTCGCGGGGAATGATGCCTTCGTTCTCCCACTGCTCGATATTGGGTTCGAGCTCTTCGCGGTAGAAACGGCGCGCGGTATCGCGAAACAGTTCGTGGTCCGCGCTGTAGACGGACCGATTGCGCATCGGCATTGGCTGACCCCGGTGTCGGATTGTCGCGATAAACGAGAGTTGCGGGCCGCCGTCCGGACCCGGAAAGCAGCGGGTCCGGATTGTAACCCAATTCGGCGTTTGCCCGGTCGGCGCGCAACCGCGCCCCGACCGGGCCGAGGCTTAGCGGATTTTGTCGGTGAAGTGCGGAAGCACCTTCTCGGTCAACAGCTCGAAATGGCGCATCATCTTGGTCTGCGGGATCAGACCGTTGTAGGTGAACAGCCAGAAATAATCGCAGGGCAAATCCTTGAACAGCTTTTCCAGCTTGCGCTTGACCGTATCCGGACTGCCGCAGATCACCAGACCGCGCTCCTCGATGGTTTCGAAGTTGTTGGGGATGGTGAAGGGATCCTCGCCTTTTCTCGTGATCGCGGCATTGAACCCGAAGGGCTGGAAGAAATTGCACCATACATAGGCGCCCGCCCGGCTGGCGATCGCCCGCGCCTCTTCATCGGTGTCCGCGACCACGATTTCCCGGGTCATGCCCATGCGGTAGGGCGTACCGTTGTCGGCCGCCGCTTTCTGCGCCGCGCGAATATGCTCCTGAGCCGTGGGCACATCGGTGATGATGGTGATCGGCGTCACCTTGTTTTGCAGTGCCCAGACGATGGAGCGCTCCGACACGCTGAAGGGCTGGAACAGGTCGGGCATGCGCTTGTTGTAGGTGGACGGGACAATGCCGATCTCGGTCAGATAACCCTTGTCATCGACGCCCTGGCCGTATTTGCGGGTGACATCGTGGGTGGCCCAGTAGGTGTTGGCCGGGGGAATCTCCCAGAATTTGCTCTTGTGGGAGAAAGTGTCCCTACCCCAGGCCTTCATGATGATCTCGAAATGATCCTCGTAGAGCTCGCGTTTGAGATTGTCGTAGGCCTGGGCGCCGATCTCGGGCTCCTTGGCCATGCCGTCGATCTGCTGACCCAGGGTGGCCACCCAGCGCGGCTGATAACCGCGCGCGAAACCCGCAAAAGCACGGCCACCGGTCATCTGATCCACCATGGCGATGTCTTCCGCCAGACGCACCGGGTTGTGGGCCGGCAGGACATTGCCCAACTGGCCGACTTTCAGATTTTTGGTCTGCATTCCGATGTAGAGATCGAGCAGCACCGGGTTGGTGGAGACCTCCTCCCCTTCGATGTGGAAGTGGTGCTCGGTGGTGCCCATGCCGTAGTAGCCGTGCGCGTCCATGTACTGGGCCTGCTCGGTCAGTTCCTTGAGCATTTGCTGGTACAGATCGGTCCGCTTGCCGGCCATGCCTTTTTCGATTTCTTCGATATTGCCGATCACCGGCAGATAAAACGCACCTATTTCCACGTTGACCTCATCGAGTGCAGGGTGGGGAAAAACGCCGGCAACGTGCCGGCCATTCGTGCCGCGGGATCAACCCGCCGCGGATGCCGGGAGAGCGTCCGGCTCGGCCAGCAAGGACAACAAACTCAGGGCGGCCAGCGTGGTGGACGCCACCTCGACGCCATCGCGGATTCGCTGCGCCAGCTCGGCACGGGTGAGGAGAACCACCCGCAAATTTTCGAAGACGTCGAGCACCGGCCCTTCGCCATGCTCGATCACGGTGGCGAGGTAGGTATGGATCCGGTTGGTCTGGGCGCCGGGATTGGGGTAATGCGCGCCCAGGTAGCGCAGGGAGGACACCGCGTAGCCGGTTTCCTCACTCAGCTCGCGCCGCGCCGCGGTTTCCAGCGAGATATCGCCAGGATCGACCTGACCGCCCGGAAACTCCAGAAACTGGCCTTCGGCACCGTGCCGATACTGCTCGACCATGACGAGCAGTCCGGTTTCGGTCACCGGTACCACCACGACGGCATCCGGCATCTCCAGCACATAGTGTTGCGAGGTGACCTCCGGATTCAGTTGCAGCGAACAGCTATCGCGACGCAACCGGAAAAAATCGTTGCGGTAAATTTCACTGGTCGTCACCACCTCCCAGTGCGGGAGCAGTCGGGCTTTCGAGTGCGACATCGCCATGCTCCGGAAATCATCGGAATACTGACACAGATCATTATCGACCGGGTTTTCGGGCTCGCCTTGATCCGGAGCAATCAGGCTTCGGTTGGCAAACCGCGCTAGGCGCGGACGGAGCTAGCGACTCGGGATTGTGAATCGAGCCCGGACCGCCGTTCAGACTGCTCGCGGCTGGAAAAACGGCAGTTGTCCGCCATCCTTGAGGGGCTCGAACACGGCCTCCATCGGCAGGCCAATGCGCAGATCCTTGTAGTCCATACCCTTGAGGCCCGCGGTCATGCGCACGCCCTCCTCCATCTCGACCACCAGCACCGCGTAGGGAAATACGGTCTCGAACTCCGGCGACATGGGCATGTGGCACACGGTCCAGGAGTAGATTTCGCCACGGCCGTTGGATTCGCGCCAGCCCCATTTCTCGGAACCGCAATGCGCGCACATGAAGCGGGGAATATGGCGCCAGGTCTCGCAATCCAGGCAGCATTGAAACGCCAGCACGCCGCGCGCACAGTGTTCCCAGAATTGTTCGTCCAGATAATGGCGGGGTCTGGGGGCCGGGTTGGGAATAAAATCAGTCATGCTCATCTCCTCAGAATCGCGAGGCTGCCATCGCCGAAATCGCCCCAGCCGGTGACGACACCCAGTTCAGCGTCCTTGACCTGGACCTCGCCGGCATCGCCGCGCAACTGCCGGGTCGCTTCCACCACATGATTGAGGCCCCAGACGTGGGCCTGGGACAGCAGTCCACCGTGGGTGTTGAGGGGATAACGGCCGCCAATTTCGATATTGCCGTCCTTGACGAACTCTTCGACCGCGCCGCGCTCGCACATGCCGAGCGCTTCCAGCTGCAGCAGGACCACATAGGTAAAGCAGTCGTAGATCTGGAGAAAATCGAGGTCAGCGGGTTTGATCCCCGCCATCGCAAAGGCCTTGGGCGCGGAGTTGTTTAGCCCGATGTGGAACATGTCGGGACGATTGGCAATGTCATCCGCCGGATAGGGATGTCCCTCGGCCGCCGCCATGAGGTAGACCGGCCGACGCTTCAGATCCTTGGCCTGGGCCGCGCTGCTGAGCACGACGGCGCAGGCGCCATCGGTTTCGAGACAGCAATCAAACAGCCGGAACGGCTCCGAAATCATGCGCGAGCGCTGGTAGGCGTCGAGGTCCATGGGCTGGCCGCGCGTGATGGCGCGATCATTGAACTGCGCGTGTTTGCGGCACGCCATGGCCACCGCGGCGGTCGCATGCTCGGTAATGCCGTAGGTGTGCTTGTGGCGCATGGCGATCCAGGCGTACATCTGCACCGGCGAAGCGGCACCGTAGGGCGCGTAGTAGTTGGTCAGTGTGCGCTCCAGGGCAGGAATCGAAATCACTTCGCGGTGCTTGACGCCCGGCTTGGGGCGCAGCGCCGAAAAACCGTTCCAGCCCACCATCACCACCACGTTTTTGGCGATGCCGGCCGCGATGGCGAGCGCCGCGCTTTGCAGCGCCGTCACCGGGCTGGCGCCGCCCATGTTGATGCCGACCGAGTAACGGATGTCGCGAATGCCCAGATTGGCGGCGACCTCCTCGGCGGTGATCAAAACGGGCGGCAGCACGATGCCGTCGATGTCCTGGGGCGAAAGGCCGGCATCGGCAATCGCAATGCGCGTCGCTTCCAGCATGGCTTCCGCGGATGGACGGGTGGCTCCGCGCAGGTATTCCGTCTCACCGATCCCGACGATCGCGGCCTTGTCCCGGATGTCGATGGTCTGTTGAGCTGTCATGTTTGCTCCTGGTAACGCTCTCCCGGCAAGCACGGATGCCGATACGGCGGGAGGTATCGAAAGCGGGCTGCGCACGGAGATTCGCTGAAGAATTTTTGGCCCCGCAAAGGGCATCGCATCACACCACAAGCACCGAATTTGGTCAATCAAGAGACGCCGCCAGCGCCGGACACCGCGGGTTTGCGAGGGGTGATTGAGGTACTTGACTTGCCGCGTATTCTTCCCTGATAGTTATGATGCGAATAACCACAAATAATAACTACCCTCCCCGGTGCGACTCCGTTCGCTACCGGGAATCTGTCAGGAGGCAAGCCGATGACCGCTACCAAGGGCACCGTGAAGTGGTTCAATAACGCCAAAGGCTATGGGTTCATTCTGTCGGAAGCCAATCAGGAAGACATCTTCGCCCACTACTCGGCGATTGAAATGGACGGCTACAAGAGCCTGAAAGCCGGGCAACAAGTGCTGTTTGACGTTCAGTTCGGCGAAAAAGGCGTTCACGCCGCACACATCAGACCGCTCGAACCCGCAACTGCACCAGCCGCCGTTGCCCGGGCTGTCGTCGCGCCGACGCCGGCCCGCATGGCCTTCAGCCCGATGCTGGTGGCGGCTGGCGAGCAGGAAATGCAGCGTCAGGCACAGGGTCCCGGCTGACCTGATGCCCCCCAAAAAAACCGGGTTCCGGTCAAACCGGACCCCGCGGACCCAACCGGGACAAGGTCCCGGCGAGCCCGCGTTTGGGCGATGCGATCCTCACATATGCTTGATGATCTGGTCGCCAAACTCCGAGCAGGACATCAGCTTGGCGCCGGTCATCAGGCGCTCGAAATCGTAGGTCACGGTGCCGGCGGAGATCGCCGCCTCGATACCCTTCACGATCAGGTCGGCGGCCTCGCCCCAACCCATGTGGCGCAACATCATTTCCGACGACAGTATCAGTGACCCCGGGTTGACCTTGTTCTGCCCGGCGTATTTCGGCGCCGTGCCGTGGGTCGCCTCGAACATGGCCACCTCGTCGGAGAGGTTGGCGCCGGGCGCGATGCCGATGCCGCCCACCTGCGCGGCGAGTGCATCCGACAGATAGTCGCCATTCAGGTTGAGGGTGGCGATGACACTGTATTCATCCGGGCGCAGCAGGATCTGTTGCAGCATGGCATCGGCGATCACGTCCTTGATGACGATCTGCGCGCCGGTGCGCGGATTTTTCAGCGCATGCCAGGGACCGCCGTCGAGCGGGGTCGCGCCGAATTCGTCACGCGCCAGTTCGTAGCCCCAGTCGCAAAAAGCGCCCTCGGTGAACTTCATGATGTTGCCCTTGTGGACCAGGGTCAGTGACGACTTGCCCTGATCGATGGCATATTGAATCGCCTTGCGCACCAGCCGTTTGGTCCCGGCTTCCGAGACCGGCTTGATGCCGATGCCGCAATTTTCCGGGAAGCGGATCTTGGTCACTTTCATCTCGTCCTGAAGAAAGCGGATCATTTTGGTGGCTTCCGGAGAACCGGCCTTCCATTCGATCCCCGCGTAAATATCCTCGGAGTTCTCCCGGAAGATACACATATCGACCTTGTTCGGTTCCTTCACGGGCGACGGCACGCCCTTGAACCAGCGCACCGGCCGCTGGCACACATAGAGATCCAGCTCCTGACGCAAGGCGACGTTCAGCGAGCGAAAACCGCCACCCACCGGCGTGGTCAGCGGCCCCTTGATGGATACGATGTATTCCTTCAACGCCGCCAGTGTTTCCTGGGGAAACCAGTTGCCGTCGTAGAGTGCCGCCGCCTTTTCACCACAGTACACTTCCATCCACTGAATCGCGCGCTTGCCACCGAACGCCTTGGCAATCGCCGCGTCGGTTACCTTGCGCATCACCGGCGTGATGTCTACCCCGGTACCGTCCCCTTCGATAAAGGGGATAATGGGATGATCCGGAACGTCGAGCGAAAAATCGGCATTGACCTTGATCTTGCTTCCGGTAGCCGGCACGACGATGTGTTCATAGCCCATTTGCTGATACCTCCGAAGGGTTTGTGTAAAGGAATTTCAAAACGGGCCGGATTCTAGCACGCTGCCGCGCCGTCTCTGTAGCTCTCCTACACAGGATATTTACCCATGCGGTCGCAGATTCATCTGACCGTCGCTGCCGTGGTTCCCCGCGACGGCCACTACCTCATGGTAGTGGAGAATATCGCCGGCGAGCGGGTGCTCAATCAGCCTGCGGGACACATGGAAGCGGGAGAATCCCCCATCGAAGCGGTGTGTCGCGAAACCCTGGAGGAAACCGGCTGGCTGATCAAGCCCGTCGCCTGCCTGGGTCTCGCCTGCTTTGTGGCGGCTTCCGGCGTGACCTACCACCGCTTGAGTTTTGTGTGCGAACCCATCGACCAGATCACCGATCAGATCGATCCCGATATCGAGACGGCGCTCTGGCTGCCGGTGGCGGCGATCCGGGGCGCCGACTACCGGCATCGCAGCCCCATGGTCCGGCGCGTGATCGAAGACCATCTCGCCGGCATGCGCTATCCCCTGGAGGTGGTGCGGGATTACCGCTGAGAGCCTGTTAAAATCCGCTCCGCGTTACTCCGTGAGAATCCCGTGTCCACTTCCAGACCGCGCGTGATGGTCGGCATGTCCGGCGGCGTCGACTCATCCGTCGCCGCCCTGCTGCTGCTCAAGCAAGGCTACGACGTCAGCGGCGTTTTCATGAAGAACTGGAACGAGGACGACGGCACCGAGTACTGCACCGCCAAGGAAGATCTGTTCGATGCCTTGCGGGTCTGCGATCACCTCGGCATCGAATTGCATGCCGTCAATTTCGCCCGTCAGTACTGGGACCAGGTGTTCGCCCATTTCCTGATCGAATACCGCGCCGGACGCACGCCGAACCCCGACGTACTCTGTAATCGCGAGATCAAATTCAAGGTGTTTCTGGCGTTCTGCCAGGAGCAGGGCGCCGCGTGGATTGCCACCGGGCATTACGCACGAGTATCCCGCGACGGCGGCGCTACGACCCTGCTGCGCGCGCGGGATGCCAACAAGGATCAAAGTTACTTCCTGTACGCGGTCAGCCCCGACGCCATCGCCCGCACCCTGTTCCCCCTGGGCGAGATGGAGAAGCCCGCCGTGCGCGAACTGGCGCGAACCGCCGGGCTGATCACCCACGCCAAGAAGGACAGCACCGGCATCTGCTTCATCGGCGAGCGCCGCTTCCGCGACTTTCTGGCAACCTACCTGCCCGCCCAACCCGGCCCCATCGCGACCCCGGAAGGAAAAGTACTGGGCGAGCACCAGGGACTGATGTACTACACCATCGGCCAGCGCGAAGGTCTCGGAATCGGCGGCGTCCGCGGTGGCGCCGACGCGCCCTGGTATGTCGCGGAAAAACGTCTGGACACCAACACCCTGCTGGTGGTGCAGGGCATCGATCATCCCCTGTTGTACTGGCGCAGTCTGCACGCGGAGCAGCTGAACTGGTTGCAGGACACGCCGGGATCCGCGCGTTTCGAATGTACCGCCAAGACCCGCTATCGCCAGCCCGATCAGGCGTGCGCCCTCAGTGTCACGCCGCGGGGCTGCGAGGTCAGCTTCGCCAAACCCCAGCGCGCGATCACCCCGGGACAGTCGGTGGTCTTCTATCGCGGCGAACAATGCCTGGGCGGTGGCGTGATCACCACTGGAATCCGCTGACATGGCGCGCAGCGCTCGTGAAGAACAGGCCATCGCGCTCGCGGCTGTACTCCACTACTGCCAACTGGTCGATCAACTGGCGCGCACCGGCACCGTGCCGGTGGAGCAATTGCGCGTCGCCATGATGGCGCTGCTGGAACAGAATCCGAACGACGCGGCGGCGCTGTATCAGGGTACCGGCAACCTCCGCGCCGGTATCGAGTTCCTGGAGCGGCTGCTCGGCGGGGAACGGCGCGCGCTGTCCACGGAAGTGATGCGCTATGCCGTCAACGTGCTGTATCTGCAACGCCGGCTTCAGCACGACCCTGCCAATCGCGCGCGGATCTATGCCGGCATTGCGCGCGCCGCCGAACAGGCCGCCCTGTTTTCTCCCAGCCACGACAATGTGCTCGCCAACCTCGCCCAGATCTATCAGGACACCCTGGGCCGCTACAGCCTGCGTATCCAGGTACGCGGCGAGAGCGGCTACCTTCAACAGCCGGCGGTCGCCACCCGGGTGCGCTGCCTGCTGTTTGCCGCAATCCGCTCGGCCGTGCTGTGGCACCAACTGGGTGGACGGCGTTGGCATTTGTTTGTCCACCGCCGGCAACTCCTCGAGCGGCTGCGCGAGCTGCAACGCCGGCCCTGATGGTCGCTACCGTCACGCCCCCACCAATCCGGTAAAATCGACATCCCGCTTCAAACACCCGGCTGCCATGGAACTCCCCGCGCGCACTGAACTGACGGCACTGACCGCCCTGTCACCGCTGGACGGACGCTATGGCGCCAAAATCGCCGGGCTGCGGCAGTACTTCAGCGAATACGGCCTGATCCGCTTCCGGGTCCGGATCGAGCTCGAATGGTTGCGCCATCTCGCCGCCGAACCCGGTATTCCGGAACTGCCGGCGCTGGATGCCGTCGCCGCCGCGGCCCTCGACAGTATTCAAAACGCGTTCAGCCCCGCGGACGCCGCGCGCATCAAGGCCATCGAAGCGGTCACCAATCACGACGTCAAGGCCGTGGAATATTTCATCAAGGAGCGACTCGCGGCGCTGGGCGGGTTCGAGCACGCGTCCGAATTCGTGCACTTTGCCTGCACCTCGGAGGACATCAACAATCTGTCCCACGCCCTGATGCTGCAAGGCGCACTGGCGGATGTGATGTTGCCGGCGATGGACGACCTGACGACGGCGATCGCAGACCTGGCGAAAAGCCTGGCCGGAGTGCCCATGCTGGCGCGGACCCACGGCCAGACCGCCTCGCCGACCACCATGGGCAAGGAACTGGCCAACACCGCCGCCCGTCTGCGCCGCCAGCTGCTCCAGATTCGCGCGATCGAGCTGCTCGGCAAGATCAATGGCGCGGTGGGCAACTACAACGCGCACCTTGCCGCTTATCCGGAGCTCGACTGGCCGGACATCGCGCGCCGCTTCGTCACCGGGCTGGGTCTCGGCTGGAACCCCTACACCACCCAGATCGAACCCCACGACTACATGGCCGAGCTGTTCGACGCCATCGCCCGCTTCAACACCGTGCTGCTCGACTTCGACCGGGATATCTGGGGCTACGTCGCGCTCGGCTATTTCCGCCAGCGCCCGGTTGCCGGCGAGGTGGGCTCCTCGACCATGCCTCACAAGGTCAATCCCATCGACTTCGAAAATTCCGAAGGCAATCTGGGACTCGCGAACGCATTGTTTGCGCATCTCGCCGCCAAACTGCCGATATCCCGCTGGCAGCGCGATCTCACCGACTCCACCGTATTGCGCAACATGGGCGTGGGCTTCGGCTACAGCCTGATCGCGTATCAGGCCACGCTGAAGGGACTGAGCAAACTGGACATAGACCGGCCGCGACTCGCCCAGGACCTGGAGCGCGCGTGGGAAGTCATGGCGGAACCCATCCAGACCGTGATGCGGCGCTACAACGTGCCCGAGGCCTATGAAAAACTGAAAGTACTGACCCGGGGCCAGGCCATGACCGCTGAAACCCTGCACGCGTTCATTGCGACGCTGCCGATACCCGAGATCGCGCGCCAGCAGTTGCTGGCGCTGACCCCGGCGGACTACACCGGCAACGCGGAGTCTCAGGCAAAAACCATCGACTGAACCGCGATCCGAGTTGGCGGCTCAAGCGGTCGCCGCAAAAACCCCGCGCTTGAGTGCGGCGAGCGCGTCCCGCGCCTGGGCCGCCTGTTCGAACTCCAGATTGCGCGCATGGGCGTGCATCTTCTCTTCCAGTGCCGCGATCTGCCGCGCCAGCGCAGCGGGCGACAGGTCGGCGGCGGCCATGACATAGCGCTGCTCCTGTTCCGCCACACGCGCCTGACGGCGATCCTTGCGCGCCGCCACCGCGCCTTCGAGAACATCCGCGACGGGCTTGCTGATGCCCTTGGGCACCAGGCCGTGCAGGCGATTGAACTCGACCTGCCGCTGCCGGCGCCGGTCGGTCTCTTCGATCGCGCGGCGCATGGAACCGGTAACAACATCGGCGTAGAGAATGGCGCGACCCTTGAGGTGGCGCGCCGCCCGTCCAATGGTCTGGATCAGGGATTGCTCGGAGCGCAGAAAGCCCTCCTTGTCGGCATCGAGGATCGCCACCAGCGCAACCTCCGGCATGTCCAGCCCTTCGCGCAACAGGTTGATGCCGACCAGCACGTCGAACTCGCCCAGGCGCAGATCGCGGATGATTTCCACCCGCTCCACGGTATTGATGTCGGAGTGCAGATAGCGGACCCGGACGCCGTGTTCGGCCAGATATTCGGTGAGATCCTCCGCCATGCGCTTGGTCAGCACGGTAAGCAGCACGCGCTGATCCAGCGCCGCGCAGGTGCGAATCTCGCCCAGCACATCATCGACCTGGGTGAGCGCGGGTCGCACCTCGATCCGGGGGTCCACCAGCCCCGTGGGCCGCACCACCTGTTCCACCACGGCATCGGCGTGCTCTGCCTCGTAGCGGCCCGGTGTCGCCGACACAAACAGGGTCTGGGGACGCAGCCGCTCCCACTCATCGAACCGCAACGGCCGGTTATCGAGCGCACAGGGCAGGCGAAATCCGTATTCGACCAGGGTTTCCTTGCGCGAGCGATCGCCGCGGTACATGCCGCCGAGCTGCGGGATGGTGACATGGGATTCGTCGATCACCAGCAGCGCGTCGGCCGGCAGGTAAGCGAACAGCGTGGGTGGCGGTTCACCCGGCTGCCGGCCCGAGAGATAACGCGAGTAGTTTTCTATTCCCGGGCAGTAGCCCAGCTCGCGCATCATTTCCAGATCGTAGCGCGTGCGCTCCGACAGCCGTTGTGCTTCGACCAGCTTGTCGGCCGCACGCAGCCTGGCGAGCTGCTCCTCCAGCTCGACCTTGATGAGATCGACCGCCGCCAGAATCGTCTCGCGCGGCGTTACATAGTGGCTTTTCGGATAGATGGTACAGCGCGGCACCCGCTGTACCACCGCGCCGGTCAGCGGATCGAACAGTTGAATGTTCTCGACTTCGTCCTCGAACAACGCGATCCGCACCGCCAATTCATCCGAGTCGGCGGGAAAAATGTCGATCACATCGCCCCGCACCCGGTAGTTGCCGCGATCAAACCCGATGTCATTGCGGCTGTATTGCAGCTCGGTCAGGCGGCGCAGAATGGCGCGCTGATCGACGCGGTCGCCGCGCACCACGTGGAGCAGCATTTTCAGATAGGAATTGGGATCGCCCAGACCGTAGATCGCCGACACCGTCGCCACCACCACCACATCGCGGCGTTCGAGCAGCGCCTTGGTCGCCGACAGCCGCATCTGCTCGATGTGCTGATTGATCGAGGCATCTTTTTCGATATAGGTGTCGGATGCCGCCACATAGGCTTCCGGCTGGTAGTAATCGTAGTACGAAACAAAATACTCGACGGCATTGCGCGGGAAAAAATCGCGCAGTTCCCCGTAAAGCTGCGCCGCCAGAGTCTTGTTGTGCGCCAGCACCAGGGTGGGTCGCTGAACCTGCTCGATCACCTTGGCCACAGTGAAGGTCTTGCCCGAGCCGGTGACGCCGAGCAGCGTCTGCGCCGCAAGCCCGGACTCCAGTCCCTCGACCAGTGCGGCGATGGCGGCCGGCTGGTCGCCGGCCGGTTGGTAATCGCTGACGACGGTGAGTGGTTTGTCGGGTGTCACGATGGCCTGCCCTCCGGGAGCGCGGGAATTCTAGCAGTGAACCCGGGCACAGCGCGCCGACACCGGCGCGCGGGCAGATATCCCCGGGCGGCCCGGTTATCACGCAATCCAGCCGCATCATCGGTTGACGATGTGCATGGCCGCTTTTATCATGCGCCCCCTGCCAGTCCGCCTTAGCTCAGTCGGTAGAGCAAATGACTGTTAATCATTGGGTCGCTGGTTCGAGTCCAGCAGGCGGAGCCAAACATGTTTCCCCGCGGGACAGCCTCTAAAGGCTGCCCCGCGGGGATCGCTCGGTGCATTTTTCAGCCCTCTTGATCCCCGTTGCCTTTGTAGCCGCTTGAGAATTTTACTTCCTCATGGCGTTTGACTTTGCGCTGAATTGATTCAGCGCGGAATACGCAAGCCGACTGGCAACGATCTCCGCAACGCTCCAAAAGACTGTCGTCCAGGCGGCGCCATCAGCGCGCAGCAGTGAATCGACTCGCTATCAGAAACGCGAAATTACGCGCCGGGCGACCGCAGGCAAACGTCTTGATGATCCCGCGGGTCGGTACATTTCACGCATCGCCGGCCTCGGGTGAAACGAAAAAGGCCACGCTCCGAAAAGCGTGGCCGTCGCGGTCCGGGCTGACCATTAAAAAACGATTCTGGCCTCGTTTTGCTTGAGAATCGCTTCTCCGATGCCCTTCACCTCCAGGAGTTGCGCCGCGTCCTTGAAAGGACCGTTCGCCTCCCGGTAGGCAACGATGGCCTGTGCCTTGGCGGGCCCCACGCCGACCAACCCCGCCGCAATCTGCTCGGCGCTGGCGGTATTGACGTTGACCGCCGACTCGGCTTTCGCCGTGGCCTGGGCTTTGGCTGCTGCCTGGGTGGCGACTGCCGGAGGCTTATCGACGCCAGCCTTGCTTTCGGCCGCCCAAAGTGGCGCGGGGGCCAACATCAATGCCAACGCCACCAGAGCAACCCTTTCAAACCCATGAACCTTCTTCATGTTTAACTCCCTGCACTTGCGTGCTCCTTGTCGATGAATAGGCGCGATCACTTCGCGCCCACTTAATGTTCAGCGATTTGCCGGGCCATATCAAGCAGGACGGACACCGGGTCCGCTGCCCGGGTCACCGGCCGCCCCACCACCAGATAATTGCTGCCGGCCTGGATCGCCTGGATCGGGGTCATGATCCGCGCCTGATCGTCGCCCGCCGCCGTCCCGTCGGCGGGCCGAATACCCGGTGTCACGCAGAGAAAATCCTGACCGAGCGCGCGGTGTATCGCCCCCGCTTCGCGTGCCGAGCAAACCACACCGTCCATCCCACTGCGTTGCGCCAGCGCGGCGAGACGAAGAACCTGCTCTTCCAGCGGCCGATCGAATCCAATCTCATCGAGATCCGCCTGATTCAGGCTGGTAAGGACGGAAACTGCCACCAGCAACAGCTGTCGCCCGTCCGCACGGCGGGACTCTGCCGCCGCCGCCATCATGGCGCCGCCGCCCGCGGCATGAACATTGGTCATCCAGACACCGAGATTGCCGGCGGCAGCGACTGCCTTGGCGACCGTGGAGGGAATATCGTGAAATTTCAGATCGAGGAAGACGTCGAAACCGGACGCCACCAAGCGCTGCACCAACTGTGGTCCAGCGGCGGTAAACAATTCCTTGCCGACCTTGAGACGACAGAGTTCGGGGCCAACCTTGCGGACAAAGCGGAGCGCTGGTTCTGCTTCGGGGTAATCCAGAGCCACGATCAATCGCGACCCCTGCACACGCCGGGACATCAGTCACCACCGATCATTTGACGTCGATCTTGAGTCGCGCGACTTCCCGCTCAAGACGCCGAAGCCGCAGCTTCGCGGTACCCAGCGCTGGCAATGTCGCGAGCACGGCAGCCAGTACGCCGACAAAAAATGCCAGCGTCACCCAGATGGCCAACGGCAATTCCCCGACGGGAAAACCCAGCAACACCAGGGAAACGAGAGCACTGTTGTCCTGTGCGAACCAGACGCCGATGCCTGCTACCGGGAGCGCGAGCAACGCCCAGAGTAACGCCTTGATTCGGGGCATACGCGTCAACGCTCCAACGAAGCGTTGACGCGCTCACGGAGTTCCTTGCCTGGTTTGAAGTACGGAACCCATTTTCCCGGTAGTTCGACAGTGCCACCAGTCTTGGGATTGCGTCCCGAACGCGGCGCGCGGTAGTGCAGACAGAAACTGCCAAACCCCCGGATTTCTATGCGCCGATTGTTGATCAACGCACGCGCCATTTCTTCCATGATCATTTTGACAGCCATTTCGACATCGCGGGGCGGCAGTTGGTCCTGCCGCGCAGCGATGCGTTCTATCAGATCAGATTTGGTCAATGGCATACAACCACCGCGCGTTTTGCGTGCAATCCGATCAGCGATCCGCGCCGTCCATTTGCGCCTTGATCAGGTCACCGATGGTCGTATTGGGCATGGCCTCGACGTCCTGGCGTTTGTGCGCTTTTACCGCAGCCCGCTCGTCGGTCGACTCTTTTGCCTTGATCGAGAGGTTGATGACACGATTTTTGCGATCGATATTGATGATCTGGGCTTCCACCTTGTCATCGACCCGCAGGGCGTTGCGGGCGTCCTCGACACGATCCCGACCGATTTCGGAGGCTTTCAACTGACCTTCGATGCCATCGCCAAGATCAATGATGGCGCCCTTGGCATCCACCTCACGAACGGTACCGTTAACGATGGCGCCTTTGTCGTTGAGGGTAACGTAATTCGAAAATGGATCGTCCGCAAGCTGCTTGATGCCGAGCGAAATTCGCTCGCGCTCCGGATCCACGGCCAGAATCACAGTCTCGATCTCGTCGCCCTTGCGATAATTGCGTACCGCTTCCTCGCCGGGCTGGTTCCAGGAAATATCGGACAGGTGGACAAGTCCGTCGATACCACCTTCCAGGCCGATAAAGATCCCGAAGTCGGTGATCGACTTGATGGTGCCCTTGATGACATCGGTTTTGGAGTGGATCTTGCCGAACTCGTCCCAGGGATTGGGCAGGCATTGCTTCATGCCCAGTGAGATGCGGCGCCGCTCTTCGTCGATATCCAGCACCATGACTTCGATGCGGTCGCCGACCTGGACCACTTTCGAGGGATGGATGTTCTTGTTGGTCCAATCCATTTCAGAGACGTGCACGAGACCTTCAACGCCGTCTTCCAGTTCGGCAAAGCAGCCGTAGTCGGTGAGATTGGTCACGGTCGCAGGCAGACGGGCATTGCGCGGGTAGCGCGCCACGATGTCGCTCCAGGGATCTTCACCCAGTTGCTTGAGACCGAGGGAAACGCGGTTGCGCTCGCGATCGAACTTGAGCACCTTGACATCGATCTCGTCGCCCACTTCGACGACTTCGCTCGGATGCTTGACGCGCTTCCAGGACATGTCGGTGATGTGCAGCAGACCGTCGATGCCGCCCAGATCGACAAAGGCGCCGTAATCGGTAAGGTTTTTGACCACACCCTTGCGGACCACGCCTTCCTCCAGGGTGCGCAGCAATTCTTCGCGCTCGACACTGTTGGCGGCTTCCATGACGGCGCGGCGCGAAACCACGACGTTATTGCGTTTCTGGTCGAGCTTGATGATCTTGAATTCAAGCGGCTTGTCTTCCAGGTGCGTGGTTTCGCGCACCGGCCGGACATCGACGAGGGAGCCGGGCAGAAAGGCGCGCACGCCATCCAGGTCCACGGTAAAACCGCCCTTGACCTTGCCACTGATGATTCCGATTACCGCCTTGCTGTCGGCAAAGGCCTTTTCCAATACCATCCAGGATTCCGCGCGGCGGGCTTTCTCCCTCGACAACCGGGTAGCACCAAACCCGTCCTCGACTGCCTCCAGGGCCACCTGGACTTCATCGCCGATGGCAACCGTGGCGATACCGTTTTCGTCGAAAAACTGGCTCAGTGGAATGATGCCTTCGGACTTCAGTCCGGCATGGACCGTGACCCAGTCCTTGTCCACATCGATCACGACACCGGTGACGATGGTGCCGGGCACCATGTCGACAGTTTTCAGGCTTTCTTCAAAGAGTTGGGAGAAACTTTCGCTCATTGCGTCTGATACTCATAGTGGTGCGCTTGCGCGCCAACCCGCTGCCAGCCCAGGGGTTGTCTGCTTGGTAAAGAGTCCGCGGCCCGGACTGGAATCAATGCCGCGCACCCATCCTTAAAATCCACCGCGCGGGGGCTGCTACCGCAACCGCTCGCGCGCCAGCGCCAGAATCGCTTCGACGACTGCGTCGATGGTCATGGTGGTGGAATCCACCACAGTCGCATCCTCCGCCGGCCGCAACGGCGCCACCGGGCGGGTGCGATCCCGCTCGTCGCGCTCGCTGACCTGTGCGACAAGGTCGCGAAGGCTAGCAGTTTCCCCTTTGCCAATCAACTGGTTATAGCGTCTCCTGGCACGTTCGTCGGCGCTTGCCGTGAGGAACACCTTGAGCGTGGCGTCAGGAAATACCACGGTACCCATGTCCCGACCATCCGCAACCAGGCCCGGCGGGCGGGCAAAAGCCCGCTGCCGGCGCAGCAGCGCGGCACGAACCTCGGGGATGGTGGCGATCCGGGACGCCTGCGCGCCGATCTGCTCGCCACGCAGTAACCGCGTGACATCCTCGCCTTCCAGCGTAATGCAGGGTTCCGCATCGCCGGGCGCCATCCGGAACAGGATATCCATGTGCGCGGCCAGCACGGCCAGGCCATCGATATTGTCGAGCGTCACCTGGTGGCGCGCCGCTGCCACCGCGAGCAGCCGGTACAGAGCGCCGCTGTCGAGATAATGAAAGCCGAGCCGACGGGCCAGAATCACACTGACCGTCCCCTTGCCCGCCCCGCTCGGCCCGTCGATGGTGATCACCGGCATCGCTGCATCCTTCATTCCGCCACCTCGACAATACCCAGCCCGACGCCGCTCGCCAGTCGCGGGAAACCGGGAAAGGAGGTCAGCACATTATTGCAGTCGTGAATGACAACGGTTCCCGTCGCGCGCAGCGCGGCCATGGCAAAGGCCATGGCGATACGGTGATCGCCCCGGCTCTCGACGGTGCCCGCGCCGAGCGTACCGCCCAGGATGCGGATGCCGTCGGGTGTCGGTTGCGCGTCGATGCCCAGTGCGCTCAACCCGTCCGCCATCGCCTGAATGCGATCACTCTCCTTGACCCGCAATTCCTCGGCGCCGGTCAGCACGGTGATGCCCTCGGCACAGGCGGCGGCGATGAACAGCGCGGGGAATTCGTCGATGGCATTGGCCACGAGATGCGGCGGTATGGCGATGCCCTTGAGCGGCGCGGCGCGCACCCGGATGTCCGCCACCGGCTCACCGCCAACTTCGCGCGCATTGAGCAGCGCGATATCGGCCCCCATGGCGCGCAGGATATGAATCACCCCGTCGCGGGTCGGGTTGACGCCCACCCCGCGCAGGGTGAGATCGGAACCGGGAGCAATGCTCGCGCCGACCAGAAAAAACGCGGCGGATGAAATATCGCCCGGCACCTGGAGATCGCAGGCCACCAGCTTGCCGCCGCCAGTCAGGCGGATGCGGCCCTCTTCACAGCGCACGGGATACTGAAAGCCGCGCAGCATGCGCTCGGTGTGGTCCCGGGTCGGCGCCGGTTCCAGCAGATCGGTTTCGCCCTCGGCGCACAGGCCGGCGAGCAACAGGCATGACTTCACTTGCGCGCTGGCGATGGGCAGATCGTAGCGAATTCCGCGCAGCGGATGACCACCGGCAATCGCGAGCGGCGGCGTACCCGCGGCGGTCGCTGCGATCCGCGCGCCCATGCGCGCCAGAGGCTCGGTCACGCGCCGCATCGGGCGTCGCGACAGGGATTCGTCGCCGGCCAGGGTGACAGCGAAGCCCTGCCCCGCCAGCAAGCCCGTCAGCAGGCGCATGGAAGTGCCGGAATTACCGAGATAAAGCGGCCCCGCCGGAGGTTTCAGCCCGGTCATGCCAACGCCGTGGATCACCAGCGCGCCATGATCGGGACCCTCGATGACCACGCCCATGTCCCGGAATGCCTGGAGTGTCGCGAGGCTGTCTTCCCCTTCGAGAAAACCCTGCACCCGGGTCACGCCCTCGGCGAGCGCGCCCAGCATGATGGCGCGGTGGGAAATCGACTTGTCGCCCGGGACCCGGATATCGCCGGTCAAACTGCCGCCCGGGGCGACGCGGTAAGTGCTGCCTGTGGTGGGGATGCTCATATAGGGTTTGCTCTCCTGCATAACCTCGAAATGCCTGCGGGAAGCCTGGGCCCGGGTGAAAATCCCGGTGAGAAAGTCGCTGTCGCCGCTCGCAATCGCCGCACGCAAGGCGGCGAGCTGCGCCTCGAAGCGATCGAACACCGCCACCAACGCCTCGCGATTCGCCAACGCGATGTCGCGCCACATCACCGGGTCGCTGCCCGCGATGCGGGTGAAATCCCGAAATCCACCGGCGGCGTAGCGAAAGATTTCCTGGCTGCGCGCCATTTCCGCCAACGTATCCACGAGACCGAACGCAAGCATATGCGGCAGGTGGCTGGTGGCGGCCAGCACCTGATCGTGGATCGCGGGGGTGAGTTCGCTGACCTGGGCGCCGACACCGGACCACAGGTTTCGCACCCGCTCCAGATGGACAGGGTCGGTCTCGAAGACCGGCGTCAGGATGACTTCGTGCCGCTCGTACAAATCGGCACGCGCCGCGCCGACGCCGCTTTTCTCGGACCCCGCGATGGGATGCCCGGGCACGAACTGCGGCGGCATGGCGCCGTAGACCCGTTGCGCCGCCGCCACCACGCTGCCCTTCACGCTCGCCACATCCGTCAGGGTCACGTCGCTGTCGGTGTGGCAGCGAATCTCCGCCAGGATGTCCGGCACGCTCTGGGTCGGCACACCGATCACCACCAGATCGCCGGCTCTCAGTTCGGACAAGGCCGCCGGCAGATGGGGTTCGATGCGGTCAACCACATGCAGGCGCACGGCGTCCGCCCGGGTGGTTTCACTGCGCGAATAGCCGATGACTTCACGACACAGCCCCCGGCGGCGCGCGGCCAGCGCCAGACTGCCACCCATGAGGCCCAGCCCGACGATCAACAGGCGCCCGACTCCGACCTGGTGTTCGCTCACCTTCCGCGACACCGGTTCAGAGCACCGCGCGCGGGTATGACCCCAGCGGTCGCAGCTCGACTACCGTGGGACGGATTTCGTCGAGTGCCAGCCGCACCGCGGGATCGTCGCGATGGCCCGCGAAATCGATGAAGAAAACATAGCTCCATTTGCGACTCCGGGACGGCCGGGTCTCGATGCGGGTGAGATCGATACCGTGATTGCGAAACGGTTCCAGCAACCGGTAGAGCGCGCCGGGCTCGTTCTTGACCGACACCATGACCGAAGTCTTGTCATCACCGCTGGGCGGCACATCGCTGCGCCCGATGATCAAAAACCGCGTGGTGTTATCGGGTTCATCCTCGATATTGCTGTGCAGGCGCGTGAGTCCATACAGGGATTCCGCCATGGCACCGGCGATGGCGGCGGAACTCCATTCACCCGCCACCCGCTTCGCGGCTTCGGCATTGCTGTTGAGGGTCACGCGCTCGGCCTTGGGCAGATGGGCATCGAGCCACTTGCGGCATTGCGCCAACGACTGCGGATGCGAATAAACCCGCGTAATGTTGTCCGGCTTGGTGTTGGGACCGATGAGCAGATGCTGGTGAATCCGCAGTTCCACCTCGCCGCAAATCTGCAAGCTCGAATCGAGAAAACTGTCGAGGGTGTGATTGACCACGCCCTCCGTGGAGTTTTCCACCGGCACCACACCGTAGTCCGCGGCGCCGGCCGCGACTTCGCGAAACACTTCGTCGATGGCGGGCAACGGCACCGCCACGGCGGAATGTCCGAAATGCTTGAGCGCCGCCGCCTGGGTGAAGGTGCCTTCCGGCCCGAGGAAAGCGACTTTTACGGGCTGCTCCAACGCCAGACAGGCGGACATGATCTCGCGGAACAGCCGCGCCATCTCCTCAGCCGGCAAAGGCCCCGGATTGTTCTCCTTCACCGCGCGCAGAATCTGCGCTTCGCGTTCCGGCCGATAAAACTGGGTATCGCCGCTGTCGGCCTTGACCTTCGCCACCCCCTGCGCGCAGCGGGCACGGTCGCTCAACAGCGCCATGAGCTGCCGATCGATGGCGTCTATCTGTTCACGCAGACGCGCCAGCGCCGCCGCGCCGTTGTCCGATGACGACGTCATCTCAGGCCTCCACTTCGCTTCCGTGATCGCTGCCGTCGTCGCTGACGACCGCAATTCCCACCAGGGTTTCGTTGTCGCGCACCCGGATCAGACGCACGCCCTGGGTGTTGCGACTGAGCACGGAAATTTCGTCCACGCGGGTTCGCACCAGGGTACCCTGATCGGAAATCAGCATGATTTCATCGCCGTCGGCGACCTGCACGGCACCCACCACGGGGCCGTTGCGCGTCGAGGTCTGCATCGCAATCACGCCCTGCCCACCCCGGTTGTGGACCGGGAACTCGTCGGGCTCGGTGCGCTTGCCATAACCATTGGCACTCACCGCAAGCACCCGTTGCCCCGCCTGCGGAATGATCAGGGAGATCATGCGCTCACCTTCGGGCAGCCGCATCCCGCGCACGCCGCGCGCGGTGCGTCCCATGGGCCGCACATCGGCTTCATTGAAACGCACCGCTTTGCCGGAGCTGGCAAACAGCATCACATCCTGGTCGCCGCGGGTGATCGCGGTGCCGACCAGGCTGTCACCCGGATCCAGATCCAGCGCGCGCAACCCGACGCTGCGCGGCCGTGAAAACTCCGTCAGCACCACTTTCTTGATGATGCCGGCGGCGGTCGCCATCAGCACGAAGCGATCTTCGCGATATTCGCTGACGGGCAGAATGGCCGTCACGCGTTCGTCCTGCTCAAGCGGCAGCAGGTTCACCAGTGGTCGGCCCCGCGCGCCGCGACCGGCGAGCGGGATCTGGTAGGTTTTCAGCCAGTACACCTTGCCGGCACTGGTGAAACACAGAATGGTCGCATGGGTGCTCGCCACCAGCAGGCGCTCGACAAAATCCTCTTCCTTGACCGCTGTCGCCGATCGTCCGGTACCGCCGCGCCGCTGCGCCTGATAGTCCACCAGGGGCTGACTCTTGGCGTAGCCGGCGTGGGAAATGGTCACCACGCGGTCCTCTTCCGGAATCAGATCCTCGATCGTGAGATCGAGCTGCGAGGCGACGATTTCGGTGCGCCGCGCGTCGCCGAAATCTTTTTCGATGGCCAGCATTTCGTCGCGGATGACCGTTTTCAGGCGCTCCGGGTCGCCGAGAATGTCGAGGTAATCGCGGATCTCGTCCAGCTTCTCCCGGTATTCCTCCAGCAGCTTGGCATGTTCCATTCCGGTCAGGCGATGCAGGCGCAATTCCAGGATCGCGCGCGCCTGGGGTTCCGACAGGTGATAGCCGTCCGGGTGCAATCCGCACCGCGGATCGACGCCGTCGGGCAGGCTGGCGTCGTGACCCGCCACGGTCAGAAACGGCATCACCGCCGCCGCGTCCCACGCCCGGGCGATCAGGGCCTCGCGCGCTTCGGCGGCGCTGGGCGACGCCTTGATCAACTCGATGACCGCATCGATATTGGCAATCGCCACCGCCAGACCTTCCAGCACATGACCGCGTTCGCGGGCCTGCCGGAGCAGAAACATCGTGCGCCGCGTGACCACTTCGCGGCGGTGCCGGATAAAGGCTTCGATGAGCTGCTTCAGGTTCAGGATTTTCGGCTGGCCATCGACCAGGGCGACGATATTGATCCCGAACACGGTTTCGAGCTGGGTCTGGGCATAGAGCTGGTTCAGCAGCACTTCGCCGGACTCGCCGCGCCTGAGCTCGACCACCACGCGCAACCCGTCTTTGTCCGACTCGTCGCGCAGCTCAGAAATGCCTTCGATTTTCTTTTCCTTCACCAGCTCGGCGATTTTTTCGATGAGCCGGGTTTTCTGGAGTTGATAAGGTATTTCGGTGATCACGATGCGGTCGCGATCGCCCTTTTCCATGGGCTCCACATGCGCCCGGCCCCGCACCAGAATGCGGCCGCGCCCCGTGCGATAGGCTTCGACGATCCCGGCACGCCCGTTGATGATGCCGGCCGTGGGAAAGTCGGGCCCCGGCACGATTTCGATCAGCTCATCCACGCTCAACTCGGGATTGTCGAGCAGCGCGATGCAGGCCTTGATGACCTCCGACAGATTGTGCGGCGGGATATTGGTGGCCATGCCGACCGCGATCCCGGACGAGCCGTTCACCAGCAGGTTGGGCACCCGGGTCGGCAGCACCGTGGGGATCTGCTCGGTCTCGTCATAGTTGGGCGCGAAATCGACCGTTTCGCTGTCGAGATCGGCCAGCAGTGCATGGGCGATGCGTGCCATGCGAATTTCGGTGTAGCGCATCGCCGCCGGCGCATCGCCGTCGATGGAACCAAAGTTGCCCTGGCCGTCCACCAGCGGGTAACGTAGCGAGAACGATTGCGCCATGCGCACGATGGTGTCGTAGACCGCGGAATCGCCGTGGGGATGGTATTTACCGATGACGTCGCCGACCACCCGTGCCGATTTCTTGTAGGCCCGGTTCCAGTCGTTGTTGAGCTCGCTCATGGCGAACAGCACGCGCCGATGGACCGGTTTCAACCCGTCGCGCACATCGGGGAGCGCCCGCCCGACGATGACGCTCATGGCGTAGTCCAGATAGGACCGGCGCAGCTCGTCTTCGATGTTTACCGGAAAGATTTCTCTGGCGATCGACTCACTCATCTCGCGTCACTTCTCAGACAATCGTTGCCGGTACCGGCAGGCTCGACCCGCGGTCGCAGGCGTTCAAAAAAGCGCCGCATTGTAGCACAGGGCCCCATCATCCCGGCCGCGTTATACTGCCGCCGCCATGAGCCCGTCGCCCTCCTCGCCGCCGCACGCGCCGCCCGCCGATCGGGTGATTTCCGCCGGCTGGGTGGTGCCCGTGATACCGCGGGGGGCGGTCTATCGCGACTGCGCCGTGGTCATCGCGGGGGAGCGCATCCTGGAGCTGCTGCCGCGCGCCGAGGCCATCCGCAAGCATCCGGCGGCGAAGTTCCTGCACCTTCCCGACAGCGTGCTGATGCCCGGCCTGGTGAACGCCCATGGCCACGCCGCCATGGCGCTGTTCCGCGGCCTCGCCGATGACCTGCCGCTGAACACTTGGCTCGAACAGCACATCTGGCCCGCCGAGGCGCGCTGGGTGAGCGCCGATTTCGTCGCCGACGGCACCCGGCTCGCCATCGCGGAAATGCTCGCCACGGGCACCACCTGCTTTGCCGACATGTACTTCCATCCCGACGTGGTCGCCAGGGTCGCGCGACAGGCCCGCATCCGCGCCCAGATCGCCTTCCCGATCCTGGAATTCGCGACGCCCTGGGCGCGCGATGCCGGCGAGTATCTCCACAAGGGTCTCGCGGTCTACGACGACAACCGCGGCGATCCTTTGTTGCGGATCGCCTTCGGCCCGCACGCGCCCTCCACCGTGGCCGACGCCACCCTGGAGCGCATCGCGACCTACACCGAAGAACTGGAAGCCAGCGTGCACATCCACCTGCACGAAACCGCACGCGAGGTGGCCGACGCCATCGCCACCCACGGCGAGCGCCCGAGCGCCCGACTGCACCGCTTCGGACTGCTGTCGCGGACGACCCAGTGCGTGCACATGACGCAAGTGGACGCGAGCGATTGCGAACTGCTGGCCACCACCGGCGCCAGCGTGATCCACTGCCCCGAATCGAACCTCAAACTCGCCAGCGGCTTCTGCCCGGTGCACAGGCTGCGCAGTGCGGGCATTCCGGTGGCGCTGGGCACCGATGGCGCGGCGAGCAACAACGACCTCGATCTGTTCGGCGAAATGCAGACCGCCGCGTTGCTCGCCAAGGGTCTGAGCGGCGACCCGTCCTGCCTCGGCGCCGCCGAAGTGATCGAAATGGCGACGCTCGGCGGCGCCACGGCGCTTGGCCTCGACGCTGAAATCGGCAGCCTCGAAGCGGGCAAGGCCGCCGACATGATCGCCGTCGAGTTCACCGATCCGGGTGCGATGCCCCTGTATAATCCGCTGTCCCAGTTGGTGTACACCGGCTGTGGCCGGCGCGTCAGCCACGCCTGGGTGGCGGGGCACTGTGTCCTCGACGGGCGCGCGCACCAGACCATCGACCTGCCGGCGCTGACCGCGCGCGTCCGGGAATGGCGCGACCGCCTCGCCGGCAATACCCGCTGAAACCCCACGCCTGTCGGTGACTACCCATGTCCGCTGCTGATTCCGGTTCCTCCGTCCACGGCAACGTCGATCCCGCCGAAATCGCGCGCTTCGAAGCGCTGGCCGCGCGCTGGTGGGACGCCACCGGCGAGTTCAGGCCGCTCCACGAGATCAATCCCCTGCGCGCCAACTGGATCGACGAGCGCGCCCCCGTGGCCGGCAGCCGGATCCTGGACGTGGGCTGCGGCGGCGGCATCCTGGCCGAGGCCCTGGCGCGTCGCGGCGCGCAGGTGACGGGCATCGACCTGGGTGAAGCGCCACTCGCGGTGGCGCGACTGCACGGCATCGAGTCCGGCGTCGCCGTGGACTATCGCCGCATCGCCGCCGAAGCGCTGGCCGCCGAGGCGCCCGGCACTTTCGACGTGGTCACCTGCCTCGAAATGCTGGAGCACGTCCCCGACCCCGCCGCCGTGGTGCGCGCCTGCGCGGAGTTGGTCAAGCCCGGCGGCCACCTGTTTTTTTCCACCATCAACCGCAATCCCAAGGCGTTTGCACTGGCGATCATCGGCGCCGAATACCTGCTGGGTCTGCTGCCGCGCGGCACCCATACCTACGCCCGCTTCATCCGCCCGGCGGAACTCGCCGGCTGGTGTCGCGGCGCCGGTCTCGAGGTGCATGACATGACGGGCATGCTGTACAACCCGCTGACCCGGAACTATCGCCTGAAGGCGCGGGATGTCGATGTGAACTACCTGCTCCACGCCACGCGGAGCGCAGCCGGGGCAGCCCCTTGAGCCGCTACCGCGCCGTTTTGTTCGATCTCGACGGTACCCTGCTCGACACCGCGCCGGACTTCGCCTACGCCCTGAACCAGTTGCTGCAAGCGCGCTCCATGCCGGCGCTTCCCGATGCGGAGGTTCGCACGCTCGTCACCGATGGCTCGGCGGGCCTGGTCGCCCGCGCCTTCGGCTGCACCGCCGACGATCCCCTGTTCGAGCAGATCCGCGCCGAATTTCTTGCGGTCTATCGCGACAACCTGTCGCGCCACACCCGGCCCTTTCCCGGTATCCAGGCCGTGCTCGCGCGCCTGGGCGAAGCCGGTATTCCCTGGGCGGTGGTCACCAACAAGCCCAGCACCTACACCACGCCGCTGCTGCGGGACATGAACCTGTCGCCGGCGCCGGGCGCGGTGATCTGCCCCGATCACGTCACCCACACCAAGCCGCATCCGGAGTCGATCCTGCTCGCCTGCGCCCGGCTCGGGGCCGCGCCGGAGGCCAGCGTCATGATCGGCGATCACCGCCGCGACATCGACGCGGGACTCAGCGCCGGCACGCGCACGGTGGCGGCGGTTTACGGCTATGTCGACGCCAGCGAAAACCCCGCCGACTGGAACGCGCACCACCGCATCGCCAGCGCCCACGAGCTTCACGATCTGCTGTTTTGACCTCGCCGAGAACCCCTCCGCCGCCATGTCCGTTTCCGCCGTACCCAGCAACTACACGCCCTCCCCGACCCTGTTGCGCGACCGGGTGATTCTGGTTACCGGCGCCGGCGCCGGCATCGGTCGCTGCGCCGCGATCACTTTCGCGCGCCACGGCGCCACCCTGATCCTGTGCGGCCGCACCGTCGCCAAGCTGGAGAGCGTCTACGACGACATCCTGGCCGCCGGCGGCCCCGAGCCCGCCATCCACCCGCTCTGCCTCGAAGGTGCGACCGAAACCCACTACCGGGAGCTGGCGGAGCAGGTGACCGACCAATTCGGTCGTCTGGATGGTCTGCTGCACAATGCCGCGCTCTTGGGCGAGCGCACCAGCCTTGCCCACTACGGCGCGGCCAGCTGGGCACGCGTGCTGCAAGTCAACGTGACGGCGGAATTCCTTCTCACCAAGGCACTGCTGCCGGCGCTGCGCCAGGCACCCGAGGCCTCGGTACTGTTCACGTCCTCGGGCGTCGGCCGCGCGGGCCGGGCGTTCTGGGGCGCCTATGCGGTATCCAAATTCGCGGTGGAAGGAATGAGCCAGGTGCTGGCGGCGGAGCTGGAGCGCACCAGCCGGATTCGCGTGAACTGCATCAATCCCGGCGCCACCCGCACCGCCATGCGCGCCGCCGCGTACCCGGCCGAAGATCCCGCGACGCTGAAAACGCCCGCCGACCTGATGCCGGCCTACCTGTACCTGATGGGGCCGGACAGTCGGGGCGTGACCGGACAATCCTTCGACGCCCAGCGGTAACACGCCGAATCTTCCCGCCATTTGACGGGCCTCCGGCTTTGAAAAAAAACGCCCTCAACCCGAGAGGTCCGGTGCGCAGGAAATCCCCGCAGAAGCTCGAAAGTGCCGCTTCCCGGCAGCTACCGGCCGGGAGCGTTGATCCCGGGCGGCCACGGCGATAGATCACGTAGTAGACGAGCGCAACCAGCACACTGCCACCCATCAGGTTGCCGAGAATCACCGGTACCAGATTGCGGGCCAGGCCAATCCCGCTGATGATCTCGGCGCCGGGAACCGGCACCGTGAGGCTTTCGCGCAGCAGCATGCCCAGCGGAATGAAATACATGTTTGCGATGCTGTGCTCGAACCCGGCCGCGACAAACGCCGAGACGGGAAAGATGATCGCGACCGCCTTGTCGATCACGCTGCGTCCCGCCATCGCCATCCACACCGCCATGCACACCAGCACGTTGCACAGCACGCCGCGAAAAAACGCTTCCCAGAACGGCAGGGCGCACTTGGCCATCGCAATCTGGACGGCGGTGCGTGCGACCTCCCCGTTATTCAGCGCGCCGTACCCGGACAGGTAAACGATCACCGCAAGCCCAGCGGCGCCGACAAAATTTCCGGCGCCGACGATTGTCCAGTCGCGCAGCACGTCGCGGGTGGTGAGACAGCCTTCCGCCCAAGCCATGACCAGCAGATTGTTGCCGGTGAACAGCTCGGCACCGGCCACCACCACCAGGATCAGTCCGAGGGAAAAGCACACACCGCCGAGCACACGGGAGTTGGCAAATCCGAGGCTGTGATCGCTGATTACCAGCGTGAAAAAGAGCGCGCCGAGACCGATGAAGGCGCCGGCGAGCACGGCCAGCATCCACATGGTGAGCAGCGGCATGTGGGCCTTGATGACGCAGACTTTCTGCACGCGCTCGGCAATCTCGGCGGGCGAATAGGCGTCAAAACCGAAAACTTCATGTTTCATGGCCGGTCCTCGATGGCGTGCGGTACTGCGTCGCGACAGGTGGCGCGAAGGGTACTGTTTAGCACTGATTCGGGCCATGCCGCGAAACTTTCCGCCGCGAAACCTGGCGCTGTACGGAGCGGTACCGCTGGATCGGTTTACCTCTGTTGAGTGACCTGGCTGTTATACAAAACGCGATCGGGCCGGCAGCAACTACCGGCCCGACGAGGTTGCGACTGAAACGCTTCAGAAGCGGTAACCGACGCCCAGCATGTAGACCCAGGGATCGACATTGACGTCGGTCGTGATGCGATTGGCGGCAAATTTGAAGGTGGCATCGGTATCGATATCCAGATACCAGACCGCCGCATTCAGCTGCCAATGGTCGTCGATCTGATAGTCGAGCCCCGCCTGCCCCGCCCAGCCCCACGAGTTATCCACATGCAAATCGCCTTGGCCGAACCCCGCCCCCTCCAACTGGCCATCGACCTTTTCGTCAAAGAACAAAGTGTAGTTGACGCCCAGGCCCACATAGGGCTGCCAGCGCGAGGTCGCGCCCAGGGGAAAGTATTGCAGGGTTACGGTGGGCGGCAGATGTTTGACCGAGCCAGCATCCACGCCCACGCCCTTGGCCTTGATATCGTGCTCGAAAGGCGTCGCCGCCAGCACGCCGACACCCCACTGGGGCGTGAACATGTAGGTGAGCGTCAGCCCCAATTGCTCGTTGTTATCGATTCCTGCCTTGGTTCCCGGCAACCGGGTACCGTTGAGCGCCAGTGGATCGCTGTGCTCGTTGGGCTGCACCGAGGCCACTCCCGCGCGCAGAATCAGATCCCCGGCCTGATAGGCCAACGCCCCCCCCGCCAGACCCGCGGTGAATACCCCGGCCACGGCCAACGCCAGCATCTTGCGCTGTTTCATCTTGCTTCCCCTCTGCAACTGATCGGTCGCGTCATTGCAGCAGGAGGCAGGAAGCGCGGTGTTGATCCAGATTAGGCGTGAATCCCCCGTCGAATTGATCCAGATTAAGTACGGCGGGAAACCGGGGCCGCGGCGGATTTTCCGCAACCCGCTAGCCCGCGCCGGAACCGCCGTGGCAAGGCGGCGACTCCGGGGCCTGCTCGCGGTCACCCCACTCCGCCGGCGCATAGACATGCAGTGCGAGCGCATGGACCGGCCCGGCGAGCTCCTCGGCCAGCAGCTGATACACCAGCCGGTGACGCTGCACCCGGGACAGCGCCGCAAAGCGGTCGGCCACCAGCGTCACCTTGAAGTGGGTCTCGGAGCCGGGTGGCACATTGTGTTGGTGACTTTCGTTCTCGACGCGCACGACCTGAAGGGAAAGCGCCGCGCGCAATTTGTCTTCGATCTGTTGCCGGACACTCACGGCAGGTCTCCATTCACTGGAAAGGCGGCGGCCCTCGAGACTATCACATCGACGGCAGCGGCCGAGGCGGCACCTCCGCAGCTCCGGCTGGTTGCAATCCCCTCTCCCGCCACTAGAATGCCTGCTCCCCGGCCCAATGAGCCTGCGATGAGCATCCGCAACCTGCTCGACCGGCGCCTTCGCGATGCCGCGACCTCCTGCGGTATCGCCGTGTCCTCCACCGAGCATCTGGCCGCACCCAGTACGCGCCCCGAGTTCGGCGATTTTCAGGCGAGCCTCGCGCTCGGCGCCGCGCGCGAAATGAAAGTCAAACCCCGTGATCTGGCCGAACGTATCGTCGCCCGGGCGCAGCTCGCCGACATCGCGAGCCGGGTCGAGATCGCGGGCCCCGGCTTCATCAACATCCATCTCGCGGACGATTTTCTGGCCCGGCTGCTGGACGATCTGCACGGCGCGCACCGTCTCTGCCCGCGCGCCGCGCATCCCGTGCGCACCGTGGTGGATTATTCCTCGCCCAATCTGGCGAAGGAGATGCACGTCGGCCATCTGCGCAGCACCATCATCGGCGACGCCGTGGTGCGGGTACTGGAATACCTGGGTCACGAAGTGATCCGCCACAATCACATGGGCGACTGGGGCACCCAGTTCGGCATGCTGATCGCCGAGCTGGAAGACCATCTGGACGGCGGCGAAGCATCGGACCTCGCCCTCGCGGACCTCGAACAGTTCTACCAGAACGCCAAGGCCCACTTCGATCTCGATGCCGAATTCGCCACCCGGGCGCGCCACTATGTGGTGCGCCTGCAAGCGGGCGACGCCCACTGCCACGCGCTCTGGCAGCGCTTCATCGCCATCTCCATCGCCCACAGCGAGGCGATCTACCGCCAGCTCAACGTCACGCTGACGCATGCCGACATCCGTCCGGAGAGCGCCTACAACGACGCTCTCGCGGAGATCGCCGCGCTGTTGACCGCGCAGGGCCTCGCCGCCGAAGACCAGGGCGCGCTGGTGGCGTTCCTGCCCGAACTGGCCGACAAGCAGGGCCGGCCGAGCCCGGTGATCGTGCGCAAATCCGACGGCGGCTATCTCTACGCCACCACTGATCTCGCGGCGCTGCGCTATCGCAGCCAGACGCTCGGCGCCGAGCGGATTCTCTATTTCATCGACGCGCGCCAGTCGCTGCACATGAAGCAGGTATTCGCCCTGGCACGCAAGGCGGGTCTGGTCGGTGCGGATGTGGCGCTCGAACACCACCCCTTCGGCACCATGCTGGGGCCGGACGGCACGCCGTTCAAAACCCGCAGCGGCGGCACCGTCAAGCTCGCGGAGCTGCTGGACGAAGCGGTAGCGCGGGCGGCGCGGCTGGTGGCGGCGAAAAACCCGGCACTGGCCGAGACCAGCCACATCGAGATCGCCCACAAGGTGGGCATCGGGGCGGTCAAATATGCCGATCTGGCCAAGACCCGCACCCACGACTATGTGTTCGACTGGGACAGCATGCTGAGCTTCGACGGCAACACCGCGCCCTATCTGCAATATGCGTACACGCGCATCCAGAGCATTTTCCGCCGCGCGGCGCAGAGCGCTCCCGACGCCACTCCCGGTCCAATCGGCATTGCCACGGCGGCGGAGCGCCGACTCGCGCTGGCGCTGCTGGGGTTCGGCGAAGTCCTGCAACAGGTGGCGGCCGAAGCCTATCCCCATGTGCTGTGCAACTATCTCTATGAACTGGCCAGCACCTTCACCAGTTTTTACGAGCAGTGTCCGATCCTGAAGCCGGATGTCGCGCCCGAACTGCGGGCGAGTCGCTTGGCCCTGTGCCAGCTGGGTGCGCGCACCCTCGCCACCGGACTGGACCTGCTCGGCATCGAAGTCATGGCGGAGATGTAGCCCCGCTCCGCGCCAGCTCGGCCCGGTAACGCGCCGCCATGGCGGCGTCGAAACAACAGAAAATGACCCGTTCGACGGTCGTGGAGCGCGTCATTGCATCACGCACCTCCCTTACCGCAATGGGCACCGCGCGCTCGGGCGGAAAGCCGTATACCCCGCAACTGATGGCGGGAAACGCGAGCGACTGCAACCGTTCCGCGCTCGCCACCATCATGGCATTGCGATAACAGCACGCGAGCAGTTCCTCCTCGTGCGCGCCACCGCCCTGCCAGACCGGCCCCACCGCGTGGATGATGGCCCGCGCCGGCAGCGCGAAGCCCGGCGTCAGCCGCACTTCGCCGGTGGGGCAGCCGCCCAGCGCCCGGCAGGCCGCCTGCAAGGTGACGTGGCCCGCGGCGCGATGGATGGCGCCATCGACGCCGCCACCGCCCGCGAGCCGGCTGTTGGCGGCGTTCACCACGGCATCCACCGCCAGCGCGGTGATATCGCCCTCGATCACTTCGATCATCGCGTTCCCCCCGGGACTTGGGCGCATCTCGATACCCTGACAAGGCTATCGACCCGACGCCATGGCTGCCATTCTGGATGGCGAGACCTCCAGAACGGCGACAGTCTCCCAAAGATGGCGTCGAAATTTAATGTTTTGGTTGAATCACCGAACTTAACCTGATAGAAATACAAAACAATTTTATTTTCCCAACCATCCGAAAGTCAGGGAGAATTGCCCGATGTGTTGGACCTGCGATCTGCGCCGCGTCATCCGCGCCGCCCTCAAACAGCTCGGGGACTGGTCGCCAGCGGCGGAAAACCTGCTCCTGGGGACCGCGCTCCAGGAATCCGGGCACAGCGCGCGCCTGCGCGAGGGGCGGCGGCTCGGCATCTACCGGATCTCGCCGGCCGCCCCTCGCGCGGTCTGGGACAAATATCTGGTAGGCGATCCGGAGCTGGCCAGCCGGGTGCGCGGCCTCGCGGGGCAGCACGGTTTCCTGTGCGACCCCCATGGCGAACTCGCGACCAACCTCAAGTACGCCACCGCCATCGCCTGGATGATCTACCGGCGGCATGGGCACGACCTCCCCGACGCCGAGGATATCGCGGGACTCGCCCGCCACTGGCATCGCCATTTCCACAGCCGGCCCAGCGGGAGCGCGGAAGATTTCGTCAGCAGCTACCTCGGCGCCACCGCAAGGGCGCACGCGGCCTGACCGGGGCCGGCAAGCGGCGCCCAACTCAGCCCAGATTCACCGCCGCAATCCGCCGCGAAGGCGCGCGGCGCAGTTGCAGCCCGGTGAAGTCGAACAGCGCGGAATCCGCCAGCTGCGACGGCGCCACATTGCAGATCGCCGAGAAAATCGTCTCCAGCCGGCCCGGATGCGCGCGCTCCCACTGCTGCAACATCTCCTTGATGACCTGCCGTTGCAGGTTGTCCTGGGAGCCGCACAGATTGCAGGGAATGATGGGAAATTCCCGGTACTCGGCGTAGCGGGCGAGATCGTCCTCGCGGCAGAACGCGAGCGGGCGGATCACCATGTTGCGGCCGTCGTCGGAGAGCAGCTTGGGCGGCATCGCCTTGAGCTTGCCGCCATGGAACATGTTCAGAAACAGCGTCTCGATGATGTCGTCGCGGTGGTGGCCGAGCGCGATCTTGGTGGCGCCGATCTCTTCGGCGAAGCCATACAGGGTTCCCCGCCGCAGCCGCGAACAGAGCCCGCAATAGGTTTTGTTCTCCGGCACCAGCTCGGTGACGATGCTGTAAGTGTCCTTTTCGAGGATGTGAAACGGCACGCCGATGCGGGTCAGATAATCCGGCAGCACCTGCTCTGGAAATCCGGGCTGCTTCTGATCGAGGTTCACCGCCACCAGTTCAAACGCAATCGGTGCCGTCCTTTGCAGGTTGCGCAGAATGTCGAGCATGCCGTAGCTGTCCTTGCCCCCGGACAGGCACACCATCACCTTGTCGCCGGCCTCGATCATGCCGTACTGGGCAATCGCGTTGCCGACATTGCGGCGCAGGCGTTTTTGCAGCTTGTTGTATTCGAGACGGTCGCGACCGTGCAGTTCGGACATGGAGGTCAGTCGGGATGCGGGGCCGTCATTTTAGCGGCCCGCGCGGGGTTGCGGCCAGCCGCGTCACGGGCAGTCCGCGTGAACGGCGTCAGGGCGCGTTCAGCGTCCAGTCATGGTGATACTGGATATCGCCGGTATAGCCCAGCAGATAGAGCGCCTTGCGGTCTTCCGCGTAGTGCGCGAACAGCTTCAAAAGCGCTTTGTGATCCGCGGCGAAATCGCTTTCATACCAGTCGAAAATACTGGATGCCCGCAGCGGGCCCTTGGTGCCGGCAATCGAAACGCCACGGTCCGAATTGATGAAATCCCGACCCGCGTTGCTCAGCAGTTCGCGGCTGTTGGGTCCGGTACAGGCCTCGGGCTGAATATCCGGACAGTCCAGTCCCGCGCACGCCAGTCCGAAGAGCACGCGGTGGTCCTTCCAGATCGGTCGCAGGATGCGGTGCTGGATATCGTCCAGCGACAGCTCGGTACCCACCACCTTCACCAGCTTCGCGCTCCAGGGGCCATCGCTCGCATCGGCGCCGGCCACCCGGATGGTGTTCACCTTGGTGACCGGGTAGTGGTCCAGCACCAGCTTGACGGTCAGCGCGTTGTAGAGATTGATCCAGTAGGCAAGCTGCTCGGCGCGGGAATAAGCCCGCGGATCGATGCCGGCGGTCGCCTCGATGTAGCTGTCGAGAAGGGCCTTGTCCGCCGGCGACACCTCGCCATAGCGAAACCGGTTGATGCCCGACTTGTGGCGCACCACCACATACTTGCGCAGCAAACCATCCCAACTGCCGTGATCGATGGTCGCGGGATTGAGTTCATCGCTGCGATCCCATTCGGCCCAGTACTGCGCGCTGGGGGCGGCAAACAACGACGGACTCAACAGCAGCGCCAACAACAGGATCAGTCGGGGTTTCACGGCAGCTCGGTAGTTGCGGAGATGTAAGGCGAGCATATAGCAATAGCGGGTTTGAACCAAGATTTCAGGCAATCCCCGCGCCGACATACAATCCAAGCCTGACACGCCAGCGCACATCGCCATGACCCCGCTCTCCGCCTCCGAAATCCGTGCCATCGACCGGGAGCACCTCTGGCATCCCTACGCCTCGCTGATCCAGCCGCTGCCCACCTATGTGGTGCGACGCGCCCACGGCTGCACCCTGGAACTCGACGACGGCCGCCGGCTGATCGACGGCATGGCGTCCTGGTGGTGCGCCATCCACGGCTACAACCATCCGGTACTGAATGCCGCCGTCGCAAACCAGCTCACCGAGATGGCGCATGTGATGTTCGGTGGCATCGTCCACGAACCGGCGGCACGCCTCGCGCAACACCTGGTCGCGCTCACGCCTCCGGGGCTCGACAAGGTTTTTTTGTGCGACTCCGGCTCGGTCAGCGTCGAGGTGGCGATCAAGATGGCGCTGCAATACTGGCAGGCGCAGGGGCGCCCGGCGAAGCACCGGCTGCTGGCGCTGCGCGGCGGCTACCACGGCGACACCTTCGCCGCCATGTCGGTGTGCGATCCGGTCACCGGCATGCATCACCTGTTCGCCGACGCGATGCCGCGCCAGCTGTTTACCGAGACGCCCCGCTGCGCTTTCGATGCCACCTGGGAAGACCAGTACAGCGTCGACGTTGAACATCAGCTCGGCGCCCACGCCCACGAACTCGCCGCCGTCATCCTCGAACCCATCGTCCAGGGCGCCGGTGGCATGCGCTTTTACGCGCCTGAGTTTCTGCGCCGGGTGCGAGCGCTGTGCGATCGCCACGAGGTACTGCTGATCGCCGACGAAATCGCCACCGGCTTCGGCCGCACCGGCAAGCTGTTCGCCTGCGAATGGGCCGGCATCAGTCCGGATATCCTGTGCCTGGGCAAGGCGCTCACCGGCGGCTACCTGACGCTGGCCGCTACCCTGTGCAGCGAAAAAATCAGCACCGGTGTCTGTACCGGCGCAGCCGGCGTCTTCATGCACGGCCCCACCTTCATGGGCAACCCGCTGGCCTGCGCCGTCGCCAATGCCAGCATCGAACTGCTGCTCGCCTCGCCCTGGCAGGAACGCATTGCCGCCATCGAGGCGCAGTTGCGCGCGGAGCTGGAGCCCTGCCGCACCCATGCCGGCGTCGCCGACGTGCGGGTGCTGGGCGCCATCGGCGTGGTCGAGATGAAAAAGCCCGTGGATGTGGCAACGCTGCAGCGCGAACTGGTGGAACGCGGTATCTGGCTGCGCCCCTTCGGCAAGCTGGTATATCTGATGCCGCCTTACGTCATCACCCGGGAGGAACTGGGCCGTATCACCGCGACGCTGCGGGAGTTGCTTGGCGGGCTTTAGGGCTACTCTGAACAACCGTCATGCCCGCGGAGGCGGGCATCCAGAGGGCCCTGATATTCCTGGGTTCCCGCATGCGCGGGAACGACGATCAGGTGGTTATTCAGAGCTTCCTTAGTTCTACTGTGTTATAAACATAATTGATCCATGATATTGTCTCAAGCACTTCAGCCATTGCAAGAGGTTTGTCAGTGGGCAAGAGTCTTGAGAGGCGATTTGAGGAGTACGGAGAA
>CAMTUJ010000030.1:0-65165 GCA_947084925.1 uncultured Gammaproteobacteria bacterium
ACCGGCCTTACGCGTATACCCCTTGTCCGCCGGCCGTTCCCGGACTGGCACCAAGGGTTCGACTCTCGCCCAGAAATCATCGGTTACCACCCATGACGCCACGCGCTTCGTTGCTGCCGGCCTCTCTGTCGCCATCCCAACCTCCCGCGCCGCGTCACAGGCGGCTCGGGAAAGCATTATATATTATTTACGGATAAGTTCTAAGTCGCGCCGGGGGTTGAGTCATCGTGGTCGAACAACTTCCGGAGCCAGCGCAGCGGTTCCTCGCTGCCTTCCTCCCCGACCCGCTTCAGTTGTTCGGTGGGGCGGTGCAGCAGTTTGTTGGTGAGGCCGTGCGCCAGTTGCCGCACCACGACAGCGGCGGGCTGTCCGGCCTCCAGGGCACGCAGCGCCTTGTCGAGCTCGGCATCCCGGAGTGTCGCGGCGCTGTCGCGGAAGGCGCGGATGGTACCCACCGCGTCGCGCTCCAGTTGCCGGCGCTGCCAGCGCGACACTTCGGCATCGACAATCCCGGTGGCGGTAACGGCGGCATCCTCGCGGGCGCGCCGGCCCTCGTCGATCACATCGCGCAGATCGTCCACTGTATACAGATAGACATCGTCGAGCTGGCCGACCTCGGGCTCGATGTCGCGGGGCACGGCGATGTCCACCATCAGCATCGGCCGGTGACGACGCCGCTTGAGCGCCGATTCCACCGCGCCCTTGCCCAGCACCGGCAACTGGCTGGCGGTGGATGAGATCACCACGTCGGCCTGATGCAGGTGCTCGGGCAGATCGGCGAGCAGGATGGCGTTGGCGCCGTAACGCGCCGCGAGTTCCGCCGCCCGCTCCAGAGTCCGGTTCGCACAGGTGATGCCCGCGACTCCAGCGTCGTGCAAATGCCGGGCAACGAGTTCGATGGTGTCGCCGGCACCGATCAAAAGGGCGCGCACGCCGTCCAGGCGGCCGAAGATCTGGCGGGCGAGCCCGACGGCCGCATAGGCGACCGACACCGGATTGGCGCCGATGGCGGTCTCGGCGCGCACCCGCTTGGCGGCGGCGAACACCGCCTGAAACACCGGCTCCAGCACGGTGGACACCGAGCCCCTGCTCTGCGCTACCCCATAGGCCGACTTGAGTTGACCGAGAATCTGCGGCTCGCCCAGCACCAGCGAATCCAGGCCGCTCGCCACCCGCATCATGTGCCGCACCGCATCCGCGTCGCGATGGACGTAACAACCGCCGGCGAGTTCTTCCCGCGCCACGCCATGAACGGTCGCGAGCCAGCCGCACAGTGCGTCGAAACCGGCGGCGCCGGCCGCATAGATTTCGGTGCGATTGCAGGTGGAGAGAATGGCCACTTCGTCGAGCCCCAGTTCGCGCCGCACCTGGTGGAGATGATCCGCGACGGCCTCGGGCGCGAATGCCACGCGCTCGCGCAACGCCACCGGGGCGGTGTCGTGGCTGAGGCCGAACGCCAGGATCGTCATGCCCACCCGCTGGGCGTTGGCAACACCAGCCAGAGCGGGATGGCGCAGGCGTGCGGATCACGGGCGGCACGTCGGTGCGCCGCGCCGTGAAACCATTGCCACCGGAAATTTGTCATAGGGGTTATTGCTACAATAGCGATCGTTTGTGAGGACTTCCATCCACCGTGATTCGCGCGATTAGCCTGCTGGTCGGTCTTTGTGTCGTCCTGGTGTCAGGGTGCGCCGGAAGCCCGAACTCGCCATCGACATCCGCAACGGCTGTGGGCGATGATCCGGGCAGCGCCCAGGAATCTCCCGCTGGCGACGAGGAACGGGATTATCCCGTTCAGGCCTTCCCGACACAAACTTTGTACACGTTGCTCGCCGCCGAAACCGCGGGGCTGCGCGGCGATCTCGATTTCGCGTTGCGCAATTATCTGGAGCAAGCGCGAATTACCGGCGACCCCGGTGTGATTGCGCGCGCCGTCCAGATCGCCCAGTACGCCGGCGACGAAGCCGCGCTCGGCGAACTCGGCCCGCTGTGGGCGGACCGCGAGCCAGACAACGTCCAGGCCCGGCAACTCGCCCTGTTCGCACTGCTGCGCCAGGGCAAAGCCCAGGACGCCCTGGTACATGCCACCTTTTTGCTGGAAAACGGGGACGGGCAGCCGCTGCGGCAACTGGCGGCCCAGGCGTCGGCCTTGCCCGCCGACCAACACGACCTCCTGCTCGCTGCCTACGCGGATCTGGAGCGGGTTCATCCGGATAACGTGGACCTGCTGTTTGGGCGGGCGCTGCTGCTGTGGCAGGCCGGGCAACTGCCCGCGGCGCTGGCGTTGAGCCAGCGGGTAATCCAGTTGCAGCCCGACGAGCCGGCCAGCCAACTGCTCCACACGCAACTGCTGGACGAGACCGGCAGCAAAGAAAAGGCGCTCGCGCAGCTGGAGCAGGCGGTGCGCGACCATCCTGAAAATTCCGGCCTGAGCCGCGCCTATGTGCGCATGCTGTTCAGCCGTCGCGATACGGCGTTCGCCATTGCAAGGCTGGAGCATCTCTCGGGCATCAATCCCGACGACAACAGTCTGCACTTTGGTCTGGCGCTGGCGTATCGGGATGCGAATCTGCCGGACAAGGCCCGCGCTGAACTGGAGTTGCTGGTTCAGGATCCCGAACTGCGCAATGACGCGCATTTTTATCTGGGCCAATTGGCCGAGGCAGCCGGCGACACCACGCGCGCGATCCAGCACTACCGGCAGACGCAGGGCTCCGCCCTGCTGCCGGCGACCGCCCGCCTTGCCAACCTGATGGTACGCAAAGGCCAACTCACCGCCGCGCGACTGTATCTTCAGGAATTGCGCACCCAGCATCGGGAACAAGCCCCCGGACTGTTCCAGCTCGAGTCGGAGCTGCTGATGCGCGAGCGCTACTACAGCTCGGCCCATGATCTGTTGACCGAAAGCCTGAGCGCGTTTCCCGGCGACATCAATCTGCTCTATGCCCGCTCGCTGGCCAGCGAAAAAATGGGCGACATCGCCGCGGTCGAACGGGATCTGCGCGCGATCCTGGACCAGGACAGCGATAATGCCGCCGCCCTGAACGCGCTGGGCTATTCGCTCGCGAACCACAGTACGCGCTACGAAGAAGCCCAGGGTTTCATCGAACGCGCGCTGGCACTGCAACCCAACGACGGCTCCATCATGGACAGTCTGGGCTGGGTGCTCTACCGCCGCGGCCAGCTCGTCGAGGCGCTGGCGCAGTTGCGCCGCGCCGCCGCCCTGCTCACCGATCCGGAAGTGGCCGCCCATCTCGGCGAAGTCCTGTGGAGCACGGGCGACCCGGAGCAGGCGCGGACGGTCTGGCGCGAAGCCTTGCAGCAACACCCCGACGACCCGCTCATCAAGGAAACGCTCGAACGTCTGCGCGCGGGTCCGTTGTGAGGGCCGGCCATGTCGCGCTGGCGCTCAGTCTGACGCTGATGCTGCTGGCGGGCTGCGCGTCCGCCCCGCCCCGCGAACCCCAGGCCTGGAGCGCCCATCGGGATGTGATGGCCGCCATCGACTCCTGGCGTCTCGATGGCAAGCTCGGTTATCGCGGCCGAGGTGACAGCGGCTCCGCCACCCTCGCCTGGGTACAGCGGGGCGATTCACTCCAGGTGACACTGAGTGGTCCGTTCGGCGCCGGCACCGCCCACTTCGAGGCCGACCCCGACGGCGCCGTGCTCCGCCAGCCCGGGACGCCGGAGCAGCGCGCCGCTTCGACCGAAGAACTCAGCCAGCAGCTGTTCGGCTGGGCCTTGCCCGCCGCGCGCCTGCGCGACTGGGTGCGCGGCATTCCCTATCGCGGCACGCCCGTGCAGCGCCTCGACGTCGACACCCGCGGGCTGCTGCGCGGACTCGAGCAGGACGGCTGGACACTGGCGTTCGACGATTACGGCGAAACCTCGGCGGGCCTGCTGCCGAGGCGGATCGACGCCGACAGCCGGGGTTTGCATATCCGGCTGGTGATCAAACAATGGCACTTCCCGACACCGTGAGCGTGGCGCCCACCGCCGGCCTGCTGATCCTGCCGGCGCCCGCCAAGCTCAATCTGTTCCTGCATATCCTGGGGCGGCGACCGGACGGCTACCACCGTCTGCAAACCCTGTTTCAGCTGCTGGATTACGGCGACGAGCTGGAGCTGAGCACCACGCCCGACGGCGTGATCGAGGTAGTGGTCGAACCGCCCCTTCGGGACGTACCCATGACCGCCAACCTCGCGTACCGCGCGGCGCTTGTCCTGCGCGAGCACCGTCCCGGTCCCGAAGGGGCCCACATCCTGATCCGCAAACGACTCCCGCCGGGGGGAGGACTCGGTGGCGGCAGCAGCGACGCCGCCACCGTCCTGGTGGGCCTCAACCGTCTGTGGGGGCTCGACCTCGGCGTGGAGGAATTGTGCGGACTCGGCCTGCGTCTGGGCGCCGACGTGCCGGTATTCATCCTGGGACGCAGTGCCTGGGGCGAAGGCATCGGCGAACAACTGACGCCGCTCGACCTGCCCGCGGCCTGGTATCTGGTGCTCAAGCCGGACTGCGACGTCGCTACCGCTGCCGTGTTCGCCCATCCGCAATTGACAAGGCATACCCGCGCGATGAAAATACGCGCCTTTTCCGGGGAGGGTGCGGCCAACGACTGTCAGTCGGTGGTCGAGACCATGTACCCGCAGGTGCGCGAGGCACGGCTCTGGTTGGCGCGCTACGCGCAACCGCGCCTGACGGGCACCGGCGCTTGCCTGTTCGCCCGTTTCGGGGATCGGGAAAGTGCCCGGGCAACGCTGGCGGAAATTCCCGCGGTCTGGTCAGGGTTCGTTGCGCAGGGGGTCAACGTTTCTCCCCTGCGGCAGACCTGACCACCGGTTACAGAGCAAACGACACAGGTCTTTGGGGCGTCGCCAAGCGGCCAAGGCAGCGGGTTTTGATCCCGCCATTCGGAGGTTCGAGTCCTCCCGCCCCAGCCACAACCTGTCACCCCGGCGTCCGGTGACGCCGCTTCCAGGACATGTCCATGGCAAACCTGATGGTATTTTCCGGGAATGGCAACCCGGAACTCGCGCGGGAAATTTCCCGCTACCTCGGTCTGCCGCTCGGCAATGCCCTGGTAGCGCAGTTTTCCGACGGCGAGATCAACATCGAGATCCGCGAGAATGTCCGCGGCCGCGACGTCTTCATCATTCAGCCCACTTGCGCGCCCACCCATCGCAACCTGATGGAACTGGTGTTGATGGTGGATGCCCTGCGCCGCGCGTCGGCCAGCCGGGTCACCGCGGTGCTGCCGTACTTCGGCTATGCCCGCCAGGATCGCCGGGTGCGCTCGGCGCGGGTTCCGATCAGCGCCCGCGTGGTCGCCGACATGATCAACAACGCCGGCGTCAGCCGGGTACTGACGGTGGACCTCCACGCCGAACAGATCCAGGGCTTTTTCGAATGCCCGGTGGACAACGTCTATGGCGCACCGGTGCTGGTCGCCGATATCGAGCGCCAGAATTACGACAACCTGCTGGTGGTGTCTCCCGATATCGGCGGTGTGGTGCGCGCCCGTGCCATCGCCAAACAACTGAACACCGAACTGGCCATCATCGACAAGCGGCGTCCGGAAGCCAATCAGACCCAGGTGATGAACGTGATCGGCGAGGTCGAAGGTCGCACCTGCCTGCTGGTCGATGACATCGTGGATACTGCGGGGACCCTGTGCAAAGCGGCGGCGGCCCTCAAAAAACACGGCGCCACCAAGGTGGTGGCCTACTGCACGCACCCGGTACTGTCCGGGCCGGCGGTCGACAACCTCAATGCTTCCGATCTCGATGCACTGGTCGTCACCAACAGCATCCCCTTGACCGAACGGGCGCGCGGTTGCGCGCGGATCCGGCAGCTCTCCATCAGCGCCACGCTGGGAGAAGCCATTCGCCGGGTGAGCAATGAAGAATCCATCAGCGCGATGTTCGACTGAACACGCCGGATAACCGCCCTCCGGGGCATCGTAACCCAACCCGCCGATCGCCTCGGTCGCAACAGGCCACGGCGGGATTCACTGACTGGAGCAAAGGCAATGACTGATTTCGTTCTCAATGCTCGCGCGCGAACCGACAAGGGGAAAGGTGCGAGCCGCCGCCTGCGTCGACTCGCGGAAGAAGTGCCGGCCATCGTCTACGGCGACGGCGGCGAACCCGAAGCCATCGCGTTGACCCATCGCGAACTGGCCCGGGCGCTGGAAAGCGAGGCGTTTTATTCGCACATCATTTCACTGCGGATCGACGACAAGCCCCAGGACGTCATCCTGAAGGATGTGCAGCGCCATCCGGCGCGACCCGTCATCCTCCACGCGGATTTTCTGCGGGTCAGCAAGAACCACAAGCTCACCACGCGCGTACCGCTGCATTTCATCAACGAAGACCATTGCGAGGCAGTGAAGCAGCAGGGCGGCGTCGTGCAGCACAACCTGGCGGACCTGGAAATCCAGTGTTTGCCTGGCGATCTGCCCGAATACATCGCGGTGGACATGTCCACCGTGGCGATGGGCCAGATTCTGCACATTTCCGATCTGGTGCTGCCCGCGGGGGTGGACAGCGTGGCCCTGGCCCATGGCGCCGATCACGATCTCCCGGTGGTGGCGATCCATCGGCCCAAGGTCAAGGGTGGCGACAGCGAGACCCCCGCCGCGGAGTGATCCCGGCCGGTATCCGTGACCACCGGCATCCGTCTGATCGTCGGGCTGGGCAACCCGGGCGCCGCCTACGACCGCACCCGCCACAACGCCGGCGCCGATCTGGTACAGGCGCTGGCGCGGGGGTTCGGCGTGACGCTGCGCCACGAAGCGCGCTTTCACGGCAGCGTGGCGCGCGTCCCGCCCGAGTTGCGCCTGCTGGTGCCCGGCACCTTCATGAACCGCAGCGGCCAGGCGGTGGTGGCGCTGTTGCAGTTTTATCAGATCGCGCCCGCTGACATGCTGGTGGTCCACGACGACCTGGATCTCGCGCCGGGGACGGTGCGGCTCAAACTGGGCGGCGGTCATGGCGGCCACAACGGGCTGCGCGACATCATGAGCGCGCTCGGCGAGCGCCATGATTTTGCACGCCTGCGCATCGGTATCGGTCACCCGGGGCCGGGCGCCGATGTGGTGGGTTATGTCCTGCGCAAGCCACCACCCACCGAACGCGAGCTGATTGACGACACGTTCAAGCGCGCGGCCGACATCATCCCCGACCTCATCAGCGGGGATTTCAGTCGCGCCATGCAGCGTCTGCATACAACCAACTGATTTTCAACTTGCGGCGGAGACCGGTTCGTGGGCTTTAAATGCGGCATTGTCGGTCTTCCGAACGTGGGTAAATCCACGCTGTTCAACGCGCTCACCAAGGCCGGGATCGGCGCCGAGAATTTTCCGTTCTGCACCATCGAACCCAACACCGGCATCGTGCCGGTGCCGGATCTGCGCCTCGACGCGCTGGCCGCCATCGTCAAACCCCAGCGGGTGATCCCCACCACCATGGAGTTTGTCGATATCGCGGGGCTGGTGGCCGGCGCCTCCAAGGGCGAGGGCCTCGGCAACCAGTTTCTCGCCACGATCCGGGAAACCGATGCGATTGCCCATGTGGTGCGGTGCTTCGAAGACAGCAACGTCATTCACGTGGCCAACAAGGTCGATCCAGCGGCGGACATCGAAGTCATCAATACCGAACTGGCGCTCGCGGATCTCGAAACCGTCGACCGGGCGCTGCAACGCGCGGCCAAGGCCGCCCGCAGTGGCGACAAGAACGCCAGCGCCCGCAAGGAGTTGCTGGAACGCCTGATTTCCCATCTCGACGGCGCGCAGCCGGTCCGCAGCCTGGGGCTCGACGCCGAAGCTTTGCTGGAACTGAGCGACCTCACCCTGCTCACCGCCAAGCCCACGCTCTATGTGGCCAACGTCAGCGAGGACGGCTTTCACGACAACCCGTATTTGCAGCAGGTGGAAGCCATCGCCGCTGCCGAAGGCGCGGGCGTGGTGGCGGTGTGCAATCAGATTGAAGCCGAGATCGCCGAGCTGGACGATGCGGACAAGCTGGCTTTTCTGGCCGACATCGGACTTGAAGAACCGGGACTGAACCGGGTGATACGCGGCGGCTACCAACTGCTGCATCTGCACACCTACTTTACCGCCGGCGTCAAAGAGGTGCGGGCCTGGACCATTCCGGTGGGCGCCACGGCACCCCAGGCGGCCGGCAAGATCCACAGCGATTTCGAGCGCGGCTTCATCCGCGCCGAAGTGGTGGGTTACGCGGACTTTATCGCGTACGGGGGCGAAGCCGGTGCCCGCGATGCGGGCAAGTGGCGGCTGGAAGGCAAGGACTATGTCGTCCAGGACGGCGACATCGTCCATTTTCGCTTCAACGTATAAGCTCTTGCCCGCAGGGCAGTGCGGCTGCTCACCCTGGGTTTAGCCGCGCAACTTCCGATGGCGGCGCAAGCTGCCCCACCCGACGCCGCTTGTATTCGAGCCGGATTACCGACACATTATGGTCCCCCTCTTCACGACAAGGCAGGCAGCTCCGCTATGAACAAAGGCATGCTCACGGGTCTCGTGGCCGGGGCCGTACTGGCCACAGCGGCTGGCGCCATCGGCGGCTATCGCGCGCTCCATCCCGAGCCCAAGTTCGCCGAAGTGATCGAGGTCACCGAAGTAACCCGCAATTCGCAGGTGCCCAAGGAAGTCTGCGCCGACGTGGCGGTGACGCGGCGGCGACCGGCACAGGACCAGAACCAGATTCTCGGCACCGTGGCGGGGGCCGTTATCGGGGGCGTCGTCGGCCACCAGATCGGCGGTGGCTCCGGGAAGAAAATTGCCACCGCGGCCGGCGCGGTAGCCGGCGGCTACGCCGGCAACAAGACCCAGGAGCGGATGCAGGCGAACGATACCTACACCACCACCGAGCGCCGCTGCCACACCGAGCATGAAACCAAAACCGAGGTGATCGGCTACGATGTCCGCTACCGGCTGCGCGGCGAAGAACACCGCGTCCAAATGGATCATCGTCCGGGAGAACGAATCCCCGTGGTGGATGGCCAGCTGGTGCTGAATCCGGAGCCGCCCAAACCCTGACCCGGGGCCGACAGCCCGTCCCGCGCGGACAGCCCGAGGGACAACCATGGAAAACTGCGCGTGAGCGACCCGGATGCGCCGCCCCGGCCGGGCGCACTGTTGCGACTGCTGCACAGGATTGAAAGGCTCGGCAACCGGCTGCCGGATCCCGTGCTGCTGTTCCTGCTGCTGCTGATCGCGGTCTGGCTGCTGTCGGCGCTGTTGGCGCCAGTCGACTTTGCCGCGCAACACCCGCAGACCGGCGCCGCGATCAGGATCGTCAATCTGCTGACGGGAGCGGAGCTCACCCGCTTCCTCACCGACATGGTGCCGGTATTCACTGCCTTCGCGCCACTCGGGATCGTGCTGGTGGCGCTGCTCGGGGTCGGTGTCGCGGAGCACTCCGGACTCATCGCCGCCGGACTGCGCAAGCTGCTGAGCCTGACCACCGCCCGCTGGCTCACGCCCATCGTGATGCTGGTGGCGATCATCAGCCACACCGCCGCGGACGCGGGCTATGTGGTGGTCATCCCGCTTGCGGCGGTGATCTTTCGTGCCGCCGGCCGCCACCCCCTGGCGGGCATCGCCGCGGCCTTCGCCGGCGTGTCGGGCGGGTTTTCCGCCAACTTCATTCCCTCGGCGCTCGACCCGCTGCTCCAGGGCATCACCCAGGCAGCGGGCCGGGTGCTCGATCCGGGTCTCCTGGTCAATCCGCTGTGCAACTGGTTTTTCATGAGCACGTCCAGCCTGCTGGTGATCGGGCTCGGCTGGTGGCTCACCGACAAGATCGTCGAACCCTGGTTGGCACGGACCAACCCGGTGACCGATGACCCGGCGGACGGCACCGGTTTGACACCGCTGGCTCCCGGGGAACACCGCGGGCTGTGGTGGGCGGCGGTCAGCCTGGTGCTGTCCCTGGCGCTGCTGCTCGCGGCAATCCTGCCCGCCGGCTCACCCCTGCGCGATCCGGCGACCGGCGCGGTGGCCTCGTTCGGCGCGCCCCTGATGCACGCCATCGTGCCGCTGATCTTCGTCCTGTTCCTGATCCCCGGTGTGACCTATGGCCTAGTGGCCGGATCCATGCGCGGACACCGGGATGTGATCGCCGGCATGTCGCGCGCCATGGAAAGCATGGGCTACTACATCGTGATGGCGTTTTTCGCCGCCCAGTTCATCGCGGCCTTCAGCCACTCCAACCTGGGGGTTCTGCTCGCTGTCGCGGGCGCGGACGGGCTGAGCGCGCTGCATCTGTCGCCCCAGCTCACCATTGTCGGCATTATCCTGTTGTCGGCTTTCATCAACCTGTTCGTGGGCTCGGCGTCGGCGAAGTGGCTGCTGATCGCGCCCATTTTCGTACCCATGCTGATGCGACTCGGCATCGCGCCGGAGCTGACCCAGGCCGCGTACCGGATCGGCGACTCCTCCGCCAACATCGTGACTCCGCTGATGCCCTACTTTCCACTGGTGGTGGTGTTCTGCCGGCGCTATGTGAGCAGCACGGGCATCGGCACCCTGATCGCGATGATGCTGCCCTACGCGCTGGCGCTCCTGCTGGGCTGGACCCTGCTCCTGCTCGGCTACTGGGCGCTGGGGCTGCCGCTCGGCCTCCAGGCCGCTTATGTGTACCCGAGTCCGGGATAACGGAATTCGCGACCGCGCGGTGCCGCGCGGCAATCGATCTTGACTCCCTCCGGGGCTTGCGCAAGACTTCCTGTTACCGACTGGTAACACCACGTGCCGGCGCCACCTCCCGGGAGGTCGGCGCGCACTTCTTGACAGCTTCGCGGGGAAAACAGGCATACGACCCATGGGTATCAGCGAAAGCGGCAAAATTCTGGAGACCCTGGCGGCGGGCAAACGCAAGCCGCGCGTGATCGTGGTCGGCGCCGGGCTGTCGGGGATCTGCATGGGAATGCGGCTGATGGCCGCCGGCTACGACGACCTGGTCCTGCTCGAAAAAGCCGACCGCTGCGGCGGCACCTGGCACTACAACCAGTACCCGGGCCTGCGCTGCGACGTGCCCTCGCATTACTACCAGTACAGCTTCGAACCCAGCTCGCACTGGAGCCACCGGTTTTGCGGTGGCGAAGAAATCCGCCGGTACTTCGAGCGCATGGCGCGCAAGTACCAGGTCTTCGAGCGCATCCGCTTCAACACCGAGACCCGGCACGCGGAATGGACCGGCAACGGCTGGAAACTGGATGTGACCGCGGCCAACGGCGCCAGCGCGCGGCTCGAGTGCGACATCCTGATCGCCGCCTGCGGTATCCTGGTGCGGCCCAAGTATCCGGATATTCCCGGCCTGGACTCCTTCGCCGGAGCGGTGGTGCATTCCGCCCGCTGGGATCACACCCTGGAGCTGGCCGGCGAGCGGGTGGGCGTCATCGGCAACGGTTCCACCGGCATCCAGATGATCAAGCCGCTCACCGACGTGTGCAGCAAGGTGATTTCCTTCCAGCGCACCCCGCAGTGGGTACTGCCGATCCCGAACCGGAAATATTCCGGCTTCGGTCATTGGCTGACGGGGAAACTGCCCATCCTTTCCAAACTGTATTACAACAGCTACCGGTTTCTCATGGAGCAGGTGCTGGGTCGCGGCATCATCAAGGACAACGCCTCCCGGCGCATGGTCGCCAAACTGTGCCGCTGGAACCTCGACAGCGTGAAGGACGCCGATCTGCGCGCCAAACTGACCCCCGATTACACGCCGATGTGCAAACGGCTGGTGATGTCCTCGGAGTTTTATCCCGCCATTCAGCGCCCCAACGCCGAGCTCGTGCGTGCGGGCATCGACCACGTCGAGCCCAGGGGCATCGTCACCACGGATGGCAAGCTTCATGAACTGGACATCATCGCGCTGGCCACCGGCTTTCACGCCAACGAATACATGTTGCCGATGACCATGACCGGCGCGCACGGCGTCACCCTGGACGCTGCCTGGCAGGACGGTCCACGCGGCTATCGCACCGTGGCCATGCCCAACTTCCCCAACTTCTTCATGGTGATGGGTCCGCACAGCCCGGTGGGTAATTTTTCGCTGGCTTCCATCGCCGAGACCCAGAGCGAATACATCATGAAGTTCGTCAACCTGTGGGCGGAGCGCAAGTTCGAGCAGGTTTATCCCCGTGAAGATGCGACCCTGCGCTTCAATGCCGAGATGCTGGCGAACATGAAGGACACGGTGTGGGCCACCGGTTGCAAGAGCTGGTACCTGGACGAGAAAGGGGTGCCAGGCTCCTGGCCCTGGACCGCGACCAGGTTCCGCGCCGACTTGCGGGACCCGAAGTTGCAGGAATATGTGATAGCCTGAATTGCAAGGCTTGCCCGCGGTCCTGACGGGATTGGGCAGGCTCCGACAACAATGAAAACAGCCAATCAATGATGTCGCCGCCGGAGCCCAGCGCACCGGCTCCCGAACCAGGAGGTGTGGTTTGTCCGGTATTTTGCGGTACGGTTCCTATATTCCTTACTTTCGACTCGACCGCCAGGCGGCCGGCATCGGTCGCGGCGAACGCGCCATCGCCAGTTATGACGAAGACTCGGTCTCCATGGCGGTGGAGGCCGGCCGTCAGGCCCTCGGCGGCGCCGCGGTGGACACCCTGATGTTTGCCACCACCAGCCCGCCCTACGCGGAAAAACTCAATGCCGCGGCGATTTCCGCGGCCCTCGACCTGCCGGCGCAGACCCGCTCCCTCGAGCTCGGCGGCAACAGCCGCATGGGACTCGCGGGTCTGTTGCTGGCGAGCGAACTGGGCCACGCCGGGCGCACCACGCTGGTGTGCGCCAGCGACGTGGTGGTCGGCGCGCCGGGTGGCGCCCGCGAGCGGGAGAGCGGCGATGCCGCGGTCGCCTTTGTCACCGGCGCCGGGGATGAGGCCATCGCCCGCCTGCTGGGCAGCGCCTCGACGACGGCGGAAGTACTGGACGTGTGGCGGCTGCCGGGCGATCCCTTCGCCCGGCAGTGGGAGGAGCGCTTCGGGATCGAAATCCTGGGGCCGGTGAGTGTCGATACCGCCAAACGCGCGCTGATCAACGCCGGCGTCGAGCCCGCCTCCCTCGCCAAGGTGGTGCTGGATGCCACCAACCGCCGCGACGTGGCCGACATTCCCCGCGCGCTCGGTCTCAAGTCCGAGCAGCTGGCCGATCCGCTGGTCGATAACCTCGGACGCACCGGCGCCGCCCACGCCGGCTTGCTGCTCGCCCAGGTTCTGGATACCGCCAAGCCGGGCGACCGCATCCTGGTACTGTCCACCGCCGACGGTTGCGACGCCCTGGTGTTTGAAGTCACCGATCGCATCGCTTCCGGGCGCCCCGCGCGCAGCGTCGCCCACTGGATCGCCTCCAAGCGCACCGATCTGCCCTACAACAATTACCTCAAATGGCGCGGCATCCTGCCTTTCGAGCCGCCGCGACGGCCCGACCCCAGCCGGCCCGCGGCGCCGGTGATGAAACGGCACGAGCGCTGGAAATACGCGTTCCACGGCTCCCGGTGCACGCAGTGCAACCAGGGTTATCTGCCGCCGCAGCGGGTGTGCGTGAAATGCGGCGCGGTGGACAACATGAAAGAAGAGCCCTTTGCCCACCAGCCCTGTCGTATCACCACCTTCACCCTCGACCATCTCGCCTACAGCCTGCAACCGCCGGTGATTTCCACCGTGGTGGATTTCGGCTGCGGCGGCCGCATGGCCTGCGAACTGGCCGATGCCGATCCCAAGGAGGTGGGCATTGGCGACCAGCTCGAAATGACCTTCCGCCGGTTCTATACCGGCGAAGGCGTCCACAACTATTTCTGGAAAGCGCGCCCGGTGCGCTAGGGGTATGTGCCATGGCAAGTAACGGTATCAAGGATCAAGTCGCCATCGTCGGCATGGCGTGTACACAGTTCGGCGAACACTGGGATCGGGACGCCTCCGACATGCTGATCGAGGCGGCCACCGATGCCTACAAGTCGGCGGGCGTCGAGCCCAACGACGTCGATGCCTATTGGCTCGGCACCTTTGCGAGCGGCATCTCCGGCCTGGTGTTCTCCGAAGCCCTCAAAACGCCCTACAAACCGGTGACGCGACTGGAAAACATGTGCGCGACCGGCAGCGAGGCCATTCGCAATGCCGCCTACGCGGTGGCCAGCGGCGCCTACGATCTGGTCATGGCAGTGGGCGTGGAAAAACTCAAGGACGGTGGCTACTCCGGTCTGGTGGTGCCCGCGCCCGCGGGCGACGGCACCGAATCCAGCATGACCGCGCCCGCCATGTTTTCCCTGCTGGCGCCGGCCTACTGCAAGAAGTACGGCGTCGATGAAGGCCAGCTCAAGGACGTGCTGTCCCGTATCGCCTGGAAGAATCATGTCGCCGGCGCCAAGAATCCCAAGGCACAGTTCCGCAAGGAAGTGTCCATGGACACCATCGGCAAGTCGCCGCGGGTAGCGGGCATGTTTGGCGTATTCGACTGCTCGGGAGTAGCCGACGGTGCGGCTGCCGCCATCCTGTGCCGGGCCGAGGACGCCCACAAATACACCGACCGGCCGATCTACCTCAAGGCCTTCTCGATCGCGGCCGGCCCCAACGAAGGGTTCATCAGCGGCGACTACGATTTCACCACTTTCCAGGAAGTGGTCGTGTCCGCCCAGGATGCCTACAAGCAGGCGGGCATCACCAATCCGCGCGAACAGATCAGCATGGCCGAAGTCCACGACTGCTTCACCGCCACCGAGCTGGTGCTGATGGAAGACATGGGCTTTTCCGAGCGCGGCCAGGGCTGGCGCGATGTGCTGGACGGTCGCTTCGACGGCGATGGCGCGCAGCCGATCAATCCCGACGGCGGCCTCAAGAGTTTCGGCCACCCCATCGGCGCCAGCGGTCTGCGGATGATGTACGAAATGTGGCTGCAACTGCGCGGCGAGGCGGGCCCGCGCCAGATCGCCAATCCGAAACTGGGCCTCACGCACAATCTCGGCGGTCAGCCCGGCCGCTGCGTCAGCTTCGTGTCGATTGTCGGCAACGAGATTGGTTGACGTTTCCATCTTCCGCCAGGACAAAAAAAACCCGGCACTGCCGGGTTTTTTTCGCTGTTCACAGCGGCGTTATTTTCGCCGCATGGCGTCAAAGAACTCGTTGTTGCTCTTGAAGCCCTTGAGCTTGTCCACCAGGAATTCGGTCGCCGACAGATCTTCCATGTCGTGCAGCAATTTCCGCAAAATCCACACGCGCTGCAGCTCGCCTTCGCTCATCAGCAACTCCTCGCGGCGCGTGCCGGAACGGCGCACATTGATCGCGGGATAGATGCGTTTCTCGGCGATCTTGCGATCGAGGTGAAGCTCCATGTTGCCGGTGCCCTTGAATTCCTCGTAGATCACTTCGTCCATTTTCGAACCGGTGTCCACCAGGGCGGTGGCGATGATGGTCAGGCTGCCGCCGTGCTCGATATTGCGCGCCGCGCCAAAAAACCGCTTGGGTTTTTCGAGCGCATGGGCATCGACACCGCCGGTCAGTACTTTGCCGGATGACGGGATCACCGTGTTGTACGCGCGCGCCAGCCGGGTAACCGAATCCAGCAGAATGACGACGTCCTTCTTGTGCTCGACCAGTCGCTTGGCCTTGTCGATCACCATCTCGGCGACCTGCACATGGCGGGTCGGCGGTTCGTCAAAGGTGGACGCAACCACTTCGCCACGCACGGTGCGCTGCATTTCGGTCACTTCCTCGGGGCGCTCGTCGATCAGCAGTACGATCAGCACGGCCTCGGGATTGTTGCGCGATATCGCCTGCGCGATATGCTGCATCATGATGGTCTTGCCCGCCTTGGGCGGCGCCACGATCAAACCGCGCTGACCCTTGCCGATGGGGGCAATCAGATCGATGATGCGGCCGGTGAGATCCTCGGAACTGCCGTTGCCGGCCTCCAGCATCAGGCGCTTGTCCGGAAACAGCGGCGTCAGGTTTTCAAACAGAATCTTGTTGCGCGCGTTCTCCGGTTTTTCGAAATTGATGTCGTCCACCTTGAGAAGCGCGAAATAGCGTTCGCCTTCCTTGGGCGGGCGGATCTTGCCGGTGATGCTGTCGCCGGTACGGAGATTGAAGCGACGAATCTGGCTCGGCGACACATAAATATCGTCGGGGCCGGCGAGATAGGACGAATCCGCCGAACGCAGAAAGCCGAAACCATCGGGCAGGATCTCCAGAACCCCGTCGCCGGAAATATCCTCGCCGCTTTTGGCGTGGCGCTTCAGGATGGTGAAAATGATGTCCTGCTTGCGCGAGCGGCCGAGATTTTCGAGGCCGGTCTCGGCGCCGATTTGCAGCAATTCATCGATGGGTTTTGCTTTCAGGTCGGTAAGATTCATGGAGTTGGTGTTGTCGGTGTGGCTGCGAAAGCCGGGGTGGCTGGGCGGGCTGGGATGGTTGGTACGAGCTGGTACACGTGGGGCGCGAATCGCGCGGGGCGTAGTCAACCGGGAAGTAGTCAATCGGGAATTCGTAGCGTGATTCGGGCCGGCCTACAGACTTGGCGAAGATCCGTTATTCGCCGCAGTATACCCGGCCCCGCGCCATTAGCAAACTTCATTTGGGTCGCTGCCCCGGCATACGCAAGGGCTGTTCAAACCGTGCCGGCAACAAATGCCGTCAATTGCGCCTTGGACAGGGCGCCCACCCGGGTATCGCTGAGATTGCCGTTTTTGAACAGCATCAACGTCGGGATGCCACGGACACTGTATTTGGCGGCTATTTCGCGATTGGCATCGACATCGACCTTGCAGACCTTGATCCGCCCGGCGAAATCATCGGCGATCTCGTCGAGAATGGGGGCAATCATTTTGCATGGGCCGCACCAGCTGGCCCAGAAATCCACGAGTACCGGGAGATTCGCTTGCAGGACATCGACATCAAAACTGGCATCGCTCACATGGACGACTTTGGCGCTCATCGGGGGGCTCCGCAAAGGGCAGGGACTGGGTGATCGGCAGGTTCGAACCTTACAATAATGCGATCATAGCATCCACTGCCAGAGGCAACGACCACGCGTGCGACGGCGATGACCGCGAACACCACCGAAAGCGCCAGCATCACGGCCGCCACACCCTTGCTGGCGGCCATCGATTTGGGGTCGAACAGTTTTCACCTGCTGGTGGCGGCGGTCAGCCACGGGGAAATGCGTCCCCTGGAGGTCCGGGGTGAAAAAGTACAGTTGGCCGCGGGCCTCCGCAAGGGGTTGCTGGATGGCGCCGCCATTGCGCGCGGGCTCGAAACCCTGGCGCGGTTTCGCCAGGTCCTCGACACCCTCAACCCGGATACCGTCCGGGTGGTCGGCACCAACACGTTGCGCGCGGCAAACAATGCGCGCGCGTTCATCGGTCCGGCACAGGCCATCCTCGGTCATCCCATCGAAGTCGTGTCGGGACGCGAGGAAGCTCGCCTGGTGTATCTGGGCGTGGCTCACAGCGAGGCGGATGACGATCACGCCCGGCTGGTGGTGGATATCGGCGGCGGCAGCACCGAGCTCATCATCGGCGAGCGCTTCGAGACCCGCGTGCTGGAAAGCCTGCATATGGGATGTGTCGGCTATCAGCAGCGGTTTTTCCCCACCGGCGCCATTACGGCAGCGCGGTTCGATGGCGCTTATCAGGCCGCCTACCTGGAGGTTCTTGCCATCCGCGAGGATTTTCGCGCGCGCGGCTGGGGTGACTGCGTCGGCTCGTCCGGGACCCATATCGCCATCGCCGAAGTCCTGCGCGCCCAGGGCTGGAGCCGGGGCGAGATCACGCGCGGCGGGCTTCAACAACTGCGCCGCGCCCTGATCGACTGCGGCCATGTCGATGCACTGGGCGCCATCGCCGGCCTCAAGCCAGCGCGTTACAGCGTCTTCGCGGCCGGCGTCGCCATCGCCTGCGCGGTGTTCGAAGCCCTCGACATTGCCACGATGCACGCCTCGTCCGGTGCGTTGCGCGAGGGCGTCATCTACGACCTGATCGGGCGCCTGCAACACGAGGATGTGCGTGAGCGCACCGTCAATGCGCTGTTCAACCGGAGCGGGCTGCCCGAACCGCACGCGCGCCGTGTGCAGGAAGTGGCCGACAACCTGTTCAACCGGCTCCGCAATGACTGGAAGCTAACGCCCGAGCACCGCGAACTGTTGCGCTGGGCCGCGCAACTGCATGAAATCGGTCTGACCATTTCCCATTCGCAATTCCACAAACACGGTCAATACATCATTCAGAACTCCGATCTGCCGGGCTTTTCCCGCGATCAGCAAACCGTGCTGGCGATCCTGGTGCGGGCGCATCGCCGCAAGTTTCCCGGCAATCTGCTGGCGTCTTTCAGCAGCGCTGATCGCCTCACGCTGACGCGCTTGTGTCTGCTGCTGCGTCTTGCCGTGGCCTTCAAGTATGTGGCGCCCCTGGATGGCCTTCCAAACCTCGACATCCATGCCACGGAACGCGGCTATCGACTGGATTTTCCGGCCGGCTGGCTGCGGGAGCATCCACTGACCCAGGCCGAGCTCTGCGAGGAACAGGCCTATCTCGCGCAGGCCGGATTCAACATCGAGGTCGCATGAAGTCGGCCGTGGCCACTGGCCGGCGCGTGATCAAAGGCTAATCCGCCAGGCGTGCCAGCAAACTCGATTGTGCGCGATATTCGGCGTCCGGAGGTTGCGGCTGCCGAAGCACATAAGACCCATCGTCGTGCAGCTCCCAGCTCTGACAGTTATCCGTCAGCAGGGTCTCCAGTTCCCCGATCACGCGCTGAGCCAGCGCCGGATCAAGCAGTGGAAACGCTATTTCGAGGCGGTTGCGCAGGTTGCGCTCCATGAGATCGGCGCTCGCGCAGTAAACCGCGGGCTTGCCGTTGCGGAAGTAATACACGCGCGAATGTTCGAGAAACCTGCCGATGACCGAAATCACGCGGATGTTTTCCGATATCCCCGGCAAGCCCGGGCGCAGACAGCACATGCCGCGGATGATCAGCTCGACCTTTACTCCCGCTGCGCTTGCCCGGTAGAGCGCCTGGATCAGGCTCGCGTCCGTGAACCCGTTGGCCTTGAGTACGATACGCGCCTCCCCACCCTCGCGCGCCACCTGGATTTCCTGGTCGATCAGCGCCAGCAGTTTGGTTTGCAGCGTAAAGGGCGCGGTGAACAGCTTTTTGACATGCTCCGCGCGCCCCATGCCCGTCAACTGCTGGAAAAAAGTGTGCAGGTCGCTGCCGAGATCGGCGTTCGCGCTGAGCAGGCTGTAGTCGGTGTAGAGCCGGGCATTGCCGGCGTGGTAGTTCCCAGTGCCCAGATGGACGTAACGCTTCAGTTCTCGCCCCTCGCGCCGCACGATGAGCATCGCCTTGGCGTGCGTCTTGTAACCCACGACACCGTAGGTCACCACCGCGCCGGCTTCCTGTAACTGGCTCGCGAGCTGGAGATTTTCCGCCTCGTCGAACCGGGCGCGCAATTCAATCACGACTGTGACTTCCTTGCCGGCTCGCGCGGCTTCCGCGAGCAAGTCGACGATCTCGGAGCGCGGGCCGCTGCGGTACAGCGTCATCTTGATCGCCAGTACCAGCGGATCGCGCCCCGCCTGGCGCAACAGATCGATCACCGGGGTAAAGGACTGGTACGGGTGATGCAACAACATGTCGCATTCCGCCAGCACCTGGAAATAATTGGGATCCTCGCGCAGCGGCGCGGGCAGACTGGGGGTAAAAGGCGGAAACACCAGATCGGGCCGATTGACCATGCCGCGCAGTTGCATCATGCGGCCCAGGTTCACCGGACCTTCCACGTGGTAGAGATCGGCGTGCTCGAGATTGAACTGATCGAGCAGAAACTCGACCAGCTCCGGCGGACACTCGGCTGCCACTTCCAGTCGCACCGCGCTGCCAAAGCGCCGCGTGTGCAGCTCGCCCCGCAACGCGCGCGCAATGTCTTCGACTTCCGCCGCGTTCAGATCCAGATCGGCATCGCGGGTGATCCGGAATTGATAACAACCCGTCGCGCGCATGCCCGGAAACAGAAAATCGACGTGCGAATGAATCACCGACGACAGAAACACGAAATTGTCTCCGCCCTGACACAACTGGTCCGGAACCCGGATGATGCGCGGCAGCGAGCGCGGCGCCGGCACGATGGCGAGGCCGCTCTCGCGGCCAAAGGCATCGCGGCCTTCCAGGCTGACAATGAAGTTGAGGCTTTTGTTGACCAGGCGCGGGAAGGGATGCGCCGGATCCAGACCAATGGGACTGATGACCGGCAACACCTGTTCGCGCAGATACTCCTGCGCCCAGCGATCGATTTCCGGAGTCCAGGTATCCCGTGCCAGAAACCGGATACCTTCGCGTTCCAGCGCCGGCAGCAGGGTTTCGTTCAGAATCCGGTACTGGCGCTGAATGGCGCCATGGCAGATGGTGCAGAGTTCCTTCAGCACCTCCTGGGGCTGGAGCCCGTCGGTCGCGACAACTTCGCGCGCAAAGCTGATCTGGCGCTTGAGCCAGGCGACCCGGATTTCATAGAACTCGTCGAGGTTGGAGCTGAAAATGAGCAGAAACTGCAATCGCTCCAGCAGCGGGTAGGACTCCGTCAGCGCCTGTTCCAGCACCCGGAGGTTGAACTGCATCAGGCTGAGATGGCGGTTGATGTAGTACGCCGGTTGCTGATAATCGGCCACGTCGTGGGCTCGCCAGGGCAGTCCATCGAGATCTGATTCGAGACTCTGCAAGGACGGTTCGTTCATATCGGGATAGGGCGCAGGGGCAAAATCACAGACCATCGTGCCAACAGTCTATGTCAAAACAATGTCACCGGCGCGGACCCGTGCCTGGGCTGCCGCGGCCGGGCTGCCAGATCGTCTTGGGCACCTAGGTCGCACCCGCGCGCACGGCGTGGAGCTGGCGATCCGCGAGGCCCGGAGGGATACCGAGCAAGCTGAGTGCCTGCGCCGCAATCAGCAGGCTGGCCTCAAGCATTTCCGGGACCACATGATCGGCGCCAATGGAGATCAATTCCTCGACACCGCCGTGTTCATTGCAGCGCACGATGATGGGCGTACCCACGCCTTTGGCGCGAATACCGGCAATGGTGACGCGTGCCGCATCCAGCGATCGAAAGGTCAGAATCGCCAGGCGGGCGGTAGCGATGTGACAACTGGACAGAATATCGAGTCGGGCGCAGTCTCCGTAAACCACATTGCGCCCCGCGCTCCGCGCCGTGCTAACCCTTTCGATATTCCAGTCGATGCCGACATAAGGAATATCATTTGCCTCCAGGAGCTGCGCCAGGGTTTCCCCTACCCGCCCGAAGCCCCCGATCACCACATGGCTGTCCCGGTGCAGGGTCACCGGTGCGGGCTCGGGTGATGAATCGCCGCTGCCGTCGAACCGGCGCGCCAGCCAGCGCGCGATCAGGCCATTGTTGCGAATCAATACCGGACTCAGCGTCATGCTGAACACGATGATCAGGATGACGAACGATCCTTGATCGGGAGGCACGATCCGGTTGAATTGTGCCAGGGTGATGAGCGCAAGGCCGAACTCACCGGCCTGGGCGAGGATCAGCCCAACCCGGACGGGGTCAGTGCCCTGCGCCGGCGCGAGCACCCTGGCGACCGCAGCGACCACCAGCGCCTTGATGGCGATAAGCGCTGCCGTGAAGAGCAGCAAGCGAGCCCAGTGAGTCGGGAGCAATGACAGCTCGACATTCATGCCAACGACGACAAAAAAAAGCCCCAGGAGAATGTCCCGGAAGGGGCGAATATCCGCGATGACCTGATGCTTGAAAGGCGTCTCACTCAGCATCATGCCAATCACGAAACTGCCAAGCGCCATCGACAGACCAAAGCCGTGGGTAAGCCAGGCGGCGAGCAGGGCGATCACCAGGGTACCCAGGACAAACATCTCATCCGCGCCGGCCTGTGCGACCTCGGCATAGATTCTCGGCAACAGCCATTTACCCGCCGCCATCAGCAGAACGAAAAGCACAAACCCCTTGAACAGTGACCAGCTCAGCAACACCGCCAGCGAATTCTGACTTGAATCACCCAGCACCGGGATCAGCACCAGAAAGACCACGGCGACCAGATCCTGGAACAGCAGTACACCGAGTCCGGTCTGGGCGTAGCGAGTGTGAAACTGCTGCAGTTCGTTCAGTTCACGGGTGACCAATGCGGTGGACGAAAAGGCCAGCGCACCAGCGAGGATTACGGCCGCGGCAAGGCTCGCCCCCCATAGGTAAATTGCCCCGCCAAAAAGCAGCGCGCAGGCCGCGACCTGCACGGAACCCACTCCGAACACAGCAAAGCGTAGTGCCCACATCCTCTCCAGGGAAAACTCGAGCCCGATGGAAAACAACAGGAAGGCCACTCCGAACTCGGCGACCAGCGCGAAATCTTCGGGGGCGCTTATCCACCCCAGGAAATGCGGCCCGACCAAGGCGCCGGCGGCGATATAGGCGACCACCGTGGGTAGTCGCAGACGGCGGAAGGCAAGTGTGGTGAGCAGGGAGGCGCCCAACACGAGGAGCAGTTCCTGAAGAAAAGTCATGGCACCCCTGCGCGGTGGCAGGCTCCGCGCGATCATAAGCCGGGATGGCGCCGCACCTGCGGCGTTCCTGGCGACGGCCGATTCAAAATGCCGCGAGCACGGTATCCAGAAATCGATGTCCCAGCTGTGTGGTGGTTAACTGTTCGCCGAGCGGCATCACCAGCCCTTGGCATGCCAACTTTCCCCAACATTCAGCAATCGCCGCGAGCGGCAGACCGACGCGTTCGCCGAAATGACTTGCCGGGACCCCGGTATTCAAACGCAACGCATTCATGAGGAACTCCAGCGGCAGGTCAGCGACGTCCAGGATCTGCTCTTCGGCACAGTGGTCGCCGCGGCGCGCGAGATAATCCCGGGGATGACGCACCTTGCGCCGGCGCCGGATGCAGCCTGCGTCCGGGTCGGTGAGCTTGCCGTGGGCGCCGGCACCGATCCCGATATAGTCGCCGAATTCCCAGTAATTGACGTTGTGACGGCTGTGTCGCCCGGCGCGCGCATAGGCCGACACCTCGTACTGCCGGTAACCGGCATGATCGAGCAACGTCGCGCCGGCGGTATTGATGGCGTCCAGCACAGCCTCGTCGGGCAGACGCGGCGGTTTGCGATAGAACAGGGTGTTGGGCTCGATGGTGAGCTGATACCAGGACAGATGCTCCGGGGCGAGGGCAATGGCCTGCTCCAGATCGACGGCCGCCTGGGCCGGCGTCTGTCCCGGCAGACAGTGCATGAGATCGAGATTGATGTTCTCGAAGCCGGCCGCGCGGGCCAGATCAAACGCGCGCAGCGCCTCGCCACCCGAGTGAATACGGCCGAGCGCCGCAAGATGCGGATCGGAGAACGATTGCACGCCGATGGACAGCCGGTTGACCCCGGCGGCGCGATAGCCGCGAAAGTTGTCCGCATCGGCGGTGCCGGGATTCGCCTCCAGGGTGATCTCGGCATCCGGGGTGAAGCCGATGCGCCGGTCCGCCGCTTCCAGCACCGCGGCGATGGCGGGCGCCGAAAACAGGCTGGGTGTGCCGCCGCCGATAAAAACACTGCCGAAACGGCGGCCCTGTGCGCGCTCCCGCTCGCAGTCCAGATCGGCGATCAGGGCCCGGACGTACTCGGCCTCGGGCAGTACGCCCGCGGCCTGGTGCGAATTGAAATCGCAGTAGGGGCATTTGCGTACGCACCAGGGAACGTGCACATAAAGCGCCAGCGGTGGCAGCTTCAACACTTGGCGGCAACCCGCGCGCGCAGCTTCGGGAGCAGTTCCCGCAACGCATGGCCGCGGTGACTCCGGACGTTCTTCTCGGCCGCCGCCAGTTCCGCCGCCGCGCAACCGAGCTCGGGGATCAGAAACAGGGGATCGTAACCAAAGCCGCCACCACCGCACGGCTGCGCCAGGATGCGGCCCTCCCACACGCCTTCACCAATCAGCGGCGCCGGATCGGTGGCCGAATCGACGTAGACCAGGACGCAGCGAAACCGCGCGCTCCGCTGAGCGGCCGGCACGTCCCGGAGCAACTCCAGAAGTTTCCGATTGTTGCGCGCATCGTCGGAGCCCTCCCCGGCAAAGCGCGCCGAATGCACTCCCGGTGCGCCCTGCAACCAGTCGACTTCCAGGCCGGAGTCATCGGCGAGCGCGGCGCGGCCGCTTTCGCGCGCCGCGTGACGCGCCTTGAGCAGGGCGTTGTCGACAAACGTGCTGCCGGTCTCCGCGACCGCGCTCACCCCGAGTTCGCCCTGGGATATCAGATCGAGGCCCAGTTCGGCCAGCAGGCCGCGCAACTCGCGGAGCTTGCCGGCATTGTTGCTGGCCAGGATGACCTCGGTGCTCATGGCTTAGCGATCACGATAAAAGGTGCGCTGAAACGACAGCGTGTAGGAGGGCATATCCGGATTCGGCTTCACCGTGATGTTGAAAGTCAGCGAATCCTCGTTTTCAAAGTTGAACGGCGCGAGGTAGTAAACCGCATCGCCCTCGCGAACCTCGAGAAACTCCAACTCCTGGCTCTGGGCGAAAATATTGGCGACCTTTCCCTTTACCACGGCGGGTCTGCCGCCGATCGTCCCGGCGGGCATGACGGCGATATTGACCAGACCGCGATCGCGGCCCCGCACGATGTCATAAGCAGCGGCGACCTCGGGACTCACGAAGCTGCTGTTGAAGGCACTGTAATAAACGCGGTAATCGCCGAATTCGCGGAACGGCCGGTCGTCCGCCGACAGACTGCCCGCGAAAATCAGCAGGGGAACGATCAACAGGCGGGACAGCGGAGACAATTGCATTATTTTCATGGGTCGCGTCCTCAGGTAGTCATTGGAGACGGGTTATTTCGCCAAATGGTAGATCGCGGTGGCACTGAACAGATTGGACCATACTCCTTTGAGCAGCCGATCGGGGAATTGTTCGGCCACAAATTCGCGGTGCAGCACCCGGATCGATCGTTCCCGGCACAGAGCCTCGAAATCCTGCACCGTGCAAAAGTGGATATTGGGTGTGTCATACCACTGGTAGGGCAACTGCCGGGTGACCGGCATGCGACCCCAGGCCGCGAGGAACAGGCGGGTGCGGATATTGCCGAAATTGGGGAAGGTGACGATACATTCCTCGCCTACGCGCAGCATCTCGGCGATGGCGTGATCGGGGCGGCGCAGCACCTGCATGGAATTGGCCATCAGCACGGTGTCGAAACTCTTGTCCGGGAAATCGGTCAGCCCCTGATCGACATCGGCTTCGATCACATTGACACCGCGGGCGACACAGTGGGTGATTTTCTCCGGGTCGATTTCGATGCCGTAGCCTTCCACACCACGGCTGTCCATCAGCACCCGCAGCAGCTCGCCATCGCCGCAGCCGAGATCCAGAACCCGGCTGCCGGGCGCAATCCAGCGCCGCACAATATCCAGATCGACGCGCAGCATCAGCAGGTCTCCGCAACCCGGGCCATATAGGTCCGCAACAGTTTTTCGTAGCGGGCATTGGGCAGCAGAAAGGCGTCGTGCCCCATGTCGGAGTCGATGCACGCATAGGCCACGTCGCGATTGGCGGCGACCAGGGCCTGGACGATTTCCTGGGAACGCTGCGGCGCAAAGCGCCAGTCGCTGGTGAAGGAGACCACCAGAAACCGCGCGCGCGCGGTCCGGAACGCCGCCGCCGGATCGTCGCCGTATTCCCGCGCCAGATCAAAATAGTCGAGCATCTTGGTGATCAGGAGGTAGGTGTTGGCGTCAAAATTCTCGGCAAACTTGTCGCCCTGATAATGCAGGTAACTTTCCACCTTGAACTCGACCGGCGCCTCCAGGCCGCGCGCAAAGGAACCGGAGCGCAGTTCGCGGCCGAAGCGCTGTCCCATCAGGGCATGGGACAGGTAAGTGACATGACCCACCATCCGCGCGAGCGCGAGGCCGTTGCGCGGCACGACGCCGTGTTCGGCAAAGTCCCCGTCGCGGAAATCCGGGTCGGAGCGGATCGCGCGCCGGGCGATTTCGTTGAAGGCGATATTCTGTGCAGTCAGTTTAAGGGCCGAGGCAATCACCACGCAGTGGCGGACACGCGCGGGATATTCGAGCGCCCAGCGCATCGCGTTCATGCCGCCCAGGCTGCCGCCGATCACCGCCGCCCACTGCTCGATGCCCAGGCGGTCGGCGAGCCGGGCCTGACTCAGCACCCAGTCGCGCACCCGCAACGGCGGAAAATGCTTGCCCCAACGCAGGCCGGTTTCGGGATTGATCGTGCGCGGACCGGTGCTGCCATGACAACCGCCGAGATTGTTCAGGCAGACCACGTAGAAATATCGCGTATCGATCGGTTTGCCGGGACCGATGTAATCGTCCCACCACCCGGGTTTGGCATCGTCCACACGGTGGAACCCGGCCGCGTGATGGTTGCCGCTCAGGGCATGGCAGATCAACACCGCATTGGAACGTTTGGCATTCAGCTCGCCGTAGGTTTCGACCACGAGCTCATAGGACGCCAGCCGCCGGCCGCAGCTCAGTTCGAGCGGCTCGGCAAAGTGGTGGACCTCTGGCACAGCCAGACCAACGGAGTCAGGAGGAAAGCTGTCCGGCATGGGGTACGACTCTCGGAACCCGGGAAGTCTAAAGACGGGGTCGGACGCAAGCAAGCGCGGCCCGGGTGAGCAGGTCCGCGTCAGGGCGGGGGACCCGCCACCAGCACCTCCGCCGGCAACCGGGTCGGCGCGGCGATGGCGAACACCTTGTCGTGACTGCGGGTACCGCGCACCAGCGTCACCCGCGATTTGGGCACCCCAAACGCGGCGGCCAGAAATTCGATCGCGCGGGCATTCGCCTTGCCGTCCACCGGCGGCGCCGCCAGCCCCAGCTTGAGGCGCTCGCCATGGCCGCCGAGGAAGGCGTCGCGGCGGGCATTGGCTTGCACCCGGCAGCGCAGAACCAGGGTGTCATCGCGCCACTGGCCGAAGGGCCCGGCAGTCATCACCGGTCAAAATCCCGGCACCAGACCCGCGATCATGCCACTGCCCGCGGCCAGATTGCGGAGCAGCAGGCGCAGGGCGCCCAGCGCGAACAGTACCAGCATGGGCGACAGATCCAGGCAGCCCAGCGACGGGATGACGCGGCGCGCCGGGCCGAGTACGGGCTCCAGTAACTGCATCAGCAACAGGGCGGCGGGGTGATGGGTCTGGGGCGCCACCCAGCTCAGCACGACCATCGCGAAAATGCCGTAGAAATACAGATTGACCAGCAGCGACACGAGCCCCAGCACGCCCCACCACAGCGGCAGAATGATTCCGGGCAAGCCGGCGCCCACGACCAGCAGCGTGAAAACTATGACGAGCCATTCCATCGCCAGGGCGAGCGCCAGACTGGCCAGGTTGAAACGACCCACCGCCGGCAACAGGCGCGTCAGGCCATCCACCGGGATCCGGCTGGCCCGATACACGAACTGCGAGATCGGGTTGTAAAAACTGGCGCGCGCCAATTGCAGCAGAAACCGTAACAGAAACAACGCGGCCAGCAGTGCGCCCGCGTACTGAATGGTGTAGACCAGCAACCCGATCACGGTATTCATGACCGCGGGTGCTCCGGGAGCATGGCGGCACCCATCTCCCGTCCGCGCGCATCGGCGGCGGCGAGCGCGCGCGCGAAGAGCGCGGTCAGTCCCCCAGCATCGAGCACCGCGAGCGCCGCTGCGGTAGTGCCGCCCGGCGAGGTAACGCGCCGGCGCAGTTCCGCCACGTCCACATCGCTGTCGAGCGCCATGCGGGCGGCCCCGAGAGCGGTCTGAAGCGTCAACTGACCCGCCACCGCGGGCGTCAGACCGAGCGTGATACCTGCCGCCATCATGGCTTCCATCACGAGAAAAAAGTAGGCGGGGCCGCTGCCGGAGACCGCCGTGACCGCGTCGATTTCGCGCTCGCTCGCCACCCACACCGTGGTGCCCACGGCGCCCAGAATCTCCGCGGCGATGCGGCGTTGGTCGGCGCTGACGCCGGCGCCGGCGTAGAGTCCGGTAGCACCGGCGCCCACCAGCGCCGGAGTGTTGGGCATGCAGCGCACGATGGCGACGTCCGCGCCCAGCAGTCCGGCGAGCGCCGCGACGGGCACTCCGGCGGCGATGGAAATCACCAGCGCGCCGCGCCCGAGCGCGGGGGCGAGCTCTGCAACGACGGATGCCATCACCTGGGGTTTGACCGCCAGCACCACGACCTCGGCCGCCGCGACCGCGGTGCGGTTGCCATCCGTGGTGGCGACCCCGAATTGCGTCGCCAGGCGCGTGCGCGCCTCGGCGACGGGATCGCAGACGGTGATGCAGGCCGCCGGATAGCCCTGCGCGATCAAGCCACCGACCAGGCTGGCGGCCATGTTGCCGCCGCCGATAAACACCAGTTTGCTGTGCTGCACGCAACCAATCTCTAGGAGTGGGGTTGAGGGTCCGGGCGCGGGCCGAAAATGGCGCGGCCGACGCGGACAATGGTGGCGCCTTCGGCGATGGCGGCGTCGAGGTCCGCCGACATGCCCATGGACAGTGTATCCAAACCCGCGAACCGGGGCGACGTGGCGCGCAGCCGCGCCAGCAGGGATGCCAGCTCCCGGAACGGCTGACGCTGCGCCATCCCCGCGCGCGGTCGCGGAAGGCCGTCCCGCTGGGTGAATTTCTCGACGTACTGCGCCATCCCCGCGCGCGGTCGCGGAATGACCATCAGACCCCGCAGCCGGAGATTGGGCAGCGCCACCACGCCCCGCGCCAGGACTTCGAGCTGATCCGGGTCGATACCGGCCTTGGTCGCTTCGCGGTCGATATTCACTTGCAGACAAACGTCCAGCGGCGCCATTCCGCGCGGGCGCTGGCGCGCGAGACGCTCGGCGATGGACAACCGGTCCAGGCTGTGGAGCCAGTCGAAATGCTCCGCAATGGCGCGGGTCTTGTTGGACTGTACCGCACCGATGAAATGCCAGCGCAGGTGCTCATGGTCGAGCGCAGCCATTTTTTGCAGCGCTTCCTGGACCTGGTTTTCACCAAAGTCGCGAACACCGGCGGCAACGGCGGCGGCGATGGCTTCCACCGGCTGGCCCTTGCTCACCGCGAGCAACATGACGGTGTTGGCATTTCGGCCCGCGGCCTGCGCCGCCCGCTGGATTTCCGCGCGCACTGCGCTTATGTTTTTCGCCAGATTGAACATATACTTGAGACGGCCAGCCGGGCAGCCACGCTCGCGGCGGGGCAGCGATCTACCAGGAATCAACAGGACTGAACATGGACATTACCGAACTGCTCGCATTCAGCGTCAAGCAGGGGGCCTCGGATCTGCACTTGTCCGCCGGACTACCGCCCATGATCCGCATTGACGGCGACGTGCGCCGCATCAACCTGCCCCCCATGGAACACAAGCAGGTACACGCGCTGATCTATGAAATTATGAACGACAAACAGCGGCGCGACTATGAAGAGTTCCTGGAAACGGATTTCTCCTTCGAGGTCCCCGGCGTGGCGCGCTTCCGGGTCAACGCGTTCAATCAGAACCGCGGTGCCGGCGGTGTGTTCCGCACCATCCCGTCGCGGGTGCTCACGCTCGACGATCTGGGCTTCGGGCAGATTTTCCGCGACATCTCCATGTTCCCGCGGGGGCTGGTCCTGGTGACCGGACCCACGGGCTCCGGCAAGAGCACCACGCTGGCGGCCATGGTCGACTTCGTCAACGAAAACCGCTACCAGCATATCCTCACCATCGAAGACCCGATCGAATTCGTCCACGAAAGCAAAAAGTGTCTGGTCAACCAGCGCGAAGTCCACAAGGACACCCATGGCTTCAGCGAGGCACTGCGCTCGGCACTGCGCGAGGACCCCGACATCATCCTGGTGGGTGAAATGCGCGATCTGGAAACCATTCGCCTCGCACTGACGGCGGCCGAAACCGGACACCTTGTGTTTGCCACGCTGCACACCACCTCGGCGGCCAAAACCATCGACCGCATTGTCGACGTATTTCCCGGTGGGGAAAAATCCATGGTGCGCTCGATGCTTTCCGAATCGTTGCAGGCCGTTATCTCGCAGTCCCTGATGAAGAAAATCGGTGGCGGCCGTGTTGCCGCCACCGAAATCATGATCGGCACCCCCGCGATTCGCAACCTGATTCGCGAAGACAAGGTCGCCCAGATGTATTCGTCGATCCAGACCGGCGCCAGCCATGGCATGCAGACCATGGATCAGTGCCTGCGTCGTCTCGTGCAACAGAGAGTCGTAACCAAAGAGTCCGCACGCGAAAAAGCAAAAATCCCCGAGGATTTCACTTGATTCACAGCGCTACTCACCAGTGGCGCGAGCGACGCAGAGGGTTGGACAATGGAATTCGATAGCCTGCTGAAGCTGATGCTGGAAAAAAGAGCATCGGATCTGTTTATTACCCGCGGCGTGCCGCCGAGCCTGAAAATCAACGGCAAGATAATCCCGGTGGGAAAAGTCGCCCTGTCCGGACGCCAGGCCAGCGAACTGGTGGAATCCGTGATGGACGACAAGCAGCGCACGGAGTTTCACGCCCACCACGAACTCAACTTCGCGATCACCTCCGAGCACGTCGAGCACGCCCGCTTTCGGGTGAGTGCGTTCTATCAGCGCAACGATGTCGGCATGGTGTTGCGCCTGATTGAAACCCGGATTCCGACCGTCGAGGAGTTGCTGCTGCCACCAATCCTCGACGAGCTGGTAATGACCAAGCGCGGCATCATCTTTCTGGTCGGCGCCACCGGCACCGGGAAGTCCACCACGCTGGCAGCGATGGTGGGCCACCGCAACCGCAACAGTCGCGGGCATATTATCTCGATCGAGGATCCCATCGAGTTCATCCACCAGCACGCGGGCTGCATCATTACCCAGCGCGAGGTGGGTATCGACACCGAATCCTACGAAGTGGCTCTGAAAAACACCTTGCGGCAGGCGCCGGATGTGATTCTGATCGGCGAGATCCGCACCCGGGAAACCATGGAGCTCGCCATCACCTTCGCGGAAACCGGGCACCTGGTGCTGACCACCCTGCACGCCAACAACGCCAACCAGGCGCTCGACCGCATCCAGCACTTTTTCCCGGCCGAACGCCACCCGCAATTGTGGATGGATTTGTCGCTCAATCTGCGCGCGATGATCGCACAGCAGTTGGTCCCAACCGCCGACGGCAAGGGCCGGCGCGCCGCCGTCGAAATCCTCATCAACACGCCACTGGTGTCCGACCTGATTCGCAAGGGGGAAGTACACAAACTGAAAGAACTCATGGTTCGCTCCAACGAACTGGGCATGCAGACCTTCGACCAGGCACTGTTCCAGCTCTATAACGACGGTGTCATCAATTACGAAGATGCGCTCGCGGCAGCGGATTCGAAGAATGACCTGCGCCTGATGATCAAACTACTGTCGGAGACCGACCCGAGCTATCTCGCGAACGCGGCGGACGACCTCATACTCAAGGCAGACGAAAGCGAGGAGCGCTCTCGTCTGTTCCAACGCTGACTCCTTGTTGCAAAACGGCGCGCAGCGACCAAGACCTGTCAAGCACATAAGCCAGGGAGCGAGCACCGCGCGACGAAGCAGATGGCGACCACACGGCGGTCATGTGGCGTTGTCAAAGATCACGGCCTGCGGCGGGCTCGTTTAACCAGGTGCGCAGAATCAGCGCCGCGGCCAAACCATCCACCGGGTGGCGACGATAATCGCGGCCGCCGACACTGTCGAGTTTCGCCTCGACCGTCGACAGGCGTTCATCGACCAGGGTAACCGGCTTGCCCGTCCGTGCGTGCAGGCGGCCGGCGAAGCGGCGCGCACGGGTGCAAAATTCACTCTCCGTGCCATCCATGTTGAGCGGCAACCCGACCAGCAGCCGCTGCGGCTGCCATTCGGCGACCAGCCGCATCACCTGTTCCCACTGGGGTTGACCGTCGCGCGCGCGCAGCACTGCGACCGGTTGCGCGGTGCCGGAGAAAGTCTGTCCATAGGCAACGCCGATCTGGCGGGTGCCAAAATCGAAGCACAGCAGGGTGACGTGCGCTTCAGGCGTGACCGACACTGGCGCTCAATTTGGCGAGATCGACACCGATGCGGGCAGCCACCGTCCGGGTCCGGTGTTCGGGTGGTTCATCGAACAGCAGGGCCGGCTCACCGGGCACGGTGAGCCAGGCGTTGGCGCGCAGTTCCTGCTCCAGTTGGCCCGCGCCCCAGCCGGCGTAGCCCAGTGCAACCAGACTTTGCTCGGGCGCCTCGGTACCGGTCGCCAGAGCCTCGATGATGTCGCGCGACGCGGTCAGCGCGACGCCGTCGGCGATATCCAGGGTGGATTGCCATTTGCGCTGCGTTTGGGGGTGCAGGACAAACCCCCACTCGCTGCGCACCGGCCCGCCGGCCAGCAGCAGGCGGTCGGCCAACGCGCCGTTGCAAGGCAAATGCAGTTGCAGGAAGAGCTCCCGCAGCGTCACGTCCAGGGAATGATCGACACGCAAACCCATGGCGCCGTCGGGCGTGTGTTTGCAGATATAGACCAGGGAACGGGCAAATGCCGGGTCCAGCAACCCGGGCATGGCGATCAAAAAATGGTGGTCCAGGCAGACAAACTGTCCGCTGGTCGCAGGTTTTTCCATGCCTGGCAGTATTGGGTCGAGGTCCACACAAAACAAGCTCCGCCCGGCGACACGGCGACCGGCTGTCAGTCCACGCCGCTGGTCCGCATGCGGTTGCCGGGCATGAACTGCCAGGTGCGAATGATTTCCATCCGGTCCCATTGGCGGAGTTCGGCCGGAAAGGGTTTGAACGGCGCCGCCATGCGGATGGTGCGGATGGCCGCGAGATCGAGAATGCGCTGGCCGGAGCTCACCAGGATATCGACCTTCTCGACCGTACCGTCAGGGCGCAGACGCACCGCGAGCCGCAAGTCGCCGAAGATGCGATCCCGGCGCGCCTCCTCGGGATAGTGTTCGTTGCCGACGGCCTCCACGACCGTTTCCCATTCGTCGAGGTAAGCCGCCGCCTGGTCGGCGCGGGTGCTGACGGCGGTGACGCGCAATACATTGGGCAGGTGGCTATAGGCGTTGCGCAGTTTGCCCAGCTTGGCGCGCAGGCTGGCGATTTCCTCGCTGACCTGGGCCGGCGGTTGCGGCTCGACGGCATCGGTCACGGCGGTATCCGAGGGAATGGGCGCCGCGGCGGGGCTCGGCGCCAGGGTGGTTATCGGAGCAGGCCCATCGCCACCTTCCGGTGCCGGCGGGACGGGCGATTCCACCACCGGCTGCGCCTCCTGCACCCGAGTTTCAGTGAAATCTGCCGACTGCACCTGACTCAACTCACTGGGGTCCGGTTGATCCCCGCCGCCCAACTGGTTGCTTTGCGCCAGGAAATCGGCCTTTTCCGGAGGTCGCTCCGCGGCGGTTACTGCCAGAGTGACCTCCAGCGACGGGGCCGCCTGCTTGGGTTTATCGACGGCAAAACCGACACCGAACAGGACAATCACATGAAGCGCGAGCGCCAGCAGCAGCGCAAAGCCCAAGCGGTCCTGGTCGTGATTGTTGAACGTCTGCGGAAATCGGGGGACGCTCGAACTCAAGGCAGTCGCCGCTCGATTGCGGCCAGCAGACGGCCGCCGATATCGGTATCCTTTGCGTAGTCGATTTCACGCGCGCAGGTCGGGCTGGTGACGTTGATCTCGGTCAGATAATCGCCGATGACATCGAGTCCCACGAACAACAGCCCCAGCTCGCGCAGCGTCGGCGCGACCTGTGCGACGATCCAGCGGTCCCGTTCCGACAGCGGCTGCACGATTCCGCTGCCGCCCGCCGCCAGGTTGCCGCGCACCTCCCCCACCGCCGGCACCCGCGCCAGACAGTAGGGCACGGCCTCGCCGTCCACCACCAGGATGCGCTTGTCGCCCTCCGTAATTTCCGGGATGTAGCGTTGCGCCATGATGGTGGTACGACCATGCTGGGTCAGGGTTTCGATGATGACGCTGAGATTGGGCTCGTCGGTGCGCGCCCGGAAAATCCCGATCCCTCCCATGCCATCCAGGGGTTTGTAAATCACGTCGCCGTGGCGGCCATGGAAGGCACGCAGCCGCGCCGGATCCCGACTCACCAGCAGCGGCGGGGTACATTGCGGAAACCGGGTGGCGAAAATCTTTTCGTTGCAGTCACGCAGACTACCCGGACGGTTGACCACCAGCACCCCGAGCCGCTCCACCGCCTCCAGCAGGTAGGTGCTGTAGACGTATTCGCTGTCGACGGGTGGGTCCTTGCGCATCAGCACACAGTCGAGCGCATCGAGCGGCCGCTCTTCGGGCTCTCCCAAATCGAACCAGTTGGTAAGTGAATCGCGCACCCACAGCGGCCTCTGCCGGGCAACAGGCACACAGTCTTCCAGCGCCAGATCCGCCTGCTCCATGTACCATAGCGACCAGCCGCGCGCCTGCGCGGCCAGCAGCAGGGCCAGCGTCGTATCTTTTTTCGGGTTGATGGACGTGATCGGGTCCATGATCACCCCAAGGTTGCGGGACATCGCGGTCAACTCCTGGCAAGGCGGGCACAACGTCGCGAAAGCGCGGTTCATTTGGCGATCAAGGCCGCCAAATATGGATAATAACCCGATGTTGTGTTACATAAGAAACTCGTTATGGCGCGTGGTTTGTGGTCCCAGTCCGGGCGCCGCACCGCGTTGCGCGCGGGGGACCTGTGAGCTCGAACACCTTGAAAATCATGGTAATCGATGACAGCAACACTATCCGTAAAACGGCGGAAACGTTGCTGGTACGCGCCGGCTGCGAAGTGATTACCGCCGTGGACGGGTTCGATTCGCTGGCCAAAATTGCCGAGACGCCGCCGGACCTCATCTTTGTCGACATCATGATGCCACGCCTCGACGGTTACCAGACCTGCGCCCTGATCAAGAACAACCGCCGCTTTCGCCACATCCCGGTGGTAATGCTGTCGAGCAAGGACGGTCTGTTCGACAAGGCGCGCGGCCGTATCGTGGGCGCGGATGCTTATCTGACCAAGCCGTTCAGCCGGCAAGAGTTGATGGACGTGGTTGATCGCATGGCGGGCGGCAACAAGGCGGACACCTCCACACCAGCCACTGCACCAGCCACTGCGGAATCCTCCTGACTCCGCGGCCCGAAAAACCTAGTCAGCGCCGGAAGAGCTACCGATGTCAAAACTGATATCAAAGGTATTGATCATCGATGACTCGCCGGTGGACACCCTGGATCTGACTGGCATTCTGAGCCGCAATGGTTATACCGTGATCTCGGCCAATGGCGCCGAAATGGGCGTACAGGTGGCGCGCGAAGAGCTGCCGGACCTCGTCCTGATGGATATTGTCATGCCGGGCCTGAACGGTTTTCAGGCCACGCGCCTGCTGACGCAGAGCGCGGAAACGCGACACATTCCCATCATCATGGTTTCCAACAAGGACCAGCAGGCGGATCGCGTCTGGGGCGCGCGGCAGGGCGCGCGGGGCTACGTGACCAAGCCGGTTCGCGAGCGCGAGTTGATCGCCATGATCGAGGGTCTGATTCCGTGATGGCCGCATGAACGCTGCAGCGCCGCCCGATCCGTTTACCCTGCTGCAGGATTTAGCCCGAACCTTCACCAAGGCGGCGGGTCGGCTGCCGGCGCAGGCCGAGTACTCCCCGGTGGCGACCATGGTCGCATTCCAGCTTGCGGGCTGCGATGCACTGGTCGATCTCGAATGCCTTTCGGAAATTCTTCCGGTACGCCACCTGACGCGCCTGCCGCAGGTGCAGCCGTGGATGCGCGGTATCGCCAATGTGCGCGGCAAGCTCCTGCCAGTGGTCGACGGCGCCGAATTTCTGGGGCAGGGCATGACGTCGCCATCCAAACACCAGCGCATACTGGTCATGGTCTCGGACGATTTTTCCGCCGGCGTTATCGTGGATCGGGTCGACGGATTGCGGCATTTTGCCCATGACATGTTCCGCGAACGGCAAGAACTCCAGGCCGGACCTTTTCATCAGTTTGTGGCGGGTGGGCTGGTAGACGCCAACCAGCGTATCTTGCCGCTGTTCGATCCCGCCCTGCTGTTCCAGGATCCCGCGTTTCGCGACGCCTCGCTACGCAGACCCGCGGCGCAGACAAATTAACCCAACACCAGCAGCCGGAGCCGTCTTGATCCCCATGGAAACGAAAGCAGCGAGAAGACGCGCGCTCACCGGTCTGCCGGTGCTCGTCCTGGTGGCGGGGCTGATCGCGCTGACGGTCGCCCTTGGCTACATTTTTTATACGCTGTACCGAAATTCCGAGTACGACCGGGCCAGCGTGCAGATGGCTGCGGATGTGCGGGTGCTGGTCGAGCAGCTGTCGCAAACCGCCACTGCCGCGTCGCTCGGCGATGACGAAGCTGGTCGCACCATGCTCCGTTTACGCGCCCGCATGGACGCCATCTGGCTCGACGTCGAAAAAAATCTCGCGGACCAACTGCCAGCGGCGCAGATTGCGGCCTTTGGCCTGGAATGGAAGCGAATCCACACCCAGGTCGAGGCCATTGAAGCCCACCGTACGGAAGCAACCGGCTTTCGGCAGGCCGTGGCCGCCGCCCGGGAAGCGACCCCCAGACTACGCGAGACCACCGGCGCCCTCGGCAAAACCCTGGTTGCCGCCCAGGCATCCGCGGCAGAGGTGGACGCCGCCTACTCCCTGGCCGCCGCCGCTGAACAGATTTCTGCTGCGGTCACCGCGCTCTCCCAGCCAGGTCGGAACGTCGCCGAGATCCTGCCCGGCCTGCGGGAACAAAAGGAGTATTTTGCGTCGGTGCTGTCGGGGCTGCGCAGTGGCGATGAAGCCCGGAACTTCTCGCCCGCCCGCAACCAGGCGGCGCGCCTGCAACTCGCCGTGGCAGCCGACAGTTTCCGGCCACTGGCGGCGGCGCTGGATGCGATCGAGGGCTTTGCTCCCGGCGTGGTGGCGAGCCAGGCAGCAACGGCAGCGATCATAACCAGCCGCAACAATCTGGTCATACAGGGCGATGGTCTGTCCCAAGGCATCCGCAGGCTGGGGAGCGCCGACGGGGAAATACTTCCCGGGTTCAATATCACCGCCGTGGCGATTGCCGGTGTCGGGCTGCTGGTGGCCGGACTCGCTGTACTGGCCTTCATCCTGGTCGCGGACACGCGCCGCCGGCTGCGTGAAACCGCGGAGGCCAACCAGTCCAACCAGGATGCCATCCTGCGCTTGCTCAACGAAATCCAGGACCTGGGTCAAGGCGATCTGACCGTGGAAGCAACCGTAACCGAGGACTTCACCGGTGCCATCGCCGACGCCATCAACTACTCCATTCAGCAATTGCGCGAACTGGTGGCACGCATCGTCAATACCGCGGCCGATGTATCGGCGGCATCGGATGACACGCGCGCCACCGCCCTGCAACTGTCGCATGCCGCCGAAAATCAATCGCACGAAATTACCGACGCTTCGGCCGCGATCAACGAGATGGCGATCACCATCGATCAGGTGTCCGCCAACGCCACCGAATCCGCCGCGGTCGCCGAGCGCTCGGTATCCATTGCCGCCCGTGGCGCGGCAGTCGTGCGCAACACCATCACCGGGATGGACCGGATCCGCGACCAGATTCAGGAAACCTCGAAACGGATCAAGCGGCTGGGTGAAGGCTCCCAGGAAATCGGCGACATCGTGTCATTGATCGGCGATATTGCCGATCAAACCAATATCCTGGCGCTGAACGCCGCGATTCAAGCCTCCATGGCGGGCGATGCCGGACGCGGCTTTGCGGTGGTGGCCGATGAAGTGCAACGCCTGGCCGAACGCTCGGCCAGTGCCACCAAACAGATTGCCGCACTCGTCGCGGCGATCCAGTCGGACACCACCGAGGCCGTGGCCTCCATGGAGCAGACTACCGCCGAGGTGGTTGCGGGGGCTGCCCTCAGTCTGGACGCGGGCGTGGCATTGGGCGAAATCGAAACGGTTTCCACCAACCTGGCGGAGTTGATCCAGGATATTTCCACCGCGGCACGTCACCAGTCCACCACCGCAGGCCATATCTCGAACACCATGAACGTGATCCAGGAGATCACATCGCGCACACTGGAGCAGGCCAACCAGACCGCCACATCCATCGGTGAACTCGCGGACATGGCGGTCGATCTGCGCGAATCGGTGTCCGGCTTCCGGCTGCCGGAAGTCTCGCCGCAGCCACCGGCCAGAGCGAAGCCGACATCCGCCGTACCCGCCGCCCCACAATCGGACATGACGCGGACTTCGCGTCATGCCGACACCACGGCGCCCGCCATGCGGCACCCACAACCACATATCGCCTCCGTCCTCGCCGAAAGCAAGGCGGCAATGGATGAAATCGATCGCCTGCACCCGGACCAGATCCCGGCGCGCCACACAGGGTCGTCCCACACCACCGCCCTCGCCGATAAAAAGGCGGCAATGGATGGAGCGGGCCTCCAGCGGCCGCGCGCAACCCCGGCACGGGAACGCCAAGCGCCCGCGCCACAAGCCACCGCTGCACGCCACGCAGCGCTGGAGGACATCGATCTCGCGGAGCTGCAGGGAGCCCCGTCGCTCGCGCGACGCTCCGAGAACGCTGCCCCAACCACCGAGATCGATCTCAGCGGCACCCTCCATCAGGAGCTTGCGGAAATCAACCTCGACGAATTCGATCTCGACCCGAATCCTGATTACTCGCGCCGATGACCACCACCCAGAGTGTCAGCCACCCCGGCGCAGCAGGCGCTGCCGGGCGTGGTCGCAACCAACGGCAGGCCGTCTACGGTCCTGATGACAGCATCCTCCAGCCGGTTCGCATGCTGGAGGATGGTCACTACCAGCTGTGGGCCGACTGTTTCGAACGGGAAACCGGGGTTGTGGTGGACCAGCGCCGCGAGCCCTTTGTCCGCCGCCAACTCGAGCAGCGACTACTGGAATTGGGCCTGACGGATCCGGAAGAGTATTTTGAATGCATGCTGCAAACCGCCGCCGGCGAGGGCGAAAGGCGTCTGCTGATGGACCGCCTGCTCATCAAGGAAACCCGGTTTTTCCGCCACCGGGAATCCCACGATTTCGTCCGTCACTGCGTGCAGCGTCATGCCGCCAGCGGCGGCAGCAGCCTCAATTTATGGAGCGTCGGCTGCTCCACCGGGCAGGAAGCTTATTCCCTCGCGCTGGATGCCATCGAGGGATTCAGCGCCGCCAGACGTAGCGGTGACTTTGCCGTGATCGGGACCGATCTGAGCCGGTCCGCGCTGCGGGAAGCCCGCACCGGCACCTACCCCACGCACGCCCTGCTCGACCTTCCCAAGGAATATGCGACGCGTTTTCTGGAGCCGGTCGGTGCCGGACGCTTCCGGTTTCGCATTGAAGTGCGCAGTCGGCTGGCTTTTATCGTGGACAACCTGCTGCTGCGGCAGCGGGGATTTTTCCCCGAAGGAGCGGATATCATTTTCTGCCAGAACCTGTTGATTTATTTCCGTCGCTGGCGCCGCCACGACACCCTGAATTTTCTCGCCCGACGCCTCAAGCCCGGCGGTCATCTGATTCTGGGTCCGGGAGAGTCCCACGACTGGTGTCCGGCCGGCCTGACCCGCGTCGAGCACCCCGGGGTCGCGGCCTACCGACGCCCCGTCGACGACGAGGCGTCCCATGGGAGCTGATTCCGGTCCCTGGGGCCTCCAGTGGCTGATCGACGAAATCGGCGCTACGCTGGAGGCCGCCGGCGACGCGCTGGAAAATTACTTGCGCGACCCCAGCGACCAGCAGCAGCTCCAGTTCTGCCGGGCGTATCTGCATCAGGTGGCGGGATCGATGGAGATGGCCGATTGCCACGCCGGCGCGCAACTGCTGGCGGAGATGGTAGCCCTGGTGGACGCCCTGCTCAGTGACCAAGTGAGCGACCGGGTAGCGGCGGGCGAGGCGCTGGCCGCCGCTGCCGTCGCCATGCCCGGCTATCTCAGCCTCGCCATTGCCGAGCACGGCGATCAACCTGCCGTCTTGCTGTCGCCCCGCAACGACTTGCTTGCACTACAGGGACAACCGCTGGCAACCGAAAGCGGCGTGTTCAATCCCGATCTCACACCCTTCGACCAACGCAGCCAATCCCCGCCCGCCGCCATCGATCACCTGGAGCTGGCGACGTTGTGCCGGAAACTGCGCCAGATTTACCAGGTCGGGCTGCTGAGCCTGCTGAAGGGAGAGGCCCTGATCGGCCTTCCGCTGCAGCGCATGAGCAAAGTCGCGGAGCGCATGCAGGAGCTTTTTGCCGGCCACCAACGGGAACTGCTGTGGCGCGCCGGATATTCCGTCCTCGCGGGCTTGAGCGCCGCGGCACCGGCAGGTCCGGCACTGCGGCAACTGTTGCGGGAGCTCGACCGCGACCTGCGCGCTTGTTGCGATCCCGGAGCCTTTGCCTCCTCCGCACCGCCGGTGGCACGTAATCTGGTGAAAAATCTACTTTATTACGTTGCCATGGCCGGGGAGGAGCAACCCGGCGCAGCACAGCTGCGCAGCCTGTTTCGCCTCGATGCGGCCCTGCCCCGGCATCCGCTGGCGCATGCCAAACGCTCCGTCGCGTATCGCCCGAACACCGCGCTACACGACGAACTGGAGATCGAACTACGCCAGCTTCAGGACCTGAGCACCCAGTTGGTCGATGCCGGCATCGACCTTGGACACGCAGCCGCGACGCTGTCACCCCCGCTGCTGCGCGTGCGCGATACGCTGGTTGCCGCCGACCATCCGGCAGCGGCAAGGGCGGCGGCGGTGTACCGTGAGCTAACCGAGCTTCCGATCCAGGCTTCCTGGCCGCAATGGGCAGACCAGATCAGCGCCCTGGAAGCACTGGTATGCGATGCAGCGCCCCCGGAGATGGAAGAGGATCAGCGCCATATTGCCTGGGTCGACGCCGCCGCCGCCGCCGTCGTTGCCACCGCGCGCGGACTACTCGACGAAATCAAAGACGCCGTGGTGAGCTATATCTCGGCGCGCAACGACCCCCTGTATCTGGAAGGATTACCCGCGCGCGCCATGCAAATCGTCCACGCGCTGGAATTCATCGGACAGGACCGCCTGGGTTTGGTGGTGGCCGCCTGTGGAGAGCACGTCGCCCGGCAATTGATGCATCCCGGCGCAAGGGTGTCCTGGTCGCAACTTGACGCGCTCGCGGACGCGCTCATCGCGTGCGAGTACTACCTGGAGTCCCTGGTTCAGGCCGATGCCACTGCCTGTGAGCGCTTCCTGCAGCACGCCGAGGCCAAGACCGGCGAACTCGCCGCCTTCGAAGCCGAACCGCCGCGAGCCACGAGCGGGAACGCAACCGCCGCGGTGGTACCGCCGCCTGCGGCTGCGCCTCCGGCAGGTGACGTGACGCCGGCTGTCGGCCCGGCGCCGACGACGATCGGCGCCCCCGCATCGGAGGCCGGCGCGGACCCGGAAATTCGCGAGATTTTCGTCGAGGAGGCCCGCGAGGTTCTCGAATCCATACGCGATCTCGAGACGCGCTCGCCCGGAACCGACACAGAGGTACTGGCCGATCTCCGGCGCGGCTTCCACACCCTCAAAGGCAGCGGCCGCATGGTGGGCGCGAAAGCGATCGCCGAATTGGCGTGGGCAGTGGAAAGTCTGCTGAACAAGGTTCGCGACGGTTACATCCCCTGGTCGGTACCGGTGGCGGAGGTGGTCAGCGGCGCCATCATCGAGCTGCCGAAACTGATCGAGGCCTTTGCTGCCGGCACCGCGGGAGAACTCGACGCCGCCGGTGTGCAGCTGCGCCTGTCAGCGGAGAGCCTTGCCAGCGGCACCACCCCCGCACCCATCGCGCCGGAACCGATTCCGGCGGGAGTGGTGCCTGCGCCCGATATCCAGCCGCTCGCCATCGCGTCCGGCAGCGAAGCCGCCGCACAGCTGGAAACGATAGCCGCCTATGTGACAGCCCGGCACCGCGAATCCCCGAGCCCGCCTTCCGCGGCGGTGTCGCGGGCTCTGCATATGCTGGTGGGGTGCTGCGAACGCATGGGCGACCCGCATCTGCCCCGCATGATCCGGGCGCTGGAAGCACTCGCAAACCTGTACAGCGAGCGCGACCAGGCGCCGGACGCGGCAAGCCTGGATTTATTCGATCAGGCCCTGAACGCCAGTCGCGCCCTGCTCACCGGCGATGCAGCCACCGCCATCGACTTGGCGCAGCTCGGCGATCAGATCGAAGCCGTTCGGGTCGATCTGACCCTGCCGGCGACCCATGAAGGGCGCGAGCACCTGCGCCGACTGATGGCCGAAGGGCTGGTGCGGCTGCTGGCGGCACCGGAACAATTCGCGACGCGCGGAATCGACCGCGCGGAGCCAAACCCCCGGTTGCCAGAGCTTGCGACCGAACTGGAAGAGCTGGCGCAAAGCGCCAACGCCGCCGAGCTGCCCGCACTCGAGGAACTGGCGTCGTTGCTGGCCGCCGCCTGCCGGCAGGTCACCGGACTGCCGTTAATGGCTGACGCGCGCGCGACCCTGGGCACGAGTACAGATCTGCTCCTGGCCATGCTCGATGCCGTGGCCGCGCACCACCCCGTCGCCGCGCTGGATACCACCCAGCGCGATGCGCTCAGAGCGCTTGGTGCAGCGCCCGCCCTGAGCGGGTCCGTTCAGGCGCCGGGGCCCGAATTCATCGTGCCCGAACCCGTCGCCACCGCACCCTCCACCACGGAATTCAGCGCCGCCGCGTTGCCAGATGACCAAGCCGGCACTGGCGGCGAGGCCGCAACGCCAACCGCCACCGACTGGATCGAGCATAGCGCACCGGATCATCGCGATCGCGTGGATGCCGAATTGGTTGGCGTATTTCTGGAAGAAGCCGCCGATCTCGGCGAGCAGTTGGAGCACGCCTTGAACCAGTGGCGGGCCGGCGCTGATCCGCTGCACAGTGCCAGCGCCCTCAAGCGCACACTCCACACCCTGAAGGGCGGTGCCCGCATGGCCGGGTGCCGAACCCTCGGCACCCTGTGTCACGATTTTGAAACGCTGGTACTGCGCGCCGAAGCAACGGCTGACGCTGGCAGCGACGGCTTTTTTGCGGCAAGTCTCGCCCACTACGACAAGATCGAGACCGAGCTCGAACATATTCGCAGGCTGCTGCGCGAACCCAAAGTCGCGCTCCGCTCTCCCGACCTGGCGCCGCCCCTCACGGAATCAGCCGCTCCCGCCGGTGGTCATGTCGTGCAACTGCCGACGCCCCCCGCACCGCCGTCGGCTGCGCAGCCGCACCAGACGCTGCCACTTCAGACTCTGGAGCCCGCGCTCACGCCGCCAGGCGACGCGGTTCAGCTATCGTCGGTGCGCGCCGACGAAGCGCCGCGGGTACCGGCGCCCTGGCGCACGTCCGCGGTCAGCGCCAAAAACCGTGCTGGCCTGGACGTCGGCGGAACCTTCGCTGAACCGCGCGAGATGGTGAAGATCGCCGCACCCATTCTCGACAATCTGGTCAATCTGGTTGGCGAAACCAGCATCAGCCGCAGTCGTATCGAGCAGCAACTGCATCAGTTTCGTGCACTGCTCGAAGAAATGGAAACCACTGTCACGCGTTTTCGTGATCAGGTGCGTCACCTGAGCCTGGAAACCGAAGCCCAGACACGACTGCGACGCGAAGAGCTGGATGCCGCTGGCCACGAAGACGACTTCGATCCGCTGGAGATGGATCGCTATTCGCAGTTGCAGCAGCTCGCCCGGGGCCTGGAAGAGTCCGCGTCGGACCTGCAGGACCTCAAGGACACCCTGCTCGACAAGGCGCAGGACACCGAGACCCTGCTGGTCCAGCAGGCGCGGGTCAATCGGGATCTGCACGAAAACCTGACCCTCACCCGCATGGTGCCGTTTTCGCGTGTGCTGCCGCGGCTGCGGCGTATCGTGCGGCAGACCGGGAGCGAACTCGACAAATCCATCGAGCTGCGACTGGACAACGTCGAGGGAGAGATGGATCGCGCCGTACTGGAGCGCATCGTCCCCTCACTGGAACACTTGATCCGCAATGCGATCGACCATGGCATCGAGTCGTCGGAGCGCCGCCGCCTGGCAGGCAAACCCGAGACCGGCATCGTAGCCATCACCTTCGCGCGCGAGGCCGGCGACATTGTGATTCGTCTCTCCGACGATGGCGGCGGACTGGACGTGGAGGCTATCCGCGCCAAGGCGGCCAGCTTGCAGTTGCTGCCCACCGGCGACGATCTGAGCGATCAGGACATCATGCAACTCATTTTCCGGCCCGGGTTTTCCACGTCGCAGGCGGTCAGCCAGATATCCGGCCGCGGGCTCGGCATGGATGTGGTGGATAACGAGGTCCGCCAGCTCGGCGGTACGGTGAGCCTGACATCACGGCGCAATTACGGCACCGAATTTACGTTGCGTCTGCCCTTTACCGCCTCCGTCAATCGCGCGCTGCTGATGAAGGCGGGCGGCGAGTTGTACGGCGTGCTGCTCAACAGCGTCGCCGGCGTGGTCAAGCTGAATAATGTCGAATTGGCTTCACTCTATGCGGACCCGGAGCAGCGCCTGCACTTTGAGGGCGCGTTCTACAAAGTATGTCCACTGGTGCGCCTGATCGACGGCGTCCTGTCTCCGCTGCCCGCGGCGGCTGGCAAGCTGTCGGTAGTCCTCGTCAAAAGCAAGTCCGGCAATGTCGCCGTTCAGGTCGACGCCCTGGAGCCGAGCCAGGAAATCATGGTGAAATCCCTGGGCCCCCAGTTTGCCAAGGTGCGCGGGCTGGCCGGTGCCACGCTGCTGGGCGACGGCCGCGTGGTGCCCATTGTCGACCTGGTGGCACTCATCGCAGACTACAGCGGCTCCTCGCGCGACCTGCCCCAGCCCGCGGTGGCGGACCCGCGCGCCATGTCAGCTCCCGCGCTCGCCGCCGCCACCATTGTCGTTGTGGACGATTCGGTTACGGTGCGCAAGGCAACCAGCCGGCTGCTGGAACGTAACGGCTATCGCGTGCTCACTGCCCGCGACGGCCTGGAGGCGATGCAGTTACTGCAGGAAATCAAACCCGATCTGATGTTGCTCGACATCGAGATGCCGCGCATGGACGGTTTCGAAGTTGCCCGCCAGGTGCGCGCGTCCGAGCCACTGCGTGACCTCCCTATCGCGATGATCACGTCGCGCAGCGGTGACAAGCACCGTGAAAGGGCATTGGAGCTGGGTGTGAACCGCTACCTCGGCAAGCCCTATCAGGAGGAAATGCTGTTGTCCGTGGTCGAGGAATTATTGGCCAACGTTTCAGGCGCGCAGTGAAGGTAGGCGTGGTCGCGCAACATCCGGCAGCGCGCGCCCTGCTGTGTCGGGCGCTGGAGGAATTGGGGCACGTCGTACTGCTCGATACCGCGCCCGGACCAACTGCGGCTGCCGCGGATCATGGCCGTTTCGACCTGCTGATATGGCTCGGAACCGGTGACAGTGCGGATCGCCCCCCTCGCCGCGACTGTTTTGAGCTCGAGCTGGAACCTGCCTTTATCGCAGCCGCGGATGCCGACTACGCCGCCTGGAAGCAGTATCTACGTCAACGCATAGAGAGTGCTCCCCGGTTGGTCGGGGACTCGGGACAACCGGCGGCCCGCGCCGAGCGGGTATGGTTGCTGGCCGCCTCCACCGGGGGGCCGGATGCGGTGGAGCGGTTCCTTGCCGCCACGATCCCGACGCCCAAACTGGCGCTGCTCTATGTGCAACACCTGACATCCGCGCATTTTCCCCAGTTGGTGCGACAACTCGCGATCCGCGCCCCCCGCTGGCATATTCAGGTCGCGGCCACGGGCAACTATTTCCTCGAAGGCACCCTCACCGTAGTCGCTCCGGACCACAGACTACGCATCAACCGCGACCGGGGTATGCGGATTCTATCGACCCCCTGGCCCGGACCCTATCGCCCGAGCGCGGATCAGGTCGCCGAGACCCTTGCGCTGGCCTATCGCGAGTCCGCCGGCATGATCGTGTTCAGCGGCATGGGGGACGATGGCGCCCTGGGCAGCGAACACATACGCGAACACGGTGGCGAAATCTGGGCGCAGCGCCCGGATACGTGCGTCGCGTCGGCCATGCCGGAAGCCGTGCTGGCCCAGGGCGAGGTGGACTACAGTGGCGATGTCGCGGCGTTGGCGCGCCGCTTCAACTTTCGTTATGGCGCACCGGCCCCCGGGCCGCAGGCGGAGGCATCTTGAGCGACACCGGCGAACGCAATCAAAAAACGACCGAAGTCGATAGTCTGCTGCTCTCGCTGGCAACCGATCGACTGCAACTGCTGCTGCCTCTGGCCGCGGTGGCGGAAATCCTCGAGGAAGCGCCACAGCCGGCGCCAGCGCCGGCGGACCAGCCCTGGCTGCACGGCTGGTTGCCGTGGCGCGGCCGTGAAATTCCTTTGCTCGCCTACGAAGGCATAGCTGACGGGGCGTCAGCGGCGCCGCGGGCGGGCCATCGCGTGGCGATCATCAACGCCGTCGGCGCGGCGGCCAGCCAGGGGTTTTATGGACTCGCGATTCGGGAGTTGCCCCGGCCACTGCGCCTGAGCGCGGACAGCGACCTGCGGGCGCTGGACGTAGCGGCCCCACGCGGCGCCGCGCTCGTCGTCGAGGTGCGCGGCGAACCCGCGCTCATTCCGGATTTCGATCTGCTCGAACAGCTGGTCGTCAGTGCGGGTCTGAATCGCAACTGAAGCCGTCCTCCGCGCGCCGAGGACGGCGGAGACTGCTGTGCTAGACTCGCGGCCATACCGCAGCCTGCCCCCCGTGACGCCGGCCTTGCGGCAACAACCCGACGAATTGACGCACTGGAGGTAATCATGCTCGGCCAGATGATGGACGATCCCCTCACCATCACTTCCATCATGCAGTTCGCGGACCGGGTATTCCGGGACACCGAGATCGTCTCGGTCACCGCCGACAACCCGCGTCACAGGTACACCTTTGGCGAGGCCTTTGCCCGCTCCCGCCGACTCGCCAATGTCCTCGACGGTTTGGGACTGGCGCGCGGCGACCGCATTGCGACCCTGGCCTGGAACGACTACCGGCACTTCGAACTGTATTACGGCATCAGTGGCGCGGGCTATGTCTGCCACACCATCAATCCACGCCTGTTTCCCGAGCAGATCGCCTATATCGCCAACCACGCCGAGGATCAGTGGATCTTCACCGATGTGACCTTCGTGCCGCTGCTGGAAAAGCTGCAGGACCAACTGCAAACCGTCAAGGGCTTCGTGGTTCTGACCACCCAGGCCCTGATGCCGGCGACCACGCTCAAGAACGTTCACTGCTACGAAGCCTTGCTCGCGAACCAGCCGGACGCCTACGTCTGGCCCAGGCTCGACGAAAACAGCGCCTGTTCGCTGTGTTACACATCCGGAACCACGGGCAATCCGAAGGGCGTGCTCTATTCCCACCGCAGCACCGTGTTGCACTGCCTGGCCACCAGCATGCGCGACGTGATCGGCCTTGCCGCCGGCGATACGGTGATGCCGGTGGTGCCCATGTTCCACGTCAACGCCTGGGGCGTGGTGTATTCCGCTGCCGCCGCCGGCGCCCGGCTGGTGTTTCCCGGACCCAAGATGGGCGACGGCGAAACGCTGGCTCGACTGATCAACGAAGAAGCCGTGGATCTGGCGCTGGGGGTGCCCACCGTGTGGCTCGCCCTGGTGAATCACCTGCGCGACAGCGGTGGCGCGGTGCCGTCGCTGAAGCGGGTGGTAATCGGTGGCGCCGCCTGCCCGGAAGCCCTGCTGCGTGCGCTGGACCAGGTCGGCGTCCACGCCCACATCGGCTGGGGCATGACGGAGATGAGCCCGCTCGGCACCCTCAACACCTTGATGCCCTGGATGGAAGAACTCCCGGATGCGGAAAAAACCGCCTACCGCCTCAAGGCCGGCCGGCTCATTTACGGCGTGCAGATGCGCATCGTGGACGCCAGCGGCGCCGAACTGCCCTGGGACGGCAAGCACTCCGGCCAGCTCCAGGTGCGCGGCCCCTGGGTGTGCAAGAGCTACTACCGGCTCGACACTTCCGATGCGCATCTTCCGGATGGCTGGCTCGACACCGGGGATGTCGCCACCATCGACGCGCACGGCTACATGCAGATCACCGACCGCACCAAGGACGTGATCAAATCGGGCGGCGAGTGGATCAGTTCCATCGAAGTCGAGAACGCCGCCATGGGTCATCCCGATGTACTGGAAGCGGCGGTGATCGGCGTGCCGCACCCGAAATGGACCGAGCGCCCGCTGCTGGTGGTGGTGAAGCGCCCCGGCACCGATCCCGCCAAGGAAACCATCCTCGCGTTTCTCAAGGACAAGATCGCCACCTGGTGGATTCCCGAAGACTGCGTATTCGTCGAGTTCATTCCCCACACCGCGACCGGCAAGGTCAGCAAGAAGGACCTGCGGGACCAGTTTCGCGACTACAGCTACGCTTAAGGACGCTCTGAATAATCTGATTCCGTTCGTCCTGAGCTTGTCGAAAGACTTGTTCGGAGCATCCTTAACTTCTGTTCGCCGGACGCACCACACTATCAACATGTGATAGCATTTTGTCGTGAACAGCACCCACCGAAAGACGCTGGCGTCGGTATTCGCCACGCCAGTTCCGTCTTCCCTTGAGTGGCGAAAGATTGAGTCGTTGCTGATCACCTTGGGCGCTCAAGTCATCAAGGGCGACGGCTCGCGGGTACGGTTCGAGTTGAATGGAATTGTGGCCTCGTTTCATCGACCCCACCCGCGTAAAGAAGCAAAGCCCTACCAAGTCCGGGACGCCCGGGATTTTTTGTCGCAAGCAGGCGTCTCGCCATCAGGCGTCTCAGTAACAGGAAGGCCGTCATGAACGTCATGAACTACAAAGCCTATTCCGCGCGCATAGCGTACAGCGATGAGGACGGATGCTTTGTTGGCCATCTTGCCGGCATTCGCGATGTGGTGGGTTTTCACGGCGAGTCGGTTGCGGAGCTGAAATCCGCGTTCGCGGCTGCGGTGGACGACTACCTGACTACTTGCAAGAAACTCAAGCGTTCTCCGCAACGCCCGTATTCCGGCAAAGTCATGTTGCGGATTGATCCCGGCATCCATGCGAAGGCGGCCATGCTGGCGGAAGCGGAAGGCAAGAGCCTGAACGCATGGGCACAGGAGGTACTTCAGCGTGCCATTACGTCGCATTAATCCGCACCCATGTGGATGAAGCCCCAAACCAAAATATTTAACCAGAAGCCGCCGCCATGACCACACTGCTCAACGACCGTGATATCGCTTTTCAGCTTTACGAAGCACTCGACACCGCAGCATTGCTCGATCGTCCCGAGTACGCCGATCACTCCCGCGAAATATTCGACGCGACGCTCGCCACCGCGAAAACCGTCGCGGAAAAATATTTCGCCAACCACAACGCCAAGGGCGATGCCAACGAGCCCAGCTTCGATGGCGAGCGCGTGCAGTTGATTCCGGAGACCAAGGCCGCCTGGGACGCTTTTGTCGAAGCCGGTTTTCTCGCCGCCCACGAGCGGGTGGACGAAGGCGGCGCGCAGCTTCCGGAAGTCATCTTCCGGATGGTCATGGCCTACATGAATGCCGCCAACATCAGCACCGCGGCCTATCCCTTCATCACCATCGGTGTGATCAATCTGATTCGCGCGTTCGGCTCGCCGGAGCAAAAAGCGCATTATCTCCCGCTGCTGATGTCCGGCCGCGCCAACGGCACCATGGCGCTGACCGAGCCCGCGCAGGGCTCGGCGCTGGGCGACATCAAGGTGACGGCCGAACCCGCAGGCGACGGCAGCTATCGGTTGTTCGGCCAGAAAATGTTCATCAGTTGCGCCGACCACGACATCGCCGGCAACGTGATTCACATGGTGCTCGCGAAAATCCGTGGTGCTCCGCCCGGCGTAAAAGGCATTTCGCTGTTCATCGTGCCCAAGCATGTCCTGAACGCGGACGGCAGTCCGGGCGCGCGCAACGACGTGGCCCTGGCGGGCCTCAACCACAAGATGGGCTATCGCAACGCCACCAACACCGTGCTCAATTTCGGTGAGCGCGACGGCGCCATCGGCTATCTGGTCGGCGAGCCCCACAAGGGCCTGGGCTACATGTTCCAGATGATGAACGAGGCGCGCATCGGCATCGGCCTGGGCGCCGCGGCCATCGCCTATCAGGGCTACAACCTGTCCCTGGAATACGCGCGCCAGCGTCCCCAGGGACGCCTCGCGTCCTGCTCCGATCCATCCTCACCCCAGGTGATGCTGGTGGCGCACGCCGATGTGCGACGCTTGCTGCTGGCCCAGAAAGCCTATGCCGAGGGCGGTCTGTTCATGTGCCTGTTCGCCAGCGCCCTGTTCGAGGACCAGCACACGGCGCCCGATCCCGGCCAGCGCGAGCGCGCGGCGCTGCTGCTCGACCTGATCACCCCCATCGTCAAATCCTGGCCGTCGAAATACGGTTGCGTGGGCAATGACCACGCCATCCAGATCCTGGGTGGCGCCGGCTACATGCGCGAATACGGCGCCGAACAGCTTTATCGTGATCAGCGCCTGAATCCCATCCACGAAGGTGCCGAGGCGATCCACGGCCTCGACCTGCTGGGCCGCAAGCTGCGGCTGAAGGATGGCGCGGGACACCGCATCCTGCTGGAAGCGGCACGCGCGGACATTGCCCGCGCGGAACACTGGGGAGAAACCGCGCGCCTTGCCCGGCAGCTGGAGCACGGCCTGCAAACCCTGGACACCACGACCGCCGCGCTGCTGCGCCAACTCGACGCCGACATCGACCAGGGCCTGGCCAATGCCACGCTCTATCTCGACCTGTATGGGCGGGTGCTGGCCGCCTGGCTGTGGCTCAAGCAGGCGCTGGCGGCGGCGGCTGGACTGGACAGGGACTGCCACGCCGACGACCAGAATTTTTATCGCGGCAAGCTGCACACGGCGCGCTATTACTTCGATTGGGAGCTGACCCAGATCGACTATCAGGCGACACTGCTGCAACGCGGCAATCCGGTGCCCTTCGAGATGCGCGACGCCTGGTTCTGACGGGTATTCTGAACATCACCGGGATCGGCATGATTCGCAACGAATGCTTGAGCCGCGCGCTAAAGGCGTCGTGAACCGTTTCAGGTTATCCTGGTTTTACCTGCCGCAGGTGCGGTTCTTTGGATCCCACCCGGAATTGCTCGAGAAAGGTCTGTTCAAATTCATGGCGGGGCAACGGTTCGCTGATCAGATAGCCCTGGATCATTTCGCAGCCGAGCGACTGAAGCACCGCCCGTTGGTGATGCGTTTCCACACCTTCGGCAACGGTGTGCAAGCCCAGGCTGCGCGCCAGCGCGATGATGCCCGTAATCACCGGGATGTCGCGGCGGTTCTGCGGGTCGTCCAGATCCTTGACGAAAGCCCGGTCGATCTTCAGCACGTCGACCGGCAGGTTTTTCAGGTAGTAGAGCGATGAATAGCCGCTGCCGAAATCGTCGATCGACAGACTGAATCCGGTATTCTTCAGTTCGAGCAACTCCGCGCGGCTGCGCTCGGGGTCCGCCATCAGCATGCTTTCGGTGATTTCCAGCTCCAGCATCCGGGGCGGAATTTCGTACTTGCGCGTCAGCTCGGTAACCCGCTGGATCAACCGCCCCGACGCTTCGAAATCCTTGCCGGACAGGTTCACCGAGAGCTTCACGGCATAGCCGCGGATCAGCCAGCCCCGGATCGCACCACAGGCTTTTTCCAGCACCAGATCGGTCAGCTCGGTGATCAGGCCGGTCTCCTCCGCGAGCGGGATGAAGGCACCGGGGCCAAGCACCTGGCCGTCATCGCGGGGCCAGCGCACCAAGGCCTCGGCGGCTACGGCCCTGTCTGTCGTCAAGTCGTACTGGGGCTGGAAATAGAGCACCAGCAGATCGTTGTCGATGGCCTGGCGCAGTTCCTGCTGGAGCTGCAATTTATGCGATACCGCGTCTTCCATGCCGTCCTGATAAAAGCAGAACTGATTCTTGGTCTCCTTGGCCTTGAACATGGCCAGATCGGCATGCTTGAGCAGTGAACTGACGTCCGTGCCATGGTCCGGAAACAGCGAAATGCCGATGCTCGTGGAAACCATCATGCGCTTGTGGATGAAGACAAAGGGTTCATTCAGGGCGACGAGAATATTGCGGGCAATGGTCGCAATCACCTCTTCGCTTTCGACGCGGCGCAGGATCACGGTAAATTCATCGCCACCGAGGCGCGCAATGAAATCGCTGCGCCGGACGCTGGAGCGCAGGCGATCGGCGACCGCCTTCAGCAGCAGATCGCCGACCTGGTGCCCGAGGCTGTCGTTGATGTTCTTGAAATTGTCCAGATCGAGAAAAAACACCGCGATGCGTTCGTTGTTGATGGTCGCCTGATTGAGCGCCAGCCCCAGCTCCTGGGTCAGCCGCGCGCGGTTGGGCAGACCGGTCAGCGCATCGGCAAAAGCCAGGGTCCGGGCGCGGGCTTCGGCCCGATTCGCCTTGATCAGGCGGCCCACCCGCTCCTTCAGCACGACGAAGTGAATCGGTTTGGTGATGTAATCCGAGGCGCCGGCGGCGAACGCCCGCACGATGGCATCCTCATCGTCGAGGGAGGTGACCATCAGCACCGGCAGCTCGGCGCCGCCGGGCAACTGGCGAATACGCCGGCAGGCGTCGAAGCCACTGACTTCCGGCATCATGGCGTCCATAAGGATGATGTCGGGCATGACCCGCTCGCACAGGGCGATGGCCTGGGCGCCGTCGGCCGCCTCCAGCACCTCGAATTCGTCGCCGGCAAAGGTGCCGCGCAGTGCAAGACGCAAGGTGCGGTCATCATCCGCGATCAGCAACCGGTATTTGCCCGGCACGCCGGTGTGGTGCCCCGACTCGCTCGCCCGGTGCCGTTCGAGATCCTTGCGCAGGGCGGCGAACCGCTCATTGCCGATGTCGAGCAGGGCATCGCTGCCCGACAAATCACCCGCCTTGCTGAAGGCTTCCAGCGCAAGAACGGCATCCACAAACGCCTTCGCACCAAAATTGCTGGCGCTACCCCGGATGGTGTGGGCAATCTCGTAGGCACGCTGGGCGTCGCCGGCGCGCAGGGCGGCCTTCAGCGAATCCAGATAAACCGGAGTATCTTCCAGGAAGGACTCGATCATCCGGTAGGTGACATCACCCACGCTGGCGTGCAATTCGTTCATCGCCTCTTCGCTGAAGGCTCGCCCGGGATCAGGTGGCGACACTGCCGTTTTCCCGGGAGTCGCGACACAGGAGCGTACGGGGGCCCAACGGGTAATCCTGGCGGCGAGCAAATCGAGTCGCACGGGCTTGATAAGAAAATCGGTGAATCCCGCGTCGATTGCGCGCGCGTGCTCCTGCTCGCTGGTGCCGGCGGTCATGGCAATGATGGGAACCGCGCGATCGGTTTCCAGCGCGCGAATCCTGCGGGTCGCGTCGTAGCCGTCCATCACCGGCATGTTGCAATCCATCAGGATCAGGTCGTAGTCGGCGCGCGCCACCATGGCGAGCGCCTGCTGCCCGTGCTCGGCGAGATCCGCCGCGATACCCAGGCGCAACAGCATTTCAGAAGCGACTTTCTGGTTGACCGCGTTGTCTTCCACCAGCAGCACGCGCAAGTGTCCGAGTGCTTCGGCGCCGGGCAATGCCGGTGCGGCGACAGCCGGCTCACCCACCAGGCCGGTACGCAGCGTCCCGGCCAGGCGCACGATGGGCGAAAAACCGAGAGGCTTGTCCAGCACGCCGACATCCTTCGAGGTTATTTCGAGCTTGGCGAACGGATTGCGCAGTACCTGTACTCGGCCGGGTACCGCGGCGGCGAGCAGATCAAATTCGTCGCTGTGAGCGAAATAGATGCCTTCATCGACCAGCACCAGGTCGGCGCCGTTGCCGGCACCGGAGTCCACCAGATGCCCGCGCGCTGCCTGCATGTTCACCGCATGCACCGCACGCACGCCATGGCGCATCAGGGTATCGGCGATAAAGCCGTAACTGTTGTCGCTCGCGAGTATGCACAGCGCCGTGCCCGCATCGCTTCCGGGCGGACGGGCCGGCGTGGGTAACGCGGGCGGGGCGACACAGGGCAGCTCGAACCAGAAAGTACTGCCACGACCCGGCGCGCTGTCGAGCCCGATCTCGCCACCCATCATCTCGACGAGCTGGCGCGAGATGGTCAGACCGAGCCCCGTGCCCTGATAGCGTTTGCTGGCGGACGCATCGCCCTGGGTAAAGGGTTCGAAAATCTGCTGCTGCACCGCGGGATCAATGCCGATACCGGTATCGGACACTGCAAAGCGCAGGGAAGACTGCGTGCCGGACGACCGGGTGACAGTCAGAAATACTTCGCCCGCCTCGGTGAATTTGACCGCGTTCCCCAACAGGTTGATCAACACCTGCTTGACCTTGGACGCGTCGATGCTGAGCGTGGCCGGAACTTCCGCCGCCATGAAGTAACCGATATCGACGCCCTTGCCGAGCGCCTGGGTCCCGACCAGTTCCACCAACTCCTCGATGAGATCGCGCAGAATTATTTCGCCGAATTCCTGCTCCGCCATCCCGCTATCGTTCTTCGAAAAATCCAGGATGTTGTCCACCAGGCCCAGCAAGCCCTCGGCGGACTTGCGCGCCAGATCGACATATTCGGCCTGGCGGGCATTGAGCTTGCCGTCGGACAGCAAATCGAGCAGGCCCAGCACCCCGTTCATGGGCGTACGCAGCTCGTGGGTCACGTTGGCGGCGAACTCGCCCTTGAGCCGGGCGGATTCCACGGCGGCATCGCGGGCGCGCTGCAGCTCGGCCTCGCGATTCTCGAGCTCTTCCATCATGGCATTGAAGGCGTGCTGCATCTGGAGCACATCCGCCTGGCCTCGGTGCAGGTCGGCGCGCACCCGCAGATCGCCCTGCTCGGCCCGGCCCATGATCAGCGCCAGCGCTTCGAGCGGACTGGTCAAACGGTGCGTCATCTGGATCAGCAACAACAGCAACAATCCGGCTGCCAGGGAAAATACAATGATGATCCCCTGGAAGATTCGCTGCGCCAGTTCCTGCTGGGTGCGCTTGTACAGCGCAATGGTCACGCTACCGAGGTGTTCAGGACGTTCCACCTCGCCAGTATCGGTTACGTCCTGCGAGGGTTCCGCGTACACCTGCAATCTGAACAACCAGCGATCCGGCAGGTCGAGCTCGGCAAAAGCGGCGCTGGTCGCCGACACCTCCGGCGGAAATACCGACGCGCCGCCGCCATACAGCAAGGCTCCCGCGGCGGAGCGGATGTCGAGTACTTCGATGTCGGGAAAACCGGCGATGGATTTGACGGCATCGGCGGCGGCTTCCTTGCTCTCGTACAGCATGGCGAGCTTGGCGTGAAGACCCAGGGTACGCGCCACATTGATGCCCTGCTGGCGCATTTCCCGCGCCACCAGATCGCTGGCGAATTTGCTGGCGCCGAGCGAGCCAACCAGCGCCAGCAGCAGCGCGCCGATGACGAACAGCAGCGTGAGCTGCTGCCGAAACCGGAGGTTGCGCAATCGAAATGCCGCCATCGGGCCAGGCTTCCTCAGAGAATCAGGTCGGCGCTTTTCCGCGCCTCGGGACTGATGACGAGACCCAGGTGGCGACCGGTGCGCTCGTTGAGCGCAATGCCCATGGTGCGCAAATAGCTGGTTTCCGAGCGCGTGCATTTGCCTGGGGCGATGCAGGCCGTGATCATGTCGCCGAGCTGACGTCCCGCGCTGAGATTGTCCGGGTAGAGCGAAAGCAGCGCGCCCCTGCGCACATGATCGGGATTCGACGACAGCACCGTCAGTTGCCGCTCCCAGGCGGTGGACAAGATATTCACCAGCAGCGCGGGCTCCAGCAACTTGCCGCCGTGGAGGATCCAGATGGCGTCTTGCGGCGTCGCCGCATCCAGCAGTTGGCGATAACAGACCGCCGCCGCCGCCAGGCTCCCGGCAACGCACACCTTGAGTCCGATCCCCGCGCGGGTCAGGGCATCCCGCACCCGACGCTGATAGGGATCCGTGTCGGTTTCGGCGACCATCGACAGTGAACGGACACCGGGCTGAAACCTTTGCAACTGGGCGAGGAGCGTGTCCGGATCCGGATAGTAGGCCAACTGATAGGTCACCTTGAACGCCATCTCCTGGTTGGCCGTGGTGATGACGGGCCCTTCCGGCGCCGCCCTCCCCAGCTCACGCGCCGCATCGTTGCCCAAGGCAACGTAGAGGTTCGGAGCCGCGCGCGCGATCACGCCGGGCTCAAGATGTTGCCCGGGTTGTATCACGAGCGTCGTGTACGGGCCCTTGTAGGTTTCGTCAATGCCTTCCAGGGTATCCTGGTAGATCTTCGTGTAGGGCTCGCGGACCTGAGGGTAAAGAATCAGCACTCCCTCGCCCAGCGCGTGGGAAGCCGTCAACAACGCCAGTAATACTGCTGTGGCACGGGCCATGGGTCCCATCCTGGTTGTGTCCTTTTCCTTGGTTATCAAAGGCCCCGGCCAGTGGGTGGTCGGGGGTCAAGGGGTGTAGCGTACTTCCACGAAGGCCGCGCGGCCCGCCAGCGGCAAATCGTTGGGAATCGCGGGCACCGGCGTGCCGTTCAAACTGGGTTCGCGGGCATGCGCGTCGAACAGGTTCTTGACCAGCAGCGCGAACTCCAGCTTCGGCACCAGGCTCGTATTGCGCAAGGTCAGATCGGTCATCACGTAATCGTCGATTTTACCGCGCGGATCGCCAACCACGCGATTGCGATCCGCCACCCAGTTGGTTTGCACATCGAGATTCCAGCCGGGACTGAGAATCCAGTCGGCACGCGCATAGGTCTGGTGGCCCGGGGCATTGCCGGAATCTTCGTGGGTCGCCTGATCCTCGGATTTCTGCCAGGCGAGGTTGCCGGACAGCTTGAGGGTCTTCGTGGCTTCCCAGGCGATTGCGAATTCGGCGCCATGACCTTTCTGTTCGCCGGAATTCTGCGCGGTGCGGATGCCGCCGCCGGCATCGGGTATGAACTGGATGATGTCCTGCCAGGTGTATTGGAACAGGTTGAAATCCAGCGTGACGTCGAACCTGGGGCGGTAGTTGAACGCCAGTTCGGTACTCTGCACGGACTCCGGTTTAAGCGAGAAATTGCCCAGAAACGCGGGGTTCGATTGCACCCGGGTCTCGGCGAACGACGGCGCCCGGAAGGCCTCGCCGTAGAGCGCCTTGATGGTGAGATTCTGGCGCGCCGACCACACCAGGGCGACGCGCGGGTTGGTGGTGTCGCCAAAATCCGAGAAATGATCGTAGCGCGCGCCGGCGGTCAGCTCCCAGTCGTTGGCCAGATGCCAGATATCCTGCAGAAAAACGCTGGTGTTCTCGCGCCGACCTTCGGGCAGAAAGACCAGGGGTGTATTGGATACATCCACCAGCGGGCTGCCCGGCATAATCGGGAAACCGGTGGCCGGATCAAATCCGAAATTCTTCGTCTCCTTGGTTTTGTACACCTCGCCGTAGTAGTAGCCGGCGCCAAAAGCGATCTGATGGTCCGCGAATCCGGAGTACGACAGCACGCTGTTCAAACGGTAATGTCGTTCGAACACCTCGGGGTTGCCGATCACGCCATCGGGGAACGGCGGGAAAATGGGCGTTCCCAGCGGGGTGAAAAACGGTCCCCGGGAGCCGGGGGGAAACAGTTGCAGATTGTTTGCCACTTCCTGAGTCGTGAACAGCGCGCTGCCCTGGACCTTGATCCCCAGGGTGTCGGTGATCGTTGGATTGTCGTAGGTCAGATCGGCATTGTAACGGTCGCTGGAGACACCGCCCTTGGGGTCCAGGGCCTGCGCGACACCAATTCCGACGCCTTCATCGCTGCGGATTTGCGCACCGCCGTGAAAGGTCAGGTTGCGATAGCCCAGCTCGACGCGCGCATCCAGATTGTCCCGCCGCAGACTCACCGGCCCGGGCGCCCGGGAGGCACTGGTACCGGATACCAGATCGAGAAAGCTCTGGGTATCGGCGCTCACGCGTTCCCGCTGGCCATCGGTTTTGTGCGCCTCGACAATGGCACCGTAACGAAACTCGTCGCTGACACCGCCATATTGCAGCCAGCCGTCCCGGGTATCGAAGCTGCCGGCCCGGACCCCCGTCGACAGCCCGTTCATCTCGGCGGGGGTTTTGGTGATGATATTGATCACCCCGGCAAAGGCATCGGCGCCGTACACCGCCGAACCCGGCCCCCGTATCACTTCGATGCGGGAGATGGCTTCCACTGGCATGCCGCCCCAGCTCACATTTCTATCCCCGACATAGAGATTGGTGAGCGGGACGCCGTTAATCAGCATAAGGACCTGAGGGTTCACATCCGAGAACATGCCGCGGAACGTGTAGACAGGGTTGTAGCCCAGGGCGCTGCGTGCCACATGCAATCCAGGCACTGTCTCCAACGCCTCGTCGATATCCATGGCGCCCATTTTTTTGATGTCGTCCGCAGTAATCACCGAAGCCACCGCAGGCGCCTTGGAGACGGGCTGAGCCACGCCGGTGGCGATCCTTACGAACTCCTCGCTGCCATAGAGTTCGACCAGCTCATCCTCCGCCGCCGACTGGGGCTGGGCTTGCCCCGCAAGTGGCACTGCCAGAAGAAGAAAACTGAGGTACTGGAACTTCTTAAAGTTATTCATTTCCTTCACCCCCAGCGCCGAGTTTCGGCGCCTGCATAGTGGATACGGCTGGTGCGCAACGGGAAAAATGTGCCCTCCGGCTTTTCACGGGTATCGATGTAGCAGGGAAACATACCGGCGACAAACGCCAAGGTCGCCAAGTTGTAGAGCTCTTCCGGCGATAGCCCTTGATCCGCAAGAATCGCGGCGGCCAACGCCGCAACATTGATCTGGTATTTATATCTAGAGTTCTTCAAATAATCATGGACTTGGAAAGCAAGCTGGACGTGATGCCCGTCGTGCTGGCCCAAAGTTTTTGCGAATCGAAGCAACGGCAAGATACGTTCATCTGCATCAACAATCGGCCTTCCATAACCCGACACCACGCGGTACTTCTTAAGTTCGGCTCTGATCACCTCCGCAAGTAATTGCCCCTGCCGTAGCTTTGCGTCTGCCCGGTAAAAAAAATCCATCGCCCCTTTTATAGGCTTCAGCCCGTATACGGTTGCTTCCGTTACCGCAACGGCGGACGCTATCGCTAATACCCCAGTAGATCGCGCGGTTCCCGCAAGCGCCGCTATCCTGTTGTTCCAGATTCGCGGGTCGGGATAGCTACAGCTGATGGCCCAGATGCCCTCAATCAGCCGCGCCAGCTCTGAAGACTCCCGCCCCGTGATCGCATAGACGAGATACTCCATCCACGGTCGATGTCCAAGATCACTCAGCACATCCTTGCCCCGCAACACCACGCGCCCTTCCGGAAACCAGGCGCCCATGGCGGTGACCCAATTGTCTTCGTACGCAGCCAGCAGTTCGGGACCGTTCACCGTTCAGCACTCGCGGCGGCAATCGGGCCCGGATCGTCGGTCAGCGTGAGGCCCGCGCCAAAGAAGGGAAACCGTGCCCAGCTTTTTTCCTGCTCCAGGGCATGGGCGGCGGCGCCGGGCAGACGCAGCATCAGAAACAGCATCTCGCCTTGCTCGGGGCTGAAGCCCAGCTCGTGCAGGGTTGCGGCCGCTACGCCGGAAAACGCCAGCGGGGAAGCCGCGCACTGCTCCAGGGTCTCGCGGTGGGCGGCAAGCCAGGACAACGCGGGGCCGTCGCTGTGGGTTGCCAGATGGTCGAGCAACTGCCGGACCGGAGTCGGACAGCTCGCGCCGTTGGGATCAAAGCCCGGCGTGTGTTCCATGGCGGGCCACACATCCGTGCGCTCCTCCACCGGCGGCGTCGCGATAATCCCGCGCCAGGCATCGAGATCGGTGCCGCACTGCGCCCAGTACTGCATCGCGATCAACACCTCCCGCGCGCCGCCCAGATTGCCGGCGCCGACCGCGATGGCGGCGATCAAGGCGGAGGCGTGGGTCGAGCCCCCCACACCCGCGCTCATCGCGGCATGCACACTGGGGTCGCGCGGGCCGGGGTTGGCCAAACCCACCGCCAGGCCTTCGAGCAGGGTTTTCTGCACCGGGGTCGGCGGATCGAGCCGAAACAGCAACCAGACATATTCAAACCAGGTGATTTTTCCCAACAGATCGCCATAGACGTCGTAACCTGCGCAGTAGCAAGCCCGCGCGGCAAAGGGGTTGTCCGGCTCGGGTTCTTCACGCCAGATTTTGGTGACAATATTTTCCGTGGGGATGGTTGCCATTCGATCCGGTCCGGGTTAGTCAGGCTTTCAGGAAACTGGTGCGGAAACCGATCGGCGGCGCCTCATCGGGATCTATTCGCACATCCAGCAAGGTCGGTCCGGGCCAACTGCCAATTGCCTTGCCGTCCAGTGCCAACAGATCGTCTGGCGAGCGGATCACATAAGCCTCGGCACCCATGGCCCGCGCGAAGGCGGCAAAATCCGTCCTGGGTAGTGCGGTCCCGATAAATTCCGCACCGGTCATGCGCTGCCCATGCTTGACCATGCCGTACGCACTATCGTTGAGCACCACAAAAATCACGGGTAATTTTTCCTGAATGGCCACCGTGATTTCCTGACCGCTCATCAGCATGCTGCCATCGCCGGTGATGCAGGCGACCGGCTCGGCCGGACGCGCAAGTGCCGCGCCCACGGCACTGCCGATGGCCCAGCCCATCGCGGCGAATTCGGTCACCGCGTGAAACAGCCCGCTGTTGCGATCGCGCCGGCCGGACATCCGGCGATCATAAGGATGCAGGTAGTGAATGGCCCACGAGAGGCTCGCGCCCGAATCCGCAAGGTAGTACGTATTCGACGGCAAAACGCGCGGCAACTCCCGCATCAAGCGTTGCGGCTTGATGGGCACTGCATCGGAATAGTATTTTTCCTCATCATCCAGGGTGAAATGACGACGCGACTCCTCGGCACTCGGGGCTCCCACCCGCTGGGCTGCTGGAGCGCGGCCATCGGTGTTCGCGTCCAGTCGGGAGAGTGTCCGTTCGACGATTGTCTCTATGCGACCGCGCACATGCAGCGCTGCCATGGGTGTCCTGGCAAGATTTGCCTCGGTCGATTCAATGTGAATGATTCGGTGGCCGAACAGCCGCGAATCCCAACCATTACTGGCCCATTCGCCCATGTTGGCGCCGATGATGAAAATCCGGTCGACCGCTTCGTCGGCAAGAATCTGGTTGGCTTCGCGATGCCCCGCGAAACTGATGACACCTCTGAACAGCGGATGGTAGGGACTGACCAGACCCTTGCCGTGGGGTGTAACGATTATCTTGGCGCCCAGCCTCCCCGCCAAAGTCAGAATGGAGCCGACTGCCTCGCGCGCCTCGTCACCAAGCAGAAACACCGGTTGCCGCGCGGAAACCAGTTCGGCGTAGAGCTTGTCCACGGCGTCGTCGTCGCACAGGGCCGGCTTGCGAATCAGGTTTGTGAGAGAAAAACTGGGAGTCATTCCCAACTGACGTTGCCGCATGATGTCCATCGGCACACTGATGTGAACCGGCCCCATGGGCGACGAAAACGCGGTCATGATGGCGGTGGTCAGCTTGTGCTCGAACTGCTCGACATGCGAAATGAGTGTGCTGTAACGGGTGCAGTAGTGAAGCAGCTCGACTGTGTTGACCCCGGTGCAGGACGAGTCCTGCATGGCTCCCCTGCCAAACGTCGACAACGCCGTCTGCGCCGTAATCACCAGCATCGGAATATGGTTTTCGTAGGCGCTGGCCACCCCGGTGATCAGGTTGGTGGCGCCCGGCCCGGTAGTGGCACAGCACACACCGAGCTTGCCGGTGTTGCGCGAGTAGCCGTCGGCCATGAAGGCGGCGCCGGTCTCGTGCCGCGCGACGATGGCGCGGGGACCACCGCGGCGCTCGCTGCGCGCCAGCGCGTTGTAGAAAGGTTCGATCGCGCCGCCCGGGATGCCGAACACATACTCGACACCCAGTTGCTCCAGGTAGGCGATGATCAGGTCTCCGTATTCAAGTGATTGGCCTTCCATCGCCGGTCCGCTGGTGGGTGAACTCATGGGAAAGACCGGAGTATTATCATATGGTTACAATAGCAAGTTGATGTTCGTAATGATACTTGCCGACGATAACAGGTCAACCGGCGAATTGCGAGCGGGCCGCAACCAAACTGGGAAGCACTGCTTTTTTTACTTAAACTGCCCGACCCCCCGCACGAGCCGAATCCGCCGATGACCGACCCCAATCTCAGCCACTGGTGGCAGCCTTTTACCAATGTGCGGGGCTTCCGCCAGAACCCTCGCCTGATCGCGCGCGCCGAAGGCTGCTTCGTCTACACGCCGGACGGGCGCGAGGTACTCGACATCACCGCCGGGCTCTGGTGCGTCAATCTCGGCCACAGCCGGCGCGAAATCGCCGACGCCGTCCACAAGCAGTTGCTGGAAATGGATTTCGCGCCGCCATTCCAGTTCGGTGCGCCGGTGACCTTCCGCTTCGCCGAGAAACTGGCGCACTACGCGCCGCCCGGACTCGACCGGGTGTTCTTCACCAACTCGGGGTCCGAATCCGTGGAGACCGCGATGAAGATCGCCCACGTCTGGCAGCGCGCCCGGGGCAAGGCCGGCAAGACGCGCTTCATCGCCCGCGAGCGCGGCTATCACGGCGTCAACGTCGGCGGCACCTCGCTGCAAGGGATTCCCAACAACCGCAAGGGGTTCCCCACCCTGGACAACGTCGATTTCCTGCCCGACCTGCTCGATATTCCCGCCAATGCCTTCAGTCGCGGGCTGCCGGAGCAGGGCGCGCACAAACTCGATGCCCTGGAAAAACTCATCGCCCAGCGCGGCGCCGAGAATATCTGCGCGGTGGTGGTGGAACCCATCGTCGGCGCCGGCGGCATGGTGCCGCCGGCCGTGGGTTATCTGCAACGCCTGCGCGAAATCTGTACCCGCCACGACATCCTGCTGATCTTCGACGAGGTGGTCACCGGCTTCGGGCGCACCGGCTCGGTCTTCGCCGCCATCGAGTTCGGCGTGACGCCGGACATCATGACCACCGCCAAGGCGATCAACGGCGGCACCGTGCCCATGGGTGGCGTGTTCGTGCACCGGGACATCCAGCAGGCCATTTTCGACGCGGCGCCCGCGGGCGTACCGGAAATCTTCCACGGCAATACCTACGCGGGTTCGCCGGTGGCGGCGGCAGCGGGCTTGGCCGCCTTCGAGATTTACGAACGCGAGGGGCTGCTGACGCGCGCTTCCGGCCCCATCGGTCGCTACTGGGAAAATGTCCTGCACAGCCTGCGCGACATCCCGCACCTGATCGACATCCGCAACTACGGCCTGCTGGGTGCCGTGACGTTTGCGCCCGATCCGGCCAAATACCCGGGCGGCGTTGGCGTGCCGGTGCACAACCGCTGCTGGGAGAACGGCCTGCTGTGCCGCGCCGTGGGGGACAACCTGGTGATGTCGCCACCGCTGGTCATCAGCGAAGCGGAAATTGACCTGTTCGTCGCGCGATTGCGACAATCGATTCGCGATGTGCTGGGCTGAACGTCCGGTGCTGTTTCTCTCGACCGAGACTTGCCTATGAAAACCAAAGCCGCCGTGGCCTTCGGCGCCGGCAAACCCCTGGAGATCTGCGATGTGGACCTGGAAGGCCCGCGCGCCGGTGAAGTGCTGATCGAGGTCAAGGCCACCGGAATCTGCCACACGGACGCCTTCACGCTCTCGGGTGACGATCCCGAAGGACTGTTCCCGGCGATCCTGGGCCACGAAGGCGCCGGCGTGGTGGTGGAAGTGGGCGCGGGGGTGACCTCGGTGCAACCCGGCGATCATGTGATCCCGCTGTACACGCCCGAATGCCGTCAGTGCGAGTACTGCCTGCATCCGAAAACCAATCTCTGCCAGGCGATTCGCACCACCCAGGGCCAGGGCCGGATGCCGGACGGCAGCAGCCGCTTTTCCCTCGACGGCAAACCGCTGCTGCACTACATGGGCTGCTCGACGTTTTCCAACTACACGGTGTTGCCCGAGATCGCCCTGGCCAAGGTGCGCCCCGACGCGCCCTTCGACAAAATCTGTTACATCGGCTGCGGCGTCACCACCGGCATCGGCGCCGTGGTGTTTCGCGCCCGGGTCGAGCCCGGCTCGCGGGTGGTGGTGTTCGGGCTCGGCGGCATCGGCCTCAATGTGATCCAGGGCGCGCGTCTGGTGGGGGCGCGCCAGATCATCGGCGTCGATATCAATCCGGCCAAGGTGGCGCTGGCGCGCCAGTTCGGGATGACCGATTTCATCGATGCCTCGCAAGAACCGGACGTGGTGGCGGCGGTGCTCGACCTCACCCGGGGCGGGGCCGACTACAGCTTCGAGTGCATCGGCAACGTCAAGGTGATGCGCCAGGCGCTGGAATGCTGCCACAAGGGCTGGGGCGAGTCCTACATCATCGGCGTGGCCGGCGCCGGCCAGGAAATCGCCACCCGACCGTTCCAGCTCGTCACCGGCCGCTCCTGGCACGGGGTCGCCTTCGGCGGCGCGCGCGGCCGCACCGACGTGCCGCGCATCGTCGACTGGTACATGGAGGGGAAAATCAGCATCGACCCGCTGATCACCCACACCTTGCCGCTCGCCGACATCAACCGCGGCTTCGACCTGATGCACGCCGGCGAAAGCATCCGCGCGGTGGTGGTGTACTGAGGCTTGCCGCGAGGCGGCTCGCATAATCCGCTATTCCCGCGTGGGGATGTGACGAAAGATGCCGTCATTCCCATGCGACCGCCATGGATGGCGGAAATACTGGAAACGCAGGAGCGGTTTCCAGCGAAACGGGAATCCAGCTACCGCGATGTCTCCACGTCCGGCGAACCCTGGACCCCCGCCTGCGCGGGGGTGACGGCGTCGGGAAATGAGCTACTGTCGCCGCAGAGGCTGGACCCCCGCCTGCGCGGGGGTGACGGGGCAGCCGGGAGGGCGCCAGGCCACGGACGCCGTCATTCCCGTGCGACCGCCATGGATGGCGGAAATACTGGAAACGCAGGAGCGGTTTCCAGCGAAACGGGAATCCAGCTACCGCGATGTCTCCACGTCCGGCGAACCCTGGACCCCCGCCTGCGCGGGGGTGACGGCGTCGGGAAATGA
>CAMTUJ010000031.1:0-28611 GCA_947084925.1 uncultured Gammaproteobacteria bacterium
GATACAGAGGCCAGTGACTGGAGTTCAGACGTGTGCTCTTCCGATCTGCCGAGGAAGATCAGCCCGGCCTCCTCACAGGCGCGGGCGAAGCCGGCGTTCTCCGAGAGAAAACCATAACCAGGGTGAATAGCCTGCGCGCCGCTGGCCTTGGCGGCGGCGATGATCTTGTCTATCAGCAGGTAGCTTTCGCCAGGCTTGGCGCCGCCGAGGTTCACCGCCACGTCGGCCTCGCGTACATGGCGCGCGCTGGCATCGATGGCGCTGTGCACGGCTACAGTGCGAATGCCCATGGCCTTGGCCGTACGCATCACGCGGCAGGCGATCTCGCCACGGTTGGCGACCAGCAGGGTATCGATCATGGTCATTGCTCCTGCCAGGTGGGTTGTCGTTTTTCCAGGAAGGCGCGCAGGCCTTCCTGGCCCTCGGCGCTGACGCGCAGACGGGCGATGGCGTTTTCCGTGTAACGACGCAGGGCCGGGGTCAGCTCGCCGCTGCCAACTTCGCGCAGCAGATCCTTGCTGGCGCGCATGGCTTGCGGGCTGTTCTGCAGCAGATTGGCGGCCCAGGCTTCGACTTGGGCGTCCAGCTCGCCAATCGGTAAGCACTCGGCGAGCAGGCCCAGCTCACGGGCACGTTTGCCGTCGAAGCGCTCGGCTGTCAGCGCGTAGCGTTTGGCCGCGCGTTCGCCGATGGCCTGCACGACGAAGGGGCTGATCACCGCCGGAGCCAGGCCGATGCGGACTTCGGACAGCGAAAACAGTGCGTCCTCGGCGCCAATGGCGATGTCGCAGCAACAGGCCAGGCCCACCGCGCCGCCAAAGGCCGCACCCTGCACCACGGCCAGGGTGGGGATCTTCAGGCCGTGCAGGTTGTACATCAGTTCGGCCAGCTCGCGGGCATCGCCCAGGTTGGCGTTGTAGTCCAGCCCTGCAGCCTGCTGCATCCAGGCCAGATCGGCACCGGCGGAAAAATGCTTGCCGCGGCCGCGCAGCAGGAGAAAGCGCAGGCTCTTGTCTTCGCCCACGGCGTCGAGGGCGAGGATCAGCTCGCGGATCATCTCGGCGTTGAAGGCGTTGTTCTTTTCCGGGCGGTTCAGCCACAAAGTGGCGAAGCCGCGTGGGTCTTTTTCAAGCTCGATGGTGGTGAATTCGGTCATGTCTGTCGCTCTCAGAACTCTGGTGTAGGAGCCGGCTTGCCGGCGATGCTTTTGATCGCCCGCAAGCGGGCTCCTACAGACTGGTGTTACATCCGGAACACACCGAAACGGGTCGGCTCGATGGGCGCGTTGAGGCTGGCCGACAGCGCCAGGGCCAGTACCTCGCGGGTCTGCGCCGGATCGATCACGCCGTCGTCCCACAGCCGGGCGCTGGAATAGAAGGCGTGCGCCTGCTGCTCGTACTGCTCGACGATGGGCTGCTTCAAACGCTGCTCGTCTTCGTCGGAGTAGGGCTGGCCAGCACGCTGCGCCTGTTCGCGCTTGACCTGCACCAGCACGCCTGCGGCCTGCTGCGCGCCCATCACACCGATCCGCGCGTTGGGCCACATCCACAAAAAGCGTGGGTCGTAGGCACGGCCGCACATGCCGTAGTTACCGGCGCCGAAGCTGCCGCCAATGATCACGGTGAATTTCGGCACCTGGGCGCAGGCCACGGCGGTGACCAGCTTGGCGCCGTGCTTGGCGATGCCGCCGGCCTCGTACTGTTTGCCGACCATGAAGCCGGTGATGTTTTGTAAAAACACCAGCGGAATCTTGCGCTGCGCGCACAGTTCGATGAAGTGCGCGCCTTTCTGCGCCGATTCGCTGAACAGGATGCCGTTGTTGCCGAGAATGCCCACCGGATAGCCGTGGATGCGCGCAAAGCCGCACACCAGCGTGGTGCCGAACAGGGCCTTGAACTCGTCGAACTCGGAGCCGTCCACGACGCGGGCGATGACCTCGCGCACATCGTAGGGATGGCGCGGATCGCGCGGCACGATGCCGTGGATTTCGCGCGGATCGTAGAGCGGCGCGGCGGGCGGCCGCAGGTCCATGGTCACCGGCTTGACGCGATTGAGCCGCGCCACCGCCTGGCGCGCCAACTGCAACGCATGGCGGTCGTCGCGGGCATAGTGGTCGGTGACGCCCGAGGTGCGGCAGTGCACATCGGCGCCGCCCAGTTCCTCGGCGCTGACGATCTCGCCGGTGGCGGCGCGCACCAGCGGCGGGCCGCCCAGAAAAATCGTGCCCTGCTGGCGCACGATGATGGATTCATCCGCCATCGCCGGCAGGTAGGCGCCGCCCGCGGTGCAGGAGCCCATCACCACGGCGATCTGCGGGATGCCTTTCGACGACATCACCGCTTCGTTGAAAAAGCTGCGGCCGAAGTGGTTGCGGTCCGGGAACACCTCGGACTGCATGGGCAAAAACGCGCCGCCGGAATCCACCAGATAAATGCACGGCAGGTGGTTTTCTTCCGCGATGGTCTGCGCCCGCAACTGCTTGGTGACGGTGAGCGGGTAGTAGGTGCCGCCCTTGACGGTGGCGTCGTTGCAGATGATCACGCATTCCTGGCCCGACACCCGGCCGATGCCGGTGACGATGCCGGCGCCGGGCACCACGTCGTCGTACACCTCCCAGGCCGCGAACTGGGAGAACTCCAGAAAGGGCGCGCCGGGATCGAGCAACTGTTGCACCCGGTCGCGGGGCAGCAGTTTGCCGCGCGCCACATGGCGTTCGCGGGATTTCGCGCCGCCGCCCAGCTTGATCTGCTCCAGCTTGGCGCGCAGATCGTCGAGCTGCGTCCGCATGTGAGCCTGGTTTTCGACGAACTCGGCGCCGCGGGTGTTGATCTTGGTCTGGAGAATGGCCATGGAAGCTCAGGCGTCGCGTTGCAGGATTTTGGGGAAGGTGGCGCGGTGGAAACCATCGTAGGCGGCATTGTTGCGCTGCGCGCGCGGGATCTTGCGGCCCAGCGGCGAGCTCAGGCACAGCGAACTGCCGCCGTCCACCCGCAGTGTGGTGCCGTTGACGTAACTGGCGCCTTCGGTGAGCAGAAAACACACCGCCGAGCTCACTTCGGATTCGGTGCCGACCCGGTTGAGCGGCACCGACTCGGGGAAATGGGGGATGCATTCGAGCATCTCGGGGTCCTCGTAGGTGTCGAGCCCGGAGGAGGTGAGATAGCCGGGCTCCACCGCGTTCACGCGCACCCCGGCATAGGCCCATTCCACCGCCATGGTCATGGTGAGGTTCTCCATGCCGGCGCGCGCCGCGCCCGAGTGCGCCATGCGCGGCATGCCGCCGAAGTAGTCGGCGGTGATGTTGACGATGCTGCCGCCGTGCTCCTTCATCGAGCGCAGGAACACCGCTTTCGACACCAGAAAGCCGCCCAGCAGATTGGTGCGCACCACCGCGAGAAAACCGTTGGCGGAGATGTTTTCCAGATCGGACGGGAACTGGCCGCCGGCATTGTTGACCAGCCCGTGGATGGGGCCGTGGTCGGCGACGAAGCGCTCGATCACGGCGTTGACCGCGGCGTCGTCGCGGATGTCGGCGCAGCCGTAGTCGCAGCGGGCGCCCGGGTTGTCGCCCTCGATCTCGGCTTTCACCGTGGCGAGCTTGGCCTCCGTGCGGCCCATCATCAGGATGTTGGCGCCCAGGGCGGCCAGCTCGTGGGCGATGCAGCGCCCGAAGCCGCTGCCGGCGCCGGTGACCAGGATCGTCTGGCCGGTGAAGATTCCCGGTCGAAAAACCGATTGGTAGCCCATGGTGTGATCCCCCTTATGGTTGCCGGTATGGCCTTATATTTCTTACCAGGGCGCGCTATCGGATAATTGCACCGGCAGCCTTTTATCGCTCGCGGCAATTATAAGCATGCGCCCGGCTGCGCTCTATCGCTTAGTATCAGAGCCTTTCACTGCATGCAGTTGTTTGGCAGCGCTCGTAGGAAAGTATCCACTCAGGACCTCCTTGAGGCATTTCCCCAAAGCTAGTTTCTCTTCTTCGAATTGTCGCGCGCGGTGGCCGTTTGCGCCTGATGGATGCGGGAATCCATATAGGGTTCGACCTTCCGGGATACGCCGTTCGGTTTCGAGTATTTCCAAGACTGCGGCGACGCTCCTCCCAAGCGGAAGGAACGCCGCTACTTGAAGCTGAGACAGTTCGGGGGCGAGAATCTCCCGCGCGTATCGCATCAGGAAGGCGGATCGCACGAGTGGAGGCCGGCTGCCAGTGTAGTTCTGGGCACCCAGGAACGTAGGGTACCGCACGGCCGATGTAGTGTGCAGCAGATGGGACGCAGAACCAAAGAGGTCGGCTGCGGAGGCGATTCCAAGGAGCTCACATACTCCGAGCTGATCAAGCATGTGCACGAGATTCCCGCGCATGGCACCACCAAAGCTGGCTTCGTACTTCGCCAACCTGCAAGCGTCTTCCTCGCTCGCTCCCGCCAGCAGATGTGTCCGCACAGCACGATAGACGATTTGCATCTGGGTGAAACCCGGGGTGACACCAATCAAGGCCATACGCGCCTCCCGGTTGATCCAGCCGACCGGAGCGTCGTATACCGTCAAACCATCGTGAAGATCTTCGGCGAGCTTTAATGCGGGGACGAGCAGGTCCTCGCGGGTGTACTCGCGGCGGTCCGGCAGGGCCAGAATGAAGGCAGTCAGAGAATCAGATAGCACTTTTTTCCTTTGCCTGTTGCTTGACAATCACCTTCACGCACTGCAACGCACCATTATCGGGTTTCGTTAAATAATTCCCGCCCGACCAGCATACGGCGAATCTCCGAGGTGCCGGCGCCGATCTCGTAGAGCTTGGCGTCGCGCAACAGGCGCCCGGTCGGATATTCGTTGATGTAGCCGTTGCCGCCCAGGCTCTGGATCGCCTGCAGTGCCATTTGCGTGGCTTTCTCGGCGGTGTAGAGGATCACCGCGGCGGCGTCCTTGCGCGAATCCTCGCCGCGGTCGCAGGCCTTGGCGACCGCGTACAGGTAGGCGCGCGAGGTGTTGAGATCGACATACATGTCGGCGACCTTGCCCTGCATCAACTGGAATTCGCCGATGGCCTGGCCGAACTGTTTGCGGTCGTGCAGGTAGGGCAGCACGATGTCCATGCAGGCTTGCATGATGCCGACGGGGCCGCCGGACAGCACGGTGCGCTCGTAGTCGAGGCCCGACATCAGTACGCGCACGCCTGCGTTTTCCTTGCCGAGGACGTTTTCGGCGGGTACTTCGCAGTCCTCGAACACCAGCTCGCCGGTGTTGGAGCCGCGCATGCCGAGCTTGTCGAGTTTCTGGGCGCGGCGGAAACCCGGGTAATCGCGCTCGACGATGAAAGCGGTGATGCCTTTCGAGCCGGCGTCGGGGTTGGTCTTGGCGTAGATCACATAGGTGTCGGCGTCGGGGCCGTTGGTGATCCACATCTTGTTGCCGTTGAGGATGTAGCGATCGCCCTTTTTGTCGGCGCGCAGTTTCATGCTGACCACATCGGAGCCGGCGCCGGGTTCGCTCATGGCCAGCGCGCCGATGTGCTCGCCGGAGCAGAGTCCGGGCAGATAGCGGGCTTTTTGCGCGGCGGTGCCGTTCTTGCGGATCTGGTTCACGCAGAGATTGGAGTGCGCGCCGTAGGACAGGCCGACCGCGGCGGAGGCGCGGGAGATTTCCTCCATTGCGACCACGTGGGCGAGGTAACCCATGCCGGTGCCGCCGTATTCCTCCTCGACCGTGATGCCGAGCAGGCCCAGGTCGCCGAACTTGCGCCACAGATCGGCGGGGAAGTCGTTGGCCTGGTCGATGGCCTCGGCGCGCGGGGCGATTTCGTTTTGCGCGAAGCGATGGACGGCGTCGCGCAGTTGATCGACATCCGTGCCGAGATCGAAGTTGAGGCTCTTGAAAGGCGTGTTCATGGGCGTCCGCGGCAGGTGGGCCGCGGGACTATAGCGAAGCCGCGCCGGCGCATCAATTTGGCTGCGGGCCTGGTTGTGCGGGTGAAGGTTGCGGACGGGGCTTCACCGTCCAACGCGTCATCATGCCCGCGGTCATGTGGTCGCCGACGTGGCAGTGGTAGAGCCAGGTGCCCGGGTTGTCGGCGATCATATCGACCGAGACCATGGAAGCGGGGAGCAGCTCGACCACGTCGGTGCGGCGGCCGTGGTCGAGCACGGTTTCGCCATGCCAGTGGGCAGTGTGCAGATCCACCTCCGACCCCAAGGCCACCAGATGCCAGCGCACCCGTTCGCCTTCGACCGCTTCCAGCCCGCGCAGATTGCCGAAGATATAGCCGTTCATCGCGTGCTTGAGGCCGCCTTCGGCGCCGTCTTCCTCGTCGAACACCATGAACAATGTGGTGAAGTTCCGATCCACGTCGCGCGGGCGCGGGTCGGCGGACGAAATCGCCATGCCCTTGCGGGTGACCACGATGGTGCCGATCAGGCCCCGGTAGATGTCGGCCACATGATCGACATGGGAGTGGTACAGCCAGACGATCGAAGAGGGGTCGGTCGGGCCCGGCCCCGCGCCTTCGTCGAGGGTCCAGGTGTAGGTGTAGTTCGCGCCGGGCGCGATCGAAGCACCGGCGCCGCGGTGGTCGGCGCCATCGTTGTCCTCGTCGTAGCGCAGGCCATGGGGATGCATGGAGAACGACCGGTCGGCGCGATTCCGGAAATGCACCTTGAGGGTGTCGCCCACCTCGCCGAGCAGTTCGGGTCCCAGGATTCCCGTCCACTCCGGCTGCGGCACCGGCGTGCTGTAGGTGGCGTCGGTATAGCGGATATAGCGGTATTTGGGGTAGCTCAGCCGCTCGCCCCAGGAACCCATGTCGCTGCCGGGATGGAGCAGGTTTTTGCCGGAAGGCGCGTAATTCCAGGTCACCGGCTCGGCGGCTACCCAGTATTCGCGAACCTGCCCGGCATGGGCCACGAAGGGCGCGGCGGCCAGTATCACCAGCGCTACCCGGAGCAGTGATTTCATGCCGACGGTACCTCCGTGACGAGCGTGATGGGGCGGGGCGGCGGCGATTGTAGCGGTCTTTGTTTAATCTCCCAAATGATAATTAGTTGTATTAACTCCCGGGGCTGCCCTAGAATCTGTCGCAGATCAAATACCCTTCAAACCCTGCATCAAGGAGATCTGCGATGAAAACACTACTGCGAGCGGTCGCGTTGGCGACCGCCCTTGGCTTTCCCGAGGCGCTGACGGCGGCGCCCGAACCCTCTGCCGAGCCCACCATGGCCGAGGTGATGCGTCTGCTGAAAGAACAGCAGGCGGAGATCGAGGCGCTCAAAGCCCAGTTGCGCCAGACCGATACCAAGGTAGCGGAAACCGCGACGGCGGTGGAGGCCACCGCGAGTGTGGTCGAGACAGCGACCGGGCGCAGCGACAACTACGCCAAGATCGCCGACTGGGCCGAGCGTACCCAGATCGGCGGGTATGGCGAGGTGCATTACAACAACAAGAAGAACGGTCGCACCGACGAGATCGATGTCCATCGCTTCGTGATGTACATGGGCCATGATTTCACCGACAAGGTGCGGTTTTTTTCCGAGGTCGAGCTTGAACACGCGATTGCCGGCGACGACCAGCCCGGCGAGGTGGAGCTGGAGCAGGCCTATGTGGAGTGGGACTACGCCGAGCGCCAGAGCGCGAAATTCGGCCTGTTCCTGGTGCCGATCGGCATCATCAACGAAACCCATGAGCCCAATACTTTCTACGGGGTGGAACGCAATAGTGTGGAGAGCCGCATCATTCCCGCCACCTGGTGGGAGTCCGGTGTGATGCTGGGTGGCGAAATAGCACCCGGCCTGCGCTATGACCTGGGCGTACACAGCGGTTTCGAGACGGCGGCCACTGGCAGCAGCGCGCTCGATATTCGCGCCGGGCGCCAGAAATCCGCTGAAGCCACCGCCGAAGAATTTGCCTATACCGGACGCTTGAGATATACCGGAATCGCCGGTCTCGAACTTGCGGTGGCCGCGAATTATCAGGAAGACCTGTTGCAGGGTCAGGTGGCCGGCGCCGACAAGGCGAGCGGATTGCTGTACGAGACGCACGCGGTCTACGAGACCGGGCCGTTCGGACTGCGGGCACTCTATGCCCAATGGGATATCGACGGCGCTCAGGCGCGGGCAATCGGCAAGGATGAGCAGAAGGGCTGGTATCTGGAACCTTCGTGGCGCCTGACCGAGAAACTCGGCCTCTTCGCGCGCTACAGCGAATGGGATACCCAGGCGGGTGACCGCATCGATTCCGAAGTTGAACAGTTCGACGTGGGCTTCAACTACTGGCTGGTGACGAATGTGGTCTTGAAGGCCGACTGGGCGGATCAGCGCAATGGCAGCGGCGACAGCTTCAATCTGGGCCTCGGCTGGAGCTTCTGACCGGTGCGGATGGCCATGGTTCGCGCCACACTGAGTGGAGCGTGGCGGCGTCGTGCCGGCAACCGCGCTCCCGGCGGTGCGCTGTTGCTGGCCGTCATGCTGGCCCTGTGCCCGGCGGCGGCCATGGCCAAGGGCGTCTACCTGAGTCGGGAGGAATTCCTGGCGCAGGCCTTTGGCGGCGCCGCGCCGACACCGCAGATCCTGTGGCTGTCGGCGCCGCTGAAAGATGCGGCGGCCGAGATTCTCGGGCACCCGTTCGCGCAACTGCGGGTGCGCTACTGGCGGCATGGCGACCGCACCGCCTGGGTGCTCGACGAGATCGGCAAGACCCACCCCATCACCATCGGGGTGGTGGTCGAACGGGGCGCCGTCGCGGCCATCCGGGTGCTGGAATTTCGCGAGAGTCGCGGTGAGGAGGTGCGTCTGCCTTTTTTCACCGATCAGTTCGTCGGCGCCGGCTTGCGTGCGGGCGACGGGCGCGAACTCGACCGCGGCATCGACGGCATCACCGGGGCCACGCTGTCGGTGCGCGCAATGCGGCGGGTGGCGCGGCTCGCACTCTTTTTTCATGATCGGGCGCTGCGCCCGATCCCTGCTCCAGGTGACGGCGAATGAAGCTTCCCGATGATGGCCCTGCAAGCGACCCCAACAGTGCGCTCAAGCGCTGGCATCGCCGCATCGGTGTGACGGCGGCGCTGTTTGTGATTCTGCTCGCGTTCAGCGGATTTTCCCTCAATCACCCCGAGCTGCTGGAGCTGGACCGCCTGGTGGTGCGCTCGCCGCTGGTGCTGGGCTGGTACGGCATCAAGCTGCCCGATGTCATCAACGGTCACGCCGTCGGCGCGCACTGGGTGAGCCAGGTGGGCGGCAAGGTGTTTCTCGATGCGGTGCCGCTGACGAGCTGCCGCGGCGAGTTGGTGGGCGCCGTGGAAATCGGTGGGGAAATGGCCGTTGCCTGCGCGGGCGAGCTGCTGCTGCTCTCGGCCGCGGGCGAGCTGCAGGACCGGATCGACGCCACTTACCGCTTGCCGGTGCCGGTGGAGGCATTGGGCGCGCGGGATGGTCAGCTGCTGTTGCGTGGCCAGGGCAAGGCGTTCCGGGTGGAGCCCGAGGCGCCTTCCTTTACGGTTCTGAGCGGAGCCGAACCCGCCTGGTCAGTGGCCGCGCCGTTGCCGCCGGCGCTGGCGGAGCAGCTCGCACCCCAGGCGGCGGGCGACGCGATCACCCTTGAGCGGCTGGTCCAGGACATTCACAGCGGTCGCATCCTGGGGCGCTGGGGCGTGTACTGGATGGACGGCGTGGCGGTGTTGATGGTGCTGCTCGCACTGACCGGCTTGAAGGCCTGGCGCCGCGAACAGCGCTGACCAGGTTCAACCGTTTTCATCGCGCAGTTGCAGATCGATGTTGCCGTCGGCGTCGATCTGTACCCACACGGTCATCGGGCGGCAGCAGACCGGGCAATCCTCGATGTAGGACTGCTCCTCCACCGAGCAGTCCACCACCAGTTCGATGGTTTCGCCGCAATAGGGGCAGTCGGCTGTGGCGCAGTCGGTCAGGTTCATGGACGGGGACCGTGGGCGGGGCGCGGCAGTATAAATTGAACCGGCGCGGGTCCTGCGCTTAAATGGTCGCCCTTCACCCATTCACTCACGCGTACCTCACCCGGAGTCTCGCCATGGCGGAAGCCTATATCGTCGGTGCCTTGCGCACCGCCACCGGTCGCAACCGCGGCCGTCTGAGCAAAATCCACCCGGTCGACCTCGGCGCCATGCTGGTGGACGGCCTGCTCGACCAGGTCGGCATCGATCCGACGAAAGTCGATGATCTGATTTTCGGCTGCGTGTCCCAGTACGGCGCGCAGACCGGCAACGTCGCGCGCAACGTGGCGCTGTCGTCGCGCCTCGGCGAGGCGGTGCCCGGCACCACGGTGGACCGCCAGTGCGGATCCGCGCAGCAGGCGATTCACTTCGCCGCCCAGGCGGTGATGTCCGGCACCCAGGATGTGGTGATCGCCGGCGGCGTCGAATCCATGTCCCAGGTGCCGATGTTTTCCGCCGTCGATGACGCCGCCGAAAAAGGCCGCGGCAAACCCAAGGGCGCGCGCCTCGAAGAGCGTTATCCCGGCATCGAGTTCAGCCAGTTCATGGGCGCGGAAATGCTCGCGAAGAAATACGGCATCACCCGCGAGGAGCTCGATGATTTCGGCTACGCCAGCCACATGAAGGCCACCGAAGCCACCGCGAACGGCAAGTTCCGTCAGGAAATCCTGCCGCTGGAACTGACCACCGAAGACGGTCGCAGCGTGATTCACGACGCCGACGAGGGCATTCGTCCGAATGCGAATCGCGACGCGATGAAAACCCTGGAGCCGCTGGCGCCGGGCGGTGTGATTACCGCCGGAACCGCGAGCCAGATCAGTGACGGTGCCGCCGCGGTCATGATCGCCAACGACGCCGCCGTGAAAAAATACGGCCTCAAGCCGCGCGCCCGCATTCGCGCCCTGGCGGTGATCGGTTCGGACCCGGTGATCATGCTGGAAGGTCCGATTCCCGCCACGCAAAAGGCACTGGAGCGCGCCGGTCTCACCATCGACGACATCGACCTCTACGAAGTCAACGAAGCCTTCGGCTCGGTGCCGCTGGCCTGGGCCAGGGCGGTGGGCGCCGATCTCGCCAAGCTCAATGTCAATGGCGGGGCGCAGGCCAACGGCCATCCCCTGGGTTGCACCGGCGCCAAGCTGATGACCACGCTGCTCAACGAGCTGGAGCGCCGCAAGGGCCGCTACGGCCTGCTCGCCATCTGCGAAGGCGGCGGCACGGCGAACGCCACCATCATCGAACGCCTGGACAGCTAAGGCGCTGCTTCCGGGTGCCGGCGAACGGCCGCCGCCCGGAGGCGCGGATCGCGATCATGCAGCGAGCCTGCCTGGAACAGCTCTTCACGGTGCGCGATTTCGTGCGCTGGGGCACCAGCCGCTTCACCGAGGCGGGACTCTGGTTCGGCCACGGCACCGACAACGCCTGGGACGAAGCCGTGGTGCTGGTGTGCGCCGCGCTGCATCTGCCCCTTCAGTCGGGCCCGAATGTGCTGGACGCGCGCCTTCTCGACAGCGAGAAACGCCGCGTGCTCGAATTTCTGGAGCGCCGCGTCGCGGAGCGCCTGCCGGCGCCCTATATCACCGGCGAAGCCTGGTTTGCCGGGCTGAAATTTCAGGTCGATGAGCGGGTGCTGGTGCCGCGCTCGCCGTTCGCGGAGCTGATTGAGCAGGGCTTCAGTCCCTGGCTGGCGCGCGCGCCCGAGCGCATTCTCGACCTCTGCACGGGTTCCGGTTGCATCGGCATCGCCTGTGCGCTGGCCTTTCCCGACGCCGAGGTGGATCTGGCCGACATCTCCACCGAAGCCCTGGATGTCGCCGAAGCCAATATTGTCGAGCACGAGCTCGAACGCCGGGTGCGCGCGGTCGAGACCGATCTGTTCGACGGGCTGGAAGAAGCCTACGACCTGATCGTCTGCAATCCGCCCTATGTGGATGCCGGCGACTATGCCGCGATGCCGGATGAATACCACAGTGAGCCCGTGCTCGCGCTGGCCGCCGGTGCCGACGGGCTGGACCTGGTGCGCCGTGTGTTGCGCGAGGCGCCCGACTGGTTGCAGGACGATGGTCTGCTGTTCGTCGAAGTGGGCAACTCGGCGCTGGCGCTGGAAGAACGCTATCCGGAAATTCCTTTCACCTGGGTCGAGCTGGAACGTGGCGGCGACGGTATTTTTGTCTTGACCCGGGACGAACTGCTGGCGGCGCAGGCGTTCCTCGATTAGGGATGTTCTGAATAATCCGTTCGTGGTGAGCCCGTCGAACCATGAACGTGTTGAAGCTGCATTTTCCGAGGCCTGCCGTTCACCCTTCGACCGGCTCAGGGCGAACGGCGGAGATGTTCAGCGCCCCCTGGATTTGAAAATCCGGATTGGAATACCCGATTGGCCGCCGCGATTTGCCCGCCGGGCAGCTCGCGACCCCTATAATGCAGCGTCTCATGCAACCTCACTGGCAAGGGAGCCTGGCGTGTCCGGCAATACCATCGGCAAACTGTTCACGGTCACCACTTTCGGCGAGAGCCACGGCCCGGCGCTCGGCTGCATCGTCGATGGCTGTCCGCCCGGTCTGGCGCTTACCGAAGCCGATTTGCAGCATGATTTGGACCGGCGCAAACCCGGGCAGTCGCGCTACACGACGCAGCGCCGCGAGGAGGATCGGGTCCGCATCCTCTCCGGCGTCTTCGAAGGCGTCACCACCGGCACGTCCATCGGTCTGCTGATCGAAAACACCGATCAGCGCTCGAAGGATTACAGCGCGATCCAGCAGTCGTTCCGGCCCGCCCACGCGGACTACACCTATTTTCAGAAGTACGGCATCCGCGACCACCGCGGCGGCGGTCGTGCCTCGGCGCGCGAAACCGCGATGCGCGTCGCGGCGGGCGGCATCGCCAAAAAATACCTGCGCGAGCGCTATGGCGTCGAAGTGCGCGGCTATCTGAGCCGCCTGGGGCCGTTCGCGGTCGGCACGGTCGACTGGAATGAAATCGACAACAACCCGTTTTTTTGTCCCGACGCGGCGCTCGTGCCCGAGCTCGAAACCTTCATGCAGGCGCTGGTGAAGGACGGCGATTCCATCGGCGCCGAGATCGCGGTGCGGGCCACCGGCGTGCCGCCGGGCTGGGGCGAGCCGGTGTTCGACAAGCTCGACGCCGCCATCGCGGGCGCCATGATGAGCATCAACGCGGTCAAGGGCGTGGCCATCGGCGACGGTTTCGAGGTGGTGGCGCAAAAGGGCACCGAGCACCGCGACGAGATGACGCCCGCCGGGTTTCTGTCGAACCACGCCGGCGGCGTGCTGGGCGGTATTTCCAGCGGCCAGGACATCCTGGTGCGGCTCGCGCTCAAACCCACCTCCAGCCTGCGCCTGCCCGGGCGCGGCGTGGACACGACGGGTCAGGAGGTCGAAGTGGTCACCACCGGCCGTCACGATCCCTGCGTCGGCATCCGCGCCACCCCCATCGCCGAGGCCATGCTGGCGCTGGTGCTGATGGATCATGCCCTGCGCCATCGCGGCCAGAATCAGGATGTTGTGTCGGGACTGCCGCCGCTGGGCGCTCGGGATGCTCGGGACCCTGGACGCTGATTGAGCGCCCCCGGAGTCAGCGGCCCGATTCCGTACTGGCGGTTATCCGGGTTTTATTTTTTCTATTTTGCGCTGCTGGGCGGGCTGTATCCGTACTGGCCGTTGTATCTACGCGGCCTGGGTTTTACGCCGGAACAGATCGGCGCGCTGCTCGCCATTCCCCTGGTAACCAAGGTCGTCGCGCCCAACCTGTGGAGCTGGCTCGGCGACCGGAGCGGGCGGCGGCTCACCATCATCCGGCTGGGTTCGCTGCTGGCATTCCTGTGTTTTCTGGGCATCTTCGCCGGCGACAGCCTGCCCTGGCTGGTGCTGGTACTCTCCGGTTACAGCTTTTTCTGGAACGCCGTGCTGCCGCAGCACGAAGTCATCACCCTTGGCTTTCTGGGCGCACGGCCCGAGCGCTACAGCCGTATCCGGCTCTGGGGTTCCATCGGTTTCATCGCGGCGGTGGTGGGTGTCGGTTTCTGTTTCGAAACCTGGGGCATCGGCTGGTTTCCGGTCGCCGGGTCGCTGCTGCTGGCGACCATTCTGCTGAGCAGCCTGATGATTCCCAGGCCGACGGCGGGTGCCCGCGAGCGCCACTGGCAACCTTTGCACGCGGCGGCGCGGCAGCCGGCGGTGCTCGCCTTTCTCGCCGCCGGACTGCTGTTGCAGGTCGCGCACGGCGCTTATTACAGTTTCATCAGCATTCACCTGGAAACCCTGGGCTACAGCCGGTCCGCCATCGGTGTGCTGTGGTCGGTGGGAGTGGTGGCGGAAATCCTGGTGTTCATGGTGATGCACCGGGTGCTGCTGCGCTTTGGGGTGCGCACCGTGCTGCTCGCCAGTCTGTTGCTCGCGGCCCTGCGCTGGTGGCTGATCGGTAACTGGAGTCAGTCGCTGTGGCTGCTGGTTGCCGCCCAGTCGCTGCATGCGTTCAGTTTTGGCACCTTCCACGCCGCCGGAGTCGAAACCATCCGTCGTCTGTTCGGACCGGGCGCCCAGGGCGGCGGTCAGGCGCTCTACGGCGCGGTGAGTTTCGGTTTGGGCGGCGCCATCGGCTCCTGGCTCGCCGGCCGCTTCTGGCACCTGGGGGCGGCCCTGGTGTTCGATGCGGCCGCGCTGGCCTGTGTGGTGGCGGCGCTGATCGCCTGGTACGGATTTCGCGATCGACGCCTGCGCGACTGAGTGCCGTTCAGCAGTCGATCGTGTGACTTCCGGCGGTTGAATGGATTCAGGCGGCGGTACCGGTCACCGCGCGGTGAATGGCGCGCTGGAAATGTGCTAGCGACGGTTCGTTGCGGCCGATCAATACTTCTTTCATGACACCCGACTGGTAACCCTGCTCCATGTCGATCTGCATGGCGATGTCTTCGCCGTCCACGGTGCGGATCGCGAGGTCCACATTGGCTTCCCAGTATTTGCGCGCCTTGTCGGTGGTGGGCGGTTCCGGCACATAGCAATCGAAATAGACCAGGCAGTGATCCGGGCGGTCCCGGGATGGAAACAGGCGCCAGGTCTCCACATGATCGGCCTGCATCACGAAGACCGTGTTGGGAAAGAGCTGGTAGGAAATCGCCGTGTGTTTGACGAAATCCCAGTCCGACTCGGGTTGGTCGCGCAGGGTCTGGATGCTTTTGCGTATCACGGCTTCGCGGTTGTTCAGGCCGAAGGCGTCGAACAGGCACAGGTTGGCGAAGAAGATGGGTGCCACCGTGTCCCGGTGCAGGGGGGCGAAATGGTAGGGCTCGAGGAAGGTGTCGATGGGCATCTTCCAGTTGGCGGGACGCTCCAGCACCCGGCTTTCGAAATGACAGTAGCCGGCGAGGTTGTACGACGCCAGATCCTGTTCCATGCCGCGGAGGTGCGCATCGAGGGTCGCGACATCCAGTGTTCCGTCCGGATCGGGCAGCACCCAGAGCATGCCGTCACGCTCGACAAGGGGGAGCGGCACCAGGCCGTGGCTGGCGCGCTCGACGCCGGGAAAGGAGCGCTCATCCGGAATCACGATCAGATCGCCCTGCCGGTTGTAGCGCCAGGCGTGGTAGGGACAACTGAATCCGCTCGCGCGGCCGCACCCCTTGACCACTGGCGCGCCCCGGTGCCGGCACTGGTTGACGAAGGCGCGCGCGGTGCCGTCGTCGCCGCGCACCAGCAGCACGGGCAGCCCGGCGTGATCCTCGGCGAGGTAGTCCCCCGGCTTCGCGATGCGTCCGGACAGGCCCACGAACAGCGGGTAGTGCCGAAACAAGGTGGCTTTCTCCCGTTCCAGCCAGCCGCGATCGGTGTAGGTGGCGACCGGATTGCGGGTCACCTCGGGCGCGAGATCCGTGGTGCCGGCGTCGATATGGGCGAAGGCACGCCTGACGAGATCGATCTGGATTTGCTGTTGCATGGTGAGCGCGCGCCGATGCCGGGAGGAAGCTGCGTTTATACACCCCAAGCGCGGCTTGCCGCAAACCGCGCCTGCGGGCTGTCCGGTTGACTGTCAGGTGACTACTGGGTAGGTTGGGTGCGGCACGCGCGGCGCGTATCGCTGCATTCATCCGGCAACAGGCATTTCACCAGCACAGGGGAGTACAGGCGTTGGCAAAAGTTGATTGGCAACAAAAGACCATTACCGCCGCGGGCGCCGAGCTGAGCTACCTCAAGGGCGGCAAAGGCAAACCCCTGCTGGTGCTGCACGAAGAGCTGGGCAATCCCGGCTGGCTCGCGTGGCAACGGAAGTTGGCCGAGGACCGCAAGCTCATCGTACCGCTGCATCCCGGGTTCGGCGTGTCGCCGCGCATCGACTGGATGCGCACCATTGGCGATCTTGCCAATTATTACGCCCAGGTCATGGTCGAGCAGGACTGGGTTGGCGCCGATGTGATCGGCTTTTCCCTGGGCGGCTGGATCGCGGCGGAAATGGCGGCGCAGAATCCGGGGCAGTTCGCGAGTCTGACGCTGGTGGCGCCCTTTGGCATCAAGCCCCCGCGCGGCATGATTCGCGACATCTACGAAGTGCCCACCGAAGACTATGTCGCGGCCAGCGTGAAGGACATTGCGGCCACGCCGGAATTTGCCGGCCTGTTCGGCGGCGCCATGACGCCGGAGCAGTTCGAACGCTTTCAGGATGCCACCGCCGAGTCGGCGCGCCTTGCCTGGCAACCCTACATGAGCAATCCCGCGCTCGGTAACCGGCTGGGGCTGGTGCGGAAGCTCCCGACCCTCATCGTCTGGGGCGAAGACGACGCCATCGCACCGGTCAGCGCGGCGGCGTTGTTCCACGCGGCCATTCGGGGCTCGAAGCTGGCGCTGATCAAGGATTGCGGCCACCGTCCCGAGATCGAGCAGACCGGCAAGTTTCTGAAAAAGCTCAAGGCCCATTTGTCCTGAAGCGCGTCCGCGGCAGCCCGCCGCGCCCAGATACCGGAGGATTCACCATGCACATTACGACTTTCACCGAACGCCCCTACGCCGATGTCCCGGAAGACGAGGTGATCAAGAACGCGAGCTTTTTCGGGGTCTCCAACAGGTTTCTCGATCCGGTCAAGGGCGGCGCCCTGTTCAACCGCTACCTGGACGAAAAACTTTACGCCGAGGAACTCGGTTTCGACGGCGTCATGCTGAACGAACACCACGCCAACCCCTTTACCATGGGCGCGGTGATGGATGTCGAGGCGGCCATTCTGGCGCGCATCACCAAGCGCGTGAAAATCGCTCTGATGGGCAATCCGCTGCCGGTGGCCGATCCGCTGCGCCTCGCCGAGGAACTCGCCACCATCGACATGATCTCGGGCGGCCGCCTCATCACCGGCTGGGTGCGCGGCGCGGGTTGCGAGCAGATCGCCAACAACATCAACCCGACCTACAACCGCGAACGCTTCGACGAGGCGCACGATTTCATCATCAAGGCCTGGACCCAGGACGGTCCCTGGCGCTACGAAGGCAAGCACTACGAATACCGTCATGTGAACCCCTGGCTGAAGCCGATCCAGAAACCCTTTCCGCAAACCTGGATTCCGAGCCTGGTGAGTCCCGAGACGGCGGTGTTCGCGGCCAAAAACCGCTACACCTACATCGCGCTCGCGACCTTCCTGCCGCCGACCATGGAGATGTGGAACCTCTACGCCGACACCGCCGCCGCGGAAGGCTACCAGGCCGGGCCCGAGTGTTTCGGATATCTGCAGAAGATCGTCTGTGCCGACACCGACGCCGAAGCCCACGAACTGGGCAAGAACTACGTCTTCGGTGGCGGTCAGCCCGCCTTTGCGCGTCCCGAGTGGATGTTCCCCGCCGGCTACAACTCCAAGGCCGCGACCAAGCGTCTGGCCTATGCGCTAACCGACCCGGAAACCAACGAGGCGGTGGTGTCCGGAAAACATGCCGGCAGCGGGATCGATGTCGCGGCGACCCGCAAATACAACAACGAAGTGCTTTACGAAAATCTGCTCCGCAACCGCCAGATCATCGTCGGTACCCCGGAATCGGTGTTGCCCAAGATTCGGCACATCCTTGAAACACTGCGCCCCGGGGTGTTCTCGATCTGGCACATCGAGGGCGGACCGACCACCCATCAGCAATCGATGAACAGCATGAAGCTGCTCGCCGAAAATGTGTTGCCGAAGATGCGCGAGTGGGCCAGGGAGCTGGATCTGCCGGGACCGGATGAAGTCCAGCCGGGTTCGCGCAAACTGCCGCCGAGCGGCCAGCGCGATCCGGTCTGCGACGCGGGCGTGCGGGCCGCCTGACACCACACCCGGGCGCTGCCAGCCGCCGCGCCCGGGTGTGGATCGCGATGAATGCCGCATAACCCGGCGCGCAGTGCCGTAATCGCTGCCGACAGATCGTAGCGACGAGATCGTTTTGAAGCGCGGTTCACTGCGCGCCGCGACAAGGAAAAGCGGAAAACCAGGGTGCCGCGAATTCAGCGTGGAATGCGGTGCAGTAGCGTTCGGCGCGAGTGTGGGCGCAGTGGGGGATTTGTGGTGATGCGGGATTGGTCGGAGAGACAGGATTTGAACCTGCGACCCCTGCCTCCCGAAGGCAGTGCTCTACCAGTCTGAGCTACTCTCCGTCATGCCCCGCTGGAGGGCGGCGCATTATAGCACCGGGCCTTTCGCTGTAAATTGGCTCGGCGAAGGGTCCCGGTAAATCACCGGGGAAAGCCCGCGGTGGCTGCGCCGGGACCGCGGGTCGTTTGCATCCGGGGTGCGGCGCTCTTAGGATAGGGCCGAGTCGCGCGCTACGCCGTTGCGAGCCACGAAGTCCGGGTGCTTGCGCCCGGGCCACAGAAGAAGATCTAAACATCGAGAACAACCAGGGCGGTTACGCAACCATGGGTTCAGTACATCCATCCAGCACCGACAAGATCCGCGAAAAGAAGCGGCAGTTTCTCGCGCGCGAGCAGCGGATCGTCGAGCGGGCGCTGCGCTGCCTGCTGCGGGATGGCATCGATCAGGTGACCGTGGCGGCCATCGCGGAGGAAGCGGGGATCGGCAAGGGCACGGTCTACAAACACTTCCAGAGCAAAGCGGAAATTCTCGCGCGCATCCTGCTCGACTACGAGAGCCGTATCCGCGCCAACATGGATGACGGCATCGCGGCCGCCGAGGCGGGCAATCCCGGCGCCATGGTGAAGGCCTATTTCCATTCACGGCTTTCCAATCCCGAGCTGGATCGCCTGGTGCAGCAGCTCGAAGAGCGTATCCAGGACGATCCGCTGGTGGAGAGACAGGTAGCCGAACTGCACGAGATGCGGCGCACGACCACCGAGCGGATCGGCAGCATGGTCAGTCGGCTCATCGACCGCGGCGTGCTCGAAGACGTCCCACCCCACTACCACTACCTCGCCTGCTGGGCGCTCGCCCAGGGCGCTGTGGACGTGTGTTTCAACAAGGGGTTCGCCGACCAGTTCGGAGACAAGGAAGCTCTGCTGCGGTTCATCACCGGCATCGGGATGACCATGGGCAACAAGGGTCAGTTGCGGGACATCTGAGCGCCGTGCCCCAGCTTTCGCTCGACGACATTCAGGCCGGCGCCGAGCGCGCCCGTGCCGGGGTCGAGCTGCCGCCGGTGGAATCCTGGCATCCGCGCCTGTCCGGCGACATCGACATCCGCATCGCGCGCGACGGTACCTGGTACCACGAAGGTGGCGCCATTGCCCGGCTCGAACTGGTGCGCCTCTTTTCCACGCTGCTCAAACGCGAAGGCGATGAGTACTTTCTGGTAACCCCGGTCGAAAAGTGGCGCATCCAGGTCGAAGACGCGCCCTTTGTGATCGTGGCGCTGGCGCGCGAAGTCGATGCCGCCGGGATGCAGCAACTGGTGTTTGCCACCAACGTCGGCGATCAGGTGATCGCCGGGCCGGATCATCCGCTGCGGATCGAGCCTGATACCGCCGGCCGTGGGTCGGCCCCCTATCTGCGGGTGCGGCGCAACCTCGAAGCCCTGCTGAGCCGGCCGGTGTACTACCAACTGGCCGAAATCGCCGAGCCTGCCCCCGACGGGGACGGTCATGGCGTCGCCAGCGGCGGCATTTTCCATCGCCTCGCTTGAACCCGATGATGCCGTGCGCGGCGCGCCCCACGACATTTCTCGAGAGAATTTTTCAAGGTTACAAAACGCGGAGCATCATCATGAGCAGTACCACAGCGACGCCGATCGTCGAGATCGGCAGCGGCAAGTTGCAGGGCAATGAAAAGGGCGGCGTACTGGTGTTCAAGGGTATTCCCTATGCGGCGCCGCCGGTCGGCGAACGGCGCTGGCTGCCGCCGGCGGACCCGGCGCCCTGGGCCGGGGTGCGCGCTGCCGGCGAATTCGGTGCCTGGGCGCCGCAGAACAAGGGCGCGCTGGACGATGTCATGGGCGCCGAAGTCGGCGCGCAGTCCGAAGACTGCCTGAGCCTCAATATCTGGACGCCCGGACTCGCCGGCAAGCGGCCGGTGATGGTGTGGATTCACGGCGGCGGCTTCACCATCGGCTCGGGCGCCCAGGGCATCTACGAGGGCGGAACCCTCGCCCGCCACGGCGATGTGGTGGTGGTCACCATCAACTACCGGCTGGGAATCCTGGGGTTCGCGCCGCTTGCCGCGGTGACCGGCGGCCGCATTCCGGCGACCGGCAATGAGGGACTGCTCGATCAGGTCAAGGCGCTGGTCTGGGTGCGCGACAACATTGCGAACTTTGGCGGCGATCCCGGCAATGTCACCCTCTTCGGCGAGTCCGCCGGCGGCATGAGCGTCGGCAACCTGCTGGCCATGCCCGCCGCGCGAGGGCTGTTTCACAAGGCGATTCCGCAGTCCGGCGCCTGTCATACCTGCGCCGATGCGGGCACCGCCCTGCGGCGCGGCGAGGCCATCCTCAAGGCCCTGGAGCTCGACGCCGATGGCCTGCGCAAGGCCCCGTTCGCCGACCTGCTGCGCGCCCAGCGCCTGATGGAAGGCGGGCGCGTCGAGGGCTATCCCCTGGCGGTGATCGGCGGCCTGCCGTTCATGCCGGTGGCGGATGGCGTGGTCATGCCCCACAACCCCATCGACGCGGTGGCGGCGGGCGTTGCCGCCGGCATTCCGGTGCTGGCGGGCAGCACGCTCGACGAGTGGAAGCTGTTCGGCATTCCGGCCAAGGCGATCCAGCAACTGGACGCAGCTGGCCTCGCCAAGCGCCTGGGTTACCTGGTTGGCGCCGAGCACACGCCCGGCCTGGTCGCCGCCTACCGCGCCGCGCTGCCGGCGCGCGGGATCGAGCCCAGCGTTCCCGAAGTCTTCATGGCGATCCAGACCGACCGCATTTTCCGCATTCCGGCCCTGCGTCTGCTGGAACGCCAACGCCCCCACGAGGCGCGGGTGTTCAATTACCTGTTCGACTGGTGTTCGCCCGCGATTGGGGGGCGCCTGGGTTCGCCCCACGCGGTGGAACTCGCCTATGTGTTCGGCACCTACACCAAGCCGGGCGCGAAAAAATTCTACGGCGAAGGGGAGGGCGCCGCCGCCCTGGCGACCATGACCATGGATGCCTGGGCGCGGTTCGCCCACGACGGCGATCCCGGCTGGCCCACCTATGAGACCGGGACGCGCGCCACCGCGCTGCTCGGCGCCAGTCGGCGCATCCTCGACAAGCCACTGGAAGCCGAGCGCCGCGCCTGGGAACAGGTGCCGGATCGCTGGCTGGGATCGCTCTGAGCGGGCCGGCCAGCGATGGGCGGTGCCTGGAAGGGTGCCGCCCACGCTCGTTGGCCGTTGGCACTGACCGCCATTTAGGAATAAGAAAACAAATATTTATTCTTTTGATGGATAAGCTGGGTCCGTTATCGTGCCGCCAGGAAATGCTGAGCTGCCGCTCTACACAGCCAGCGCCTTTTGCCTGACGGCTCTCATGCCCGGTATGCTTGGGGTCGAGAGTTGCCCTCCGACCGAGTCCGCCGGATGTTCCGAAAGTTCGTTCTTATCGCCGCGCTGGCTTTGCCGCTCGTCGCCCAGGCAGGGGTGGAGCTGCTTAATGTGTCGTACGACCCCACGTACAAGTTCTACAAGGAATACAACCGGGCATTTGCCGAGTACTGGCAGGAACAAACCGGCGTTGCGGTGACGATCAAGCAATCCCACGGCGGCTCCGGCAAACAGGCGCGGGCGGTGATCGATGGCTTGCGCGCCGATGTGGTGACGCTGGCGCTCGCCAGCGATATCGACGCGATCGCCGCGCGCGGCGGCAAGCTTCCCGCCGACTGGCAGACACGGTTGCCCAACCACAGCGTGCCTTACACCTCCACCATCGTGTTTCTGGTGCGCAAGGGCAATCCGCGGCGGATCCGCGACTGGGATGATCTGGTGCGCCCCGGCGTGGCCGTGATCACGCCCAATCCCAAGACTTCGGGCGGCGCGCGCTGGAACTACCTCGCCGCCTGGGCTTACGCGCGGAAGCATCTGGAAAGCGAGGTTGCGGTGCGGGATTTCATCGCCCGGCTCTACCGCAATGTGCCGGTGCTCGACACCGGCGCGCGCGGCTCGACCACGACCTTTACCCCGCGCGGCATCGGCGATGTGCTGGTGTCCTGGGAGAGCGAAGCGTTTCTGGCATTGCACGAACTGCCACCGGAGCAGTTCGAGATCGTCACGCCGTCGCTGTCGATTCTGGCCGAGCCGCCGGTGGCGGTGGTGGAACGCAATGCCGCGAGGCACGGGACCAGCGCCATCGCCCATGCGTATCTGGCGTATCTCTATTCGCCGGTGGGCCAGCGTCTGGCGGCGCGGCATTATTACCGCCCGGTCGCGCCCGAGCAGGCCGATCCGGCCGACCTTGCCCGCTTCCCGCAACTGGAACTGGCGACGGTGGCCGAGTTTGGCGGCTGGCAACAGGCACAGCGGACCCATTTCGCCGAAGGTGGGGTGTTCGATCAGATTCTGGCCGCCGCCAGCAGTGGAGTCGCGCTACCGTGACGATTCGCCCGGGGAGTATCTGAATCATGAGGCCCGATATTGCGCTCCCCGCCGCCAGGCGCCCGCGTTCGGCGCTGCCCGGGTTCGGGCTTTCGCTGGGGTTTGCGATCACCTACCTGAGCCTGATCGTGCTGATTCCGCTGGCGGGGGTGTTTACCAAGGCGGCGGGACTCGGCTGGGACGGCCTGTGGCAGGTACTGGGCGAGCCGCGCGTGCTGAGCGCACTGAAATTGTCGTTCGGCACCGCGTTCGTCGCGGCCTGCGTCAACGCCGTGTTCGGCACGCTCATCGCCTGGGTGTTCGTGCGCTACGAATTTCCCGGCAAGCGCCTGTTCGACGCCACCATCGATCTGCCCTTTGCGCTGCCGACGGCGGTGGCCGGCATCGCGCTCACGGCGCTCTATGCCGGCAACGGCTGGATCGGCCAGTGGCTCGAACCCGCCGGCATCAAAATCGCCTTCACACCGCTCGGCATCGTGGTGGCGCTGACCTTCGTCGGTCTGCCGTTCGTGGTGCGTACCCTCGAACCGGTGCTGCGCGACGCCGAAAGGGAGCTGGAAGAAGCCGCGGCATCCCTGGGCGCGACGCGCTGGCAGACGGTGACGCGGGTGATCCTGCCCGCCGTGTTGCCGGCGCTGGTGACCGGCTTCGCGCTGGCCTTTGCGCGCGGCGTGGGCGAATACGGTTCGGTGATCTTCATCGCCGGCAATCTGCCGCGCGTGTCCGAGATCGCGCCGCTGCTGATCATCATCAAGCTGGAAGAACTCAATTACGGCGGAGCCGCGGCGGTGGCGGTCGCCATGCTGGTGATTTCCTTCACGCTGCTGCTGGCGATCAACACCCTGCAAGCCTGGTCGAACCGCCACAAGCAGCGCAGCCGCGCGGCGCCAGCGCTCCCGCATCCGGTCTTGCAGGGGGAAGGTTCATGACCCAGCACACCGACCACTCGCTGCTCGATCCGCCGAAGCTGCCCTTCGAGCCGCTGCTCCAGCGCAATGCCGTGGTCACCGAGCAGCCCTGGGTGCGCTGGCTGCTCACGGCGGCGGCGCTGGCGTTTCTCGGATTTTTTTTGCTGTTGCCGTTGGTCGGCGTATTTACCGAGGCGCTGCGCCACGGACTCGGCGTTTACCGGGACGCGCTGATGGATCCGGACGCCCTCGACGCGGTGCGTTTGACGCTGCTGGTGGCGGCGATCGCGGTGCCGCTCAATCTGGTGTTCGGGGTGGCGGCGGCCTGGGCCATCGCCAAGTTCGAGTTTCGTGGCAAGACGCTGCTCACCACCTTGATCGATCTGCCGTTTTCGGTCTCGCCGGTGGTCGCCGGGCTGATTTATGTGCTGATGTTCGGAGCCCAGGGCTGGCTCGGTCCCTGGCTGATCGCGCACGATCTGCAAATCATTTTCGCGGTGCCCGGCATAGTGCTCGCCACGGTGTTCGTGACCTTTCCGTTCATCGCCCGCGAACTGATTCCGCTGATGCAGGAACAGGGCACCGACGACGAGCTGGCGGCGCTGTCCCTGGGCGCCAATGGCTGGCAGTGCTTTCGCCATGTCACCCTGCCCAACATCAAGTGGGGGCTGCTCTACGGCGTGCTGCTGTGCAACGCCCGCGCCATGGGCGAGTTCGGCGCGGTGTCGGTGGTGTCCGGACACATTCGCGGCGAGACCAACACCATGCCGCTGCATGTCGAGATTCTCTACAACGAATACAACTTCGCGGCCGCCTTCGCGGTGGCGTCGCTGCTGGCCGGTCTCGCGCTGGTCACGCTCGCGCTGAAATCGATACTGGAAGCCCGGCACGGTGGCGAGCTGTCCACCTCGCGCCGGCACTGAGGAGCGCCATGGATATCCAGATACGCAACATCCACAAGCAGTTCGCCGGCTTTCCCGCGCTCGACGATGTCAGCCTCGCGGTAAGTTCGGGCGAACTGATCGCGCTGCTCGGGCCGTCCGGTTCCGGCAAGACCACGCTGTTGCGCATCATCGCCGGGCTGGAATTTCCGGATCGCGGGCAGATTCTGTTCGGCGGCGAAGACATGTCCCGGCGCGCGGTGCGGGAGCGGAACATCGGTTTTGTGTTTCAGCACTATGCGCTGTTCAAGCACATGACGGTGCTCGACAACATCGCCTTCGGTCTCAGTGTGCGGCGCAAAGCCGAGCGTCCGGCGCGGGCCGCGATCCGTGCCAAGGCACTGGAATTGCTGGAGCTGGTGCAGCTTGGCGGTCTCGAACAGCGCTATCCGCATCAATTGTCCGGCGGCCAGAAACAGCGCGTGGCGCTGGCGCGCGCGCTGGCCATCGATCCCCGCGTGCTGCTGCTCGACGAGCCGTTCGGCGCCCTCGACGCCAAGGTGCGCAAGGATCTGCGGCGCTGGCTGCGCGAGCTGCACCAGCAGACCGGCTACACCACGGTGTTTGTCACTCACGATCAGGAGGAAGCGCTGGAGCTGGCGGATCGCGTGGTGATCATGAACCGGGGCCGCATCGAGCAGGTCGGTACCGTGGATGACGTCTATGAGACACCCCGCACGCCTTTCGTGTTCGATTTTCTCGGCGACAGCAATGTGCTCGACGCCGAAGTGCGCGGCCGCGAACTCCGTCTGCCGGGCGCCGGCGAAGCCCTGGTCACCGACAGCATTCATCCCGCCGGATTGGTCGATCTCTATGTGCGGCCCGGCGATTTGCGCCTCGCCGAGCCGGGCAGGGCGGGCATCGACGTGCGCGTCACCGAAGTGCAGCGCACCGGACCGATCCTGCGCGCGAGCGCGGCGCTGGTCGCCAACGGCAGCGTGGTCAGCATCGAACTGCCCCACCTGCATCACGACGCGCCCGCATTCCGGGTCGGCGCGCAACTGCGCCTGCGCATGATGCAGTTCAGTGTTTATCCGGCGCCGCGTACTTCGTCGACCGGGCCGACCCAAACGCCCGTCCGGGAGCGCGAACCGGGTCAGCGCGGTCGGGGTTAGGCGCCGGTTATCCCGCCCAGGTCAGCGCCACACCCGCCGCCGCGCACAGCCCCAGCACGGGCAGTACGCCCAGCCGCGCGCCGAACACCAGCAGCAGCGCCAGCGCCGACAATCCGAGCACCCGGGGGCGCAGGCTGGACGGCTCCGGCACCAGCAGCGCGAGGCCGAAGTCATCGATTCTGACGCTGTGGGCAAACAGCAGATTCACCGCAAACCACAGCGCCAGATTGGCGATCACGCCCAGCACCGCCGCGGTGATGGCCGTCAGCGCGCCGGCCAGGCGCGGTCGATGCAGCAGGCGCTCGACATGGGGCGCGCCCGCGAAAATCCACAAAAAGCTCGGCAGAAACAGCACCCAGGTGGTCAACAGCGCGCCCGCGACACCGGCCAGCAGCGCATGCTCGCCGCCGTGCGCGGCACGCTGCGCGGCGAGAAAGCCCACGAACTGGGTCACCAGAATCAGCGGCCCGGGCGTGGCCTCGGCGAGGCCGAGGCCATTGAGCATTTCGCCGGGCGCGAGCCAGCCGTAGGTTTCCACCGCCTGCTGCGCGATATAGGACAGCACCGAATAGGCGCCGCCGAACGTGACCAGCGCCACGGTCGAAAAAAACACGGCGATCCGACTCAGCACATGTTCGCCGCCGAGCATGCCATGGAGTGCCCCGACCGTACCCAGCCACAGCAACAGGCACACCAGCGCGGCGGCGAAAGTCCCCGGACGCCGCACGGTCTCCGGCACCGGCGTGTCGGCCGCCACCGTGCTCCGGGTGCTGACGAAGCCGAGCGCGCCGGCGGCGATCACAAGCCATGGAAAGGGCACCGCGAAGGCATACAGCGCGACGAATCCGGCCAGCGCGAGCAACCCATCGCGCCAACCTTTCAGTGCGCGCCGGCTCAGGCGCACCAGCGCCTGCACCACGATGGCGAGCACGGCGGCCTTCACGCCGAGCAGCAGACCATCCACCAGCGGCAGCCCGCCCAGCAGGACATAGGCGAACGACAGCGCCAGCATGATCGCGGCGCCCGGCAGAATGAACAGCACGCCGGCCACCACGCCGCCGCGCACCCCGTGCATCAGCCAGCCGATGTAGGTCGCCAGTTGTTGCGCCTCCGGGCCGGGCAGCAGCATGCAGTAATTGAGCGCCTGCAAAAAACGGCGCTCGTCGATCCAGCCTTTTTCCTCCACCAGGACGCGATGCATCAGCGCGATCTGGCCCGCCGGTCCGCCGAACGAGAGCCAGCCGATGCGCCACCAGACGGCAACGGCGTCGCGGAAGGGGATCATCATCGAGTCGCTCCGGCGGACAGTTTTTTTGCGGGCCTGACGATTATCGTTCGTTCCGAGCCATGAGTCTGTCGCAGGGGCGGAGCATTGGGGAGATTGGCTCTCGCCTCCATCGAGGGGGAGGGGAGATTGGCGCTCGCCGTCGAGGGGGAGGAGAGATTGACTCTCGCTCCCTTCGAGGGGGAGGAGAGATTGGCCCCCTCTCCCGTCCCCATGAGGAGGGCAGCTTGGCCCCCTCTCCCTTGATGGGAGAGGGCTGGGGAGAGGGTGGAAAACCAGCGCCGGTCTCGGCGAACCACATAAACCCGGCCAGTAGCGCAAAGCTCACATCGCCGCGGTTGCCGCCGTCCTCGGCGTTTTGTTTCAGCACCGCGTGGCCAGTGGTACCGGAGCCGGCGAAGCTGTCGAGCACCTGCGACTGGTAGGTTTTGGGCGAAAACGCGGTCACGGTGCGATTCTTTCAATCCAGTATTCGGGGTCGCGATGTTGGTGGGCGACGGCCAACACGACGATGCGCTCGCCGCGAATTGCGTACAGCATCTTGTACGGGAATCGGTTGAACAGGAATCGGCGCACCGGCTCGATTTCTACCTGCCAGGCCAGCGGCTGCTCCAGAATGCGCTGGGCAGACGCCGACGCCTCGCGCACGAACTCACGACCGAGCCCGCGCTGCTGGCGTTCGTAATAGCGTCTTGCTTCCGCCATCTCGGTCCGGGCGAGAACTGCAAAGACAAGCTCCATCACAAATCCCGGAACGCCTGTTCCAGGGAGACGCACTCCAGGCGGCCTTCGTCGTAGGCCTGCAAGCGGCGCAGCGCCTCCTGCTGCCAGGCCGCGTCGATAGCCGGGTCAGACTTGTCCAGGCTCTGATGCAGGAGTTCCAGCAGCGCATAGCGCTCGGCGGCCGGCAGTTTGAGCGCCTGTTCGATGATTTCAGTCGTGCTCATGAAAACACCTCGCTGTGTACACGAAAACCCATTATCACGTTACGCCCGGACTTGGTCACCTTGACACTGGCTGCCGGCGGTAAGGTCGTGGCCGCGTGCATCAAACGGCGTCCGCTGCCAGCCCGGCCGGCAGGTATCCCCATTCCTCGAACTGCCGGGCCAGCGTCGGATCGTCCCGAAACGCCCGGAGGTAGAGAAACTCCGGCGCCAGGTCCGCGCCATTGGGCCAGGCCACGGTTTCAAGTTCCGGATCGATCGTCGCCTGCGCGAACAAGGCCTGGTCCTTCAGCGGCGCGAATACCGGCCCCGACACAGCGCCGCGGCCAGATCCCTCACCCACGCGCCCGTCGTGGATGCCGAGCAGGGGCGATCGCCCCCTCTCCCCCGACCCCTCCCCCGCGAGGGGGGAGGGGAGATTGGCGCTCGCCCCCATCGAGGGGGAGGGGAGATTGGCGCTCGCCTCCATCGAGGGGGAGGGGAGATTGGC
>CAMTUJ010000032.1:0-15392 GCA_947084925.1 uncultured Gammaproteobacteria bacterium
GCTGAAAAACTGCTGCGGGCACCATCTGCTTCGTTGCGCGGTGCTCGCTCCCTCGCCTATCTACTTGATATGTCTCGGTCGCTGCGCTCCGTGCGCCTCGCATCTGGCCCCCTCGCGACGTTTTTCAGCAACCTGCTAACCCGTAAACAGCCGGGGCGAGCGCGAAACCGCCAGCGGGCCAATGCTAAACTCGCACCCAAGGCCACGCGCGTCCCGTGCATCACGCCATTTCGACCGGATCCATTGCATGCATGTGATCAACAAGCACGTCACCAAACGGCTGGTTCGGCTCGCCAGTCACGTCCTGCCGGAAGCGCGCGGGCTCGCACTCGAACGCTGGCGCCGCGGCCGCGAGGAATACTGGAAATACCAGCGTTGCGATCATGTCTTCGCCTCCTATGGCAAGAGCGGACGCACCTGGGTGCGCGCCATGCTGTCGCGCTATTTCCAGCTCGCCTGCAACATTCCGGAAAACATCCTGTTCGGCTTCGACAACTACCACAAGATCAATCCGGCGGTGCCGAAAATATTTTTTACCCATGACAACTATTTGCGCACTTACACGGGAAACCTGGATTCCAAAAAAGATTTCTATGCCAAAAACACCGTGCTGCTGGCGCGCCGCCCCCAGGATGTCGCGGTGTCGCAGTTCTTCCAGTGGAAGCACCGCATGCGCCCGTACAAAAAGGCACTGAACCTGTATCCGAGCCACGGCGCCGATATTTCCCTCTACGACTTTGTGATGGACGAACACCAGGGCCTGCCCCACATCATCGAATTCATGAATCTCTGGGAACGCGAATTGCCCAAGATCCGCGCGTCCCTGTTGTTGCGCTACGAAGACCTGCGCGCCACGCCACATTCCGAATTGAGCCGTCTCGTGGCGTTTCTGGGCATGCAGCCCGATGCCGCCGCCATCGCCGACGCGGTCGAATTCGCCACGGTGGAAAACCTGCGCAAAAAAGAGGAAACCAATTATTTCTGGCGCAGCGGCAGCCGCCTCAAGGCCGCCGATCCGAGCAACCCGGACTCCTACAAGGTGCGTCGTGCCAAGGTCGGCGGCTACCGGGATTATTTCGACGACCAGCAACTCGCGGAAATCGACGGACTGGTCGCGGCACGGCTCGCACCAAGCTTTGGTTACGGCGAAACACCCGCGGTCACCGCGCCGCGAGATGCCGTTCGTGACTGATTACCTTCGCATCGCGCTGCACGCCGGCGTCGCTGTTTGCCCTGTGGCATCGCGCGAACGCCGCAAGACATCCGAACGCTGGCTGCGCGGCTGGCTGGAATACCGCCGCCTGCAACCGGCGGACTGGGTGCTGATGTCCTGGGGCAAGAGCGGCCGGACCTGGCTGCGGGTGATGCTGTCGCGCTTCTATCAGGTGCGCTACGGCCTGCCGGCGTCCGAACTGCTCGATTTCGACAATCTCCACCGGCGGAATCCGGCGGCCCCGCGCGTATTTTTCACCCACAACAATTACCTGCGCGACTACACCGGCAACTGGCATTCGAAAGCGCATTTCGCCGGCAAAAAAATCGTTTTGCAGGTACGCGACCCACGCGATGTCGCGGTGTCGCAATTCTTTCAGTGGCAGTTCCGCATCCAGCCGCGCAAGAAATTCCTCAACGACTATCCGCCCCACGGCGCCGATATCGGTATTTTCGATTTCGTGATGGACCCCCAGGTGGGCCTGCCGCGCATCATCGATTACTTCAACGACTGGGCCGCATCGCGGGCCGAAGTCGCCGACCTGCTGCTGGTGCGCTACGAAGACATGCGCAGCGATCCGGGGCGGGAATTGCAACGCATCCTGAGTTTCACCGATACGCCCGGCACGGCGGACGAGATCGCCGAAGCGGTAAATTTTGCCGCCTACGACAACATGAAGAAGCTGGAAGCGGATGGCTTTTTCCGCAACAGCGGCGCGCGCGTGAAAGCCGGCGACACCAGTAATCCCGAGTCCTTCAAGGTGCGGCGCGCCAAGGTCGGGGGTTACCGGGACTATTTCGACGACGATCAATGCCGCACGCTCGACGCATTGATGACGAAGCTGGACCCCGTGTTCGGCTACGCCGCCGCGCCCGCGCCAGCAACCGGCGTGGCGGCGGGGTAGCGCAAGGTCTCCATCGCCCCGCGCTCGGGGGCCTGTCCGTTCCGCCGCCAACACAGGGCAAGGCGATAGCCCGGGATGTCCGTCACCCACCGCCGCTGCCAACCGGCCGCGGTTGTCACCGCGACGGCGCTGGATTCCGGATCGGCAAATCCCGCCAGGCCGCAGCCAAGCGCTTTGCAATACGCTTCCCGCGCGGTCCAGATATCGTAAAACGCTGCGCACTGCGCGATACCCGACAAACGGTCGAGCGCCGCGCATTCGTCGGCGGAAAAAAAGCGCCGCGCGAGCGCCAGCAAGCGAGCCCTCGGCGCGACCTGTTCCACGTCCACGCCAAGTTCGCACTGCCAGCCCAGGGCGCAGACCACCAGATCCGCGCTGTGGGACAGATTGAACGCGAGCGGCAACACCGGCCAGACAAGCGCCGGCTTCCCGTTGTGGTCGCGTGCAAACCGCCAGTCCGCCGCCGACCACGGATACCGTCGGGAGAGCGCCTTGCGCAACAGCAGCCGCGCCAGCAAGGCCCGGTGTTGATCGCCAGGATCGGCAAAACGCGCGCAGTGCGCCATTTCGGCGTCGGAAAGGACCGCGCGCCAGTCCCTTTGCACCAGCACATCCCGGCAATCACTCAGTCGTGCCAGCCACAGCTGGATCGCACCGCCGGCGAAACTTCGATACGGCTGTTCCGGCAACCCGGGAAGATCAGGCCAGGCAGCCGTCACGACATCCGCCGCAAGAAACCTCAAAAACGCTGCACCTGTTTGCCGACGATGCGGTCGCGCACCCGCCAGTAGAGCGTGTCCGGATTCACCACCACGATGAACACACGGCGCAGACGACCTTCGGGGCAGGCGATCGGCTGGACCGCGTGCCAGCAGTGGTCGGTACGCTGGAAGAGGGTCGATTGATTGCCGATGAATGGCGCTTCCTCGATTGAAACAAACTCTTCCAGAGCCGGCGCCGAGTTGTAATCCAGGCACCCGGCGTCGTCGAGGATCAAGGTGCCGCCGCCCCACTCCGGCTGCCAGTCACCCTCGGGGTTGAAGTAGAAAAGCTGGGAGCCATATTCGCGCTTGGCATCGCAATGGGGCGAAACCGCGCATCCCGCCGGCGTGTAATGCCAGTGGAACCGGAAGGTCGGCCGCCGGCAGCGGAACAGCCGCGCGATCTGTTCGCGGTAACCGGAGTTGCACAGTTCGTCGATAAAGGCACGCCAGGGCGCCGGCACCCGGGTATCGGGCGTGAATTCAAGGGAGTAACGGTCATGGGGCGCCTGACCCGCGCGCCGTCGATAACCGACTTTTTGTTCGAACAGATCGAGTTCGGGCATGTTCGCGAGCAGCTCGGCGTAACCCTCGGGCGTCACCAGATCCGCTATACCGAGCCAGGGAAAGGGCTTGCGGCGCGCAAAGTCGGCGGCATCGATTGCCGCGAGCTTGTCGAGAGCGAGATAGCGCATGGTTCAGGCAGCCTCCAACCGGATTTTGTTCAGGACATCCAAGGCGTCGTGACGCAAGTGATTGCGCGCCATTTCCGCGCGCAGCAACGCTTCGGTAACCGAGCCGTTTTCCAGACATTCCCGCACCAGCGTGAAAAACAGCCGTTCCTGCGCGGGGTCCGGGTGACGGGCGTAGCGACCGAGCAGCGCGTATTCGCCGAGCAGACGCGCGCGCATCCGGTTCAACCCGGCGAGCAGGGGTTTGTCTTTCAGCTTGTCGGCGGGCGTGAAGTCCACCGGGAGCCCGGTTTTCCAGGGCTGGGTGCGGCGCTTGGTGTTGTGCAGCATTTTGGTCCGCGGCGTCAGGCGATCGAAATCGTTCCACTCCGGCTCCAGCCAGCCGATGTTCTCGGGGCGCTCGTGCGCCAGCACCATCCAGTCCTTGTAGTCGCGCGTGAAACTGAACAGCTCGCCGAACTCCCGCTCGCAATCCCAGTGCCGCAGCCGTGCGCAGTCGAGCAGCATGACGCTGGTGGCGACCTGAAAGCCCTTGTCGTCGCGCTCGGAGCGCCGCCGGCCCATCACCGCCGCGCCCTGCATGTCGCGCGTCAGCAGTTCATGGATATCGCCGACGGCAAACACATCGGGATCGATCACCACGGCGCGGCCGCGATACCCGGCGAGTTGCGGCGCCAAGAAGCGCAGCGGCGTGAACGACTGCAGATCGTCCATACGCCAGGTGCGGGTGGTACCGCCGCGCAGGAACTCCTGCCCCTCCCGCGCGGCCAGAAACGGATGATCCTTCACATGGATGAATTCCACCGTGAAAGTGTCGGCATGGCGGGAGTTGCGCTTCAGCGCATGAGCCGCCACCAGTGCGCCGAGCCACTGCCGGTCATTGGTATGGATGAAGACCCGCAGTTCCTCGGAAGTCCGGGTATCGCTCGGGGAATTTTCTGCCACTGTCATCTGTGCTGTCTCGATTCGCGGGGATTCCGCCATCAGGGTGACGCGTACGGGAATTTACTTGAACAGGCCGCGTCGATGAAGACGCCAAAAGAATGCCCAACCGTAAACCAGCGGGTGGCGACGCACCTTGTCCGGGATCAATACCGCTTGCCCCGAGTGACGCTCAAGCTTCCAGGCCAGGTAATCCAGGCCACCGGCAAAGGTGAACAGCGCCTTGGTCAGCCGCAGCAGGGAGCGCACCTTGCCATGCACGCCGCGCAAGTACCACGCGATCCGCGCGCGCAACCAGGCTCCCGGCGGGATGGTTGCGACATAGCCTGGCCCGCTCGCGTTCTCGACGAGGCGGAAGCCATACGGCAGCCGCGCGGCGATGCGTTGGGTCAGGTCGCGGTAAAAAGACTCGCCCCACACCGCCAGCTCCCGGGTCCGCCCACCCTGCTCAGCGCGCAGCTCGGTGCCATAGCTCAGCGCCAGGCTCTGCTGCCAGAGATCGCTGACCAGGCCCGCGGGCGGCAACAGCGGCAGCGCGCGGCTCAACAGGGTGGTCGCCGCCAGCTCCTGATCCTCCCTGAGCAGATCGCTGTAGTCGGGCGCGCCGGACCGAGTGTCCGGTTCCCGCGCATGGACCAGCGCCACCGGCTGGCAGAATCGCCCCCAGAAATAGCTCTCGAAACTGCGCGGCGACAGGCCACGCTGAAAATCCGCGCGCGACACCAGCGCGTATTTGCAACGCAGGGTGCGGCCCTGCTCAGTCACTTCGGCGTAATACACATTGGGCGGCAACAGCCAGTTGGCCAGGATGTGTCCGGCACCCTGACCCGAGTGCCGGTAACCGGACACAATTACATAGAGATCCACCAGCCCGTCGTGGAAATCGCCGCTGCGCAGGCAGGAGCCGTACAGAAGGATGGCGACCACGGCATCGCCGTGACGCTCGCGCAGCACGGCGAGCAGAGGCGCCAGCGCCTGCTGACCGGCCGGCTCCACCTGCGTCACGTCCACCGGCGACGTCACAGGCGCAGAAACCGCAGCGGCCCGGCCGCCGTGATGACCACGGGGCCCTCGGCACGGGAGACCGCGACGATTTCGCCATCGAGGTTGAAGCGGCCGTCCATCTCCAGCGTGATGCGCGTTGCCCGGTGGCTATGGTAGCCGGCGTCGGGAACCACGGCACGCCCGGGACGTCCGCGCAGGATGCCCGGAAAACGCCCGAGCAGGCGGCGCGCGCGACTCTCGATCAGACTCCACTTGAGCGGCCCGGCGCCTTTGCCCCAGAACGGTCGCAAGCCGAGGAACAGCCGGTCGAGAGTGCTCACCGCCAGAATCAGGGCAGCGCAGCGCAGCTCGGCGCCAGCGTCGGAGCGCACCGCGACCGGTAGCGGCTGCCAGAATTCGGGGTCGCGGCGCACCAGCCCCCAGAGCGTGCGCACCATGCCCAGGCCCAGACTGAAGTCATCGCGCAGCCCCCGCGCGTGCAGTTCGCGATGGGCGTAGGCGGTGCCCTGCATGATGACGCCGGCGCCAAGGAACATGCCGTAGTGCGGCGGCCGCGCGCCCGCAGCGACCCGCAACACATGCCGCTCGACGGTGAGACCTTCGGTTGCGCAGCCCGCCGCGGCCCAGGTCTGCAAGCGGCGCAGCGCCACATGCAGCGAGCCGCGAATCCCCACATCGCCCGCCGTCATGTTGGCGGTGCCGCCCGGCAGCAGCGCCAGCAGCGGCAGATCGGAAGGCGAAAAATGCGCGAACAACTGGGCAAATACCGCCGCCGCCGTGCCATCGCCACCGTTGATCACCAGCAACCGGAGCGGCGATCCGGCCAGCATCCCGAGCACCCCCGGGATGTCTTCCGCGGCATCGGTGATGAAGTGGCGAAACCGCGGGTCCCCATCCAGCACCGCTGCCACCGCGCCCAGACGGTCCCGGTTGTGGCCGCTGTTGCGGTTGCTGATGACGGCAATCACCGGCTGGGGTTCCGGGTCACTGGCCGGCGGTATTGCCGGAGGTGTTGCCGGGCGTGTTGCCATAACCGAATACGGGGTCCAGCCCGCTGGCGATCCGCGCATCGATGCGCGCGACTTCTTCATCGGTGCAGTAATCACGATAGCCGCCGACCTTGGCGCGGCGCACTTTGTAACTGTCCGGATTGTCGCGATCCCGCGCCGCCAGCCGTCCACCCGTCAGGCGCAACGGCCCCAGATGCAGCCCACCCCGGCTCTCGCGTGCCTTCATTTTCTCGTAAGAAGCGTAGGCCACGGCGTCGCCGACCACCTGTTCGCCCGCCGCGACACCCATGAAATCCAGCAACACCCGCAACTGATTTTCGGGATCGCGGCGCAGATCCTCGTAGCGCAGCACATGCAGGCGCTTGATGTGGGGAATCTCCGCTGCCCAGGTATTCATGAAGCCCAGCGCGTCGCCGAGACTGCCGCCGTAATCGCTCATCAGGTAGTCGAATACGCCAATGTCGGAACCGGCCGGCGGATAATTGTTGATCTTTTTCTTGTCCGGCTTCATGCGAAATTTCCACTGGAAATAATTCGACACCGAGACATCCCGCGGGTCGCGCACCATCAGCACCACGGGCTTGTCGTAGAACGGCGCCTTGGAATCCGGCACGCCGGTGAAATCCTTGATGTAGTTGTCGTGAGTAAAAAATATTTTTGGAATCTTCGCATTCAGGTTGTGAAAATTATCGAAACCGAGCACCAGGTTTTCCGGCAGGCGGTACATCAAGCGGAACACCTGGGACAGCATCACCCGCAGCCAGGTGCGCCCGCTCTTGCCGAAGGACACCACCACGATATCGCAATCGCGCAGCATCGCGTGTTGTTCCGCTCCCCGCAGCTTGCGCTCCTCCACCAGGCGCGCGCCTTCGTCCAGACGGCGAAGGCGCCAGTGCAACAGGCGTCGCGAACCCTTTTTGGCGAGGGTGCGGACCAGTTGCCTTGCGCTTTGAATCACAACACTCATGAGGACATCCAGTAGCGAAGAGCGGCGTCAACAGTCCGCGATGGGAATCGCTTTACCCGGCTCAGGTGGCCGTCCGCGCCAGTACTTCGAAAGCATCCGCCCGCAGGTGATGCCGGGCGATTTCGTCGCGCAGCCGGGCGGTATCGACGACATTGCGGTCCATGCACTCGCGCAGCAGCCCGAAAAAAAACCGCTCCTGCGCGGGGTCCGGGTGCTGCTGGTAGCTGCCGGCGAAGCGATAGTCGCCAAACAGCGCCCGGCGCGCGCGCCGCAGCCAGTGGCGCGGTGGAAACAGGCGAAAGCTGTCGGCCGGACGGAAATCGACCTTGAGCCCCGTCTTCCAGGGCTGCGTCCAGCGTTTGGTGTTGTGGAGCATCTTGGTTTCGGCCGTTAGGTGATCGAAGTCGTTCCAGACATCTTCCAGCGGGCCGATGCTGGCGCGGTCTTCCAGACGCAGGGAAATCCAGTCCATGTAATCGCGCTCGCCGCTGAACAGGGCGGCGAAATCGCGCTCCAGGTTCCAGTGCCGCAGTTTTTCGCAGTCGAGCAGCATCACGCTCGACGCAAAGGCGCCGCGCCTGCCCTTGTTGCCGGATTTGGCACGGCACAGGATCGCCTTGCCGCCCATGTCGCGCGACAGCAGATCCCACACGTCGCCGACCGCGAACACGTCCGGGTCGATCACCAGGGCGCGGCCGCGATAGTTCATCAGCTCCGGCGGCGCAAAGCGCAACGGCGTGAAGGACTGGAGATCGTCGTTGACCCAGGGACGCCATTCGCCGGCGCGGCGATACAACTGCCCTTCCCGGCTCTGCAGGCTGGGGAATTCAGCGGCATTCATCGGCCGGACGGCGAATTTTTCGTTGTGACAGGAGTTGCGGCGCAAGGCATATTCCGCCACCACGGCACCCAGCGATTGCCTGTGATTGCTCTGGATGAAAACGCAATGGTTCACTGCGGTGCGGCCTCGCCCGTAACCCCCAAGACAGGGCGGAATGGTAGCAGTTTGGGTTCGCCTCGGCATCGGAATGCAGTGTCCGGGGGCCGAGTATTCAGGGGTTGCAAAGCCGCCGGAGTTCTGCTCTAAATCACGGCCATTGGGATAAACGGCACCGCAAAAAAATCGCCACCCCAGCGCCACGGCAGGCATTGCAGCAAAACAAGGAGGTTCCATGGGCCACCCGCCCGTACCAGTGTCTGACAACGCGCCCAGCAAAAGCGCTCTCGCCGGGAATCCGGCAGGGAAAACCGTGCGCAATGCTCTCGCTGGAGTCCTGGCGGGCATGGCGCTGCTGTTTGGCAGCTTGTACGCGTCGAGCGACCGGCTCGCCGCGTTGGTACCTCCGGACAACCTCTACGCCGACACCCTCTGGATCGGCGAAATCGACCGCGTCACCCAGTACCGCCTGGATGCCAGCGCGGTGTGGTTGTCGCTGTCCCAGGCGGCACGGGCACTCGCCGTCGATCCGGCCGGCGTGCTCTGGGTCTACGGCGAGGGGCTGAGCACCTACAACTTCCAGGGTCAGTTGCAGGGCACGGTTTCCCCCGGCCCCGCCAACAGCTCCAAAGCGCTGTTGACGGTCAACGCCAACACCGGCGACGCCTGGTTGGGACTCGGCACCCGTCTCCAGCGTTTTCGCGCCGATCGCACTCTGGCCACGACGCTCACACTGCCGAGCAAGGCGATCCAGCTCGCTTACGACAGCGCCAGCGACCGGCTCTGGGTGGCAACCGTGGACGCGGTCACGGTGCGCGATGCCAACGGCGCGGTGCTGGTGCAGTTGCCGCTCAACCCGACCAACACAGTTCGTTCCCTCGCATTGGCGGGCACCGGCCAGGCTTGGGTCAACGACGGCCAGACGCTATCGCTCTATTCCAGCCTGGGCCAATTGCTCCGCCGCTTGCCGCGGCCGAATGCCGACCAAATCATCACTGGTCCCACCGACACGCTCTGGATTACCGCCGGTCGCCGTTTGCTGTTGCTCGATGCCCTCACCGGCGTCGAACGCCGGTCGCTCGACCCTTTCGCCCAGGGCAGCAGCGTCGATCTGCTCGCCGCCAACCCCGTGGACGGCAGCGCCTTTGTCACCCAGGACAAAGCCATCGTGCAGATCGCCGCCGACGGCAGCCGCGTCCGAACCCTGAACCAGGTCGGCAAGGTGCGTGCACTGACCGTCTACGCCGATCTCACCGCGCCGACGCTGAACCTCACCGCGCCCGCGCCCGCCAGCCTCACCCGCAACAATCGTCCCGCGGTGCGCTTCGCGTTCACCGACGCGGCCACCGGCGTCGATACCGCCAGCCTGCGTCTGCTCGACAACGACGCGGCGCTGGGCCTCGACTGCACCTTCACCGCGAGCAGCGCGGATTGTGTGCCGCGCACCGTGCTTGCGGATGGCCCCCACGCGCTGGCTGCAACCATCAAGGACCTGGCGGGGAATCAATCCGCGCCGGCACGGGTTGAGTTCAGTGTCGATACCCAGGCGCCGGTGATAACGCTTGACCTCCCCGGCGGTGCGGCGATAACCAATCAAGCAAGCTTTACCCTCACGGGCAGTCTCAGCGAAACCGCGAGCCTGTACCTCGACGGAGCACCTCTTGCGCTCGACTCGACACGGTACTTCAGCCACGGCGTGACGCTGGCGGAAGGGGAAAACACCTACCATTTCCTGGCGACCGACGCGGCGGGCAACACCGGCACCGCGACTGCCTACATCACGCTCGATACCCAGCCGCCGCCACTGCCCGAGTCCTCCCGGATTCAGGTCAGCGCCCCCGCCGACGGCACCGTCACGGTTACTGGTGCCGTCGGCAGCGTCGAGCCCAACGCTATCCTGGTGATGACCAACCCTCGCACGGGTGAAACGGCGACGGTCACCGCCAACCCCGATGGCAGCTTTTTCGCCCAGATCGCCGCCCAATCCGGCGACATCCTCGAACTCCAACTGCGCGATGCGGCGGGCAATCAAAGCGCGATACGACCCTTTCCCGTCAGCGGTCCAGGGAACCTGCCTCCTGATCCCGCGACCGTTGCGACTCCACTCAGCGAAACCGCAATTACTCCGCTGGCCGAGTCGACCGCGTTTCTCTACAGCGGCCCGGCGCCGATCCAGACCGGCGTCGCGGCCGGCACCATCGACCCGATACGCGCCACCGTCGTCCGGGGTCGCGTGCTCGACAAAGGCAACCAGCCCCTCGCCGGGGTAACCGTCACGATCAAGGATCATCCCGAGTACGGCCAGACCCTCAGCCGCGCCGACGGCGCCTTCGATCTCGCCCTCAACGGCGGCGGGCTCCTCACCCTCAACTACGAAAAAACGGGCTATCTGCCGGTGCAGCGCCAGGTCCAGACCCCCTGGCACGACTATGTCGCGGCGCAAGACATCGTCCTGATCGCGCTCGATCCCCTGGTTACCACGGTGGACCTCACCGCCGACACGCCGATGCAAGTCGCCCAGGGGAGCCCGATGACCGATGCCGATGGCAGTCGCCAGGCCACGGTCTTTTTCCCCCAAGGCACTGCGGCCAGTCTGACTCTGCCCGATGGCAGCACGCAGCCGCTCACCAATCTCCACGTGCGGGCCACCGAATACACCGTCGGCAGCAACGGCCCCCAAGCCATGCCCGGTCCCCTGCCCGCCACCTCGGGCTATACCTACGCGGTAGAACTCTCGGTTGACGAGGCCGTCACCGCCGGCGCCACCCGCGTCGATTTCAGCCAGCCGTTGCCGGTGTACGTCGATAACTTTCTGAACTTTCCGGTGGGCGAAGTCGTGCCGGTGGGGTGGTACGACCGGGAGAAAGCCGCCTGGATTCCCGCCGATAACGGCAAGGTCATCAAGATACTCGGCATCGATACCGACGGCCTTGCGGTACTCGATACCGACGGCGATGGCGCGGCCGATGACGCGACCAAACTAAGCAACTTGGGCATCACCGCCGCCGAACAAACACAACTGGCCGGCCTCTATCCCGCCGGCAAAACCCTGTGGCGGGTCCAGGTCACCCACTTCACCCCCTGGGATTGCAATTGGCCCTGGGGACCGCCGCCGGATAGCACACCGCCACCACCGCCAGAGGACGGGGATCAGCCGCCACCGGACCAGGACAGCGACCCTTGCAAAGGGTGCGATATCAATGCGCAGGCCCGCACCCTTGGCGAGGAGCTCGCCGTCGCCGGCACGCCCTACAAGCTCCACTACCAAAGTCGCCGCACCGCAGGTTACAAGTTCGGCCGAACCATCGACATCCGTGTTTCCGGAGCCAGCGTCCCGGTGAGTCTCAAAGGCATCGATCTCACGGTCAATGTCGCGGGGCAAACCTTCACGCAGTCGTTCCCGCCTGCGGCCAACCAGTCCCACCCCTTTACCTGGGACGGTCTCGATGCCTATGGCAGGCCAGTGACTGGCGGCGCCGAAGCCACCATCACCCTCGACTACCGCTACAACCTGGTCTATTACTCTGCACGTTCGGATTTTGAACGGAGCTTTGCGCTGATCAGCGGTGGCGGTACGGCAGGCGGCACTGGTGGGACCGGCTTGACAGTGCTTGGTAACCGCCTTGCCTCCACCCTCGTTTCTACGCGCACCTGGCAGAAAACGCTCACAGCCGACAGCGCTTCCATATCACCCCTCGCTGGCTGGAGCCTGAACGTCCATCACAGCTATGACTCCATTCACCGGAAACTCACACTGGGAAATGGTGAACTTCGTGATGCCGCCGACGCAGGCAAAGTAATAACCACCGCCGCAGGCAACGGTTCGAATGAATACGGCTATGGCAGCAATTACACCCCGGCGACATTGGTGGCACTCAAACGCCCTAAAGGTGTGGCGCTGGACTCAGAGGGCAATCTCTATATAGCTGACACCGAAAACAGCGTCGTCCGGCGGGTGGGGCCGGATGGCATCAATATCACGGTCGCCGGCACCTTTGGGCACGGCTATGCCTCCCAAGATGGCCTTCAGGCTACACAGGCGGTACTTAATTTTCCAGAAGACGTCGCTATTGGCCGGGATGGAAGCATCTACATAGCGGACACCGAAAACAGCCTCGTCCGGCGGGTGGGGCCAGACGGCATCATCACCAAGGTTGCAGGCGTAAGGTACATTGGCTCGCTGGGCATTTACACAGGAGCTGGCTATAGCGGCGATGGAGGCCCGGCCATCACTGCTGCGCTTACTTGGCCCACTGGCCTTGCCATGGGCCCGGATGGCAGCCTCTATATCGCCGATAGCGGAAATCGCCGTATCCGCCGAATCGGGCCTGACGGCATCATCACCACAGTGGCCGGGAGCGCAGGGGTTGGATACGGCGGCGACGGCGGCCCAGCCACCAGGGCTGCACTGTCTTCCCCAAACGACATCGCCGTCGGTCCGGACGGCAGCCTCTATATCGCGGATACCAACAATGGCCGCGTCCGTCGAGTCGGGCCCGACGGCATTATCACCACCGTGGCCGGGAACGGTAGGCGTGGATACAGCGGCGACGGCGGTCCGGCGACACAGGCGACTCTCTATGCACCCAAAAGCATCGCTCTGGGCACGGACGGCAGCTTCTATGTTGCCGATACAGGCGACCATTTTTCCGGAGCCGGCGGCAACCGCATCCGCCGGGTAGGGCCGGACGGTATCATTACTACCGTCGCCGGTACTGGCCAAAATGGCTTCAGCGGCGATGGCGGCCCAGCGGCACAGGGGAAACTTAAAAACCCTTGGGATATTGCGGTCAGCCCGGACGGCAGCCTCTACATCGCGGACGCCTACAACAATCGCATTCGTAAGGCAACGCTGTATTCATCCGCGTTCGGCTTGGACGACAGCTTCATTCCCTCGGACGATGGGCGGGAGTTTTATCAATTTGACCCCACCGGCCGCCACCTCCGCACCCTGAATGCCCTGACCGGGGCTGAGGTATATCGCTTCACCTATGACACCGCCGGCCGCCTGAGCGGCATCACCGATGGCGACAGCAACCTCACAAGTATCGAGCGCGCCGGCGACGGCAGTCCCGCCGCCATCATCGCCCCCGACGGCCAGCGCACCAACCTGACGCTCGATGCCCAGGGCTATCTCGCCTCGGTAGCAAACCCCGCCGGTGAAGCACACACCATGACCTATACCCCGGACGGGTTACTGGCCACCTTCACCGATCCCAAGGGACAGTCAAATCGCTTCACCTATGACGCCGCAGGACGTCTGGTGCAGGACACCAACGCCGGGGGCGGCGGCTGGACCATCACCACCACCGAGCGTCCGGGCGGCTACACCAACACACTCACCTCCGGCGAAGGGCGGGCGCGCCAGTTTGGCGTCGATTACCTGCCGACCGGCGAGCGGGTGCAGACCAATACTCACGCCGACGGCACGGTACAGACCACGCGCTTCAAACCCGACCGCTACGAAGCAACCGTCACCGCCGCCGATGGCACCGTGACCACATCCGTCGAAGGCCCGGACCCGCGCTTCGGCATGCAATCCCCGGTGCCCAAGACCCGCACACTCCTGCTGCCGAGCGGGCTCGGCGCCAGCATCGCCACCACCCGCGCGGCGACCCAGAGCGACCCCAACGATCTGCTGAGCCTCATTGCGCAAACCGAGACCACCACGCTCAACGGCAGGGCCTACACCCAGGTGTTCGACAGGGCCGCCCTCACCTCGACCGCGTCCTCGCCGCTGGGTCGTTCCATCACCACCACCGTCGATCTCCAGGGCCGACCGGTGCAGCGGGCGATCCCCGGTCTCGCGCCGGTAGCGCTGGCCTACGACATCCGCGGCCGGCTGGTCAGCGCGGTGCAGAGTGACGGCACCGAAACGCGCTCGGCCAGCCTCGGCTATTACGCCGACGGCCCGAGCCAGGGCTACCTCGCAAGCATGACCGACGCGCTCGGGCGCACGCGCAGCTTCGACTACGACGCCGCTGGGCGGGTTACAACCGAAACGCTCCCCGGCGGCCGGACCATCGCCTACGCCTATGACGCGAACGGCAACCTGACCTCGATCGCACCGCCCGGACAGCCGCCGCATTTGTTCGATTACACGGCCCTGGACCAGACGCAGGCGTACAGCCCGCCACCGGTGGCGACCTTCGATCCCGCCACCCGCTACACCTACAACCGGGATAAACAACTGACCCGCATCAGCCGGCCCGATGGCCAGGTCATCGACTTTGCCTACGACGCCGGCGGGCGCGCCAGCGCCCTGGTCACACCCACGCGCCGCGTGGATTTTGGTTACGACGCCACTTCCGGCAATCTGATCTCGCTCGCCACCGCGCCAAGCGTCACCCACAGCTACGCCTGGGATGGCTTCCTGCTCACCGGCGAGACCCTCGCCGGGCCCGTCAGCGGCAGCCTCGGCCGCACCTACAACAGCGACTTCAATCTGACCGGGCTCAGTGTCAACGGCAGCACCATCGCATTCGCCTACGACAACGACCGTCTGCTCACGCAAGCGGGCGCGTTGACCCTCAGTCGCGATCCGCAAAATGGTCTCATCACCGGCACCACCTTGGGCAGTCTCGGCACCACGCAGGGCTACAACCCCTTCGGCGAACCGGCGGCGTTCAGCGCCAGCTACGCCGGCACCGGGTTGCTGAGCACCGCCTACACCCGTGACAGCCTCGGTCGTATCACCCAGAAAACCGAGACGGTTGCCGGCATCACCACCACCGACCAGTACGCCTATGATGCCGCCGGGCGCCTCGCCGAGGTGCAACGCAACGGCATCACCACCGCTACCTACGGCTACGATGCCAACGGCAATCGCACCCAGATGAACGGTACCCCGATCGCCACCTACGACACCCAGGACCGTCTGCTGACCTACGGGACCAATAGCTACAGCTACACCGCCAACGGCGAACTCCACACCAAAACAGCGGGAAGCCTGACGACCACC
>CAMTUJ010000033.1:0-25359 GCA_947084925.1 uncultured Gammaproteobacteria bacterium
CGCTCGGGTGCCTGCATTCCGCAGCAGGGACACTGCGGAAGTCCTCTTGCGATGAGGCGGGCGAGACTGAACGCCAGCGTGGCGACCGAGTACGGAACGTGTCGCTGCATCGGCGCGAGAGCCGCGCGGGCGGAAACCTTCGGGTAGGGCAGACGCTTTGAATCGAGCGGAGTTTTTTTTACTGCGCAGTCGCTCGCGCATCAAAAAGCCGTAGGCGGCGATGCACAGGCTCGCGTGATGATGAAAGCCACGCCAGTTACGCCCCTCGTAATGATGCAGTCCCAGCTCGGACTTCAGTTCCTGATCGTCGCGCTCGATCCGCCAACGCCCCTGCGCGGTGGCGACGAGTGCCTTGATGGACGTGTTGGCAGGCAGCGTCGAGAACCAGTAGTGCCGTGGCTCGGGATCGCCTTGCGGCCATTCGACCAGCAGCCATTGCTCGTCGTTCGGCTGACTGTCGTGGGCGGGGCGGACCCGTACGGCAGCGAAACGCGAACTCAGTGCGCCAGCCGTGCCTTCGCGCCATGTCACACGGCCAAACTTCCGTGGCGCCAGGCGCTGCGCCACCTCATGCACCGACACCGGCGCGTGCTTCGCGTCGCGCACCAGCCGCGTGCGCGGGCGACCGCCTTTCGGACTGGCCGGTGGCATGGTCGCCGGCTGATGCGGACCCCACCACACCGTCGTGTTATCGCGCACCCCCACCATGTACTGTAGACCGCGTTCGCTGAGCTGAACGCGCCAATGTGTTTCCGTCCCGTACGCGGCATCGGCCAGCACGATGCCTTGCGGAACACCGGCCGCCAACGCCGCATCGATCTGTTCCAGGGCGATCGCCGTCTTGGTGCGAAACGCGATCCCTGCGGGCACGCCCGCTTTCTGGCGCCGCGTCGCATCCTCCGCCCACGCTTTGGGCAGATACAACTGATACGCCACCGGCAGGCTGCCGTGCGCGTTCGCCACTGACAGGCTCACCGCAACCTGGCAGTTGTCCGTCTTTCCCAACCGACCACAGTACTGACGGGCAACACCCACCGAATGCGCTCCTTTCTTCGCAAACCCCGTGTCATCCACGATCCAGTGACACCTCTTGCTCTGCTGACTCAGCATCGGCAGTACCTCAGCGGCCACCGCTGCCAGCAGTGCCGCATCACTCCACGGCGCGTCGGCCACCAAGTGATGCATCGACTGATGCGCCGAGCGTACGTTGTGCGGTTGAACCCGCGCGGCCATCGGCTCCACGCTTTTACGTCCACCGGGCAACATCAGCCCCTTCAGGTACCATTGTGCCGGCTGGCTCCGATCCGCGTGCGATAGCGCTGTCGCGATGACTTCTCCGTACTCCTCAAATCGCCTCTCAAGACTCTTGCCCACTGACAAACCTCTTGCAATGGCTGAAGTGCTTGAGACAATATCATGGATCAATTATGTTTATAACACAGTAGAATTAGGGATGCTCTGAATAACCGTCATGCCCGCGAAAGAGGCCGTGTGAAACCCCCGCAGACGGCAGAAATGCCGGAAATACCCGTCGTCTGGTGGGGCACAGGCCGATAGGTCCTGCCCGCCGGGCGTCTCCATGCGTAGGGCGGATAAGCGGAGCGCATCCGCCGTGATCGCGGCTCCGCGCTTGCCGTCGGGCGCGTGGCTTTTTCGGTGGGTGCGCTGCGCTTACCCACCCTACGATGCCTTTTCACACAACCTCGAAAGCGGGCATCCAGAAGGCTCTGATATTCCTGGGTTCCCGCTTCCGCGGGAACGACGATTACATGGTTATTCAGAGCATCCTTAGCCATTGACAGGCGATGGACCCGGGTCGCGGTAGTCGCGCGGATTTCAGTTCGAGCGCGTTGTCTGAACAGTGTGTGCCGGGACGCTACCGAGAATTGCCTTTTTTTCCACCATCACAATTTTCCTTCCATCAGGGTGCCGCTCTCATGGAGCGCGTCGATCTCCGCAGCGCTGCGACCGAGCAATGTGCCCAGCAGTTCGCGGTTGTGCTCGCCCAGGGTCGGCGCGCGATAGTCGGGATGGTCGGAATAGTCGGAAGTCTTGATCGGCATCCCGGGAATCTGGAATTCGCCGGCAAAACGGTCGTTCACCGTGCGCACCGTGCCGCGGGCGACCAGGTGAGGATGCGTGAGCGTCTCGGCGACCGTCAGCACGGGCGCGCAGGGCACGCCGTGGGCTTCGAGCAGTTCGATGATGGCGGCGACGTTGGGAAATCCGGCCATCCAGCCCTCGATCATCTTTATGACCTGGTCACGCCGCGCCAGCCGGGTGGCATCGGTGGCGTAGTTCGCATCGCTCACCAGCTCCGGCCGTCCCATCGCCTTGCACAGATCCTTCCAGTGGTGCATGAAACCCATCAGCACGACATCCCCGCCGGGGCCGCGGTAGATGCCGGCCGGGCACAGGTAAGACAGATGGCGGCCGCGGCGCGTCGGCTGGATGGTGCCGTCGCTGCCGCTGCATTGATGTACGTTGACCTCGTGGCAATGGTAGTAGCAGTCGAGTATCGAAATATCCAGATGCTGGCCGCGTCCGGTGCGGGCGCGGTGGAGCAGGGCGGCCGCGATGGCGAAGGCGCCGTGCACGCCCGTGCTGACATCGCCGATACCGGCGAGGGGAATGTAGGGCGCGTCGTCCGCTTCGCCGATCATCGAGGTGATGCCGGAATAGGCCTGCGCGATGTAGTCGTAACCGGGCTTGCGGGACAGCGGCCCGCTCTGCCCCAATGCGGAAATCGAACACAGGATGATGTCGTCCTTCAGTTGGCGCAGATCGTCATAGGCGAGGCCCATGTCCGCCATGATGCCGGGCTTGAAGTTTTCGACCACCGCATCGCAGTGGGGCACCAGTTCCCGCACCAGGGCCAGGCCGGCGGGATCGCGCAGGTTCACGCACAGGCTCTTTTTGTTGAGGCTCTGCTGGATGATGTAGAGGCTGCGATCCCCGCGCAGCTTCGAGATACCGCGCACCATATCGCCGCCGGGGGCGGGTTCGATCTTGATCACCTCGGCGCCCAGTTCCGCGAACATGCGCGTGCAGCTCGGCCCCGCCAGGGCGCGGGTGAGGTCGAGAATTCGTATGCCGGTCAACAGATGTTCGTTGGGCTGTGCCATGGGAGGACCTTCCGGTTACGTAATTTATTGTAATGATGGCCCCTGCGCGCGGGCGCGAGGCCGCGAAGGCGAGGCCGCACCGGAGGGGGAGGTCGCGCCCGTTCAATGCTGGCGGATATTTCCTGTCGAAAGCAAGGCCCGTGTCCGGTCGGTGATGGAGGGAGTCAGCCGGCGCTGATGGGCAAAGGGGTTTGGCGACACTGCGCGGGATAGCTCGGCGGAGTCCCGGGCCGCTGGAGTCGCACAAGCGGCAAGCAGCCATCGCCAATACAATGTCACGGATGACCAACACCCCACTCCAGATCCTTCAGTCCGTCTTCGGCTACCCGGCGTTCCGTCCACCCCAGGGCGAGGTGATCGATACGCTGCTGGCCGGCACCGATGCCCTGGTGCTGATGCCCACCGGCGGCGGCAAGTCGCTGTGCTATCAGGTGCCCGCCATGCTGTTGCCGGGCACCGCCGTGGTGGTGTCGCCATTGATCGCGCTGATGCAGGACCAAGTGGCCGCGTTGCGGCAGGCCGGCGTGGCGGCGGACTTTCTCAACTCTTCGCAGACGGCGGACGAATCCCGCGCGGTGACCCGGCGCCTGCTGGCCGGCGAGCTGGATCTCCTCTATCTGGCGCCGGAGCGGTTGGTGCAGGAGTTCATGCTGGACCTGCTGGCGCGGGTGCGCATCAACCTGTTCGCCATCGACGAGGCTCATTGCGTGTCCCAGTGGGGACACGATTTCCGCCCCGAATACATCCGCCTCGACGTGCTCCATCAGCGTTTTCCCGAGGTGCCGCGGATCGCGCTGACCGCCACCGCCGACGAACCCACCCGGCAGGAGATCCTGCGCCGCCTCGATCTGGAGCGGGCGCGGGTATTCATCAGCGGCTTCGACCGCCCCAACATCCGCTACCGCATCGCCGAGGGTGGCAGTGGCGGGCGCGACAAGCTGCTGCGCTTCATCCGCGACGAACACCCGGGCGAGGCGGGTATCGTCTATTGCCTGTCGCGCAAGCGGGTGGATGAAATCGCGGACTGGCTCGGCGGCCACGCGCTGGTGGCGCTGCCCTATCACGCCGGCATGAGCAACGAACAGCGCGAGGCCAATCAGCGTCGCTTTCTCAATGAAGAAGGCATCATCATGGTCGCCACCATCGCCTTCGGCATGGGTATCGACAAGCCCAATGTGCGCTTTGTGGCGCACATCAATCTGCCCAAAAGCGTCGAGGCCTACTATCAGGAAACCGGCCGCGCCGGGCGCGACGGCCTGCCCGCCGATGCCTGGATGCTGTACGGCCTGCAGGATGTGATCACCCTGCGCCAGATGATGGAGGGCTCCACGGCGGAGGAGCAGTACAAGCGCGTCGAGCGCCACAAGCTCGACGCCATGCTCGGCCTGTGCGAAATGACCAGTTGCCGGCGCCAGGCGCTGCTAACCTACTTCGGCGATCCGGAGCCGGAGCCCTGCGGCAACTGCGATAACTGTCTCACGCCGCCGCAGACCTGGGATGCGACCGATGCCGCGCGCAAGGCGCTGTCCTGCGTGCACCGCACCGGGCAGCGGTTCGGCGTCAACTACCTGATCGACGTGCTGCATGGCAAAGTCGATGAGCGCGTGCAGCGCTTCGGCCACGACAAAATCACCACCTTCGGCATCGGCACCGAGCTGAGCACTCCGGTGTGGCGCAGCCTGTTTCGCCAGTTGATCGCGCGCGGTCTGCTCAATGTGGATGCCGAAGGTCACGGCGGTCTGTGCCTGGCGGAGCGCTGTCGTCCGGTATTGCAGGGCGTGGAACAACTGTGGCTGCGCAAGGAGCTGCCCGCGGAGCGCGCGACCCGAAAAGCGCGCGCGGCGGGCGCTACCGTGGCGGGGGCGGATGCCGGGTTGTGGGAAGCGCTGCGCCGGCGGCGGCGGGAGTTGGCCGCTGAGCAGGGCGTGCCACCCTATGCCATTTTCCACGACGCCACCCTGATGGAACTGATGGCGCAGCGGCCGCAAACCTTGCGGGAGATGGCGCGCATTTCCGGGATCGGCAGCCGCAAGCTCGCTGCCTACGGCAACATCTTTCTGGAGTTGATCGCTGAACATGTCTGCTGACGTACCGGCACGCCAGTGGCGGCGCAAAACCTGGCGAACAGTTTCATGCTGAAGCGATTGTTCTTCGCCTTCATCGTGCTGTTGGGCCTGGCGCAGGCCTGGGATCGCTTCACGCATCGCGCGATCACGCGACCGGACGGCGTGCTGGTTGCGGTAGAACCACGGCAAACGGAAGTCGAGGATGCGGGTCCGTTCGCATTCAGGGAGTTCACGCTGACCCCGCTCGCAAAATTTTCGCTGCACGGACGCGTGCTGCTGGCGTCGCGTTATCGCCTCGGCCGGGAAGCGTCACTGGCGCCCTACGATCTCGGCATCGGCTGGCAGCGCATGTCCGATTCCGCGGTGTTGCGCGGACTGAGCCTGTCGCAATCCGCGCGCTTTCTGCACTGGCGCTGGCGCGATGCGCCACCGATCCCGGAAACCGAAATCACGCGCTCGGCGGCCAACATCCATCTCATTCCCGCGAGCCGTTACATCGAGACTCGCATCGCCGCGCTGCGGCCGGGGCAGCTTGTGTCCTTGCAGGGTCGCCTGGTCGAGGCGTCGCGCCCGGATGGTTGGCGCTGGCGCAGCTCATTGAGCCGCAGTGACAGTGGCAACGGCGCGTGCGAGCTGCTGTACGTCGAGGCCATTGACGAGGAGGGAGGGGCTGGATGACAGACTTCGGCAGGTCCTGGCGGCTTGCTCAATAACCGTCAATTCAGTACGCGCCGGGCTCCGGTGTAACCGCGCAGCCAGTAGCGGTCGACCAACCGATCGAGGCGCACCCGCCCGCCCGTGCTGGGGGCATGCACAAAACGTCCGTCACCCACATAGATGCCGGCATGATTTACGTTGCGGCCACCTTTCACCTTGAACAGCAGCAGATCGCCGGGTTGCAGCGCATCGGCGGGTGGCTTGTCGGTCCGCAGTGCGCTCAGTTCGGCGGTGGTGCGCGGCAGATCGATGCCGGCGGCCTCGCGGTAGACGTAGTGGATCAGGCCGCTGCAATCGAAGCCGGTGGCGGGCGAAGAGCCACCGTAGCGATAGGGTGCGCCGATCAGGCCCATGGCCCGGATCTGAACCTCGGCCTGCGCCTTGCCGACCGCCCGGCCGGGCGCGGATTGTTGGCCGATGGGCGCGGGTGCGCTGGAGCAGCCTGCCAGCAGGCCCAGCAGCAGCGCGATCAGGAAAGCTGCTGATCGCGAGCTGCGCGCGCGGTTACCTGCAAGGGTCACGGTGATGGTCTCGGCCTGGTTCCGGTAAGGGCGTGGGGCGCCGGTGCGGGGCGCGCACTGCCAGAACGTCTATGGTAACTTGTAGGCGCACCCCGGTGATGTGAATCGCTGGGGCGCGCACCGGCGGAGCGGGCGGAATCCTGGATTCGGCGTGACGCGGCGCAGGTGCTGAATTCGTGACAGACGAACCCATACCAATAACTTAACCAAGGTCAGGTTGCGTCCGTGTGCAGGCGCAGCGGGGGCCTGGGCCTACCGGAGATGACGCGCCATGACGACAAAACTTTTTTCCGAACTCTTGCAGAACAGCCCGAAGAACTGGGGCCGCTGGGGCCCCGACGACGAAGTCGGAGCACTCAATTTTCTGACCAGCAAGGAAATTCTGCGCGGCGTGCAAGCCGTCAAGCAGGGCAAGGTGTTCATGCTGGGGGTGCCGGTGGCGCGGCCGGGCGGCGATCCCATCTATCCCGGGCGTGGCCAGACCACGCGCACCATGGCGATGGACAAGGGGCACTACATGAACTGCCACGCCCATTCGTTTCCGGGCGGGATGGAATACGCCGACGACGTGATTTTCATGTATCTGCAGGGCACCACTCAATACGACGCGCTCGGTCACGTCTGGTATGACGACCAGCTCTACAACGGCTATGACGCCAAGACGACCATCGGCGGACTCCAGAAGTGCAGCGTCGAGAAGATCGCCAATCGCGGCGTGGTCGGGCGCGGCATTCTGCTCGATGTCGCCCGTTACAAGGGCGTGAAACACTTGCAGGCCAATGAAGGCATCAGCCTCGACGATGTGCTGAAAACCGCCGAGATGCAGAAATGTACCATCGAAAAACACGACATCCTGCTGATTCACACCGGCTGGCTGAAGCGTTTTTACGACGAGGGCGTGGATGCCTTTTTCCCTGGCAGGACGATGAGCGAACCGGGCCTCGCCTACAGTCCCGAACTGGTCGACTGGTTTCACAAAATGGAAATTCCCTCGTTCGGCACGGATACGGTTGCGTCCGAGCAGACCATGCATCCGGAGTCGGGGACCATGATTCCGCTGCACGCGGCGCTGTTGCGTAATCTGGGTGTGGTGTTCAACGAAATCGACTGGCTGTACGACCTGGCCGAGGACTGCGCGAAGGACGGTCAGTACACCTTCCTGTTTGTCGGCGCACCGCTCAAGGTCGTGGCCGGTGCCGGATCACCGGTCAATCCAGCCGTCATCAAATAGTCCGCGCCAGCGGGCCGCTGGCCGACTTCGACCCTCGCTCGCGGACGCGGGTTCGTGAGCGAGGGTCGAGGGATACCGATTCATGAGAACTCCCGTATGAGCGAAACGGCTGCCAGCGCCGCGCCAGAACCTGCGGAGTCGAAATCCGTTCCGCCGGCGGGTGCCGCGGCCGCAACCGTTGAAAACAAGGACCACGTCTCCCTGGCGACCTGGTTCACGGTGTTCGGCAGTGTGATCGGCGCCTTTATCGCGGTGCTCAACATCATGATCACCAATGCGTCCCTGAAGGATATTCAGGGCGCGCTGGGTGCGACACTGGAGGAAGGATCCTTTATCTCCACCGCCTATCTGACGGCGGAGGTGGTGGTGATACCCCTCACCGGCTGGTTCGCGATGGTGTTCGGTTTGCGCCGCTTCATGCTGTCGGCATCGACCATGTTCATTGCTGCCACCCTGTTGTGCGCCCTGGCCTGGAATCTCGAATCCATGCTGGTGTTCCGCGCCATCGCGGGACTGGCCGGCGGGACCTTCATTCCGCTGTCGTTCGCGGTGATTCTCACGCTGCTGCCGCCGAGCAAGCAGCCCATCGGCATTGCCATGTTCTCGCTGACCGCCACCCAGGCGCCGGCGATCGGCCCGGCCTTGGGCGGCTATCTGACCGAAACGTTCGGCTGGCAGTCGATTTTCTATCTGCAAATCATTCCGACCTCGATCATGTTGACGATCCTCTGGTGGGGTCTGGCACGCTCCCAGAGCAAGCTCCATCTGCTGAAAAATGGCGACTGGCCGGGGATCGCGAGCCTCTCCGTCGCGCTCGGCGCCATGATCATCACGCTCGAGGAGGGCAACCGCAAGGACTGGCTCGAATCCGAATTCATTCAGCGCGGCGCCGCGATTGCGCTGGTGTTTTTCGTGATTTTTCTTTATCGCCAACTGCGTGGTCCCAATCCGTTCATCAACGTTCGGCTGCTGAAGCGCTGGAATTTCGGCCTTGCCAACATCATCGGCGTGATTCTCGGACCCGGTGCTGGCCGGCGAGCGCGCCCTGCGCGTGATCGATGCCATCGCCCGCCGCGAAAGCATGGTGCTGGCCTACAACGACTGCTTCTATTTCATGGGCGCCGCCTTTGTGGTCGGATTCATGCTGACCTACCTGCTGAAAAGCTACCGCACCCCGACCGCGCCGGCGAAATAGCGGGAGCATGCGCGCGGCGATGATCGAGTGCCCCGCGCTGCCGGGTCTGTCGCTGCGCGGCGGAGCGAACACCGTCGCCATCAAGTCTGCGTAAGGAAGGTCGCCGATGCCGCAACGTGAATCCACGCAACCTACCGTCAAGCCGACGCTCGGGGTGATCGCCCTGATGATCTACGGCGTGGGCAATATGCTCGGCGCCGGTATTTATGGCCTGGTGGGCAAGGCAGCCGGGGAACTCGGCAACATGGTCTGGCTGGGTTTCTTCGCCAGCATGATCGCGGCCGGACTCACCGGACTCTCCTATGCTTCGCTCGGCTCCCGCTATCCGCGCGCGGCGGGCGCCGCCTATATCACCCACCGCGCCTTCGGCATTACCGCGATCAGTTATGTGGTGGGTCTGGCGGTGACGATGTCCGGTCTCACTTCGCTGGCGGCGGCGAGTCAGGTATTTGCCAACTACGCCCACGAGATATTCACCGGCGTGCCGATCAAATGGGTGGTGGTGGTTTTTATTCTGGCACTGACGGTGATCAACTATGTCGGGATGCGCGAATCGGCCTGGGTCAACGCGATTTGCACCGCCATTGAAGCCGGCGGGTTGTTGCTGGTGGTCGCCGTGGGGGCGCGCTACTGGGGCAGCGTGGATTATTTCGATGCGAGTTCGATTAAAAATCCCGGCGGCGATTTTTCGGTTTCGCTGATGCTCTCCGGCGCCGTGCTGACGTTCTATGCGTTTATCGGCTTTGAGGACCTGCTCAATATTTCGGAAGAGGTCCGCAATCCGCGCCGCAATTTTCCGATCGCGCTGCTCGCCGCGCTCGGTATCGCGGCTGTCATCTACATGGCGGTCTGCATCACCGCCGTGTCCGTGGTGCCCCACGCGGAGCTCGCGGCGGCAAGCGGGCCGCTGGTTCAGGTGGTGCGCGTGGCCGCGCCCTGGGTACCGCCCATGCTGTTTACCGTGGTGGCCATGTTTGCCGTGACGAACACCGCGTTGCTGAATCACATCATGGGTTCGCGGCTGGTATACGGGATGGCGCGCCAGGGCCTGTTGCCGGCCCTGCTCGGACGTCTTCATCCGCGGCGGAACACGCCCCATGTGGCGATTCTGCTATTGCTGATAATCGTTCTTGGGCTGGCGCTGGTGGGTGACATCAAGGCGCTGGCGAGCGCGACCAGCCTGCTGCTGCTGGGTTCGTTCACCCTGGTGAACCTGGCGCTGGTGGTGCTCAAGCGGCGCCCCGGCGAACCGCGCGGCGGCTTTGAAGTGCCGCTCGCGGTGCCGTTGGGCGGTGCCCTGGTTGCGGTGACGTTTATCGTCAATCGCGTGATCGACGGGGTGCGGTCGGGAGAATTGGCGCCGGTCTATATCGCGGGTGGTATCGTCGTCGCCATTGTGGTGATGTATCTGCTGCTGCGGCCGCAGGCGGTGGCAGTGGTGGAGGTTGGGCACCCAAAACAAGCTGGTGAGACCGAGTAAAAACGGCCGCAGCTTCAATTCTCGTAGTCCGCCAACGGCGGACACGAACACACCAGGTTCCGGTCGCCATGGGCATTGTCGATCCGGTTCACCCTGGGCCACATCTTGGCGTCGGCGAGCCAGGGCGCCGGCCACACCGCTTCGCGCCGGCTGTAGGGGTGGTCCCAGCTTTCTTCCAGTACGTCCGCCTGGGTGTGGGGCGCGTTGACCAGCGGGTTGTCGGTGCGCGGCCAGGTACCGTCGGCGATCCGTGCAATCTCGGCGCGGATGCGCGTCATGGCGTCCACGAAACGGTCCAGTTCCGGCTTGGCTTCGCTTTCGGTGGGCTCGATCATCAGGGTGCCGGGCACCGGAAACGACATGGTCGGGGCGTGGAAGCCGTAGTCCATCAGACGTTTGGCGATGTCTTCCTCGCTGATGCCGGTGGCTGCTTTCAAAGGTCGGATGTCGATGATGCATTCGTGCGCCACACGTCCGCCGCGCCCGGTGTAGAGCACCGGAAAGTGCGGCGCGAGCCGGTGCGCCAGGTAGTTGGCGTTGAGAATCGCGATCTGCGTCGCGCGCCGCAGTCCCGGTCCGCCCATCATGCGGATGTACATCCAGGCGATGGGCAGGATCGCCGCCGAGCCCCAGGGCGCGGCGGAAATCGTGCCCTGGCCCGCCTCGGTGCCGGGTATCGGCTGCACCGGATGGCCGGGCAGAAACGGCGCCAGATGCGCGCGCACCGCAATCGGCCCCATGCCCGGCCCGCCGCCGCCATGGGGGATGCAAAACGTCTTGTGCAGATTGATATGGGCCACGTCGCCGCCGAAGGCGCCCGGCGCGGCGAGACCGACCAGGGCATTGAGATTGGCGCCGTCGATATAGACCTGACCACCGGCGGCGTGCACGCGTTCGCACATGTCGGTCACCACTTCCTCGAACACGCCGTGGGTCGAGGGATAGGTGAGCATGAGCGCGGCGAGCCGGTCGTGGTGGGCGGCGATGGCGCGCTCGAGGTCCGCCAGATCCACGTTGCCGTCGCGATCGCACTGCACCACCACCACGCGCAGTCCCGCCATCTGGGCGCTGGCGGGGTTGGTGCCGTGGGCCGAGGCGGGAATGAGGCAGACATCGCGCCGTGCTTCGCCGCGGTTCGCGTGATAGCGGCGGATCGCGAGCAGCCCGGCGTACTCGCCCTGGGAGCCGGCGTTGGGTTGCAGCGACACCGCCGCAAAACCGGTGCAGGCGGCGAGCCAGCGTTCCAGGTCGGCGAACAGTTGCCGATAGCCGCGCGCCTGCTCCAGGGGTGCGAACGGATGCAGGTTGGCGAATTCCGGCCAGGTGATCGGCAGCATCTCGGCGGTGGCATTGAGCTTCATGGTGCACGAGCCGAGCGGGATCATGCCCTGGGCGAGGCTGATGTCGCGCGCTTCGAGGCGCTTGAGATAGCGCAGCATCTCGGTTTCGCTGTGATAACGGTTGAACACCGGATGCGTGAGGATGGGATCGTCCCGCAGCAGCGCCGCCGGCAGACCGGCCGCGCGCGCGGCGAGTGCAGGCACGGCGCCGGCGTCGGGCGCAACTGCATCCGTATCCGAAAAAAGTGCGAGCAATTGCGCCACCCGTTCGATCGCGCTGGTTTCATCGAGACTGATCGCGATGGCATCGCTACCGATGGCGCGCAGGTTGATACGCGCGGCCCGCGCGCGGTCGAGGATGGTTTCCTGCCGATCGCCCACCGCAATCGCCAGCGTGTCGAACCAGGTGTCGTGGCGCAGCCTGAAGCCGGCCGCGCGCAATCCGGCGGCGAGCGCATTGGTCAGGCCGTGGACGCGCTCGGCGATGCGGCGCAGACCCTCGGGGCCGTGGTACACCGCGTAGAACCCGGCGAGCAGTGCCAGCAGGACCTGCGACGTACAGATGTTGGAATTGGCCTTCTCGCGGCGGATGTGCTGCTCGCGGGTCTGCAACGCCATGCGCAATGCCGGCTTGCCGCGGCGATCCACGGACACGCCGATGATGCGGCCCGGAGCGGAACGTTTGTGAGTTTCGCGGAAGGCAAAAAAAGCGGCGTGCGGGCCGCCGAAACCGAGCGGCACGCCGAACCGCTGGCTGGAGCCCAGCACGATGTCGGCGCCCTGCGACCCGGGGGAGCGCAGCAGCACCAGGCTGAGCGGATCCGCCGCCACGATGGCGAGCGCGCCCTGACGGTGAATTGCCTCGATCCGCGGCGCGAGATCGGTTACCGCGCCGTCGCGCCCTGGGTATTGCAGCAGCGCGCCGAAATAGTCGCCCGCCGCCAGCCCGGTGTCGGGATCGCCGATCACCAGTTCGATCCCGAAGTATTCGGCGCGCGTCGCCAGCACCGCGAGGGTTTGCGGCAGGCACTGAGCGGACACGAAGAAACGGTTGCTGGGATGTTTGCTGCCGATACGCCGCGCCATGGCCATGGCCTCGGCGGCGGCGGTGGCCTCGTCGAGCAGCGAGGCGTTGGCCATCTCCATGCCGGTGAGATCCATGACCAGCTGCTGGAAATTGAGCAAGCCTTCCAGCCGGCCCTGGGAAATCTCCGCCTGGTAGGGCGTGTAGGCGGTGTACCAGCCGGGATTCTCCAGCACATTGCGCTGGATGACCGATGGCAGGATGGTGTCGTGGTAACCTAGCCCGAGCAGCGAAGTAAATGCTTGGTTCTGTGCCGCCAGCGATCGCAACTCGGCCAGCGCCGCCCGTTCGGAGCAGGGCGCCGGCAGTTCCAGGGGTTCCCGCAGCCGGATACTGTCCGGCACGATGGCGGCGACAAATTGGTCGAGATCAACGGCGCCGAGCGTGGCCAGCATGGCACGCTGTTGATCGGTGTCCGGGCCGATATGGCGGCGCTGGAAGTCCGCGGCATCGGAGACATCGAGCAACGGTCGCAGCAGTGGGGTCATCGCGAATGCCTACAACATTGAACGGGAGGGGCGGCAAGGGGTGCCAGGAGCCGGGCGGCGCGGCCGATGTTAGCAGTGCGACGCTCGGGGCCACAAACGCCGCTGGTCGAGCGAGTGACCCCATGGCGCTACGCGACCTGCTCGCGGAAGTGCGAGGCTGCCGGTTCTGCGCCGATCTGCCGCTCGGGCCGCGCCCGGTATTGCGCGCCAGCGCGACGGCGAGGCTCCTGATCGTCGGACAGGCGCCGGGCACCCGGGTGCATGCCAGCGGCATTCCCTGGGACGACCCGAGCGGCGATCGACTGCGCGTCTGGCTCGGCCTCGACCGCGCGACCTTCTACGATGAGCGCCACATCGCCATCGTGCCCACGGGGCTTTGCTATCCCGGACGTGGTCGTGCCGGCGATCTGCCGCCGCGCCCCGAGTGCGCGCCGCGCTGGCACGGGCGGATTCTCGCGCAGTTGCCAGCGCTGGAACTGATCCTGCTGGTAGGCCGCTATGCCCAGAATTACTATCTGGGCCCTCACCGCGGTTCGCTTGCCGCGCGCATCCACGATTGGCCGGTAATGGAGGCGCGCCAGTTGCCGCTGGTGCATCCTTCGCCGCGCAATCGGCGCTGGCTGAAAACCAATGCCTGGTTCGAAGCCGAAACAGTCCCCGCGGTGCGCCGGCGCGTGGCCGAATGCCTTTCCGACGCGGACAGAAAGTGGCCTCAAGTGTGAAGTGTGGTGTATTGCCGCAAGGGATGCCGGTGCTATAGTTTGGTCGGCAGGGCACCAGGGATGTCAAGGCGCAGAGATGGCGGATGTATTTGGATCGGACAAAAAAACCTATGCCAGGGAGAATCTGGTCAAAGTCCCGGCTGCCCAGGTTCAAATCGGTATGTTTGTCGCGGAACTCGATCGACCCTGGCTGGGAACGCCTTTCCTGCTGCAGGGCTTCGAAGTTCGCAGCAAGAGTCAGATTCACACTCTCGCAAATCACTGTCAGTACGTCTATGTACTGAAGGAGGGTGTGCCACGCAAGGCCCCCGAGGTGCTGACCCCCAGGATCGAACCGCCGCCCAAACAGAATACCGGTTCCCTGCTGCCGCGCGCGCGACTTGGACGCCAGCCCTATGTCAAAAGGACCGTGGTCAGATCACGACCGCCCTATGAAATCCAGAACCCGGTGCGCCTGGAGCATGAGGTGGCACGCAAGGTGCTGGATGCGGGTCGGATCAATATCAAAGGGTTGCTGAAGTCCGCCCAGATGGGACGGATGCTGGACACTGCGGTGGCGGAAGCCACTGTGGAGGTCTGTGTGCATTCCATCCTGCGCAATCCGGAAGCCATGCTCTGGATGAGCAGGATCAAGGACCGGAACGAATACACCGCCGAACACTGTTTGAATGTCTGCGTTCTTGCCATCGCGTTCGGGCGCCATCTCCATATGGCGGAAGAGGAGTTGCGTCTGCTCGGTCTCTGCGGCCTGTTGCACGATGTTGGCAAGATGCGCATCCCCACCGAGATTCTCGACAAGCCGGGGCGGCTCACCGAAGATGAGTTCGAGGTGATGAAACAGCACACGGTGATCGGCCATGAGCTGTTGAAAAGGCAGGAGGATGGATTGGACCATCTCGTGCTGGACGTCGCCCTGAACCACCACGAGCGGCCCGATGGCAGTGGTTATCCCCGCGGCCTTGGCGAGCGGGAGATTGCCGAGTTTGCCCGAATCATTGCCGTGGTGGATGCCTACGACGCCATCACCAGCAACCGCTGCTACGCGCCGGAGCAGCCGTCCGCCGAGGCCCAGAAGATCATCTTTGAGCATCGCGGTACCCAATTCGACGAGGAAGTGGCGCTGCAATTCATCCAGGCCATCGGCCCCTATCCGCCCGGTACCCTGGTGGAGTTGCGCAATGGCATGGTGGGGATTGTATTGGCCGGCAAGCTGAAGTTCCGGCATCTGCCCACGGTACTGCTGTTGCGCGATGCAAACAAACAGCCGATGGAAGAACGCACCGTCGAACTGGACCTCACGGATACGGGCGCGCTCAGCAAGGAGTTTCTCATCAAGCGCACGTGGCCGGATGGTACGTTCGGGATTTCGTTGCGCGAATGTCGCGTCCAGCACGAACCGGTATTCCTGTAGTCTTGGTGTCGGGATTTTTGGTGTCGGGATTGTGGAGACTCCACCCGGAAGGCTTGGCCGACCCTGAACAAAGGGCTTAAGGGTGCACCGGAGCGGTCACGCGGTCGGGTCGTTCCGGGCCGGGTTTTCCTCCCCGTAAGTCAGCGCAACCACCCTGTAGTCCGCCGTGCCGCCGGGGCCTTCCACCGTCACTCGATCCCCACTGGCGCGGCCCAGCAGCGCGCGCGCCAGTGGGGAGTCGATGCTGATCCAGCCGCACTGGGGGTCGATCTCGTCGGCGCCCACCAGGCGATAGCTGACCGTCGCATCCACGGCATCACACAGGGTTACCCAGGCGCCAAAGCGCGCCCGCCCGGGATCAGCGGGTGGGTCGGCCACCACGATCAGCGCTTCGAGCCGGTGGCGCAGATACCGGACCCGCCGGTCGATTTCCCGCAGCCGCCGCTTGCCGTAGATGTAATCGCCATTCTCCGAGCGATCGCCGTTCTTCGCCGCCGCCTGCACCTGGGCGGTGACCAGGGGACGCTCCCTGCGCCACAACCGATCGAGCTCGGCGTGCAGTGCCGCCGCACCCGCGGGGGTGATGTAGGGCGAACTGCCGGGGGTGGGCGGGCGCCAGCGCATGCGTTTGATCAGCCGCCAGCCAGCTTGACCCGATAGCCGAGCGTTTCGAGCGTCGCCTTGATGGCGGCGCGCTGGTCGCCCTGGATTTCGATCACGCCGTCCTTGACACTGCCGCCGGTCGCGCACTGCTGCTTGAGCTGTTTGGCGAGGGCGCGCAATTCGGTGTCCGCCAGCGGAATTCCCGCGATGGTGGTGACACCCTTGCCGCTGCGCCCGCTGGTTTCGCGGCGGATGCGCACGATGCCGTCGCCGGCGGGTTTGCTTGGCGTGGCCGCCGCCGCGGGTTGAACGCGCCCGCGGTCGGTGCTGTAGACAAGCCGGGAATTGCCGCTCATGGGGCCACCTCCAGCACGATCTTGCCCAGGTGCTTGCTGCTTTCCATCAGGGCGTGACTCGCGGCGGCCTCGGCGAGCGGGAAGGTCGCGTGGATCAGGGGTCGAATGTCGCCGCCTTCCAGCAGCGGCCAGACATTTTCCTGCACCGCGCGGGCGATGCGCGCCTTGTCGGCCACCGGCTGGCTGCGCAGGGTCGAGCCGGTGAGCACCAACTGCTTGAGCATCATCGGCATCAGATCGACTTCGACCCTGGAGCCGCGCAGAAACGCGATTGAGACGATGCGGCCGCGAAAGGCGGCGGCGCGAATATTCTTCTGCACATAGTCGCCGCCCACCATGTCGAGGATCACATCGGCGCCGGTGGAGGCGGATTTGATGCCTTCGACAAAATCCTCGCGCTGGTAATCGAATGCTTTGACGGCGCCCAGCATTTCGCACACCGTGACTTTCTCGGCGTTGCCGGCGGTGGCGAATACCCGGGCGCCAAAGGCAGCCCCCAACTGAATCGCCGTGGTGCCGATGCCGCTGGTGCCGCCGTGTACCAGCAGCACCTCGCCCGCTTGCAGGTTGGCGCGCTCGAAGACGTTGTGCCAGACCGTGAACACGGTTTCCGGCAGCGCCGCCGCCTGAGTGGCCGACAGCCCCGCGGGGATCGGCAGGCACAGATCGCGGTGGGCGACGGCGTATTCGGCGTAGCCGCCGCCGGCCAGCAGCGCGCAGACGCGATCGCCGACCCGCCAGCGTCCGCTATCGGAGCCGAGCGCCGCGATTTCGCCCGCCACTTCCAGTCCCGGCAGATCGGAGGCGCCCGCGGGCGGCGGATAACCGCCCTGGCGCTGGATCACGTCGGGCCGGTTGACGCCGGCGGCGATCACGCGGATCAGCACCTCCCCCGCGCCGGGCACGGGCAGTGGACGCCGCGCGGGGGTCAGCACTTCCGGGCCACCGGGGCGCGCGATCTCGATGCAGTTCATGGTTGGGGACAGTGCCATGGGCGGTCTCCGGTTCCGGCGGGAATCTGGTTGCGCGCGCCGCTTCCAGTGCTCCCCTTGGCGGAGGCGCGGCCGACGCGTTCGCAGGTCGTCAGCGTAACAGCCGCGGGAAGCGGCGGGGAAGCCTGGCTGGCGCGGCGCGATTGGCGCCCTGGTGGGCGACATTGTTTAATGCCGGCATTCCGACCGGATCTGCCGTGCAGGCCCGGACGTTTCACGACGATCGAATCAGGGGGCAGCAGTGAGCGGGGAATATGCCAGCGAATACCGGCGCGCAAGTCAAGATCCGCGCGGCTTCTGGGGAGATGCCGCGGCGGCGGTGGCCTGGTACCGGGCGCCACAGGTGGTGCTCGACGACAGCAACTCGCCGTTCGTGCGCTGGTTTCCCGACGGCATGGTGAATGCCTGCTACAACGCTCTCGACCGCCATGTCGAGGACGGCCGCGCCGAGCAATTGGCGCTGATCCATGACAGCCCGGTCACCGGCGCCAGACAGCGGTTCACCTATCGCGAGTTGCGCGATCGCGTCGCCCGCATGGCCGGCGCGCTGCGCTCCCGGGGCATCGGCGTGGGCGACCGCGTGGTGATCTATATGCCCATGGTGCCGGAAGCCGTGATCGCCATGCTCGCCTGCGCGCGCCTGGGCGCCGTGCATTCGGTGGTGTTCGGCGGTTTCGCGGCCAACGAACTCGCGGTGCGCATCGACGATGTGCGGGCCCGGCTGGTGATCGCGGCTTCCTGCGGCATCGAACCCGGCCGGGTGGTGCCCTACAAGCCGCTGCTGGATCAGGCCATCGAACTCGCCCGCCACAAACCGGAGACCTGCATCATCCTGCAACGGGAGCAGCTCCCGGCGACCATGATTCCCGGGCGCGACCTCGACTGGCGCGAACTCGAAGCGGCGGCGGCACCGGTCGACTGCGTGCCGGTCGCCGCGACGCATCCGCTCTATGTGCTCTACACCTCCGGCACCACGGGCCAGCCCAAGGGCGTGGTGCGCGATACCGGCGGCTGCATCGTGTCGCTGCTGTGGAGCATGCGGAAGGTCTATGGCGTCGCTCCCGGCGACGTGTTCTGGGCGGCGTCCGACGTGGGCTGGGTGGTGGGCCATTCCTATATCGTCTATGGCCCCCTGTTCAACGGCAATACCACGATTCTGTACGAGGGCAAGCCGGTGGGGACGCCCGACCCCGGCGCCTACTGGCGGGTGATCGCGGAATACGGCGTCAAGGTATTCTTCACCGCGCCCACGGCCTTTCGCGCCATCAAGAAAGAAGATTCCGGCGGCGCGTACCTGAAAAAATACGATCTGAGCGGCTTCGAAACCCTGTTCCTCGCCGGCGAGCGCTGCGATCCGGATACCCTGGCCTGGGCCCGGGACAGACTCGGCGTGCCGGTGATCGATCACTGGTGGCAGACCGAGCTGGGCTGGCCCGCCGTCGCCAATTGCCGCGGCATCGAGCTGCTGCCGGTGGTGCCGGGTTCACCCACCAAGCCGGTGCCCGGCTTCGTGTTCGACGTGCTCGACAGCGCTGGCAAGCCGCGGCCGCCGGGTGAAATCGGGGCGCTGGTGCTGAAACTGCCGCTGCCGCCGGGAACCTTCACCACCCTGTGGGGCAACGACGAACGCTTCATCAACGCGTATTTCAAAACGTTTCCCGGCTATTACGAAACCGGCGACGCCGGTTATATCGACGCCGCTGGCTATGTCTTCGTGATGGCGCGCACCGACGATGTGATCAATGTGGCTGGACATCGGCTTTCCACCGGTGCCATGGAAGAGGTGCTGGCGGCGCATCCGGACGTGGCGGAGTGCGCGGTCATCGGCGTTGCGGATGCCATGAAAGGCCAGGTCCCGCTGGGCCTGATCGTGCTCAAGGACGGTGCCGGGCGCGATCCGGAAGCCGTCTGCCGCGAGGCGATCCAGATGGTCCGCGAACGCATCGGTCCGGTGGCGGCGTTCAAGCTGTGCGTCAAGGTTCAGCGTCTGCCCAAGACCCGCTCCGGGAAGGTGCTGCGCGGGACCATGCGCAGCATCGCCGACGGCGAGCCCTGGAAGGCGCCCGCCACCATCGACGATCCGGCCATCCTGGACGAGATCGGAGCCGCGTTTTCTACCCTCGGGTATCCTGTAACGCGCTAATTGTAAATAGGTTTTTTGAGCGAATTTGCGAACGTGGACCCGGCCGGAGGGCCGGATCCCTTTTGCATGACCGGCATCAATGCAATATATAATGCAGGCCATTTTTGTGGGCGCCAGCGAGTTTCGGACGCGCTGATAGCGGCGTGACCGAGGGGCGGCCACGGTCTCCTGGGGGTAGAGGTTGAAACCGACGAATATCAAGGATCCCGAATTTTTTCACCGGGTGGTGGACTGTCAGTACGCCTGTCCAGCTCATACGCCGGTGCCGGAGTACATCCGGCTGATCGCCGCCGGACGCTATACCGACGCCTACATGATCAACTGGGAATCCAATGTGTTTCCGGGCGTTCTGGGTCGCACCTGCGACCGTCCCTGCGAGCCGGCGTGCCGGCGTGGGCGGGTCGAAGCGGAGCCGGTGGCGATCTGCCGGCTCAAGCGGGTCGCCGCCGACAACAAATCGGATATCAGCGGTCGCCTGCCCAAAGTCCCCAGCCGCAAGAACGGCAAGCGCATTGCCCTGGTGGGCGCGGGGCCTGCGTCCCTGACGGTCGCGCGCGACCTGCTGCCGCTGGGCTATGCCATCGACCTCTATGACGAGCAGGCGAAGGGCGGTGGCTTCATGCGCAGCCAGATACCATCGTTCCGGTTGCCGGAGCAGGTGCTCGACGAAGAAGTGGGTTATATCCTCGGCATGGGCGTGGTCACCCATTTCAACCACTATGTGGACAGCCTCAAGGGGTTGCTTGCCAAGGGCTACGACGCCGTATTCGTCGGGTCCGGCGCGCCACGTGGCCGCGATCTGTCCAAGCTCCCGGGGCGTCAGGAAGCGGATGCTTCCATCCATATCGGTATCGACTGGCTGGCCAGCGTGGCTTTCGAACACATCAAGGACATCCCCAAGCGCGTCATCGTGCTGGGTGGCGGCAACACCGCCATGGATTGCTGCCGCACCGCGCGCCGCCTGGGTGGCGAGGAAGTGAAAGTCATCGTCCGCAGTCCGTTCGCGGACATGAAAGCGTCGCCCTGGGAGAAGGAAGACGCGATTCATGAAGACATTCCCATCATCGACAATCATGTGCCGCTCGAATTTGTCGTCGAAGGCGGCAAGCTGGCGGGCATGAGGTTCGATCGTGTCGAGGCGCGCTACGACGCCGACGGCAAACGCAGCCTGGTGTCGACCGGCGCCGAGCCGGTGTTCTACCCCTGCGACACGGTGCTGATGGCGATCGGTCAGGAGAACGCCTTTCCCTGGATCGAGCGCGACATCGACATCGAATTCGATCAGTGGGAGATGCCGGCGGTGGATCGCATCACCTTCCAGTCGAGCAATCCCAGGGTTTTCTTTGGTGGCGATGCCGCCTTCGGGCCGGAAAACATCATCACCGCGGTAGCGCACGGGCATCAGGTGGCGGTGTCCATCGACCTGTTCTGCCGGGGCGAAAAAGTGGCGGAACGGCCCCTGCCCGGCACCACGCTCATCAGCCAGAAGATGGGTATTCACGAGTGGAGCTACGATAGCCAGATCGACACCGATGCGCGCTACAAGGTGCCCCACGCCGACAAGGCCGCTGCCTTGAGCGATCGCCGGGTGGAGGTGGAGCTGGGCTTCGATGTCGCCACCGGTTACAAAGAGGCGGAGCGCTGCCTCAACTGCGACGTCCAGACCGTGTTTGCCGAATCGCTGTGCATCGAATGCGATGCCTGTGTCGATATCTGTCCCACCGACTGCATCAACTTTGTCGCCAATGACGAAGAGGAAAGCCTGCGGCAGGCGCTGCGCATGCCGGCGCTGAATCTCGACCAGCCGCTGTATGTCTCGGCTGCGCTGAAAACGGCTCGCGTCATGGTGAAGGACGAGGACATGTGTCTGCACTGCGGGCTGTGCGCGGAGCGCTGCCCGACTTCGGCGTGGGACATGCAGAAATTTCTCTATCAGGTTACCAAGGCGGCGCCGATCCTATGAAAACCATCAAGGGCGTGAACGACTTCGTGATTCGCTTTGCGAACGTGAACGGCACCGGCTCGGCCAGCGCCAACAACATGTTCGCCAAGGCGATCTTCCGGATGGGCATTCCGGTCAGCCCGAAGAATATTTTTCCTTCCAACATTCAGGGGCTGCCCACCTGGTATGAGGTGCGCATCAACGACCAGGGCTACACCGGGCGGCGCGGCGGCGTCGATGCCGCGGTCTGCATGAATCCGCAGAGCATGGCCAAGGATATTCGCGATCTGGAAGTCGGTGGCTATTGCATCTACGACAACACCAAGCCGCTGGATCTGCGCATGGTGCGCGACGACATCCACTTCATCGGCCTGCCGTTGACCGAGATCTGCCGCAAGGAATACACCCAGGCGCGCCAGCGTCAGTTGTTCAAGAACGTGATCTATGTCGGCGCGCTGGCGGCGCTGCTCGACATCGAGTTCGGGGTGCTCAAGGATCTGGTCGGCGAGCAGTTCAAGGGCAAGGAGAAACTGATTGCGCCCAACATTCACGCACTCGAACTGGGCTACCAGTACGCGCGCGAGCACTACAAGTGCCCGCTCGGTATCCGCGTCGAGCGCCGCGACGCGGTGGGCGACCGTATCATGATGGAAGGCAACGCGGCGCTGGCACTGGGCGCCATCTACGGCGGCGCCACGGTGGCCGGCTGGTATCCGATCACGCCGTCCACGTCGGTGGTGGAAGAGTTCGAAAAATATTGTGGCCGGCTGCGGATCGATCCCGGCAGCGGCCAGAAGCGTTTTGCCATTGCCCAGGCCGAGGATGAGCTGGCCGCCATCGGCATCGCCATTGGCGCCTGCTGGAACGGCGCGCGGGCGTTCACCGCGACTTCAGGACCAGGCCTGTCGCTGATGAGCGAATTTCTCGGCCTGGCGTATTTCGCCGAAGTCCCCGTGGTGCTGTTCGATATTCAGCGCGCGGGTCCATCCACCGGAATGCCGACGCGTACCCAGCAGTCCGACGTGCTCGCCGCCGCCTACGCGTCCCACGGCGATACCAAGCATGTGCTGCTGTTTCCCGCGACGCCGAAGGAATGCTTCGACATGGGAGCGCTCAGTTTCGATCTCGCGGACCGCTTGCAGACCCCGGTGATCGTGCTCTCGGATCTCGATCTCGGCATGAACGACAATCTCAGCGAGCCGCTGCAATGGGACGACAGCCGTCGGTACGACCGCGGCAAGGTGCTGAGCGCCACCCAGCTCGATGAGCTCAGTGGACGCTTCGGGCGTTACCTGGATGTCGATGGCGACGGCATCTGCTATCGCACCTATCCCGGCACCCATCCGGCGAAGGGCAGCTTCTTCACGCGCGGTACTTCCCGCGATGAATACGCGGTCTATACCGAGGACGGCGACGCCTATCAGCGCAACATGGAGCGCCTGCTGGGGAAGTGGGAGACCGCCAAATCCCTGGTGCCCGCGCCCGAGTTCCACCCGGCCCGGAAAGCTACCTCGGATGGCGTGTTGTTTTTCGGCACCAGTACGGCCTCCACCCTGGAAGCACTGGATCTGCTGCGGGATGAACATATTCATCTGGACGGCTTGCGCATCCGCGCATTTCCGTTCAGCGACGCGGTGCTCGAATTTATCGATGCCCATGACCGGATTTTCGTCATCGAGCAGAATCGCGATGGGCAATTGCGCAAGCTGCTGATCGGCGAATGCGACATCAACCCGCGCAAGCTTCAGGCGCTCACTTACTATGCCGGCATGCCCATTACCGCACGCTACATCCGCGATGCCATTCGTTCCGGCGTGGGCGGTGGCCAGGTGGTGCCGTTGCGACGACAGACTGCTGGAGTCAAGTCATGACCTATATCCGACCCCAATTCCGCCATCCGAATCTGCCGACCAACGAGCTGGGCTTTACGCGCCAGCATTACGAAGGTGCACTCTCCACGCTGTGCGCGGGTTGCGGGCACGACTCGGTGAGCGCCGCCATCATCGAAGCGTGCTTCGAACTGGCGATAGAGCCCCACCGGGTGGCAAAGATTTCAGGCATCGGCTGTTCGTCGAAAACGCCGACCTATTTTCTCGGCAATTCCCACGGCTTCAACTCGGTGCATGGCCGCATGCCCTCGGTTGCGACCGGCGCCAATCTGGCCAACCGGGAGATGATCTACGTGGGCGTGTCTGGCGATGGCGATACCGCATCGATCGGGCTGGGGCAGTTTGCCCACGCCACCCGCCGCAATCTGAACATGGTCTACATCGTCGAGAACAATGGCTGCTACGGGCTGACCAAAGGGCAGGATTCCGCCACCGCCGATGTTGGTTCGGCGAGCAAGAAGGGTGATCCCAATCCCTACGAGGCCATCGACCTGTGCGCGCTGGCGCTGCAGCTCGGCGCGACCTACGTCGCACGCAGTTTTTCCGGCGACAAGGCGCAGTTGGTGCCCTTGATCAAGGGTGCCCTGGCCCACAGCGGCTTTGCCTTCATCGACGTGATTTCGCCCTGCGTGACCTTCAACGACACGCCGCAATCCACCAAGGGTTACGAGTTCGTGCGTGAGCACATGGAGGCAACCGGCAAGATGGACTTCGTTCCGGTGCGCAAGGAAATCACTGCGGATTATGAACCGGGATACACCCAGGAAGTGACGCTGCACGACGGCTCGGTGATCCATCTCTACAAGGAGGGCGCGGATTCCGTGCGCGATCGCGACGCCGCGTTGCGCGCCGTGCGCGAGCATAAGCGCCGGGGTCGCATTCTCACGGGATTGCTCTACGTCAATCCCGACAGCCAGGAGCTTCACCATATGCTCGGCACGGTCAAAACTGCCTTGCGCGATCTCGGCGAAGCGGATTTGTGTCCCGGCGGTCAGGTACTCGCCAACATCAATAACAGTTTCCGCTGAGATCGTAGCTGACGCTGAACCTCGCCCCCGGGCAGCGCGCAGCGGCCCGGGGGTGATGCAAAAAAACCCTGCTTGATCCCCCACCTTCCTGAATCTGCCTTGCGGCGAATGACGCGCTGCCGGCCTAACAGGCTGCTGAAAAACTGCTGCGGGCACCATCTGCTTCGTTGCGCGGTGCTCGCTCCCTCGCCTATCTACTTGATATGTCTCGGTCGCTGCGCTCCGTGCGCCTCGCATCTGGCCCCCTCGCGACGTTTTTCAGCAACCTGCTAACGACCAAGCTCAGACGCGGCGCCGCGTTAGCGGCGACGTTGGCTGGAGCGCCGTGTTGGGCGGCATTGAACTATTTAGGCCGAGTACGCCTAGCATCACGCCGCTCCTTCGCTAGTCGTAGACGTTCGGACTCTGTATATATCCGCTCGAGAAGCGCTGCAGAAAAGTCCAGCAAGTCGGCGGCATCTGCCTCAGACAGATTGCCCGCATGGGCCCCATCATTCCCATCTTCTTTGATGCAAGATGAGAGTTCTTTTAGCGAGCCGGGGAGTCGTCCGTTATCGAACAGCCAAGGAAGGCGAAGGCCCAGATCGCGACGTGTCTTGGAATTCAAGCCCGGCGTTTCTTCCGAGGGCAGCATTGATCGAGTAGCAAGAGCGACACACAGGCGGAACATGGTTCCGGCTGCGTTGTAACAACCGACAGCTAAACATGTGGCACCTTCTCGGAAAACGGACTCGATTTCCTTTGGAAGGAATTCGGGCGGCTCGGCAGATGCGGTGTCTTTTAGACTGATATGTCCCTTGACTTCCACATAGTTGTTCAAGGCCCCTTCCACCTTAAGTAGGCCTACCCTGTGAATGTAGTCGAAGTTTGCGTCAACGCTTTCACTTACTCATAAGTCAGAAATATAGGCTACAGAAGGATGTCTGAAGAACGAGCGGACCAGTGTGACGTTGGTGCCGATGTTCCGCAGTTGTTCGTGCACACGTGCTTGCAGGTTTTCACCTATCTTCAGTGGGCGTCTGGCTA
>CAMTUJ010000034.1:0-20009 GCA_947084925.1 uncultured Gammaproteobacteria bacterium
CGAAAACAAAGCGGTTGATGGCGCCGTGAATCTGGCGGTGAACTATTATTTCAACGGGCCGAAAGCGGCACCGGTCGCTCAGGCCGCGCCGGCTCCGGCGCCCGCCGTCAAGGCGGCAGTGGCTCCGCCGCCACCGGCCGCCGCGCCCGAAAAGCGCACCATTACGGTCAAACTGAATGTGCTGTTCGACTTCAACAAGGCGGACGTTCGCGCGATCTACGGTGACGAGCTGCAAGCCGTCGCCAACGCGATGAAGGCCCATGATGACATCGAGCTGGTGCTGGAAGGCCACACTGACGCGGTCGGCAGCGACGCCTATAACCAAAGCCTCTCGCTGCGCCGCGTGAACGCGGTCAAGGCGAAGCTGGCCAAGGACTATGGCATTCCGACGAACCGCATCTCCACGGTTGGCTACGGCGAGAGCCGACCGGTTGCCGACAACGCGACCGACGCCGGCCGCGCGAAAAACCGTCGCGTGATCGGGGAACTGAGTTATTCCGAAACCAAGGCCGAGTAACAACGTCACGCTGTGACCGGATTGAAAACGGCGCCCGCGGGCGCCGTTTTTACTTCTGAATCACGCCAGGGGCCCATCCATGAGTCATCGTGGTCGGATCGTGCATCGACACAGTTGATCCCGTTCCATCCCGACGTCCAATGACGGGCTTGAAACAGCTCCGGGCGGTTTTCAAAGCGCTCTGCCCGTAGCCGCGGTGGCGCGCGCGGTTGGCGGTGCCAGCACGCGATGGCGGCGATCACCCGAAACCTCGGCCTGCACTGTTGCACGATAAGCGAAATGGCGAAATGGCGAAATGGCGAAAGCGGACGAAGATCCAGAAAAAAAACGGAGCTTCTGCTACTTTGATGGTCGCGACGACACAAGCAGATCGCCGTCATGAGCAGTGAAACCTCGTCCGACCTGCACCTGAAGGTGCGCAATCTGACCATGGACGACTACCCCCGGCTCAAGGAGCTGATGGAGGAAGTCTATGCCGACCTCACCGGAGCCTGGCCGGAAAGCTCGATCCGCGCACTGATCGCTGATTTTCCCGAGGGGCAGATCGTGATCGAGGACCATGGCCGGGTGGTGGCCGTGGCGCTGTGTGTGCGCTGCAGCTACGAGCGCTTCAGCCGCCAGCACACCTACGAGGATCTGATGGCGCGGCACGATTGCATTCGCCACGATCCCGAAGGCGACGCGCTCTATGGCATGGATGTGTTTGTGGATCCGGATTATCGCGGCCTGCGGCTCGGACGGCGGCTCTATGACGTGCGCAAGGACCTGTGCCGCAACCTCAATCTGCGCGCCATTCTGGCCGGCGGGCGCATCGTCAATTACTACGCGCATGCCGATACCCTGACACCGACCCAGTACATCGACGCGGTCCGGCATCGCGAGATTTACGACCCCATCCTGAGTTTTCAGCTCGCCAATGACTTCGAAGTCAAGCGATTGCTGCGCGCGTACCTGCCGGCGGACGAACGCTCGCGCGGTTACGCCACCCTGCTGGAATGGAACAACATCATCTACGAGCCGGAAAGCATCGATATTGGCAGCATTCGCAAAGCCGTGGTGCGGGTCGGGGTGATGCAGTGGCAGATGCGGCCGAGCCGTTCCTTCGATGAGTGGCTGCGGCAGGTGGAGTTCTTCGTCGACTGCGTATCCGACTACAAGGCCGATTTCGTGCTGTTTCCGGAGTTTTTCAACGCGCCCCTGATGGGGCTGGGTGATCAGAGCAACCAGTTCGAGGCCATCCGCTTTCTCGCCACCTTTGCCGACCGCAGTATCGAGGCGATGGCGCAGTTTGCAGTGTCCTACAACATCAACCTGATTGCCGGCAGCATTCCCGTGATGGTGGGAGACAAACTCCAGAACAACGCCTACCTGTGCCGGCGCGACGGCACCATCGGGATCCAGCCGAAACTCCACATCACGCCCCACGAGCGCCGCGACTGGGTGATTTCCGGCGGTGACAGCCTGCAGGTGTTCGACACCGACGCCGGGCGCATCGGCATCCTGATCTGTTACGACGTGGAGTTTCCCGAGCTGGCGCGCCTGCTTGCGGAGCAGGGCATGGATATCCTGTTCGTACCTTTCTGGACCGACACCAAGAACAGCTTCCTGCGTGTGCAGCGTTGCGCCCAGGCGCGCGCCATCGAAAACGAGTGCTATGTGGTGATCGGCGGCAGCGTCGGCAACCTGCCGCAGGTGGAAAACGTCGACCTGCAGTACGCCCAGTCCGCGGTCTACACGCCCTCCGACTTCGCGTTTCCCCACGACGCCGTGATCGCCGAAAGCACCCCCAACACCGAGATGGCGATCATCGCCGACCTGGATCTGGATCGTCTTACCCGGCTGCGCCACGAGGGCGCGGTCACCAACCGCAAGGACCGCCGCGACGATCTGTTCAGCCTGATGTGGCGGAAGAATTCGGGGAGCTGACACAGCCGCTTCGCGGTAGCCGCGTCAGCGCGGATTCCCGCGCGCGGCGGATAGCTGAAAAACCGCCAGGCGATCGCAATGCCTTGCCTGCACAGTCCGTTATCCGCAAGTCCTGGTGATTGCGGGCGAGACGTTCCCGGCCCCACGTGGCGGCCATGTTGCTGCCAGGCCCGTTGTCTACCCTCCCCAGCACTGCGGCCGGAGAGACAGGCGGGACGATCCTTTGCTAAGGTGATCGACATCACAGAAACGGTGTACACGATGTTGCCGGTCCGCTCGCCCACCCTCGTCCGGGACCTTTCCGATTTGGTGCCGCTGGTGGTGCGGTTGCCGCAACCGGCTGATTGCGAGGAATCCAAACGCACTGATACCGAAGCAGCGGAGGGCTCGATCCGATGAGCCTGGGTGACAGCTTCCGCTTCACCCTGTTCACCAACCAACCCGCATTGGCCGCGGCGGCGAGTCGCGCTGGTGTCGATCGCGTCGGGCCCGACCTGGAACGGCTGGGCAAGCTGGAACGGCAAGGCGGGATGGGGCGGTGGATTTCCGACCACACCGAGGCTGACCTGCCGGCGGTGTTCGCGGTGCTCGGGCGCGCCCTGCGCTTCGTGCGTTGCAACCCGCCGCACGCTGCCCTCGCCGACGAGATCGAGCGTCTCATCGGTTGCGGCGCCCAGGTCATCATGCTGCCGCACTTCCACAGCGTCGACGAAGCTGCCCAGTTCGTGCGTGTGGTCGGCGGCAGGGCCCGGACGGTTCTGCTGGTGGAGACCGCGAGCGCGGCCTCCCGGGTCGGTCAGCTGTGCCGGATCGAGGGCCTGGACGAAATCCACTTCGGTCTGAACGACCTGGCGCTGGACCTCGGGGCAAACGGCCACTTCGCGGTACTGTGCGGCACACTGCTGGAAGACGCCTGCGCGACACTCGCGGCGGCCGCTTTCCCCTTCGCCGTCGGCGGCATCGGGCGCGCGCTGGATGAATCGCTTCCCATCCCCTCCGAGCTCGTCTACGCGCAGTACCCACGCCTCGGAGCGACCGGCGCGCTGTTGTCGCGTGTGTTCTGCAAGGACCTGCGGGACGGGCAGCTAGTACAGGAGGTGGCCGCCGCGCGCGCGCGGCTGAGTTACTGGGCGCAACAACCCGTCGGCGCGCTGCGCGTGGCCCGCGAGAAACTGGAGGCGTTGGTGGCGACCGGATCGAGCACGCGCCGGACCGGCGGATGAGTCGCGTCGGGCTGCCCCCCGAAGCGGTGTCGCGCTGGAGTACCTGTTTCCAGGCGGGCCGGCTCGACGATTGCGAGGCACTGGCGCACGCTCTGGTCCGCGACCGTCCCGACGCGGGCAAGGCGTGGCAGCTGCTCGGCATGACCCGATTCGCGCGCGGCGACCTCACCGCGGCGCTGGCGGATCTGCGCCGCGCGGTCGGGCTCGAGCGCGGCGACCACTCGATCTGGGACAATCTCGGCATCGTGCTGCAAAAGTCCGGCGATCACGTCGGCGCACGGGAGGCCTTTCAGCGTGCGCTCGCGCTCGCGCCCGCGGTAGCGGGCATCTGGTCGAACGCGGCAGGCAACGAGCTCGACGCCGGCAATCCCGCGGAGGCGCAGCGACTGGCGAAGCAAGCGATCACCCTCGCGCCCGGGCTGGCGGCCGGCTGGCTGCAACTGGGCAACGCGCTGGCCAGGCATCCCGGTGCGGCTGATGCCGAGCCCGCGCTGCGCGAGGCGCTGCGCATCATGCCGCGCTATCCCGAAGCGCTGCTCAGCCTGAGCGCCTTGCTGAGCGCGCAGAATCGTCTGCCAGAAGCGCGCGCGGCGGCGGAGGCGGCGCTGCGGATCAACGCCGGGTTTTCCCAGGCGCACGTCAACCTCGGCAGCATTCATGACCGCCTCGGCGACGTGCGGACCGCGCGCGATCACTACCGCAGGGCTCGCGAGCTGGACCCCGGGAATCTGGCAAGCTGGAGCGGCGAGCTGTACTGCCTGTCGCATGACGCGGATCTGGATCCGCAGCAGGTCTTCCGCGCGCACAAGGCGTTCGGCGAGCAGGCCGAGGCACGCGTCCGCGCCCAAGCACCACATGCGAACGATCGCGATCCCGAACGCCGGCTGCGCGTGGGCGTCCTGTCCGGCGATTTTCGCGATCACCCGGTGGCGCGCTTCCTCGAACCCGTGTGGCGTGAACTGGATTCCGCGCAAGTACAGCTCGTCGCCTACGACACCGGTCCGGCCACGGATGCCGTGGCGCGACGCCTGCGTGGTCTGACTGACGCCTGGACCGACGTGTCGAGGCTTTCCGACGACGCCCTCGCGGCGCTCATCCGCGCCGACCGCATCGACATACTCGTCGATCATTCCGGGCACACGGCCGGCAACCGTCTCGGGGTCTTTGCCCAGAAACCCGCTCCGGTGCAGGTGATGTGGGTCGGCTATCCCGGGACCAGCGGCCTGCGCGCGATGGACTACCGTCTGGTCGATCCGGTGCTGGCGCCGCCGGGGCGGCTCGACCATCTGTTCACCGAGTGCCTCGCGTACCTGCCTTCGATGCTCGTGTTCGGCAAACCCGAGCAGCTGCCCGAACTGGCGCCGGCGCCGCTCGCGCGCAACGGCTACATCACCTTCGGCAGTTTCAACCGGATCAACAAGCTCGGCGATGCGGTAATCGCGCTCTGGGCCGACATTCTCCAGCGCATCCCGGATTCGCGGCTGCTGGTCGGTGCCGTCACCGACGCTGCCGTCGCGGAGGTATGGCGCGCGCGCTTCGCGACTGCCGGCATCGCGGCCGGACGCATCGCCTTCATGCCGCGCCTCGGCATGGCGGACTACCTTGCCGCCCACGCGGGGATCGACCTGCTGCTGGATGCTTTTCCGTGGGCCAGCGCGACGACCGCCCAGTTTGGGCTGTGGATGGGTGTACCCACGCTGACGCTCGCCGGCGCGTCTCTGGTGGCGCGCCTGGGCGCCGCCAGCATGTCGGCGGCCGGGCTGGAGCGGTTTGTCGCCGAATCGGCGACGCAGTATGTTGAAATTGCGTCCAGCGTAGCGGCGCAACCCGGGGAACTGCAGCGCATCCGCGCCTCGATCAGGAGCCGGCTCGAACAGGACCGGCAGCGGGTCCCGGCACAGGTGGCGCGGGTGCTCGAATGGCGTCTGCGCCAGATGTGGCAGCGCTGGTGCGGGGATCTTCCTCCCTGTGTGCTGAATTGATCGCGAAATCAGGAGAGGTCATGAGCAGCGACGGCATCAAGGACGCGCAAACCGTGGCCGCCGACGGCCGTGTATTGCGCGAGCTGATAGACGGCGTCCAGATTCACGAGATGGCCAACATCATCACCCGCAACGGCATCACCACGGAGGTCGTGCGGCCCGACTGGGACATCGGCCGCCTTGCGATCGAGCACATGATCCACGTCGCGCTGCGCGCGCACGCAGTCAGCGCGCGGCATTGATTGTCACCTGCGGACCGACCGGATCTTCGTCACCGATGGCACATTGCGGATCGTGCTGTACGACGATCGCGCCTATTGCTACGAGCACCCGGACGAGTGGCGACTGCCGGCGGACACCGACGCCATTCCCTACCGATTCTCGCCCGGCTGATCCGCTCCGCAATCGCGCCACGCCGGAGGAAAAATGCAAGAATGCCAGAGCAAACCCCGACGACATCGACGACGAGCATAACAATAGGTTTCAAGTGACCTGTGGTCCGCTTCGTGTGCCAGGCGCATCTGGCGCACGCGTAACACTGAAGACAATGGACGTGGATTTCAAACCCATCGACCCGGCCTGCCGATACCCAGGGACGAGCGATTCTTCGGGCATACTCGCGAGTTACCACCATGCCGACAGGAAACCTGTTTGCCGACACCGCTCCCCCGCGGGAGAGCGAGCGCTTCGAGACCCTCCTGGTCCACAGGAATCTCGTCGTGGAGCGGATTGTGAGTTCCGCGGCTGTGGTGCAGAGCGAGTACGTGCAGCCCCAGGACGAATGGGTGATGCTGGTTCAGGGAGAGGCGGTTCTGAACGTAGCCGGCGAGATCCTCACGCTCACCTCCGGGGACTATCTGTTCCTGCCGGCCGGCCTGCCACACAGCGTGCAGCGCGTTTCCGAGGGTGCGCTCTGGCTGGCCGTGCATTTGTATGGTCCGGAGGGGTTGCAACACCCGTCCGGCACGGCGATCGACACGGACCCTCGCGCCCGCGCAGAGCCTGCCCCTCGCGAAGTGCCTGCCCTCGCGAAGGCGGGGGCGGGGGCGGGGGCGGGGACGGGGGCATGAGCCCAGGAATATCAGGGCCTTCTGGATGCCCGCTTCCGCGGGCATGACGGTTGTTCAGAGTATCCTCAACAAGCGGGCGTGGTCATGCGCGCCTGATCTGCTCCGCCAGATCAACAAGACTGTCCGTCACATACGTCCACTCACCTTCCGGATAAATCTCCGCCGCCGACAGATAAAGCTTGCCCGCTTCTGGCTCCCGGGGTTTGACGGGCCCGCCAAACTCGTCCGGACGCATGATGAAAGCCGTTTGCATGCCGTGCCCCGCGGCATGGGGCAGTTCCGCCTGGTGCGCGGCGACCATGCAGACTTCTTCCGGCGCCAAACCCAGCGCGGCGATGGACTTGAGGTAGGTATCGGGATGTGGTTTGTACATTTGCGCGACCGACGCGCCAAGAATGATGTCCCACGGCAGGCCCGCATGGCGCGCGAGATTGACCATGTCGATGAAGTTGCCGTTGGACATCGGCGCAATGATGGCCTGGCCTTTGAGCAGGCGCAGCCCCGCCACGGTGTCCGGCCAGGGCTCCAGACGATCCCAGACGGTGGTCAGTTCGTCCAGCTCGTGTGCCGATACCGATCCCGGAAAATGCGCTTTCATCACCACCTCAAGATTCTCGCGCTGGATTTCGCGCAAGGGACGAAACGCGGTTTGCCGCGCGGCCTGGGTAAAGGTCGATAGCGCGTAGGCGGTGCGCCAGGCGATGGCCATGGCGCCGGCATCGCACGTCACGCCGTGCTCGCGCGCAAAACGTTCGAACCGGCGCTTGAGCGGCCCGTAGAAATCGCAGACCGTGCCGTAGGTGTCGAAGAACACCGCGCGGACTTTGTGTTCGCCTTTGCGCGGCGTGGTTTTGGCGCCGATTTTGATGGCGGCCAGCAGATCGTTCAATCCGGACATTGGTTATTTTCTCCCGGTGAATGGACGCTGAGTGTATACGTGCACACTTGCACGGACCAAGGCGCGCAGTGCCATCCATTGAATTGGCGGCTCCAGGCTGTAAGCTGGTGATCACCACATAACAGCCCACCACGGACCGGCGACACCCGCTGTCCGCAGGAGAGAAAATCATGATCACCGGAATGCCCCGCATCGCGATTGCCGCCCACGATTTCAGCGCCCTGGTCAGCCTGTTCAGGGACAAGTTGCACATGCCCGTGCTCGACCTCTCGGAGCTGAGCCGCAAGGAGTACGGCGCCGCGCTCGGCATGTGCGTGCCCGCCGGTGGCAGCAATATCGAACTGATGTGTCCCGTCGATCCGGATACACCGCTCAGCAAAAGCTTGCAGGGATTTCTGGATCGGCGCGGCGAAGGTCTGTTCGCCTTGATGCTGGAAGCACCGGTACCCGACGATGAAGCCGCCGAGTTGGCCGAGCGCGGCCTCAACGTGATGCCGCTGATGCCCGGAGCCTTTGGCCGCGACGTCCATCCAGGCTCCACCCACGGCGTGTTGATTCGCGTCTACCCGGTGAATTCGTTCAAGGGCGAGTACAAGCGCGCGCTCGACGACCGCGCGCCGCGTCTGTCCGGCATCGTCCGCGTCATTGTGGCGGTCGAGGATATCGAGCACGCGGTGGAAGTCTACGGCAGCCAGTTCAAACTGCCCATGGGAAAAATCCTGGACGACGCCGAGCGCGGGGTCTGGTCGGCCATCTGCCGGCCACCGACCGGCGGCGTGATCGAACTGGTGGCGGTCAAGGATCCGTCGCGAACCTTTGCGCGCGCCATCGAGCGTCATCTCGAAGAAAAACGCGAAGGCATGTATGCCCTGGTGCTGGAATCGCCCGATCTGCCCGCAACCGCGAAATCCCTCGCCGGCCACGGGATCCGGGTGCACCCGGCGGCGGATAACCGCAATGTGCTGGAAGTGCCCCGCGAAGACGCCTTCGGGGCCTTGATCCGGATCCAGGCGGCCTGAGCGGTTGCGCGCGCCGTTCTGAACGCGCCGCTCTGAAAAAACAAGGCGCGCTCCGCGTCAACACTGTCGCCGCACAAACATCATCGAGGACCACACGCCATGAAATCGCCACTCGACGGAATCCGCATCCTGGAACTGAACCGCGTCGCGCCCGGTTCCTTCTGCACCATGATGCTGGGCGACATGGGGGCGGAGGTCCTCAAGATCGAAACCCCGGCCCAGTCCGGCGCCGCCAAACACATGGGCGCCAAGGACGACGATCTCTGGGTACGGTCGGAATTCGCCAATCGCAACAAAAAGAGCATGACGCTCAACCTGAAAGATCCGGCGGCGCAGACAGTGCTGCACGAGCTGGTCGCGAAGTCCGATGTGGTGATCGAGGGGTTCCGCCCCGGGGTCGGCGCGCGGCTGGGCGCGGATTACGCAACCCTGAGCGCGCTCAACCCGCGCCTGGTGTATTGCTCGCTGAGCGGCTTCGGACAGGACGGACCCTATCGCGACCGCGCGGGGCACGATCTCAACTACCTCGCGATCGCGGGCGTGCTCGGCCAGCTTGGTACCCAGGGCAGCGCGCCCCCGATCCCGCTCAACATCGTCGCCGATTACGCCGGTGCCGCCCTCCATGGTGTGATCGGCATCCTGCTCGCGCTGCTCGCCCGCCAGAGCACCGGGCGCGGGCAGCAGGTCGACGTGGCTTATCTGGATACCGCGTTCGCGCTGCTCACGGCGGTGCCGGGGATACGCAATTACTTCGTCGGCGGCGCGGAGGCGCAACGCGGCGAAAACGTGTTTGCCGGCGCGCATCCCTACTACGCCGTGTATCCGACCCGCGACGAACGCTGGCTGTCGGTCGGCTGTATGGAACCCTGGCTGTGGAGCAACTTTTGCGAGGCCCTGGGGCGTCCGGATCTCAAGCGTCAGGGCATGCAGACCGACGATTTTCAGCGTTCCCCCAGCGCCGCGCAGCGTGCGGCCAAGGGAGAGATCGAGACGATCATACGCACCCGCACGCTCTCCGAATGGGTGGCGTTTTTCGCCGACACCGATGTGTGCGTCGGCGAAGTCAACGGCCTCGCCGAAGCCGTCAACGATCCGCAGTTGCGCCACCGGAACATGATTCTGCCCGCCGGCGATCCCCGTCAGCCCGCCGCGACCCAGCCGGGAATCGCCATCAAGCTCACCGAGACCCCCGGCTCGATTCGCAGCCGCCCGCCGACACCGGGCGAACACACCGATCAGGTGCTGCGTGACCTCGGCCGCTCGCCGGCGCAGATCGCGGCGCTGCGCGCGGCGGGCGCGGTCTGAGGGAATGGTGGGGGCTGGCATCACCTACAACCGCGCGTGTCGTGCAAAAGGTTTGCCCGGGTGCGGCAATACTCCGGGCGTGCGACCCATCGCACGGCGCATCGGGCTAAACTGACCTGCCCCTACAGTAGAGGTTCTGTCATGAACACAAAGCCGCAACAGCTCCCGTTGGAAGAGCGGATCAAGCTGGTTGAAGATCTGTGGGACAGCATTGCCACCGACCAGCAGGCGCTGCGTCTCACGGTTGAACAGAGGTTTGAACTTGATCGGCGCCTTGACGCTTACGAGATCGACAAGAACCGCGGCCGCCTGGCGAACGATGCGGTGGCTGATATACGGCGTAAACTCTCGCCTTAAACCATGACCTTCGAAGTTCGGCTTCGGCCCGAGGCAGAGCACGATTTGTCGGATGCGGCGGCCTGGTATGAGGAACAATTGTCCGGGCTGGGGCACCAGTTTCTCGATGCCGTGCTGACGGCACTCTTTTCCATTGCCGAAGCCCCGCGCAGGTATCCGCTTGTCCATAGAAATACACGGCGCGCCCTGATGCATCGATTCCCTTTTGGCGTCTACTACCGAATCGAAAACGCTACCTGTGTCGTGCTCGCGGTAATGCACGGTAGTCGCAACCCCAGGCAGTGGAAAATTCGTACATAAACCAGACAAGAGGGATCACGTCTTGACTCGCGATGGCTGATGTCGCGCAAGGGCCTTGCTCACGAAGCCGTAGTGAGACCCCCGCGCTTCGTCAATCGCACCGCGTACCCGGCCAGCCAGTTGGAGTACGGTCAATTCTCGTGGCAACGCTGTTTCCAGGAAGATGTGGTGGGCGCAGCCTGGCCTGACGGTCATCCCGGTTCAGCGTCCCCGGCGACTCTGGTATTCTCCGGGCCCGTTTCCATCCAACACCGTCAGGGGTTCGCCATGCCGACCTATCGCTCCCACACCACCACCCGCGGCCGCAACATGGCGGGCGCGCGCTCCCTGTGGCGCGCCACCGGCATGAAGGACGACGATTTCAACAAGCCCATCATCGCGGTGTCCAACAGCTTCACCCAGTTCGTGCCCGGTCATGTGCACCTCAAAGATCTGGGCCAGCTGGTGATCGGGGAGATCGAGCGGGCCGGCGGCGTCGGCAAGGAGTTCAACACCATCGCGGTGGACGACGGCATCGCCATGGGCCACGACGGCATGCTCTATTCGCTGCCGTCGCGGGATATCATCGCGGACTCGGTCGAGTACATGGTCAATGCCCACTGCGCCGACGCCCTGGTGTGCATCTCCAACTGCGACAAGATCACCCCCGGCATGTTGATGGCGGCGTTGCGCCTCAATATTCCCACCATCTTTGTGTCCGGCGGTCCCATGGAGGCGGGCAAGACCAAGCTGTCGGCGGACAAGCTGGATCTGGTCGATGCCATGATGATCGCGGTGGACGACAGCGCCAGCGACGAGAAAGTCGCCGAGTACGAGCGCTCCGCCTGTCCCACCTGCGGTTCTTGTTCCGGCATGTTCACCGCCAACTCGATGAACTGCCTGACCGAGGCGCTGGGTCTGTCGCTGCCCGGCAACGGCTCGGTGCTGGCCACCCATGCCGATCGCGAGCAACTCTTTCTGGAAGCCGGCCGGCGCATCGTCGCGCTGGCCCGCCGCCACTACGACGACGACGACTACCGGGTGCTGCCGCGCTCCATCGCCAGTTTCGGGGCGTTCGAAAATGCCATGAGTCTCGACATCGCCATGGGTGGCTCCACCAACACCATCCTGCATCTGCTGGCGGCCGCGCAGGAAGCCGAGGTGGATTTCACGCTGGCCGACATCGACCGGCTGTCCCACCAGGTACCGAACCTGTGCAAGGTGGCGCCCAGCACCCCCAAATACCACATGGAGGACGTGCACCGCGCCGGCGGCGTCATGGGCATTCTGGGCGAACTCGACCGCGCCGGTTTGCTGCACACGGATCTGCCGACCGTCTATGCCGATACGATGGGCGAGGCGCTGGATGCCTGGGATATAAAACGCAACCCCGCGGAAGCGGTGAAAAACTTTTTCCTCGCCGGCCCGGGGGGGATTCCCACCCAGGTCGCCTTCAGTCAGGCCACGCGCTGGCCGAATCTCGACGACGACCGCGCCGAGGGCTGCATCCGCGCCGTCGCGCACGCCTACAGCAAGGACGGCGGCCTCGCGGTGCTGTACGGCAATCTGGCGCCCAACGGTTGCGTGGTGAAGACCGCCGGCGTCGACGAATCCATTCTGGTGTTCGAAGGGCCGGCCCATGTGGTCGAGAGTCAGGAAGCGGCGGTGGACGCCATCCTCCACGAGCGCGTCAAGCCCGGCGCCGTGGTGGTGGTGCGCTACGAGGGTCCGCGCGGCGGACCCGGCATGCAGGAAATGCTCTATCCCACCAGCTACCTGAAATCCAAGGGACTCGGCAAGGCCTGCGCGCTGATCACCGATGGCCGCTTCTCGGGCGGCACCTCGGGGCTCTCCATAGGCCATGTCTCGCCGGAAGCGGCCGCGGGCGGCACCATCGGCCTGGTGGAAACGGGCGATCCCATCCGCATCGACATTCCCAACCGCGCCATCGAACTCCTGGTGAGCGAGGCTGAACTCGCCACGCGCCGGGAGCGGCGCGAAAAGCTCGGCTGGCACCCCGCCGAAAAACGCCCGCGCAAAGTCTCGGCGGCGCTCAAGGCCTACGCCCTGCTCGCCACCAGCGCCGACCGCGGCGCGGTGCGGGATCTCGGCAAGCTGTAACCCGCGCTGTCAGCGCTGCCGTTCTCTGCCATTGAGAACGCTGAGGCTCGCCTGGGTCGCAATCGTGACCCGGGGCCGGGCGCCATTTACTGTTTTGAAGCAGCGGGTGGAAACAGAAAGCAACGAAGCGGTCAACCGGCTCCTGTCCGGTTCCTTGGCCTGCATTCGCAGCGCTGGCGAGGTGCGCTACAACGTCGTCTGCGCCGCACCCAGGCAGATTCCCGAAATATTCCGCGCCTTGAGCCCGGACAAGCCTGCGTCCCATGCCGAATTGTGTGAATTCTTCGACGCGGAAACCAGGAACGGCGAGGACATCAGCCGATGCTGCGGCCTGCCCGACAAGGCTGTCGTCGCCATCAGCAGTTCGAGCGAAAGAATGCGGGCAATCTCGTTCCAGTCGCGGCGGCAAACTCACGGATACCTCCCGGCAGGTGAAGCACGCCGCTGACTACGAATTCATCACCTGGCGCGTCATCAAGGCACCGGATTGATTTATTTTTGGCATGGAAATACCATAAAAGCCGTAATCCCATATTTACGGGTGCTTTGAAATGAAAACCACGATTGAAATGCCGGATGACCTGTTCCGTCGGGCCAAAGCCGTTGCGGCCCTGCAGGGGTTGAGCATGAAGGAATGGCTGACGAATCTTCTGCGGCGAGAAGTCGGCGCTGGCACCACGGCGCCGTCGTCAGATCAGGACCGGGAGCAGGAAGCCGACGCATTCATTCAGGAGTTGAATCGCCTGGCGTCGGATATTTCTGCCCATTGGCAGGGACCGCAAGATGCCGTGGCTGTCATGCGCGAACAACGCCGGGATCTTGGCGAATGATCATTGATGCCTCCGTCTGGATCGCCAGTGTGCTCGAAAAGGAAGTGCACCATGAAGGCAGCCTCGCGTTCATGCACCGGTTTGTCAGGGAACGGCAGATTGCGACCGTCCCCATGCTGGTCTGGGCCCAAATTGCCGGGGCAGTGGCCCGCCGCACGGGCGACACCGACAGGGGCCTGAAGGTGGCCGGACTCATCACCGGGCAACCATGGGTAAGATGCGTGCCCATGGATGCAACTTCGGCCGATGAATCCATGCGCCTTGCCGCCCGGTTACGACTGCGCGGCGCCGACGCCGTCTACGTCGCCCTTGCGACCACATACCGCGAGCCGCTGATCACCCTGGACGCTGAAATGCTCGAACGCGCCGGTGGCGTCGCGGAAGTCCTCACGCCCGAACAATGGCTTCAGACAAGCTGAAGCGCGGGGCGCGGGAGGTGAAGCCCGTCTGCGCGGCCCCCGACTACACGCGCAAGCTCTACCTGATAGAGAAAGGCATCCGGAGCGCGTGGCGGCAAGGTGCGACGGGGATCAACTGTGAGGGGGTGTTGCCGCACTGGCGGATGGCGAGCGTCATCGCCCGGCTTGCGTTCGAACCTGGTCAGACGTGGCCCTCGTCGGACGCCTGGTTCGGAGTGTTCATGAACGGTCGTCAGCGCGGCCGGATCTGAAACCGGATCCGGCTGCGCACGCCCGGCACATCCACGGGCGCGCCGGCCTGGATGCGGGGCTGATAGCGGAACTCGCGCGCCGCCGCCAGAGCGGCGGCATCAAAGACATGCGCCGGACTGGCTTCGAGCACCCGCGGATCGTGGGTGGTGCCGGCTGCCGTCACGGTGAATTCCAGCACCACATAGCCTTCGATGCCGCGCGCCAGTGCCTGGGGCGGGTAGGCCGGTTTGGGTCGGGACAGTGCCCGATACTCGCGTTCGATCGGAGGGGCAGTGATTTTTTCCGCGCCGGCGGGCACTGGCTCCGGCATCGCTGGTGTCGATGGCGGGACGGCGGCCGTGCCTGCGGGCGCCCTGGCGTCGTCCCGCAACCGCGGCGGCGTCTCCGCGCCTTGGGCCGGTGGCTCGGGAACGCTGGTTGCGGGCGGGATCGGCGTCGTTTCCGCCGGGTGCCGGACGGCGGGTTCGGTAACGGGTTGCGGTGCGGATTCACGAACCGGCTCCGGAATGCGCTGGCGAGCCGGTTTCGGGCTGGCTGGTGGGGCCGGAAGCGCGGGCGTCAAGGGCGGCGGAAGCTGGCTGGCGGTCGGCGCAATATCCTCGGGCGGCGGGTTTTTATCGGCCACCAGCCAGGCCGGGATCGGTGTGTTCCCGGCCGACGGTTCGCGCCGCTGGAAGTCCGCGCGCCAGGCCAGCGCCAGCAGGGACAGCGCCAGGGCGTGGACCGCGACGCTCGCGATGATCCCGAGCCCATAGCCGCGCGCTTTCATGACGCGGCCTTCCCCGCCGGGGTTCGGCTCCTGGGAAGGCGCGTGCTAATCGCCCAGTCGCTCCAGGGTGACAAAGGCATGGGCGGGATGGCCGTCCGCCGCCGGCCAGTTTTCGCAGGCGGTCTCGCGCCATTCGCGCGCGTCCAGGGACGGAAAAAAGGCATCGCCCGCCACCTCGATTTCGACCCGGGTGAGATAAATGCGGTCGGCGAGGGCCAGGCATTGCGCGTAGATCTGCGCGCCGCCGATCACGAATACCGGCGTACCGAGCGCCGCGGCGCACGCCAGCCCCGCCGGCACCGAAGCGGCCACCGTCACGCCTGCGGGCGCGAACGCCGGATCGCCGCTCACCACGATGTTGGCGCGCCCCGGCAGCGGCCGGCCGATGGATTCAAAGGTCTTGCGGCCCATCAGTACCGGATGGCCCAGGGTCAGCGCCTTGAAGCGTTTGAGGTCGGCGGGCAGATGCCAGGGCAGGGCGTTGCCCGCGCCGATCACGCCGTTGCGCGCCACCGCGGCGATCAGCACCACGGCCATCAGATGGCGATGGGGGCGCTGATCCCCGGGTGTGGGTCATAGCCCTCCAGCCGGAAGTCCGCGTAGCGAAACGCGAACAGGTCGTGTACCTCGGGATTCAGCACCATGCGGGGCAGCGGGCGCGGCGCGCGCGCAAGCTGCCGGTCGGCCTGGTCCAGGTGATTGAGGTAGAGATGGCAGTCGCCGCCGCTCCAGATGAATTCCCCCGCCCGCAGGCCGGTCACTTGCGCCAGCATCAGGGTGAGCAGGGCGTAGGACGCGATATTGAAGGGCACGCCGAGAAAGATGTCGGCGCTGCGCTGGTAGAGCTGGCAGGAGAGCCGGCCTTCCGCGACATAGAACTGGAACAGGCAGTGGCAGGGCGCGAGCGCCATCTCGGGCAGCGCCGCGACGTTCCACGCGCTTACGATGTGGCGCCGCGAGTCGGGTGCGGTGCGGATTTGCTCGACAAGCTGCGCGAGCTGATCGATATGGCCGCCGCGACCATCCGGCCAGTTGCGCCACTGGGCGCCATACACCGGGCCCAGCTCGCCGTCCGCGTCCGCCCACTCGTTCCAGATCGAGACGCCGTTGCGGTTGAGATAATCCACATTGGTGTCGCCGGCGAGAAACCACAGCAGTTCGTGGATGATCGACTTGAGATGCACTTTCTTGGTGGTGACCAGCGGGAAGCCCGCCGCCAGATCGAAGCGCATCTGGTGGCCGAACACCGAGAGCGTGCCGGTGCCGGTGCGGTCGTCCTTGCGCACGCCGCTGGTGCGGACGTGGCGCATCAGATCCAGATACTGGCGCATCCTCTCCTCCTCAGTGCCGCGCGCGTTGCCGCGCGCCGCCGTAAGCCCAGCCGATCAGCAGCAGCCCGGCCAGAATCATGGGCAGGCTCAGGAGCTGGCCGCGCGTGAGCCAGCCGAGCAGGTCGAAGCCGATGTTGCGGTCGGGCTCGCGTACGAATTCCACCAGAAACCGGAACAGTCCGTACAGCGTCAGGAACAGTCCGCCGACGGCTCCCGTCGGCCGTTGCCGGCGCGAAAACCAGAACAGCACCGCGAACAGCACGGCGCCTTCGAGCGACGCTTGATAGAGCTGCGACGGGTGGCGTGCGAGCTGTTCGGGGTCGTGGGGAAACACCATGGCCCAGGGCACATCCGTGGCGCGTCCCCAGAGCTCCTGGCCGATGAAATTGCCGATGCGGCCCAGCCCCAGCCCGATGGGTACCAGGGGCGCGACAAAATCCGCCACGGCGAGAAACGGCTGCCGCAATTTGCGGCCGTAGAGCCACAGCGCGGCCAGCACGCCCAGCAGACCGCCGTGAAAGGCCATGCCGCCCTCCCAGATCCGGAAGATCCACAGCGGGTCGGCGCGCCAGATATCGAAGTTGTAAAACAGACCCGACCCGAGCCGCCCGCCGACCACCACCCCCAGCGCGGCGTAGACGATCAGGTCGTCCACCTGTTCCCGCCGCACCGGCGCCCAGGGCTGCTGGCTACGCCGTATCGCAAGCCACCAGGCGGCCGCGAAACCCAGCAGGTACATGAGTCCGTACCAGTGGACTTTCACCGGACCGAGCGCAACCGCGACGGGATCGATGACGGGGTAAGTCAGCATGATTGGTCCAGGGTTTATCGAAGAAGAAGCGATTGTGCGCTTTCCCGGCGTGCGCTTCAGTCGCGCAGGCTGATCACCGGCCAGCCCCGCGCGCTGGCGGCCGCCCGCAGGCGGTCATCCGGGTCCACGGCAATGGGATGGTCCACGGCTTCGAGGATCGGCAGGTCGTTGATCGAATCGCCGTAATAGTAGCTGCCGGTGAGCGCATATCCGTGTTGCACCAGCCATTCCCGCAAGCGACTGACCTTGCCGGGGCCAAAGCTGGGCTCGCCCCGCACCGCGCCGGTGTAGCGGCCGGCGATGATTTCGGGTTCGGTGGCGATGATGTCGCTGATGCCGAGCTTCAGGCAGATCGGCTCCACCACGAAGCGGTTGGTGGCGGTCACGATCACCGGCCGGTGGCCGCGTTCGCGGTGGCTGCGGATCAACGCTTCCGCCCGGGGCAGCCACAGATCGGCGATCACTTCGCGCATGAAGCGTTCGCGGATCGCCGCGAGTTCGGCCGGTTCGGTGGCGGCGAGCGGTGCCAGCGCAAAGCGCAGGTAGGCGTGAATATCGAGCTGCCCGCGCTGGTAATCCGCGTAGAACCGGGTGTTCGCGGCCTGATAGGTCTCGGCATCGACCTTGCCGATGCGCACCAGAAACTCGCCCCAGGAATAGTCGCTGTCGCCGGCGATCAGTGTGTTGTCGAGATCGAAGAGAGCCAGTTGCATGGATAGGGTCGCGGACGTGTCGGGAGTGGCGGGGATGCGGGCGGGCAGCTTAGACCGATTCGCCGCGGGCCTCAATTGTTGGGGCGGGCTGGCCCGCAAGCGGCAGGGCTGGAAATCTTCGATTTCCATGCTCGACGCCTGGCGCCGACGCTCGCGACAACCCTGAGCGATCCGGATCCCGCCGGGCGATCGCCTGGGGCCATCGACCAGGATCGCCAGGGTGATGCGTGAGCTGATATTGCAGGATGGTACCGAGGGCGCCAGCGAAACTAAATCCGAGTCCTTTCCGGTAGCGTCGCTTGCGCGCCCGTAAATTTTTGAAGACTAGCTTCGCGACCGGCGAAGCGCTGTAAAGCCGGCAACAATCAAAAGCGCCGCCAGCATGATCATCATCCATTCGGAAAGGGTTGGGACATTGGCGATAGCCATAACGATCAAGGTCGCACCCGGGGAAACGGCGGGACTGTCGCCCAAATTGGTCTGCAAGACGGGCAGGACATTGAGAAAGCTGCCATCGGTCGCGGCGCTTACCTGCATCGCCAATGTGCAGGAGCCCGGAACGGCGACAGTGCCACCCGGGATGGTGGTCCCCGCCGGCAAGGTCACGGACCCGGCGGTTGCGATTGGCACCCCCCCGCAGGTTGTGGTGGGAAGTCCGGCGGTGGTCACCCCCATGGGTAGGCTGTCGGTGAAAGCCGCCGTCAAGGTGGCGGCGCCAGCATTGGTGTTAGTGAAAGTAATGGTGAGGGTCGAGAGATCGCCCGCATGGATGGTTGACGGGCTGAAGACCTTGAAGACTCCGACCCCTCCCGAGGGCGGTACGCCGGCGCACACGGTCGCGTCGGTGGTGTTGTTGATCAAGGTTACTGAACCATTTCGTGCCAAGGCCCTGCCCGCGATGCTGGCACCGTTATTCATGCTGATACTCGAGAGGGCGAGGATGTTTCCCGAGAAGGCAGTAGTTGTATCCAGAGTTGCGGAACTGCCGACCTGCCAGAACACGTTACAGCTCTGTGCGGGACCGGTAACGACCACGGAGGATCCCGGTCCGGTCGTCAGCGTGCTGCCAACCCTGAAAACCCAGACATCGGCGGCGGAAGTTCCGCTGAGCGTGAGTACTCCGCTGTTCTGAACCGACGACGAATAACAATAAACGCCCGGCGGCAGGACCGCCCCGGCCAGGTCCGTCGGACCAACGGGGCCGAAATCGCACGCCTGTGCGGCGAGTGCGTCATACGCGACGATCAGATCTGTCTGCGCGTCGCCTGCGAGCGTATCGGCAGCGTGGATTGTGCCGGGCGGTGTCACTATCCCCGGGGGAAAGCCAGTGACCGAGTTGCCGGGGGAAATACCCAGATCACCATTGATGACAGTATTGCCGGTATTGGTTATCGACACCCCGCCGAGGACAGCAAAGCTTCCTGCGTTACCCAGCGGTGGGGCGGTGGCAGCCTGTGACGTGGCAGAAAGCAAAAGCAGCGCAGTGAACCCCCAGCTCGCCAGTACGCCATGCGCTTTTCGGCCGCACCCGGAGTCCGCTACGGCAACGCGGCGTGCAAGGTGATCTGGTTGCGTGATAGCAGCGGCCTGCGGGTTCATGACATTCCTGCGTGATGGATGCTGTGGCGCCAACAATGACGGCATGCGCTGTCAGCGTCAGTTCGGTAGCACACATAACGCACGGTCGGGATTGGAGATGTGCGTGGCTGTTGCCGGTCTCCGGTTCGGCGTCTTCGAGGACGTTGGGCTATCCGAGAGCTGGCGACGAGTCGGGTGTTGGCGATCGGGTAGTACGGAAATGTGAACCGGCACCCGCGGAGCTCTGGCGTCACCGAGAACGGCGTTTCCCTGTCCCCTCGTGGACCGGTTGACTGCTTCGCTGTGCCGAAGCTGAAGCGTTGCATCCCCATCCATGCATGCGCTTCCCCGGGAAGAGCGTGGGCTTGTCGCAGGTCCATCGTGCCAATGGCGCGACCAGGTCCTCGCGTTCGGGAAACTCCAGCTCCGATCCATCCTGAAGGTGCAGCGGACTCCCGGTCATTGGCGCTTAGAACTTATCCGTAAATAATGTTTATCTTGAGATGCACTTTTCGGAACGCGATGATGCCCGCTGCGAGATGGTTGAGCGCGAGGAAACTGCGATCAAGTTTTTCATAGCGCACCAGCAGCTTGCGAAAACGATTGAAC
>CAMTUJ010000035.1:0-34035 GCA_947084925.1 uncultured Gammaproteobacteria bacterium
AAAGGAAATCCGATTTCGCGAGGTTGGCTTTTTCCGCCACGGCCATGGCGTTGGTCAGTTCGCGTTCAACCTTTTTGCGCACGGAATTGTCGGTACCGATCAACAGATATCCGATGATATCCCCATAATCGTCACGCAGCGCGGTAATCGACACAATGGCTGGAAAGCGGCTGCCATCCTTGCAGATATAGGTCAATTCATAGATGTCCTCGATCCCCCGCGATGCCTTGAACGCCAAAGCCTGAAAGCCCGGCGCAATGGCAGTTCCGAGCTCCAGGCTCAGCGCTTGTGCCCGCGCCGTCACTTCCTGAGGATCGTGAATGTCGCTTGGATTTATCTTGTTCACGACTTCGTCGGCCAGGTAGCCCAGCATGCGCTCGGCGCCGACATTGAATAATTGAATGATGCCCTTTTCATCGGTGGCTATAATCGAAAAATTTGCGCTGGTGAGGATCGCGTTCTGCAGGGCCCCCGTTTTGAGCAACGCCTCCTGGCGCCGCACCTCAGTGATGCGATCGGCCTTGCCTGGATCGTCGGTGAACGGGGGATCGTTTCCTGGTGTGGGCATGGTTGATTTCCGTGGAAAACCGCCTGAGAAACTGTGAAAGGGGAATCGCGCCCTTGTTTTGTCTGGAACAGGAGAACGCGGCGCCCCCCAGCATGGAACCTTCCTCTTGCGAGACCACCGTGCATGGTCGGGGTTTTCCGCGCCGGCATCTGTCTGCTAACGCACATAGGCGGGTCATGTCAGCCGGCTGCGCCCGAGCGGGCCTGCCAATCGGATAAGCGAGCGCGAACTCCGAAAACGCCGGTGCCGCCAGCCCGAGCATAGCACCAAGTCCCATTTGGTGCGCCGGCCCGGCGTGCTGCCCACTGGGCAGGCGTCAGGTCGTAGGTCAAGCTTCAACTGGGGACGGGTCGCTCCTCATCCGGAGCGCATTGGACATCCGGGTCGCAGCAGCACCTGTGTTCCAGTAGGCGCTAATCACGCGGCGGGCTTTTCGTGAATGCCGGGCGCCACTCGAACGATCCCGGCCAGGGAAAAACCTGTCGTCATCGACCTGAAGAAGCACGCCTCAACCACCAGTGTTACAAGTTCCACGAACGGATCATCCGCCACGGCAGGCTCATACAAGCGGCAATGGAGCTTCCTCAGCGACGTGCAAGTACAAAACCAACCACCATACCAACGGCGGCGCTAACGCCAAGTGTCAGCAACGAGTGCTGATGCAAGTAGCGATTGGTCCGCTTTGTTGCCCTGCGAGCCTGCTCGGCAATCAAATCGCCCATCTCCGCTACGGACCCCCGCGCCTCCGCCACTTTTTCATTGAGCTTATCCCTGGCCAGCGCCAGATCTTCCCCGGAAAGAGAGGTTGTCCGCTTGATAAGATCCTCGATATCCGCGAAAACATTGTGAAATTCCCGGGTCAGAGCAGATACGGAAGGCTCGGCTGCCGCGACTCCTGGGGATGTCAAATCAACACGATGCTTGTTTCCATTCAATTTCGGAACGTCGGCCTTTGCTTGCATGGCTAATTACCTAATCAAGGAGACAAATGAACAAATGGGCCCAGCAACAACCGGGATGCATCCCCGAGCATCACATTTCGACCGAGTCCCGAACGCTACAGCGTAGATAATGCGGCGAGTAACCGATGCGGTCTGTGCGGCATCGCACCATGGAATAATTGCGTACGCGTCCGGAACAATCAACCGTGATTTTCGATGTACGGCACCGCACAGACACAGAGCATACTCATGCTTATTCTGATCGAGTGTCATTGACTACTGAAAACCGCGACAACCTCACTGTTATCCCGTTCCGCCAGGAGTTTCCATGAACGATCTACTGAAACAAAGTGGAATTATCGGCATGAATTGGAATGCCAGTCAGTCATCGGGTTTACGTCCCAGCATCGGCGCGCCGTTCAGGCCATTCCCCGCCCGGGCATCCAGGGACACCCCCGTTGGGCCAACTAATGGCAATGGAAGCCTTGTCAGCGTGCGGCAGGAGCCACAATTTCCGAGCTTGAACAAAATGAAAACCCAATGGAAACAACAGATTGTAGCCGCCAGGATCGCGTGGGCCAGACTATCCACCGATGAGCTGATCAGGCTCGACGGCAATCGGCAGGAGCTCGCCCTCCTGATCCAGGAGCGCTACGTCATTACGCCTGACGAGGCTGAAAAACGCGTAAAGCGGTTTTTCGATTGCCGATAGCTCCGCGATATTCCACGCCCTGCGACACCAACTGAAGGGCACACGGGATGTGGGGGATTGTCTCGTAGCAGGGTGGCGCAGGCGTCAAACGTGCGTCACGCCCTTTTCGGTCTTCCACCAACGAAGCTGACGGAAGGCGATGATATAGGAGGTGTTCAACATGAAGCGGTTGCTCTACTTTTCCGTCACTGCCACAGCGTCCTGCGTCGAACGACGCCGGCAGGGTAGTTGATTTTTCTGACTCAATTTAGCGTTTACACAACCACGTATGTTTGATGTCGGCGGTCGGTCCGCTTCGAACGCGTTGTTCACATTTACCGTCAACAGTTACCATCAGGACATAATCATGTACACGAAAGTTAAACAATTGGCACTCGTATCTTGCGTCGCCTTTTCAGTTATTGCAGCCAGCGCCGCCTTTGCGGCAGATTCCGTGTCTCAGGATATAACCGCGGCCCGGCAGGAAACTCAAATCTGGACAACCTATGCTTTAAGTCCCTATTTGCGCGCTCATGACATCAAGGTGTCCGTGCACAATGGAATCGCCACGCTTACCGGCACCGTACAGGAGGATGTCAACAGGGACCTGGCGAAACAGATCGCTCTGGGCGTCAGTGGGATCAAGGAAGTGGATAACCAGATACTGGTGCAGGCAGACAGTGCTGCTCCCGTACGGTCATCGGACCGCAGTTACGGCGATGTGATCGACGACGCCACCATCACTGCGACAATCAAGTCGAAGTTGGTGTGGAGCAAGCATACCGATGGTCTGACTACCGACGTTGATACGAAATTCGGCAAGGTGACGCTCACGGGTACCGCCGATAGCCCCGCGGCCAAGGATTTTGCTGGTCGCCTCGCGCTGAATACCCGTGGCGTAATGTCCGTGGACAACCGACTGGTCGTCAATGGAACCAAGCCCACTGTAACCGATAACGTCAAACACTCCGCGGACGTGGCCGAACAGAAGATCGATGATGGCTGGATTACCACCAAGGTCAAATCCACCTATCTGTATTCCGCCAACGTAAACGGCTCCAATATCGACGTAAGCACCGTGGGCGGCATCGTTACGCTGAGCGGCAAGGTAAGCAGCGGTGCCGAGCGTGCCCTGGCCATCGAACTTGCGAACAACGTGCGCGGGGTCAAGAGCGTCAACTCTCAAAACCTTACTGTTCTGAAATAACTTCCTCGACTAAACCGCTGCGTATCCGAGATCAAAGAGATGCGCAGCGGTCTTTTTTTGTTCATAAGTCAGTTGCGTGATGGAACCTCGCTCCGCAACTGTGCTTACGTAACTCAGCAGTTCTCCATCTTATGCGATTGTCGAATGAATCGATGGGATATCCGCGGCTTTCCACGCATCTCGGCAATGCTGTGCCTTGGCCTTGTGGCGGGCTGTAGTTCCCTGCCCACCATTGTTCCGGACATGGCACGCGGTCCCGCGGCGCGAGTGCAAATCGACGGAACGCAAGGACCGCTGTCAGCCCAGCGCAGCAAGGCGATACTGGACGGGCTCAAAACCAATGGTGTGGAAACAAACATTTTCGATCGCCACCTTGCGGTTGAACAGGCCATTGTTGGCAGTCCCCTGACGGCGGGCAACAAGGTTGAACTGCTCCAGGACGGGCCAGCCACCTATAGCGCCATGATGTTCGCGATCGAAGGAGCGCGTGACCATATCAATATGGAGACCTACATTCTCGATGACGACGACGTCGGTCGGCGTTTCGCCACGGCATTGGTTGCCAAGCAGCTCGAGGGTGTACAGGTCAATCTGATTCGCGACAGCGTGGGCACGCTGGGGACACCGTCCGAGTTTTTTGCCGGTCTCTCCAACGCCGGCGTCAATATACTGGAGTTCAACCCGCTCAATCCCCTTATAGCCAAGGCAGGCTGGGATGTGAACCAGCGCGACCACCGCAAGCTTTTGATAGTTGACGGACGCATGGCTTTTCTTGGCGGCATCAATATCAGCAGTGTTTATTCTGGCGGTTCGTTCAGCCAACACTCCCGGAAGCGACCCGGTGGGGCACTCCCCTGGCGCGACACTGATCTGCAATTGGAAGGGCCGGTGGTCAGTGAACTTCAAAAACTTTTCATTGATACCTGGGAACGGCAAAAGGGGGAACCCCTGGCCGAGCGCAACTACTTTCCACCTCCGGAGATCAAAGGCAACGACGTTGTGCGTGCGATCGGCAGCTCGCCGGATGAGCCCTACAGCTTGATTTACGCGACACTGATCTCGGCTCTGCGCAGCGCGGAAACCGAGATTTGGCTGACCAATGCCTACTTTGTACCCGATCCGCAGCTTCTGGCGGCCTTGAAGGAAGCGGCCGCCCGCGGGGTTGACGTAAAGCTCATACTTCCCAGCAGCACCGATTCGTGGCTCGTTTTTCATGCCGGGCGCGCCTATTACGCCGAGCTACTGATCGCGGGCGTCAAGCTTTACGAACGCCGCGGAGTCTTGCTGCACGTCAAATCAGCGGTGATCGACGGCGTGTGGTCCACTGTTGGCTCGACCAATCTGGACTGGCGAAGCTTTCTGCACAATCAGGAGATCAACGCTGTGGTTCTCGGGCCTGAATTCGGCGACGAGATGCGACGCGTGTTTCTCGCCGATCTTGCCCAATCGAAAATGGTTTCACTCAAGCAGTGGCGGCATCGCACGTTGGATGCAAGAGCGAAGGAGCTGATCGGCCGGCTGTGGGAATATTGGCTGTGACGCACGAACATGACGCCGCCGAGTGTCCGGGCGCTCGCCTGCCTCGCCGCGAAGCGCGGACTTTGGATGTCGCGGTGCGAGACAACGCAAGAATCAGGCTAGGCACGTCTGGTTTCGCCGGATACTCAACGTTGGCGTGGATCACGTTATTTTTCATGCTGGGTCATGGCCCGTTCGTGCTCGCGCAGAACGCTGAGTCGCTGACGTCGCATTATTCCGCATTGCGCGGACAATTGGCCAACAATCAATTCCAGCGGCCGCTTTACCTTGAGTCCAGTGAAACCAAAGATACCATCACGGGCGAGATCTACGCGCTGCTCCAACAACCCTATGCATTGGTGGCGCCTGCGCTTCGGGATGTCGGTCACTGGTGCGACATTCTCATTCTGCATCTCAACGTGAAGCGTTGTATCTCCACCAGCCCGAAAGCCGACGACACACTGAGCATCAATATCGGGCGAAAATTCGACCAGCCGCTCAGCGATACCTATTTGTTCGAGTTTCATTACAACGAGGTGGCGAACACATCCGACTATCTGCAACTCGAACTAAACGCGGAGCAAGGGCCGCTGAGCACGAGCCGATACCGCATAGCACTGGAACTCACCGGGATCGATGCACAGCGCAGCTTCCTCCACATGTCTTATTCGTATTCTTACGGCACCGCCGCCCGCGTGGCCGTGCTGGGTTATCTGGCGACCATCGGTCGTGACAAAGTTGGCTTCAGCATTGCACAGGTCAGTGCCGCCGGTCAGCCGATCCACATAGGCGGTATGCGGGGCGTGATCGAACGCAATACCATGCGGTATTACCTGGCGGTGGAATCCTACCTCGGTGCATTGTCGACGCCAATGCCCGAGAGGATCGAAAAGCGCCTGAACGACTGGTACGCAGGAGTGGAGCGCTATCCGGCTCAGCTGCACGAACTCGAGCGCGGTGAATACCTCGATATGAAGCACAGTGAGCTGCTCCGTCAGCAGGTGCCAGTTTCATCTGCTCAAGGAAGGTGAGCTGGCAGCGTTCCTGCAGCCGACTGCGTTTTCTGGAAATCAGATTCCATGCGCGTCAGCGCACAGATGCTGTTCCACGAACATGGGACAATCTCATCGCAACGGGGATTTCTCGAAGCAAGTGTTGTTGGGAGCTGCTTCCGCACCGTTGATCTCATTATCCGGCGCGCAATCATTCTTCGGTCAGGGCGCGCGCGTTGCGGTTGGTTTTGAGCAGCGCTCAGGTTACTTGGTTCTTTGGTTTAACGACGAGGTTTTCAATGAAAACGATGCATAGACGTTTTGGCAGCGCGACCGCCATGGTCCTTCTGGTCAGCCTGGCCGGTTGTAGCGGAATGTCCGCACGCGATAAAAGCACCGCGGTTGGGGCTGGGGTCGGCGCTATCGGCGGCGCGGTTCTTACGGGAGGCAGCGCGGTCGGCACGGTTGGCGGCGCAGCCGTGGGCGGCGTGATAGGGCGCGAGGTTGGCAAGTAACAACGGTCAAGGTTTCGCCTTGCGCCACGGCTGATGTGCATGTGTACCGGAAGGATGGCTCCGCTGAACCAACCGCCACCTTTCGCGCAGGGAAAGATGCCCGCTGCTCTTTTGGCGGATGCCTGTCTGCCGATGCGACCGGCTTCAGGCTTTCAGATGGCATGTCGGCCCCTGCCCTCCCCGGAGGGATCGTTCCCGGCCGCGCCCCGATACCCTGACTCTGCGGGCAGCTCGGCTGCTGGAATTTACCGCGCCGAGAGGTAGGGCAGCAGACGATCGGTTTCCCTCTTGACTACGGCGTAGCACTCGCAACTCATCTCCTCCAGTTTCGATCGGTCCAGCACCTCGATGTGGCCCCGACGGTAATTGATCACTCCAGCCCGCTGCAATTTGCCGGCGGCCTCGGTGACTCCTTCGCGCCGCACGCCCAGCATGTTGGCGATCAGCTCCTGGGTCATGATCAGTCGATTGCCTGACAGGCGGTCCAGCGAAAGCAGGAGCCAGCGGCACAGCTGCTGGTCGATCCCATGATGGCGGTTGCAGACCGCGGTCTGGGACATCTGGGTGATAAGCGCCTGCGTGTAACGTAACAGCAGGTTTTGTAGCTCGCCGTGCCGATTGAACTCCTCCATGAGGCGCTCCCCCAGCAGGCGGTACGCCGTTCCCGCGCTTTGTACGATAGCCCGACTCGGCGTGCTCTCGCCGCCCATGAACAGGGAAACACCGATGATCCCCTCGTTGCCCACCACCGAGATTTCCGCGGAGGCACCGCTTTCCATCACATAAAGCAGGGACACGATGGCGTCGGTCGGGAAAAAAACATGGCGCTGGGTATCCCCGGATTCATAGAGAATCTTGCCCAGTGGCAACGCCACGGGTTCGAGCTCCGGAAAAACGCGGTTCTGGACCTCAGTTGGCAACGCCGCCAGAAGGCGGTTATGCCGCGGTGTGGGCTGCTCGGGCACTTCAACGTCCTTTCGCGTGGGGGCCGAGGGAATGCGCATCAGATTCGAAAAATAGCATGGCGGTCACATTCCGCGCCAGTGCATTTGCTGTTTTGGAGACTCCGGCCAAGCGGGGGCCCCGGGGATAGCGGCGAGTTTTGATTACGGCCTGGCCACGGCATCGGATAGCGGCAGCGTGCGCTTTCGCACCGACTTGATCCGGCTGCCGCGTTAATGTGGTGGTACCAGATTCTGGTCAGCCATAACGCGGAGGCTCGGACATGCTTGAAACCATTGTGGTCGTCCTGTTAATCCTGTGGGTGTTGGGCCTTGTATCCTCCTACACCCTGGGCGGGCTCATCCATCTACTGTTGGTCATAGCTGTAATAGTGATCCTGATCCGGGTCATTCAAGGCAGGCGCCTGTAACGCCTCCAGTTTGAGCCGCACTGGATCAGGTTTGTGAACCCTGGTTCAGGCGGTTCGATATTTGTTGCACCAGAAAATAACGCGCGTGTGCATGCAGAACAGGTCGCTTTGGCATGACGTGTCTGCGGATCCCGGACCCGTTTTCGATTCTTTATGTTTGATAACGCACAGACCACACCAGCGACAAAGCCTAAATTCCGTCGGGTCTTGAGTTGTACAGCGCAAGCGAACAAGTAGCGCACGGCACTACAGGCAAGCCAGCTATTCGGCATGTCGCTGCAAGAAAACCGGTTTGCTTGCGCGGATCGAGACAGACCGGGCCAATCTGGCCCGCCATTTCTTGACTATTTATGTGAACAAGGGAATAAATCATGATTGCAATTCTGGTCGCAGTGGCACTGGTTTTCACTATTGTTTATCTGGCGCAAAGAACCTGAACCAGCCGTGCCGGCACCTCCCGGTTTGATGGTCAACAGAACCGGACGCCATGCAAAGCCGGTCATTGTGCCGGCCCCCGCGCCACCGCCGGACCTGCCAAGGACCGGCGGCGGCCCCAACACATCGGCTTTGGCGCCATCGGATGGAAAGCCGGATCGATTTGCGAGTGCTCCCGTACACATCGAAGTTCGGAATCTTTCCAAAGTCTATAAAGGCAAAAAAGGTCTACAGACGACCAGCCTGCAGATCCACCGCGGCGAATCCGTTGCAATCATCGGCCACAATGGTGCCGGTAAATCGACTCTTCTGAAAATATTGGCCGGCTGGATTGTGCCGGACAGTGGCTCGGCAACCGTGGAAGGCATCGACCTCAAACACAGGGCCGCCCTGGCCCGAAAATTGGGTTTCGTCCCGGAGAAAACCAACCTGTTCGATTTCTTTTCGGTTGAATACAACCTCAAGCTGTTTGCGCGCCTCTTTCATATTCCGAATGCCCGCGTCGAAGAGACCCTGGTGCGATTTGAACTGCTGGCGTTTCGACGCAACAGAATAGACCAATTGTCCAAGGGGCTCCGGCAAAGGGTCAGCATCGGTCGCGCCCTGCTCGCCGATCCCCCGACGCTGCTGCTGGACGAGCCCACCTCCGGCCTCGATTTTGAGATGACCAGGCATATCTATCGCATGCTCGGGGAAATTCATTCATGCGGGAAGACAATTGTTTTCACTTCGCACCGACCCGAGGAAATAAGGACCCTGGCAACACGAATCATTGTCCTGCATCAGGGCGGCCTGGTGTTTGACGGCACTCCAGTTGAATACTTTGAGTCGAGTATTCACCTGAAGCTTTACGCATGATCCGAAACATCCTGACTCTGACGCTGAATGATCTTGCCATAGCATTCAAGAACAAGACGCTGCAACTGGTTCTGATCATCCCCATGTTTGTATTCTTTGCCCTGGAAATGGTCGATCAGGGTGATTCCGGACTTCAAAAAGTAAATATCGGGCTGCTTCAGAACACGAGCTATCCCCCGGTGCTGATCGACGGCGTCGAGTCAGCCGACCACGTCTTCGATGTCACCTGGCTGGGCGATGCCGAAGCGGCGCACGCCTCGCTGAAAAGCAAGAGGATCGACGGTTTTCTGGCCAGTTCCGCGACCGACCCCGGGAGCGTGGAATTGATCGTGTTGACGCAGGCCTCGCTGAAGACCCTGACTATCGTCGAGGGCGTTTCCGCAATCCAGGATGCCATTCAAGGGAAACGCAAATCATGGATCGCCGGGATTCGGCCGCTGCATGACAGCGACCTCCAGAAGCAGACGTTGCCGACCTGGATCCTGATGCTGGTGCTGCTGGTCGGCTTCGTCGTCATTCCAGTGCAGGTCGCCGAGGAAAAGGAAAAGCATCTGCTGCTGGGGCTGTTGCAGACACCCATCCGCGAAATCGAGTGGCTGCTGGCGAAATTGTTGCTCGGGATAATCCTGACGCTTCTCGCCGCTGGATTGCTGCAGTTGCTGGGCGGATTCAAATTCGGTGGCGGCATCGCAGCCAGCTACGTGGCGATTCTCATCGCGGCAGGATTCTGTTTCAGCGCGAGCGGAATTTTTCTCGGTTTCCTGTGCCGCAGCCAGGCAAGCGCCCGCACGCTTGGGATGCTCGTCTATCTTCCCAACCTGCTTCCGGCGGCACTCTCCGAGTTTTCGCAAAAGCTCAGTAGCGTGGCCCCGCTGCTGCCTTCATTTCACTTTTACATGCCGACGCAGTCGATCCTGCTGGAAGGCGGCAGCATTGCCGCATATCCAGTGCAGTTGATCTATCTGCTCTCTGTTGGCCTTGTAACGCTGTGTTTGTCCTGGTCTCTCATGAAAAAGCGCTGGCTCATGTAGCGGTCCGTCGTTTGCACGCGGGCCTTGAATGGGATCAGCTTGAATGATGCCGCGGACGAGAATCACGTCCAACCAGCCATTTCCTGAATGACTCCTGGCTTTCGCCAGACGATTTACCGGCAAGGAGACCTTCCACGCTGATATCCTCATCGAGCGCATCCCAGTGGATGCCGTGGCCGCGCCCGATCAGACGCCAGTTGTTTTTCTCCTCCGCGGTCCCGTGAACAAGCCGAGGGTACCACTCCAGCGGCACCAGGATGGCTCGACCGTCGCTCAGCTCAACGCGCAGCGTGTCTTCGGTGACCGAAACATCCACGGCGTCAGGGATCACCAATTCAATGGCCGAAGCAGTCATTCCAGGCCTCCATCAGTTCCAGGCGATGATCTTCGACGATCCCACCGGCGCTCAAACCAGCCCCACCGCCCGCACCGCTTCCGGACTCAATTCGCCGGCGCCGTGACTTGCGTGCTCCTTCAGCTTCGCCGTCATGACGGGCGTCCAGAAACGCTTCATGTGCGCGGCGGCGTTTTCGATGCGCGCCTCGGGGGTGAGGGCCGGCACATTGGCGACGATCTGGTTGGCCATTTTGACCAGGTGTTCCACGGACGACTCTGACACCTTCATTCACTCCCGATGATGCGTTGCGGATGGGTATAGACCATGTGGCGGCCGGGGCGGGCAAAGCCGACCAGGGTGAGGTTGGCGGCCTCGGCCAGCGCGATGGCGAGCGCCGTGGGCGCGGACACCGCGGCGAGAATGGCGATGCCCTGACTCGCGGCCTTGACCACCATTTCGTAGCTCGCCCTGCTTGAAATCAGCGCGAAGCCCGACTCCCAGGGTGCCGCGCGCCGGCAGCGCGCGCCGATCAGCTTGTCGAGCGCGTTGTGACGGCCGACGTCTTCGCGCAGTGCGAGAATTTCGCCCGCGGCATCGCACCAGGCGGCGCCGTGCACCGCGCCGGTGTGCGCCTGCAAGGGCTGGTGTTCCGACAACTGCCCGACGGCGCGCTCGATCGCGGCGTGGTCGATCCGGAAGTTGCCCGTCACCGGCGCCGGCTTGCGCACCGCCTGGTGCAGGGATTCGGCGCCGCACAGGCCGCAGCCGGTGCGGCCGGTGAGATTGCGGCGCACGGCCTTGAGCGCCGTCAGGCGTTCGGCGGCGATGGTCATGGCCACCTCGATGCCGTCGGCTTGCGGCAGCACTTCAAGGTCGTAGAGTTCGCGCGGATGGGCGAGGATGCCTTCGGTGAGACTGAAGCCGAGGGCGAATTCTTCCAGATCGGCGGGAGTCGCCATCATCACCACATGGGAGATGCCGTTGTAGACCAGCGCCACCGGCAACTCGCAGGCGACGGTATCGGCGACCTGCGCGCTGCCGCCGTGGCGCCAGTCGCGGGCGCCCACGGCAATGCTGGTGGCGACGCCGGCTGCCTGTGCGCCGACCGTCTCAGCTTGCGGGAGTGGGCGTTTCATCCCGCTGCCTGGCGCGGCGCAGCAGTTCGCGCTGCTCGGTATCGAAGGCGCGCTGGCGGCTCTGCCAGTTCGAGGGCGCGGTGACCTTGCTCGCCTGCACGGCGGTCACCTTGTACTCGGGGCAGTTGGTGGCCCAGTCGGAGTTGTCGGTGGTCACCACATTGGCGCCCGAGAAGGGATGGTGGAAGGTGGTGTAGACCACACCCGGCTGTACGCGCTCGGTGATGCGGGCGCGCAGCACGGTGTCGCCGACACGGCTCTGGATGCCGACCCAGTCGCCTTCGGCGATGCCGCGCTCTTCGGCGTCGTGGGGATGGATCTCCAGAATGTCCTCGGGGTGCCAGGTGCTGTTGGCGGTGCGCCGGGTCTGGGCGCCGACGTTGTACTGGCTGAGGATGCGTCCGGTGGTGAGCAGCAGCGGAAACTTGCGGTTGGCGCGCTCGTCGGTGGCCACGTATTCGGTCATCACGAACAGGCCCTTGCCGCGCACGAATTCCTCCTCGTGCATGGTGGGCGTGCCCTCGGGCGCTGCGTCATTGCAGGGCCACTGGATACTGCCCAGGCGGTCGAGCTTTTCGTAACTCACACCGGTGAAGGTGGGCGTGAGGGCGGCGATCTCGTCCATGATTTCGCTGGGATGCGCATAGTTCATGTCCATGCCCAGTGCGCGGGCGAAGCCCTGGGTCGCCTCCCAGTCGGCCAGTCCGGCGAGCGGCGGCATTGCCTTGCGCACGCGGGAAATGCGGCGCTCGGCATTGGTGAAGGTGCCGTCCTTTTCGAGGAAGGAAGCGCCGGGGAAGAACACATGGGCGAATTTGGCGGTCTCGTTCAGGAACAGATCCTGCACCACCAGGCATTCCAGGGCGGAGAGCGCCGCTTCGACGTGGTGGGTGTTGGGATCGGACTGGGCGATGTCTTCGCCCTGGCAGTAGAGTCCCTTGAAGTCGCCGTCGACCGCGGCATCGAACATGTTGGGGATGCGCAGTCCGGGTTCGCTGTCGAGGTGCACGCCCCACTGGGTTTCGAAGCTGGCGCGGGTGGCGGCCTCGGAAATGTGCCGGTAGCCGGGCAGCTCGTGGGGGAAGGAGCCCATGTCGCAGGAACCCTGCACATTGTTCTGGCCGCGCAGCGGATTCACGCCCACGCCTTCGCGGCCGAGGTTGCCGGTGGCCATGGCGAGGTTGGCGATGCCCATCACGGTGGTCGAGCCCTGGCTGTGCTCGGTCACCCCCAGGCCGTAGTAGATGGCGGCATTGCCCGCCGTCGCATAGAGCCGGGCGGCGGCGCGCAGTTCGGCGGCCGGAATGCCGGTGATCGACTCGGTGGCCTCGGGCGAATGGCGCGGCTCGCTGACGAAACCGCGCCAGGCGGCGTAGGCGGGCGCTTCGCAGCGCGCCGCGATGAAGGCGCGATCTTCGAGCCCTTCGGTCACCACCACATGGGCCATGGCATTGATGAAGGCGACATTGGTGCCCGGCCGCACCGGCAGGTAATGACTGGCTTTGACGTGGGGCGAATCCACCAGGTCGATGCGGCGCGGGTCCACCACGATGAGTTTGGCGCCCTCGCGCAGGCGCCGCTTGAGCCGCGAGGCGAATACCGGGTGCGCGTCCGTGGGGTTGGCCCCCATCACCAGGATGACGTCGGCCTTGGCCACCGAGGCGAAGGTCTGGGTGCCGGCGGATTCACCCAGGGTGGTCTTGAGACCGTAGCCGGTGGGGGAATGGCAGACGCGCGCGCAGGTATCGACATTGTTGTTGCCGAAGCCGGCCCGCACCAGCTTCTGGACGAGGTAGACCTCTTCGTTGGTGCAGCGCGAGGAGGTGATGGCGCCGATGCTGTTGCGGCCGTATTTTTCCTGAATCGCGCGCAACTTTTGCGCGGCGAACCGAAAGGCTTCGTCCCAGGATACGGCGCGCCAGGGCTGGTCGATGCGCTCGCGCACCATGGGGGTGGTGATGCGGTCGGCGTGGGTGGCGTAGCCGAACGCGAAACGGCCCTTGACGCAGGCGTGGCCCTCGTTGGCCTTGCCGTCCTTCCAGGGCTTCATGTTGACCACCGTGGTGCCGCGCATCTCGGCCTTGAAGCCGCAGCCGACGCCGCAGTAGGCGCAGGTGGTGGTGACGCTGTGCTCGGGCTGGCCGAACTCGATCACGCGGTTTTCGATCAGGGTGGCGGTGGGACAGACATTGACGCAGGCGCCGCAGGACACGCACTCGGAATCCACGAAGGGCTGGTCCTGGCTCGCGCTGACCCTGGACGCAAAGCCGCGGCCGTCGATGGTCAGCGCGAAGGTGCCCTGGGTCTCCTCGCAGGCGCGCACGCAGCGCGAGCAGACGATGCACTTGGCCGGATCGAAGGTGAAATAGGGATTCGAGGTGTCTTTCTCGGCAGCGAGGTGATTGGCGCCGGCATAGCCGTAGCGCACCGCGCGCAGGCCGACCTCGCCCGCGGTGTCCTGCAGTTCACAGTTGCCGTTGGCGGCGCAGGTGAGGCAGTCGAGCGGATGATCGGAGATGTACAGCTCCATCACGTTGCGGCGCAGGCGCGCCACGTCGTCGGTCTGGGTGGTCACCACCATGCCGTTTTCCGCCGGCGTGGTGCAGGACGCCGGGTAGCCCTTGCGGCCTGCGATGGCCACCATGCACATGCGGCAGGAGCCGAAGGACTGCAGCGAATCCGTGGCGCACAGCTTGGGCACCTTGATGCCCAGCTCGGCGGCTGCGCGCAGTACCGAGGTGCCGGCCGGGACGGAGACTTCGCGGCCGTCGATGAGCAGCGTTACCGTCGCTTCACTCAGGCTGGGCGGCGTGCCGTAGTCCCGCTCGGATCCGTCGTGCCGGGGATCATGGTACTGGGGTTCGAAGCTTTTCGATGCCAGGTTTTTCGGTTCAGGGTGCTGGAGCATATTCGCCTCCCGGGGTCAGGCCCCGAAATCCTCCGGAAACTTTTCCACGGCGCTGCGCACCGGCATCGGCGTCAGTCCGCCCATGGCACACAGTGAACCGTATTCCATGGTGTCGCACAGTTCTTTCAGCAGCAGCAGGTTGTCGGCGCGCTGGGTGCCGGCGCGGATGCGGTCGATCACCTCGACGCCGCGCACCGAGCCGATACGGCAGGGCGTGCACTTGCCGCAGGATTCCGCAACGCAGAATTCCATCGCAAAGCGCGCCTGCTCCGCCATGTCCACGCTGTCGTCGAACACTACCACGCCGCCGTGGCCGAGCATGGCGCGCTTTGCGGCAAAGGCTTCGTAGTCGAGCGGCAGGTCGAGCTCGTCGGCGGACAGATAAGCGCCGAGCGGCCCACCCACCTGCACGGCGCGCACTGGCCGGCCGCTGGCGGTACCGCCGCCGAAATCTTCGATCAACGCGCGCAGACTCATCCCGAAGGGCAGTTCCACCACTCCGCCGCGCCTGATGTTGCCGGCGAGCTGCATGGGCAGGGTGCCGAGCGAACGGCCGCGGCCCAGGGCGCGATACCAGTCGGCGCCGCGCGCGAGGATCGCCGCCACGCTGGCCAGGGTCAGCACATTGTTGATGACGGTCGGTTTGCCGAACAGGCCCTGGATGGCCGGCAGCGGCGGCTTGGCGCGCACCAGGCCGCGGCGGCCTTCGAGGCTTTCCAGCAGCGAGGTCTCCTCGCCGCAGATATAGGCGCCGGCGCCGAGGCGGGCTTCCAGCTCGAAGGCGCGACCGCTGCCGCACACGTCCGGCCCCAGATAACCGTCCTCGCGGGCCAGGGCGATGGCGGCGCGCAGCACGGCGAAGGCGCGCGGGTACTCCGAGCGCACATAGATATAGCCCCGGGTGGCGCCCACCGCGAGCCCGGCGATGGTCATGCCTTCGACCAGTTGCAGCGGGTCGGCCTCCAGCAACAGGCGGTCGGCGAAAGTGCCGGAATCGCCCTCGTCGGCGTTGCAGACGATGTATTTCTGGTCCGCCGCCGTGTCCAGCACCGTCTGCCACTTGATGCCGGCGGGAAACGCCGCGCCGCCGCGACCCCGCAGCCCGGAAGTCTTGATGGCAGCGACGATCTCCTGACCGCTCAGGGCCAGCGCCCGGTCGAGCCCGGCGAAGCCGCCGGTGCGGCGGTAATCGGCGATGCACAGGGGGTCGATCACCCCGGCACGGGCGAAGTTCACCCGGGTCTGCTGTTGCAGGTAGGGAATCTGTTCGGTCGGGCCCAGCGCCAGCGGATGTTCGCCGCCGGCGAGCAGATCGCGGTCGAACAGCTCGGCGACGTCGGCGACCGACACCGGCCCGTAGGCGACGCGCCCGGCGGCGGTTTCGACCTCGATCAGGGGTTCGAGCCAGAACAGACCGCGCGAACCGTTGCGCACCAGGTCGATGTCGAGGCCGCGGGAGCGCGCCTGCTCCACCAGGGCGGCGGCGACCTGGTCGGCGCCCAGGGCACAGGCGGTGCTGTCGCCGGGAACAAATACCCGCACGCTCATGAATTCACCCCGAGCCTGGCGAGCAGGTTGTCGAAGGCCTGGGGCGACACCCGCGCGTGGAGTTGATCGTCCACCTGCACCGAAGGTCCGCAGGCGCAGTTGCCCAGGCAGTACACCGGCTCCAGGGTCACTTTGCCGTCCGCCGTGGTGGCGCCGAACCCGATGCCCAGGCGCTGCTTCACATGGGTTTCCAGCGCGCGCGCGCCCACCGCCTGGCAGGCTTCGGCGCGACACACCTGGACCACATGCTCGCCGGCGGGAGCGGTGCGGAAGTGATGGTAGAAACTGATCACGCCATGGACCTCGGCGCGCGACAGATTGAGCGCGGCGGCGATGGCGGGCACCGCCGCCGCCGGCACATGACCCAGTTCGTGCTGGATTTCGTGGAGGATCGGCAGCAGGGCTCCGGGCAGGTGCCGCAGCCGGTCGAGTACGCCGGCGACCCGCGAGTCGACCGTATCAGCGTCCATCAAGGTTCCTCACGCAAGAAAGTCCCTCACAACAACGTGCAACGCCATGAAAAAATTTGGGTTTTCAACGCCACGGGCCTTGCCTGGCGCGGCGCGGGCCGGGTCGCGATGATAAACCATCCCTCCCCGCCAAGTCTGCCGGCAGCGACCCGGTCAGGGCGCCACCGGCGCCGCTTTCGAATCATTTCCCGGCGCCGGCTTAAGCGGGTCTTCCGGCACGAAAACCAGCGCGGCGGAATTCAGGCAGTAGCGCAGTCCGGTGGGCGGCGGCCCATCCTCGAAGACGTGCCCCAGATGCTCGCCGCACTTCGACAGCACCTCGGTGCGCCGCAAGCCCCAGGCCCAATCCGGTTTCAGCACGACATTGCCCGGTGCCAGCACATCGCGAAAACTGGGCCAGCCGGTTCCGGAATCGTACTTGTCGCGGGAATGGAACACGGGTAGCCGGCAGCCGGCGGTGAGGTAAGTGCCAACCCGCTTGTTGGCGTGGAGCGCGCCGGTGAACGGGCGCTCGGTGGCGCCGCGCCACAGCACATCGTATTGCTCCGCTGTCAGCAGCTGTTTCCACACCGGCTTGGGAATGGTGTCCAGGTGCTCGCCAGCAGCGATCAGGGCGCGCGCCTGCGCCACCGTCATGGCGGATTCCGTGCTCCAGGCGACCCGCCCGGCGCCCGGTGCCCCGACCATCAGCGCGGCAACCGCCACGCCCGCCAGTACCGGCAATTTTCTGCTCATGCTTTCACGCTCCCGCGCACTATCACCTGCCTTGGGACGCCGCGAATGCAGGCTGGTTCCGGCGCCGGTCCCGGCTGTGCTTGAATGCGTCCCACCCATAACGCATAAAAAAGAGGCACCGCCCATGGCGCGCAAAAAAGTCTGGATCGAAGTGGCATTGAACGGCGCCTGGCCCCGCGCCCTGCAACCGAACATCCCGGTCACCGCCGCCGAAATCATCGCGGAGGGCGTGGCCTGTGTGAACGCGGGTGCCGCCATCGTCCACGCCCATACCCTGGATCCGGTCAGTGGCCGCCAGAATACCGATCCCGACAACTGCCAGACCTTCATCGCGGGCATCCAGCGCCAGGTCGATGCCATCGTCTATCCGACCGCCGTGGGCCTGCCGATGCCCGACGATGCCGCCCTGCGCTGCGCCACCACCGACGAGCTGACCCGGCGCGGCGCGCTGGAATGGGGCGTGCTCGACCCCGGCTCCTGCAACTTTTCCACCCGCGAAAGCGCGGCCAACCTGTTCGGCGGCGACGGCGATGTCTACATCAACGGGCCGCGCGTGCTGCGGGCGAGCGCCGAGCGCGCCGCCCAAAACGGCTGGCGCCCCGCCTACGCCTGTTACGAACCCGGCTTCATCCGCGCAGGCGCCAAGCTGTACCGCGACATCCCCGGCCTCAAAACGCCGGTGTTCCGTTTCATGCTGTCGAGCGGTTTCACGTTCTGTTTTCCGCCGCGCGACTGGGCGGTGGAAGCGCTCGCCAGGCTGATGGCGGAAGAGGCGCCGGGCGCGCCCTGGATGGTGGCGGGGCTGCATGTGGATCTGATCCCGCTGATCCCCGCCATCGTGGCCCTCGGCGGCCATGTGCGGGTGGGGCTGGAGGACGCGGCGTTCCAGTGCCCGCGCAATAACGTCGAGCTGGTTGCCGAGGCCGCGGACGCGATCCGCGCCGCCGGCGGCGCGCTCGCTACCGCGGCGGAAGTCCGCGCCAGCCTGGCGACGGCCGACGCGGCGCGGGCAGCCTAGCAGGTTGCCGAAAAACGTCGCGAGGGGGCCAGATGCGAGGCGCACGGCGCGCGGCGACCGAGACCTATCAAGTCGATAGGCGAGGGAGCGAGCACCGCGCAACGAAGCAGATGGTGCCCGCAGCAGTTTTTCAGGAACCTGCTAGCGGGCGCCCGGCAGCCCCAGACGGCGATGCTCCAGCACCGGCATATCGGTGCGGATGCGGGTCAGGCGTTCGGTATCGATGTCCGCCAGGATGACGCCTTCGCCGTCGTCGAGCTCCGCCACCACCTCGCCCCAGGGATCGACGATGGCACTGCCGCCCCACATGGGTCGCGTGGGGTGCTCCCGATTGCCGAGATCGGCGCCGATCACATAGCACTGGTTCTCGACCGCCCGCGCCCGCAGCAGCAGGCGCCAATGCGCCGCGCCGGTGGTGGCGGTGAAGGCCGAGGGCACTGCCACCAGGGTGGCGCCGCGCGCCGCGTAGTGGCGATACAGCTCGGGAAAGCGCAGGTCGTAGCACACGCTGATGCCGAGTTTGCCAAACGGCGTATGCACCACCACCGGATCCTGTCCGGGGAGGAAACTGTCGGACTCACAGTAGCGGCGGCCGGTAGCGGTCACGGTGACGTCGAACAGATGGATCTTGTGGTAGCGCGCCACTTCCGCGCCACTGTCGTTGTAGAGCAGTGCGGCGGCAAAGGGTCGCGGGTCGATGTCCCCGGCAAGGCCGCTGAACAGCGGCAGGGTGCCGCCCAGAATCCACACACCATGGCGCCGCGCACGCTCGGCCAGAAACGCACGGGCCGGGCCGGACGCGTCCCTTTCCGCGCCGGCCGCCGCGGCAAGCCCGGCGGAATCAGCGCCGTAATAGGCGAAATTCTCGGGCAACACCAGCAACCGGGCACCCTGGTCGACCGCCGCGTCGATCAGCGCGCCGGCACGCGCCAGGTTGTGATCGCGATCGCCGTCGCCGCGCAGTTGAATGGCTGCCAACCGGTGCATGGCCGCGTCCTCCGTTATTTGGCCGAATCGCTGAAAATGCGCTCGACCTCGATGTGGGGATCTTCCCAGGGACCGGTGACCCGGTAGCCCAGACTGGAGATTTTATCGACCTGCCGACCAAACACCCGGCTGGTCAGATACACCCCGGCCGCCGCCGGCAATCCGCCCGCCAGGGCGGCGATCCAGGGCAGGTTGGTGCCCACCGGCAGGGTCGCCACCAGGTGGGCGTCGATGGTTTCGGCAATCAGGTCGGCGCGGCCTGCCAGACGCATCCTGCCCGAGGGCAACTCGACTTTTACGGGCTTGGCAAAATTCAGGGTGCCGGTATCGAAGGCCAGCGTGGTCCTGACCTCGTCGAACGCGACGCCGCTGGCGAACAGGTCGGAAAAATCCAGGCGCAGGCGGCGCAACCAGGTATCGAAGTTGATCAGACTGATCAGTTTCATCGCGACGTTGGAGGCCGCGCCGGAGGTCCGGTGAAAGGCGCCCTTGGCGATCTGTAGCGCCACCTCGCCGCGCAGCGCCCGGGCGCTGAATTTCCAGGGTTTGTCGTCCCACTCCAGGGCGGTCGCAAAGGTCGCGCGCTCGCTCTCGATGGCGCCCGGCAAATCCCAGGCGCGCAGCACTCCGGCCAGATCGTCACTCTCGAGGGTACCCTCGAAGCGGGTCAGATCGCGCTCGCCCAACCGTCGCCAGCCGAGCGTGGCGGGCGCGTCCCCCGCACCGAAGGCAAGGCCGGTAATCTCGCCGCGGATGTCACTCGCCTGAATGCCGTCCGGCACCCGGCGCAACCTGAACCCGATATGGCCCAGCTCCCGCGCACCGATGCGCAGACCTTGGGTGGAGAAATCCAGCTCCGGGAGGGCGCGGGGATCGAGGCCGGCCAGCGCGCCCTGGGCGCTGGAAAAATCCGGTTTGGGCAGCACCAGATGATCCAGATGCAACCCGACCGGGCTGCCGTCGAGCGGAACCACCAGATCGCCCGCCGCCGTGGCGCTGTCGCCGTGCAGGCGCCAGGCGCCATCCGCCACCGCTCCGGCAACGCTGATGCCGTCGAGTTGCAGGCCCGCTGCCCGCAACCGGGTTATATCCAGTTTCAGGCGCGGCGCAAAAGCGCCCATGACATCCCGCGCCCCCGCCGCCGCGGGCAAGCGCGCGCGCCAGGCATCGATATCCAGCACGTCGAGATGGCCGCGCACGCCCACTCCCGGCAGGGCCGGCAGCTCCGCTTCCATGCCGCCAAGGGCGATCTCCGCGCGTTCGATGCGGCCGTTCCCGAAGCGGGCGCGGACCGCCAGGTCGGTACCGAGGCGGGTGTCCAGCTCGCTGCTGGCGGCGCCAAAGGTCAGACCGAGCCGCAACGGCAGCGGCGCGTCGGGATTCGCTTTCGCGAACGGCTCCGGCAGCGTGGAGCGGACCCCCTGGAGGCTGGATTCCACCACCAGTTGCGGCGGTGTCCCGTCGCCGGGAATGCGATAACTGGCAAAATAATCCGTGTCGCCCGCCAGCGCGCCCCGCAGCCAGTCCGGCCACACCGGCAAATTTTCCACCACCACCCGGCCGCGCGCTTCGACCCGGGTCTCGCCGTGCGCGCCGCCGTGAATGGTCGCCGTCAGATCCTGACCCCAGAAGCGGGACGCAAGGCCGGTTGCCGCCAGGCCATCGACATCGGAAAAACTGAGGTCGCCCCGGATGCGCTCGAATTTCAGACCGCTGGCGCGGTGCGTGAGCGCCGCATCCGCGAGTTTGGCGGCGACCCGGTAGTGCTCGCCGGTGCGCTGCTTCGACAGCGGAATCCGCAGATCCAGGGCGACCCGGACCGGACCCTCCGCCTGCCAGTCATGCAGCGGTTCGACCCGGCGCCGCAGCGGTGATTGCGCCAGCACGCCGAGCGCCCGCGAAACCTCGGTGGCGGCAGTGGCGGTGACCGCCAGCAAGGGTTTGCTGTTGCCCGCCACCTCGATGGTCCGAAACCGGATGTCCCGCACCGGGACGCCGGCGATGGTGGCAGCCTCGGCCCGACCCGACACATCGGTGTTGTCGACCACGACGTAGGCGTTCAGATCGGTCAGCCCCGGCCATTCGGGGTCGTAGTCGACCGCGCCCTCCGCCACCCGGGCATAGACCTCGATGACGCGGCGCGGGCCGGCCTCCTTCTCGATGGAACCGCGCCAGATGAAGCCGCCCTCGACCACCCGCATGTCGCCCAGCGCGCGGTCGAGCCACTGCAACAGTTCGGGCTCCAGCACCCGGGGAATGTACTGCCGGGCATAGTCCCTGTCGGTATTGCGAATGCCGGCGGTGAGCCAGAGCTCGCCATGGGCGCCGGGCGCCAGCGGTTGATGCAGGCTGAAGGCGGCACGAATGGTGCCCGCGCCGCCGCTGGCGTCGATGGCGAGCGCCGCCCCCCCGATGGTCAGCAGCGCATAGTCCTCGCTGAGGGTAAATCCGACCTCTCCCCGTACCTGTCCGACCCGGAAAAAATCGGCGTAAGCCTCGGGAAACAGCATCGCCAGCTCGGTCTTGCCATCCAGGGTCAGGACGCCGCCGTGACCCGTCGCCGTCAGCGTTCCCGACACGCCGGTCACCGCCGGGCTGCCGCGCCAGGAGGCGACCGCCACGCTTTCCAGCGCCGCCTGGATCCGGGTGACGCTGTCGGGGCGGCCGAGATCGAACTCCACCCGGGGATACGCCAGGCGGCCCGTCGGACCCAGGGCGGCGAGCACCGCGGCGGCCTTGGGAGGGAGTATGTCGGTCGCCAGCACCATGGTGTTGAGCGTGCCGAGATCCAGATGATCCGCCGCCAGACGGAATTTGCGGCTGTCCGCCCCCAGGGGCTGACGAAACTCCAGGGTCAGCGGCTCGATGTCGCGCCCATTCCAGTTGCACGCGAGGTTCTGCAGGCGCAGACCCCAGTCATCCGGGCCCAGCCAGCCCGTGATCTCGGCCTTGAGGTCGCGCAGCGGACTTGCCGCGGCGTCCGATCCCAGCGGCAGACGGTCGGTGGCGATCCGCCCAACGATCTCGGCGCGCCCGTTTCCCGGCGCCGTCAACCAGAGCTCGGCATCCACCGGCGCCGCGACCGGCGCCAGTCGCTGCGCCCAGTCCGGCGCCAGACCGCGCAATATCACCCCGAGTGACCCGGCGAGATTGAGCCGCGACAGCTTCAGATAACCGCGCCCCTCCAGGGCGCGCCAGTCCACGGCACCCGCACCGACACCGCCACGCCACTCCGCCAGCGCCGCCGCAAACTCTTCTCCGGCAATTTCCAGCGCGGCGCCGGCGCGATGGAAATCGCCGCTGTTTTCCAGCAGCAGATTGTTCGCCGTGATCAGCTCGCTGGCGCCGGAGCGGAAATGGAGGCTGATTTCAGTCCTGGCGACGCGCGTTCGCCGGCTGGCCAGCAGCATGTCGATCACCTGCCCCGCCGCGCCCCGGGTATTGGGCGCGCCGCTGTCGAGGGTCCAACCGGAGGGCGTTTCCACGAGACTGATCTGCAACCGCGCGAGCGACAGATCGGACCAGACCGGCCGCCGGGCGAGCAGGCTGGGGAGCAGGTCGATCTCGGCGCCGAGATCGTCCATCACCAGAAACGGCGGCTGGCCGGGCGCGGAGGCCACGCGCACCGACCCCGCCCACAGATGCGGCGACAACCGGGTCCAGGCGCCGTTCAGTTGGCGGGCCTCGACGACGGCTCCCAGGCGCTCGGACAGCGCGGCGTCGAGCCGCGGCTGCAGAGCGTCCAGCCGCGGCAGCAACTCGCGGCCGGCCGCCACCACCAGGGCATAAACGATCACGAGCAGTGCGGAAAACGCCCAGACCCAACGCACCAGCCGCCCCGCCATGCCCGCCACGGCTATCGCGCGGGCAACTGCGGCTGGACGAGTCGGCGGCGGCGTCCCGTCGGATCAGAGCGGCACAATGTCGAACTGCTCCTGGGAATAAACGCTCTCCACCCGGAACTCGATGGGTCGCTTGATGAAGGCTTCGAGGTCGGCGACATCGGTCGAGTTTTCGGCGAGCAGGCGGTCGATCACGCTGTGCGCCGCCATCACGCGAATCTTCTCGCACTCGAAGGTCCGTGCTTCACGCAGAATCTCGCGGAATATCTCGAAAGTGACGGTCTCGGGCGACTTCATGTAGCCCCTGCCGTTGCAGACACCACAGGGCTCGCAGAGTTGCTGTTGCAGGTTCTCGTGGGTGCGCTTGCGGGTCATTTCCACCAGGCCGAGCTGGGACACGCCGGAAATCGTGAGTTTGGCGCGATCGTTCGCGAGCGCATTTTCCAGCGCACGCAGCACCTGGCGGCGGTGCTCGGGATCCTGCATGTCGATGAAATCGAGGATGATGATGCCGCCCAGATTGCGCAGGCGGATCTGGCGGGCGATGGCGCCGGCGGCTTCGACATTGGTCTTGAAAATGGTCTGTTCGAGGTTGTGACGCCCGGTGTAGGAGCCGGTGTTGACGTCGATGGTGGTCATCGCCTCGTTCTGGTCGATGACCAGATAGCCGCCCGACTTGAGGTCCACCCGCCGCTCCAGCGCGCGCGAGATTTCCTCCTCCACGCCGTACAGCGAAAACAGCGGGCGCTCGCCCCGGTAGCGTTCGATCAGATCCCGGACCTCGGAATTGAAGTACGCGGTGAAGCGCCCGAACAGATCGAACACCTCGTCGGAATCCACCCGGATGCGGTCGATGCCCTCGGGATTGAGGTCGCGCAGGGTGCGCAGGGTCAGCGGCAGGTCCTCGTAGAGACAGCCGACCGCCTCGCTGGACGCGATCTTGTCCTTGACGTAGGCCCAGAGCCGGTGGAGGAAGGCGACCTCCGCGCTCAGCTCCTCGCGGGTCGCGCCTTCGGCCACGGTGCGGATGATGTAGCCGCTGGGTTCCTCACAAACTTCATGTCCCGCGATCGCCAGTTCGAGATCCTGGCGCAGGCGCTCGCGCTCGGCTTCGTCCTCGATCCGCTGCGAGATCCCGATGTGATCGGTCTTGGGCATGAACACGAGCAGGCGCGACGACACCGACAGGAAGGTGGTGAGACGCGGCCCCTTGGTGCCGATGGGGTCCTTGAGCGCCTGTACCGCGAGCACGTCGCCCTCGCGCAGCAGATCCCGGATATCGCGCTCGCCGCTCGCCCAGCGGTCGACGGTTTCGCCGGCGCGCGGACGCAGGTCGTTGATGTGGATGAAGCCGGCCTTGTCGCGCCCGATGTCGATGAAGGCGGCCTGCATTCCGGGCATCACCCGAACCACCTTGCCTTTGTAGATGTTGCCCACCAGGCCGCGTTTTTGCGCGCGCTCGATGCTGATTTCCTGCAAGACGCCGTTATCGACCCGGGCGACCCGGGTCTCCGAGGGCGTGATGTTGATCAGTATCTCTCCGCTCATACCCGGCTCAGTCCACAGTCGATGGCAAAATCGCACAACAGTTTATAGGTTTCAGCCACCGGGAGCCCGACGACTCCGGAGTAACTGCCCTCGATGCGGGTCACGAAGACGCCGCCCATGCCCTGCAACGCGTAGCCGCCGGCCTTGTCCGCCGGTTCGCCGCTGCGCCAGTAGGCGCGGCATTCGGCGGCCGACAGCTCACGGAAGGTTACCGCGGTCTCCACCAGGACGCCGGCCGCGGTCGCGCCCCGCACCAGAGCGACCGCCGTGAAGACCTGGTGCGTGCGCCCGGACAATGCCATCAGCATGGCGACCGCGTCCGCTTCGGAGACCGGCTTGCCGAGCAGACGGCCATCGCAGACCACGGTGGTGTCGGCGCCCAGCACCGGCAGGGCACCGCCGGTGGCGGCGGCGACGGCGCGCGCCTTGGCGAGCGCCAGGCGGGCCACATAGTCGCGCGGAAGTTCGGCGGGTTCGGGGGTTTCATCAAGCTGCGCGGGAACCACGGCGAAGCGGACGCCGATACCCGCCAGCAGGGCGCTGCGCCGCGGCGAGGCCGACGCCAGCACCAGGTCCGCCGCCACGATGGCCACCGTGCCGCCGTGCGCGGCACTCGCGCGGCCACCCGCTAGCGCGGCATCACCAGCCGCGGTCATGCAACCGTCCCAGCAGCAACACCAGCAGCGGCCAGGCCAGCATCGCGCCCAGCGCGGAGTGGAACTGGGCCAGACGCAGGGTGCCGCCTGCCTCGATCAGGCCAAATGCCACCATGATGAGCTGGAACGCCAGCGTCAACGCGCCCGCGACCAGGCCCTGATACGGGATGCTGAAATGACGCACCCGGTGTTCAAGCAGTTGCGCCAGATACGCCGTGACACAGAACGCCAGGGCATATTCCCCGGCCGGGGTGCCGAGCATCAGGTCCAGTAGCAGACCGACCAGAAACGCGAACCCCAGCCCGTAGAGAACGGGCCCGAACAGCACCCAGTACAGGGTGACCAGCAGCACCATGGGCGGCATCAGAAACTGTGCCCAGGAGCGGACGCCGTTCATGCTCAGCACCAGCGCGATGCCCACGGAACCCGCAACCTGCAGCACGGCGTTGCCTCTAGCCGCCATGAGGCGACCCGGACGCCGGTTCGGGAAACACCAGCAGCAGATGCCGGCTGCGATCGAGTCCGGCTACCGGCGTAACCGCGACCTCGACGAACGGCTGTCCGGGGTCATGCGCGACACTCGCCACCCGGCCGACCGGATACCCGGCGGGAAAACGCCCCCCGAGGCCCGAGGTCACCAGCAGATCATCGACCGCGACCTCCAGCGTGGGCGGCACATGGCGGAGACGCAGACGGCGGAAGTCCCCGGTACCTTCGGCGATGGCACGCACGTCGGTACCCGCCACGCGAACCGGCACGGCATGGCGCTCGTCGCTGATCAGCAGGACTTCCGCCCGCGCCGCCGACACCTGCACCACCTGCCCCATCAGCCCCGCGCCATCCAGCACGGCCTGACCGACAAAGGCACCGTCGTGCTCGCCGCGATTGATGGTGATCTGGTGGCGCCGGGGATCGGGGGAGACTCCGATCAGCTCCGCCATCAGCGGGCGCAGCTTGGCCGTTTGCTGCGCATTGAGGAGTGTGCGCAGGCGGACATTTTCCGCGTCGAGTTCGGCGAGCTGCTGGAGCTGGCCCTTGAGCACCAGCACCTCGGCCTGCAATTGCCGGTTTTCGACCGCGAGGCCGCCCGGTCCCGCGACGTTGGCGCGGCTCCATGCGGCCACCTCGCCGGGCACATTGCCGAGCCAGTAGAGCGGGCGCGCCGCCGTTTCGAGCCAGGCCCGCGCCGGGGCGAACACGCCGGTGTAGTGGTCGGCGAGGAGCAGCACCACGGCCAGCGCCACCAGCAGCAGCATGCGCGGCGCCGACACCTGTTTGGTGAACAGCTTCTTCTCCATGGCACTCCGCGACCGTTCGGCACAGGGGCGGCGCGCCCCCGCGACCGGCTCAGGTCATGAGGATATCGAGACGGCGCTTGTCCATCATCTGTAGCGCCTTGCCGCCACCGCGCGCGACGCAGGTGAGCGGATCCTCGGCGATGATCACCGGCAACCCGGTCTCGTGAGTGATCAGCAGGTCGATATCCCGCAACAGCGCGCCGCCGCCCGTGACCACGATGCCGGTCTCGGCGATGTCCGACGCGAGCTCCGGCGGCGACTGTTCGAGCACCCGCTTGACGCCCTGGATGATGGCGGCCAGCGGTTCCTGCAGGGCTTCCAGGATTTCATCGCTGTTGAGTGTGAAGCTCTTGGGCACGCCTTCGGCCAGATTGCGCCCGCGCACATCGATCTCGCGGACTTCCTTGCTCGGGTAGGCGCCGCCGATTTCCACCTTGATGCGCTCGGCGGTGGCGTCGCCGATCACGCTGCCGTATTTGCGGCGCACGAAATTGATGATCGCCTCGTCGAAGCGGTCGCCGCCCATGCGGATCGAATCCGAGAACACCACCCCGTTGAGGGACAGGATGGCCACCTCGGTGGTGCCACCGCCGATATCCACCACCATCGAACCGCAGGCCTCGTGCACCGGCATGCCGGCACCGATCGCCGCCGCCATCGGCTCCTCGATCAGGAATACCTCGCGCGCGCCGGCCCGCTCGGCGGATTCGCGGATCGCGCGTTTTTCCACTTCGGTGGCCAGACAGGGCACCGACACCAGCACCCGGGGACTCGGTGGGATGAAACTGTGGGAGTGGACCTTCTTGATGAAGTACTGGAGCATTTTTTCGGTCACCTGAAAGTCGGCGATGACGCCGTCCTTCAGGGGTCGAATGGCCGTGATGTTGCCCGGCGTGCGGCCCAGCATCCGCTTGGCATCCGCGCCCACCGCCTCGACCGATTTCTGGCCGTGGTGGTGGCGGATCGCCACTACCGAGGGCTCATTGAGCACAATGCCCTTGTTGTCGATATAAATGAGCGTGTTGGCGGTTCCCAGGTCGATCGACAGATCGTTCGAGAACATTCCGCGCAAGCGTTTGATCATGGACAAATGGAATTCCTGCTAAGGGGCCGGCGGCGGCGCCACCGGGCGGCGAATAGGGGTGCGACCGCGGACCAACTCCCGCTCCGGGATTCAGCTCGGGCGGCCATCCGTGGTACCCTGTTGGCGTTACCGGAAGCTCGTGAAACAGGCGGAAACTATAGCATGTCGATCCAACGCGCCGACATCGAAAAATTGGCCGAGCTGGCGCGTATCCACGTCAATGAGGATACCGTCACCGCCACGACACTCGGCATCAACCGGGTGCTGGAGTTGATCGACCAACTGCGCGCCGCCGACACCACCGGCATCGCGCCCCTGGCAAACCCCCTCGACGCCACCCAGCGCCTGCGCGAGGACCTGGTGTCCGAAACCATCGATCGGGACGCGCTCCAGGCCGCCGCCCCGGCGGTCGAGGCCGGGCTCTACCTGGTGCCCAAAGTCGTCGAGTGATCGTGCGCACGCCGCCAGCGCCGGCGGCACCCCGCAGCCCTGTACGGACAATGTTCAATGCATGACCTGACCCTTGCCCAGATGTGCCACGGCCTGGCGCGCCGGGACTTTTCCAGCGCCGAACTCACGCGCCATCTGCTGGAGCGCATCGGCACGGCCAATCCGCGCTACAACGCCTTCATCACCACCACGCCGGAAACGGCGCTGGCGCAGGCCGCCGCCGCCGACCAGCGCCGCGCCGCGGGCGATGCCCCGGCACTGTGCGGTCTGCCCATCGCCCACAAGGACATTTTCTGCACGCGCGGCCTGCGCACCAGTTGCGGCTCGCGGATGCTCGACAACTTCGTGCCGCCCTACGACGCCACCGTGGTCGAGCGGCTCGCCGCCGCCGGCGCCGTGGTGCTCGGCAAGACCAACATGGACGAGTTCGCCATGGGCTCGTCCAACGAGACCAGCTACTACGGACCGGTGAAAAACCCCTGGGCGACCACCTGCGTCCCGGGCGGTTCCTCCGGCGGTTCGGCGGCGGCGCTGGCGGCGCGTCTGGTGCCGGGCGCCACCGCCTCGGATACCGGCGGCTCCATTCGCCAGCCGGCCGCGCTGTGCGGCGTCACCGGGCTCAAGCCCACCTACGGGCGGGTGTCCCGCTGGGGCATGATCGCCTTTGCCTCCAGCCTCGACCAGGCCGGCCCCATGGCGCGCACCGCCGAGGACGTGGCGCTGCTGTTGCAGGTCATGGCGGGCTTCGACGCGCGCGATTCCACCTGCCTCGACCGTCCCGTGCCCGACTACGCCGCGACCCTGGAGCAACCCCTCGCGGGACTCCGCATCGGCGTGCCGGACGAGTATTTCGGCGCCGGCCTCAACCCCGGCACCGAGCGCGCGGTGCGCGAGGCGCTCGCCGAATTCCAGCGCCAGGGCGCCCACCTGGTGGCCATCAGCCTGCCCCATTCCGGGCTCGCGGTGCCCGCCTACTATGTGATCGCGCCCACCGAAGCCTCCGCCAACCTGGCGCGCTTCGACGGCGTCCGCTACGGCCACCGCTGCGCCGACCCGGTCGATCTGCGCGACCTGTACATGCGCTCCCGGGAAGAGGGCTTCGGCGACGAGGTCAAACGCCGCATCCTGATCGGCACCTACTGCCTGTCGGCCGGCTACTACGACGCCTACTACAACAAGGCGCAGCAGGTGCGACGCCTGATCCGGCAGGATTTTCTCGACGCCTTCGCGAAGGTGGACCTGATCCTGGGCCCCACCTGCCCCAACCCGGCCTTCGCCTTCGGCGCCAAGGGTGGCGATCCGGTCGCCATGTACCTCGAGGACATCTACACCATCGCCGCCAACCTCGCCGGGCTGCCGGCGCTGTCGGTGCCCTGCGGTCTGGTGGACGCCAAACCCGTGGGCCTGCAGATCATCGGCAACTACTTCGACGAGGCGCGCATGCTGAACGCCGCCCACCGCTACCAGTTGGCGACCGGCTGGCATCGACTGGCGCCGCCGGCGCTGACGGAGGCCGCCGCATGAGCTGGGAAACCGTGATCGGCCTCGAAGTCCACCTCCAGCTCGCCACCCGCTCCAAGCTGTTCTCCGGCGCCGCGACCGCGTTCGGCGCCGCGCCCAACACCCAGGCCTGCGCCATCGATCTGGCGCTGCCCGGCACCCTGCCGCTGCTGAACCGGGCCGCGGTCGAAATGGCGATCCGCTTCGGGCTCGCGGTGGACGCCGAGATCAATCCGGTATCGGTGTTCGAGCGCAAGAACTACTTCTATCCCGACCTGCCCAAGGGCTACCAGACCACCCAGCTCGCGCATCCCATCGTGGGGCCGGGCCATCTCGACATCGAGCTCGCCGACGGGCGCGAGAAGCGCATCCGCATCCACCACGCCCACCTGGAAGAGGACACCGGCAAGTCGCTGCACGAGGACTTCCACGGCCTGTCGGGGATCGACCTCAACCGCGCCGGCACGCCGCTGATCGAGATCGTCACCGAGCCCGACCTGCGCAACGCGGAAGAAGCCGTCGCGTTCGCGAAGAAGCTCCACGCCATCGTCACCGCGCTCGGCATCAGCGACGGCGACATGTCCCAGGGCTCGATGCGCTTCGATGTCAACGTCTCGGTGCGCCGCCCGGGCGACCCGCTGGGCACCCGCACCGAGACCAAGAACCTCAATTCCTTCCGGTTCATGGAGCGCGCCATCGCCAAGGAAGTCGCGCGTCAGATCGGCGTGCTGGAGGACGGCGGCCGGGTGATCCAGGAAACCCGCCTCTACGACGGCGACACCGACAGTGCCCGCGCCATGCGCAGCAAGGAAGAAGCCAACGACTACCGCTACTTCCCCTGCCCGGACCTGCTGCCGGTGCATGTCGAGCCGGCCCTGATCGAACGGCTGCGCGCCACCCAGCCGGAACTGCCGGACGCGCGTCGGGCGCGCTTTGGCGCCGACTACGGACTGTCCGATTACGACGCCGGCCAGCTCGCCGCCGACACCCCCACCGCGCACTATTTCGAAGCCGCGGCCAAGGCATCCGGCGACCCCAAACTCGCCGCCAACTGGGTGACGGGCGAGATCGCGGCGCGCCTCAACAGCACCGAGACGGCGATCGCCGCCTGCCCGGTGAGTCCGGCCCAGCTCGGTGGCCTGCTGCAACGGATTCTCGACGGCACCCTCTCCAACGCCATCGCCCGCCAGGTGTTCGACGCGCTCTGGAACGGCGCCAGCGATGCCGACACCGTGATCGAGGCCAAGGGCTTGCGGCAGGTCTCCGACAGCGGCGCCATCGCGGCGTTGGTGGACCAGGTACTGGCGGCCAATCCCAGACAGGTGGCCGATTACCGCGCCGCGCCCGATGACAAGAAAGCCAAGATGTTCGGCTTTTTCGTCGGTCAGGCCATGAAAGCCTCGGGCGGCAAGGTCAATCCCCAGCAGCTCAACGCACTGCTCGCCGCCAGGCTGAACGGATAAGGATGCTCTGAATAATCACGTAATCGTCATTCCCGCGCAGTGCCTGCCCACGCGGGACATCGCCATGCGTAGGGCGGATAAGCGTCAGCGCATCCGCCGTGATCGCGGCGCCGCTCTCGCCGTCGAGCGCGTGGCTTTTTCGGTGGGTGCGCTGCGCTTATCCGCCCTACGGTACCTTATTCACACAGCCTCTTCTGTGGGCATACCGGTTATTCTGAGCATCCATAATGAAGGGGACATCGCCATGGCGTTGAAAAAAGACAAGGTGCAGATCATCGGCGAAGTCTTCGACGCGGCGCGCCTGCGCGGCTTCCTCGACTACCAGCCGCCCGCCGGCGTCGACGCCGATTACCATGTGCTGGAGAAAGCCTACCGGGGCATGGGCACGGAGAATTTCGCGGACTTCCTGGCGCTGTTCGTCGCCGCCGGTCGCAACCCGCGCGCCACCAATCCCGCCGGACAAACCCTGGCCGAGGTGATCCGCGCGCAACGCCACGCCGAACCCTATCTGGCGGCACTCGCCCGTCTCGCCTGAGCCGCGCGCCAACCGCCTCTCCCATCCTGAAACCCGCAACTCACTGAGGAATCCATCATGTCCGATGCCGTCAGCTTCACCCGCGATGGCGAGATAGGCGTCATCACCGTCGCCAATCCGCCCGTCAACGCCCTGTCCCAGCCGGTGCGCGCCGGCCTCAAGAACGCGGTGCAGGCCGGCCTCGCCGATGCCGGCGTCAAGGCCATGGTGCTGATCTGCGACGGCGCCACCTTCATCGCCGGGGCCGACATCCGCGAGTTCGGCAAGCCCCTGGCCGCGCCCAGTCTGGTGCCGGTGATCGACGCCATGGAAGCCTCGGACAAACCCATCGTCGCCGCCATCCACGGCACCGCGCTCGGCGGCGGCCTGGAAGTGGCGCTCGGCTGCCACTACCGGGTCGCGGTGCCCGGTGCGCGCGTCGGCCTGCCCGAGGTGAACCTGGGCCTGCTGCCCGGTGCCGGCGGCACCCAGCGCCTGCCGCGTTTGGTGGGTGTGGAGAAAGCGCTCGACTTCATCGTGCAGGGCACTCATGTGCCCGCCACCGAAGCCCAGCGTCTCGGGCTGCTCGACGCCCTCATCGAGGGGGATCTCAAGACCGGCGCCATCGCCTTCGCGCGCCGCGTGCTGGCCGAGCACCGCGGTGTGAAGCGGGCGAGCGCACTGCCGGTGGCGCCGGTCGCGGCCGACTTCTTCGCCAACTATGAGGCCGGCATCGCGCGTCGCCTGCGCGGCTTCAAGGCCCCTTTCAACATCATCAAGGCGGTCCAGGCCGCGGCCGAACTACCCTTTGCCGAGGGCATGCAGCGCGAGGCGGAGCTGTTCCAGGAGCTGATGACCTCGAGCGAATCCCGCGCCCAGCGCCATGTGTTCTTCGCCGAGCGCGAAGTGGCCAAGATTCCGGGACTGCCGAAGGACACGACGCAGCGCGGGATCAAAACCGCCGCCGTGATCGGCGCCGGCACCATGGGCGGCGGCATCGCCATGAACTTCGCCAATGCCGGCATTCCGGTGACCCTGCTTGAAATCAACCGCGAAGCCCTGGACCGGGGTATCGCCGTGATCCGCAAGAACTACGAGGCGACCGCGAGCAAGGGTCGCCTCACCACGGCGGATGTCGAAAAGCGCATGGGGCTGATCACGCCGTCCACCGCCTACGACGACATCAAACAGGCCGATGTGGTGATCGAGGCCGTATTCGAGAACATGGACATCAAGCAAGAGGTATTCCGCAAGCTCGACGCCGTGTGCAAGCCGGGCGCCATCCTCGCCACCAATACCTCGACCCTGAACGTCGACGCGATCGCGAGCGTCACCCAGCGGCCCCAGGACGTGATCGGCATGCATTTCTTCAGCCCCGCCAACGTGATGCGGCTGCTGGAGAACGTGCGCGGCAAGCAGACCGCCAACGACGTCATCGCCACCGTGATGAACCTGTCCCGGCGCATCGGCAAGATCGGCGCCCTGGTCGGCGTGTGCGACGGCTTCGTCGGCAACCGCATGCTGCACCAGCGCACCCGCGAGGCCATGTTCCTGGTGGAGGAGGGCGCCCGGCCCGAGCAGATCGACAAGGTGCTCTACGACTTCGGCTTCCCCATGGGCCCCTTCGCCATGGCCGACATGGCCGGGCTCGACGTGGGCTACAAGGTGCGCCAGGAGCGCCGCAAGGCCGGCAAGATCGAGCCCCGCGAATCCCTGTGGATCGACCGGATCGTCGAAATGGGCCGCCACGGCCAGAAGACCGGCGCCGGCATCTACCGCTACGCCGATGGCCGCACCCCGCTGCCCGACCCCGAGATTGAGCGCCTGATCGCCCAGTGCGCCCGCGATGCCGGCATCGCGCAGCGCGAGATTTCCGCTCAGGAAATCCTCGAACGCTGCCTCTATCCCATGATCAACGAAGGCGCCAGGATCCTCGAAGAAGGCATCGCCGCGCGCGCGCTGGACATCGACATCATCTGGATCAACGGCTACGGTTTCCCCGCCTACCGCGGCGGTCCCATGTTCTGGGCCGACGCGATCGGGCTCAAGACCGTCTGCGCGGCCTACCAGAAATATGCCGGGCAATTTGGCGACCGTTACTGGAAGCCGGCGCCGCTGCTGGAAAAACTGGCGCGGGAAGGGAAAGGCTTTTACGACCTGTAAGGGCACTCTGAATAACTTAATCGTCGTTCCCGCGCAGTGCCTGCCCCCGCGAAGGCGGGGGCGGGGCGGGAACCCAGGAATATCAGGGCCTTCTGGATGCCCGCTTCCGAGGCTGTGTGAAAACCCAACAGACAGCGCAAATGTCGGAAACACCCATCGCAGGGAGGGCAAAGGCCGATAGGTCGCGCCCACGCGGGGCATCTCCATGCGTAGGGCGGATAAGCGCCAGCGCATCCGCCGTGATCGCGGC
>CAMTUJ010000036.1:0-43054 GCA_947084925.1 uncultured Gammaproteobacteria bacterium
CGGATATCGTCCAGGGTCTTCAGGCGTCGCGTGTCGAGGTTCACGATCATCCTCCGATGATCCCGGAACCGGACCCCTCAGGCTCACCTTACGGTGGAATCACGACACCCCTTCAGGCTCATGTGTCATTGGAAAAGGCTACGGGTCCCGTTTGTTGAGGGGGTACAGTACAATTCGCGCCGCTTTGATCCGGCCGCACCCGGATATGGGCTGTCTGAAGCCGACGCCCGATCAAAACCGCTTTCAGCACTGTCGCCCCCGCAAGCGGCAATATTCACCGGACAGCTTCCGCCCCAGGGGCCGCGATGACCAAAGAAAATCCATCTGCCGGCATCCCGGGCCGAGGCCTTCCGCGGCGCGTCTACCCGGCGCGGGTGATCGGTGTTGGTCTCGGCTTTATCAGCGTGGCCGGCGTGCTTGTCTCCGCCGGGGCACCGCCGTGGGTCTGGCTATTGCTGATCCTGAATGGCTTCGCCTGGCCCCATATCGCATTCCTCAGCGCGCGTCGGGCAGCCGATCCGAGTCGCGCCGAGCGGCGCAACCTGATGATCGATGCCCTGGGGGGCGGTTTTTGGGTGGCCCTGATGCAGTTCAATCTGCTTCCCAGTGCGCTGCTGCTCGCCACTCAGCATGGACAACATCGCCATGGGTGGTATGCGGCTGTTCCTGCGCGGGCTGCTGGCGCATCTGGCGGGCATGGTTGCCGGTGTCCTGCTGGTCGGATGGGCGCCGGCGCCGGTTACGAATATGCGGGAAATACTGTTCTGTCTGCCGTTCCTGCTCATCTATCCGCAACTGGTCGGCAACATCACCTTCCAGCTCTCTCGGCGTCTGGACGCGGAAAAACGCAACCTGCTGCAACGCAGTCGCATCGACGCGCTCACCGGGCTGTGGAATCGTGGTTACTGGCAGGAGCGCGCATTGGCTGAACTGAGCCGCTGCCGGCGTCAGGGCACGCCCGCGGTGCTGGTGCTTGCCGATATCGACCACTTCAAGAGCATCAATGATCGCTATGGCCACGGCGTGGGTGATCAGGTGTTGCGCCGCCTGGCGGCACTGTTGCAAAAGGAGCTGCGTATCAGCGATATCCTGTGTCGCTACGGCGGCGAGGAGTTTGCGATGGTGCTGCCGGATACCGAGTGTGCTGGCGCGCTGGTCATCGTCGAGCGTTTGCGCGAAACCATCATGAAGTGCGATCTGGGGCCGGACTATCCCGGCCGTGTCACCGTGAGTTTCGGTCTCGCGCAACTGGCTCCGGCCATTGCGGATCTGCCCGCCTGGACCGAAGCGGCGGACACCGCCCTTTATCAAGCCAAGCAGGCGGGGCGCAACCGCAGCGTTGTTCATGGGTTACAAGATCCGGACAGCAGCTCCGGTTGACCCATCGCGACGGCCGTGCGGGTGGCGCACGAACCGCCGGGTTGCGGGATACCGAAGGTGGAAGGTGGAAGCGGCCTCAGCCGATCATGCTGTAGCCGCCACTCGCCGACAGCACCTGTCCGGTGATGAAACCGGCGGCTTTCTGGGACGACAGGAAGACCACCGCATTGGCCACATCCGACGGCTTGCCGATCCGCTTCAGCGGCAGCGTCTTGGCGATGGCGGCGAACTGCTCGTCCGTGAACATCGAATTTTTTTCCTTCCACATGCTGTTTTCGCTGGTCTCGTCCACGCTGTCGGGCACGGTCACGCCCGGGCAGACGCAGTTGCAGCGGATGTTGTAGCGGCCGTTTTCCTTGGCGATGGTCTTCATGAAGCTGTTGACGGCGGCTTTCAAACCGCCGTAGACGGCTTCGCGCGGCTCGCCCTGGCGGCTGGCATCGGAGCTGATGGACAGAATGGAACCCCCGCCGGCGGGAGTCATGTACTCCAGTGCGGTCTTGGTGCAATTCAGTACGCCGACATAATTGATGGCGATCAGCTTTTGCCACAGGTCCGGGGTGGTCTGGGTGAAGAACATCAGCTTGTCCCAGCCCACGTTGTTGACCAGGCAGTGGATGCCGCCGTGCTGGTCGTTGGCCTCGCGAAACAGATTCTGGACGCTGGCGAGATCGGTGACATCGGTTTTGACCACGCGCGCGGCGCTGGCTCCTTGTTCGAGCGCCAGGGCGGCGACTTTTTCGCCGGCGGCGGTATCCAGGTCGGCGATGGTGATTTTGGCACCTTCGGCGGCGAAGCCCAGCACGATGGCGCGTCCGATGTTGGAGGCGCCGCCGGTGACGATGACGGATTTGTCTTTCAGGTCGAGATCCATGGTGGGCTCCGGTTTATTTCACATACTTGCGGAAATCGGGCTTGCGCTTTTCCTGCAAGGCGTTGACGCCTTCACGGGATTCGTCGGTATCGTAGTACAGCTTGAGTGCTTGCAGACCCAGGCTGCCGATGCCGCGAATGTGCTCGGTGTTGGCCACGAATGAGCGCTTGGCGATGGCGATGGCGGTGGGGCTGCGTTCGACGATCTCGGCGCACCAGGCCGCGACCTCGGCATCGAGCTGGTCGTCGGGCACGACCTTGTTGACCAGACCCATGGCGAGCGCTTCCTGCGCGCTGTAGCGGCGGCACAGATACCAGATCTCGCGCGCCTTTTTCTCACCCACCACATGGGTCAGATAGGCAGTGCCGAAGCCGGGGTCCACGGAGCCCATCTTGGGGCCGACCTGGCCGAACTGGGCGCTTTCCCCGGCGATGGTGAGATCGCACAGCACCGCCAGCACGTTGCCGCCGCCGATGGCGAAGCCCTGGACGCGCGCGATCACCGGCTTGGGCACGTCGCGGATAACCGTGTGCAGTTCCTCCACCGGCAGACCGATGGTGCCGCGCCCGTCGTACTGGCCGTCGTGGGCGGACTGGTCGCCGCCGGTGCAGAAGGCCTTGGTGCCGGCGCCGGAGAACACAATCACCCCGATCTCCTTGTCCCAGCCGGCGCGCTGAAAGGCGTGAATCAGTTCATCGCAGGTGATGCCGCGGAAGGCGTTGTATTTCTCGGGCCGGTTGATGGTGATGTAGGCGGCGCGATCCTTTACTTCGTAGATGATGTCCTGGTAGTTCATGCGCGGATTTGCCTCTGGTTGCGGGTGGGCTGGAAAAGCGCGGTGTGCGCCGTCCGGTAAAGTTGGCGAGTCCTTTTGCACTGCGCCTGCGGTTTCAGCCGATGCGGCCGACGTGCTCGCGCGCAATGATCATTTTCATGATGTGGGCGGTGCCATCGCCGATCTGCATGCCGAACACATCGCGCATGCGCTGTTCAAATGGCAACTCGGTACTGTAGCCGCCGTGGCCGTGGATCAGCAGACACTGCTGCACGATCTCGAAGGCGAGCTTGGGCGCCCACCATTTGGCCATGGCCGCTTCCCGGGTATGCTTCAATTTTTGCGATTTGAGCCAGAGCGCTTTCAGACAGACGAGGCGCGCGCCTTCGAGCTGGGTTTCGAGCTCGGCGAGGGGGAAGGTGATGCCCTGGTTGGCGGCCAGGGGCTTGCCAAACGCCTGACGTTCCTGAATGAATTGCCAGGTCTCGTCGAGACAGATGCGCGCCACCGCGATGCACTGCAAGCCGATCAGGGCGCGACTGAAATCGAAGCCCTGCATCACCTGAACGAAGCCCTTGCCCTCGTCGCCGACGCGAAAGGCAGTGGCCACCCGCACATTGTCGAAGAAGATCGAGCCGCGTCCGACCGCCTTTTCGCCGATATCGTCGAAACGGGAGCGGCTGATGCCCGGCGCCTTCAGGTCCACGATAAAGGCCGATACGCCATGGGCTTTTTGTTCGGGCGTTCCCGTGCGCGCGAAAGCCAGATTGAAATCGGCCTGGTCCGCGAGCGAGATGGAAGTTTTCTCGCCGTTCAGCACATAGTGATCGCCGTCGCGCTCGGCGCGCAGCATCAGGCTCGCCGCATCGGAACCGCCGCGCGGTTCGGTCACCCCGATCGAGCCCAGCAGCGCACCGCTGCAGAGCCCCGGCACGGTGGCGGCGATGGCTTCCGGGGTGGCGTACTTCAGGATGCAACTCGACAGCAGCGATGCCATGATCTGCACATAGGCGACATTCATGTCGCCGGTGGCGATGGCTTCGGTGACCAGGCCCGAGGTGAGTTCGTCGAGTCCGCTGCCGCCGTGCGTTTCCGGAACCTCGGGGGCGATCAGGCCGAGCTGGCCCATTTCACGGATCAAGGCAGGTTCGATCACGCCGCGGCTTTCGCGCGCGCGGTACGCCGGCGCCAGGCGGTCGGCGGCAAAGCGTTGCGCGGTGGTCAGCAGGCTGGTCTGAAATTCGTCGAGCGCGAAATCCATCGGGTTTTCCTGTGTTATTTTCTGTACGGGTTGCGCAAGGACATCGTCAGCGCAGGTGCCGCCGTGGCCAAGGCACGCATCGCTGTCATACCGGAGAAATTCTTAATATACTCGCCCGCAAAAGTATAACCCAATGTATCAGGTGGCCATGACGGAAGCAGCGACAGGTCTTCAGTACACGCCGGAGAAATTGTTTTTTCGCCTCTATCAGGCGTCCAACATCTCCCTGCGGCGGGTAGCCAAGGTTCTCGATGAATTCAACATGAGCGCCCAGCAGCTATCGATCCTGGGCTCGCTGTCCCGCCCCGGTTTCCAGGCCGGCATGACGGTCAGTGAAATGGTGAATTACCTGCTGGTAAGTCGCCAGAGCCTGAACGGTGTACTCAACCGCATGGAAGAAGCCGGCTACGTGCGCCGGCTGGTCAACCCCGACGATCAGCGCTCCCGCCGTGTGGTGCTGAGTCCGCTCGGACGCGAAGTGTTTGCCAAGATGCGGCCGCGGTTGCTGGAGTTTTACCGCACCAGCCTGTCCGAGCTGTCCGAGCAGGAGCAGGAAGACGGTATCAGAAGTCTCGATTACATCATTGAACGCATGACGCGCGACGACTGATTGACGCGGGCCGCCTCGCGTAACGCGCTGGCGCACTGCCGCGCCTGCTCTCGATCGACCAACCGCCCGCTCACAAGCCGCCGACGTGGAAGCCGCCGATCTCCGTACCGATGAACACTGGATGCGCCTGGCGCTGACGCTTGCCGTACGGGCGGCGGCGGCCGGAGAAGTCCCGGTTGCGGCCATCCTGGTTGCGGACGGACAGGTGGTGGGGGAGGGTTGGAATTGCCCCATCGGCGCCAGCGACCCCACCGCGCATGCCGAAATCAACGCGCTGCGCGACGCCGCGCGCCGGCGCGGCAATTACCGCCTCATCGATACCACGCTTTACGTCACCCTGGAGCCTTGCGCCATGTGCGTGGGAGCGCTGATTCACGCGCGGGTGGCGCGGCTCGTGTTCGGGGCGCGGGAGCCGCGTGCCGGGGCGGTCGCAAGCCAGTTTCGGCTGCTCGAAGCGGGTTGTTTCAACCACCGCGTTGCCTGGAGCGAGGGTGTGCTGGCGGCGGAGTGTGGTGCGCTGCTGGTGGATTTTTTCCGCTCCCGGCGCCGCTGAGCGAGCGGTTTGAGCGCCCGTCGCGGGCCTTTTTCAGTACAATGCCGCGACCCTACCCGCCCTTGCCGCGAGACCTTCCGATGCTGATCTTGCCCGGATCATCGGCGCTTTCCGCGTTTCGCCAGGAACGCCTGCTCGCAGCGCTGACCCGGGCCGTGCCGGCGGTGCAAAACCTTTCCGCGCGGCATGTGCATTTCGTCGCTACCGCGGCCGATTTTTCGTCGCTCGACCAAGGCCGTTTGAACGACCTGCTCGCCGACGTTACCGGCCTCGCGCCCGAATTCGACGATGGCACCTTGGTGCTGGTGATCCCGCGTCCCGGGACGCTCTCGCCCTGGTCCAGCAAGGCGACCGATATCGCCCACAACGCGGGGCTGACGGGCGTGCGCCGCATCGAGCGCGGCATCGCTTACCGCGTGCAGGCTGCGACCGGCCTGTCCACCGCGGAATATCGGACGTTGGCGGCACTGCTGCACGACCGCATGGTGGAGGCGGTATTCGATTCGCTCGATGCCGCCGCCGGGCTGTTTGCGGCACAGGATCCACGTCGCCTCGTGCGGGTGCCTGTGCTGGCGCAGGGTCGGGCGGCGCTGGAGCGCGCCAACCTTGAGCTGGGGCTCGCGCTGGCCGCCGACGAAATCGACTACCTGCTGGAAAACTTCCTCCGTCTCGACCGCGACCCCACCGACGTCGAACTGATGATGTTCGCCCAGGCCAACTCGGAGCATTGCCGGCACAAGATTTTCAATGCGACCTGGACCATCGATGGCAGCCCGCAGGCGCAGACGCTGTTCGGAATGATCCGCAATACCCACGCCTGTTCGGGTGACGGTGTGCTGTCGGCCTACTCCGACAACGCGGCGGTGATCGAGGGCGCGCCGGGAGGGCGGTTTTTCCCGGTGGCGCACAGCGGCGAATACCGCGCCCATCCCGAGTCGATCCATATCCTGATGAAGGTGGAGACCCACAACCATCCCACCGCCATCGCACCTTTCCCCGGTGCCGGCACCGGTGCCGGCGGCGAGATTCGCGACGAAGGCGCCACCGGCCGCGGCGCGCGCCCCAAGGCCGGGCTGGCGGGTTTCAGCGTCTCCCATCTGCGCATTCCCGGCTTCGAGCAGCCCTGGGAGAGCGATTACGGCCGCCCCGACCGCATCGTTTCCGCGTTCACCATCATGCGCGACGGGCCGATCGGCGCCGCCGCCTTCAACAACGAATTCGGGCGCCCCAATCTGTGTGGCTATTTCCGCGCCTTCGAGGCCGATCACGGAGGCAGTCGCTGGGGCTACCACAAGCCCATCATGATCGCGGGCGGCTACGGCAATGTGCGCCCCGAACACGTCATCAAGCGCGGTATTCAGCCCGGTTGTCAGTTGATCGCGCTGGGCGGGCCGGCGCTCTTGATCGGGCTGGGTGGCGGGGCGGCGTCTTCGATGACCGCGGGCGACAGCGCCGAGCATCTGGACTTCGCGTCGGTGCAGCGCCAGAACCCGGAGATGGAGCGGCGCTGCCAGGAAGTGATCGACCGCTGCTGGGCGCGGGGCGAGGCCAATCCCATCGCCTTTATTCACGATGTGGGGGCAGGGGGCCTGTCCAACGCCTTCCCCGAACTGGTCAAGGACGGCGGCTGCGGCGGCCGTTTCGATCTGCGCGCGGTACCGAGCGCCGAACCCGGCATGTCGCCCCTGGAGATCTGGTGCAACGAAGCCCAGGAACGCTATGTGCTGGCCGTCGCGCCGGAGCATCTGGCGGAGTTCGCCGCCATCTGCGCCCGCGAGCGCTGTCCTTACGCCGTCGTGGGCGAATCCACCGCCGCGCATCATCTGGCGCTGGTGGACCCGCTGTTCGGGGATCGCCCGGTGGATCTGCCGCTCTCGGTGCTGTTCGGCAAACCGCCCCGGATGCAGCGCGATGTGGCGTCGGTCGCGCGCCCGGGCAAGCCGTTCAACACCAGTGGTATCACCATTGCGGACGCCGTGACCCGGGTATTGCGCCATCCCACTGTGGCCAGCAAGGCATTCCTGATCACCATCGGCGATCGCTCGATCACCGGCATGGTGGCGCGGGACCAGATGGTCGGGCCCTGGCAGGTGCCGGTAGCCGATTACGCCATGACCACGGCGGCGTTCGATACCTGCGCGGGCGAGGCCATGGCGATGGGCGAGCGCACGCCGCTGGCACTGCTGGATAGCGCGGCGGCGGCGCGGATGGCGGTGGGCGAGGCGCTCACCAATATCGCGGCGGCGCCGGTCGGCGCCATCGGCAACATCAAGCTGTCCGCCAACTGGATGTGTGCCGCCGGCGTGCCCGGCGAGGACGCCAATCTGTATCGCGCGGTGGCGGCGGTGGGTATGGAACTGTGCCCGGCGCTGGGCATCGCCATTCCGGTCGGCAAGGACTCGCTGTCCATGCGCACGGTGTGGCGCGAGGGGACCGTCGACAAATCCGTCGCGGCGCCGGTGTCGCTGATCGTCTCGGCCTTCGCTCCGGTCAGCGATGTGCGGGCAGCGCTGACGCCGCAGTTGCGGGGCAGCGACAGCGAACTCCTGTTGATCGACCTGGGCGCGGGCGCGGACCGTCTGGGCGGCTCCATTCTGGCGCAGGTGTTCGGCGAATTGGGCGACTGCGTGCCGGATGTCGACGATGCCCAACGTCTCGGCGGTTTTGTCGCCGCCATGCAGGACAGTCTTGCGGCGGGCGACGTCCTGGCCTATCACGACCGCTCCGATGGCGGCCTGTTCACCACCTTGGCGGAGATGTGTTTTGCCGGCCGGCGCGGGGTGCAGGTTTCCCTACCCGCCGATTGCGATCCGCTGGCGGCGCTGTTCGCCGAGGAACTGGGCGCGGTCCTTGAGGTGGCGCACGACCATGTGGCGACCGTCAGCGCGCGCTTCGCCGCCGCGGGCCTCGCCGGCTGCGTGCGGCGACTGGGTCGGGTGACAGCGGCGGAGGACATCGTCATCGCCGCCGGCGGGCAGGAAATTTACCGCGCCACGCGCGCCGCGCTGCAGCGGCTGTGGGCGGAGACCAGTTACCGGATGCAGGCGCTGCGCGACAATCCGGACTGCGCCGCGCAGGAATTCGCCAACATCGATAGCGCGTACAATCAACTGGTGGCGATGCCCAGTTTCGAGCTGACCGACGACGTTGCGGCGCCCTATATTGCGACCGGTATCGCCACCGGCGTGCGGCCGCGGGTGGCGATTCTGCGCGAGCAGGGCGTCAATGGTCAGCTCGAAATGGCGGCGGCTTTCGATCGCGCGGGATTTTCCGCCATCGACGTGCATATGAGCGATGTGCTCGCCGGACGCGTCGAGCTCGCGTCGTTCCAGGGCCTGGTCGCCTGTGGCGGCTTTTCCTACGGTGATGTGCTGGGCGCTGGCGTCGGCTGGGCCCGCAGTATTTTGTTCAACGCCCGGGCGCGCGACGCCTTCGCGAGCTTTTTTGCCCGCTCCGAGACTTTTGCACTGGGCGTCTGCAACGGCTGTCAGATGCTGTCCCAGTTGCGCGAGCTGATTCCGGGCGCCGACCACTGGCCGCTGTTTGCCCGCAATCAGTCCGAGCAGTTCGAGGCGCGCACGCTGCTGTTGAAGATCGCGCCATCGCCCTCGGTATTGCTCGCGGGCATGGCAGGTTCGGTGTTGCCCATTGCGGTCGCTCACGGCGAAGGCCGGGCGACCTTTGCCGCGGGCGGACTTGCCCGGGCGGAGCAGTCCGGTACCTTGGCGCTGCGCTACGCGGACAGCCGCGGGCAGATCGCCGAACGCTATCCGGCCAACCCCAATGGCTCACCGACGGGAGTCGCGGGGCTCACGACCACCGATGGCCGGGTTACCATCATGATGCCCCATCCGGAGCGCGTGTTTCGCGCTGTCACCAATTCCTGGCGGCCGGACGCCTGGGGTGAGGACGGCGCCTGGCTGCGCCTGTTTCGCAACGCAAGAGTGTTTGTGCAATGAATCAAGATATCGTCGAAGTCACACTCGAAAACGCTCGCCAGGTGTTGATCGATGAATCCCGGCGGCGCCTGGTGGTGGTGGATTTCTGGGCCGACTGGTGCGCGCCCTGCAAGGCGCTGCTGCCGATCCTGGAAAAACTCGCCACGGAGTACAAAGGCCAGTTTCTGCTCGCCAAGGTCAATGCCGACCGCGAGCCGGATATCGCCGGTCAGTTCGGGGTGCGCAGCCTGCCCACCGTGATCCTGATGCGCGACGGCCAGCCGGTGGATGCCTTTCAGGGCGCGCAGCCGGAAACCCAGGTGCGCAAGATCCTGGAAAAACATCTGCCGCCAGCTTGGGAGGCGACGCTCGATGACGCCATCGCCAAAATGCAGGCCGGCGATTTTGACGGCGCGCTGCCGCAATTGCGCACGGCCTATGACGAATCCGGGCGCATCGACTACATCGGCCTCGCGCTGGCTCAGGATCTGATCCAACTCAATCGTTGCGACGAAGCCGAAACCGTCCTCAAGGGCATCAGCGCGGCGGGGAAGGGGCCGGACTACGACAATGTCGAAGCGTTGCTGCATGCCCGCCGCCAGGCCGCCAAATCGCCGGAGATCGAGGCGCTCGAACGCCGCCTGCGGGAACAGCCGGATAACGGTGACCTGGTTCTGGAACTGGCAGGGCAGTACCGCGCCGAACGCCATTACGAAGCGGCGCTCGACCTGCTGCTGGGCTTGCTGAAACGCGATCGCGAGTTCGGCGAAGGCGCCGCCAGGAAAGCGTTTCTGGATACACTGGCGGCGCTGGGCAAGGGCGATCCGCTGGCGGTGCGCTTCCAGCGCCAGTTCTTCAATCTGCTGTATTAGCGGACCGGAGCGCGTCGTGACCCCAGGGGCGGAGCCTGCGTACAAGCTCTGTTTCTATGTGCCGGCAAGCCATCTGGAGGCGGTGAAACAGGCGGTGTTCGCGGCCGGTGCCGGCCGCATCGGCGCCTACGACAACTGTTGCTGGCAGGTGCTGGGCGCGGGTCAGTTCCGGCCGCTGGCGGGCAGCCAACCTCATCTTGGCGTTCACGACCAGGTGGAGATCGTCCCTGAATACCGGGTCGAGATGGTCTGCGCGGAAGACTGCGCGGCAGCCGTTATTGCCGCGCTCAGGGCCGCGCATCCCTACGAAGAGCCGGCCTTCGACGTGATCCGTCTGGAGCCGCTGCCGAAGGGGTAGCCGCGCGTTCTCGCCGCGTTGTCGCGGTACGGCCCGGATACTGGCACCGAAACCGGAATGGGCTATCCTTGAGCCGTGCGCGGCGCGGGTAGCGCGCATCGAATAACCATAATCCAGCGGAGTTGCGCCATGAAAGTCGATGCCCTGTTACACCACAATCTGGCGGCGGTGCCCGCGCAGGTCGCCGCGCTGGAAGCTGCCGGTTTCGCCGGTCTCCAGACCGTCGAGACCGGTCACGATCCCTTTTTCCCACTGTTGCTTGCCGCCGAACACAGCAAGGGACTGGATCTGACCACCGCCATCGCGGTGGCCTTTGCACGCAATCCCATGAACATGGCTGCCATCGGCAACGACCTCAACGGCTATTCCGGCGGGCGCTTCATTCTCGGGCTGGGTTCCCAGATTCGCGCCCATATCGAGCGGCGTTTCTCGATGCCCTGGTCGCAGCCCGCGGCGCGGATGCGCGAATTCATCGCCGCGATGCAGGCGATCTGGGCCAACTGGTATCAGGGCGAGCCGCTGAATTTTCGCGGCGAGTTCTATCAGCACACCTTGATGACCCCGGTGTTCACCCCCAGACCGAGCGACGCCGGTCCGCCGCGCGTATTTCTGGCGGCGGTGGGGCCGCTGATGACGCAGGTAGCCGCCGACCTGTGCGAGGGCATGCTGGTGCATCCGCTCACCTCGGTCCGCTATCTGCGCGATCACACCTTGCCCGTCATCGAGGCGGGCCTGAAGCGGCGCGGCTTGTCGCGCCGCGATTTCGAGCTGTCCCATGGGATGTTCGTGGTCTCGGGAGCCACGGAAGAAGCCTTTCGCGACAGCCGGCGGGCGGTGCGGGAGCGCATCGCGTTTTATTCCTCGACACCGGCTTACCGGACGGTGCTCGAAAGCCACGGTTGGGGTGAACTGCAACCGGAACTCAACCAGCTGTCCAAGCAAGGTCGCTGGGTCGAAATGGGCGAGCTGATCTCGGACGAGATGCTCGACACTTTTGCCGTGGTCGGTGAGCCGGAGCGGATCGTCCCGATGATCCGCGAGCGCTTCGCGGGTCTGGTGGATCGCGTCACCCTGGATTTCAGTTTTGCGCCGGCCGAAGCGCGGCCTGCGTTGATCAGACAGCTCGCCGGCTGATGTTCTGCCGGTGGCACACCGCGTTGCACAGGAGATACCACCATGCTTGTCGAGCAGATCTGGACCGGCAATGATTATCGCAATTTCAATTACCTGATCGCCTGCCCGGAAACCGGCGAGGCGCTGGCGGTGGACCCGCTCGCCCACGAACTGTGCCTGGCGGTGGCGAAAGATCGGGGTTGGCAGATCACCCAGATCCTCAACACCCACGAGCACTTCGACCACACCGGCGGCAACGCGGCCCTGGTTGCCGCGACGGGTGCGAAAATCCTGGCGCACGCGAACGCACGCAACAGCATCCCGAACATGGATCGCGGCCTCGTCGCCAGGGATGTCATCAAGGTCGGTCGCACCGTCGAACTGGTGGCGCTGGATACGCCCGGACACACCCTGTGCCACATTTGTTTGCTGGCCAGGACCGAGCAGCCGGCGCTGTTTTGCGGCGATACCCTGTTCAACGCCGGCGCGGGAAACTGCCACCACGGCGGTCATCCCGTGCAGCTCTATCACACCTTCGCGGAGCAGTTGGCGAAGCTCGACGACCGCACCCTGGTGTATCCGGGGCACGACTACATCAACAACAATCTGAAGTTCACCCTGGACCGGGAGCCGGATAACGCGGTGGCCCGGGACCTGCTGACCCGGACGGAAGCGCAGGACCCGGCGCGGGCCCTGGTGTCCACGCTGGCTCAGGAAAAAGACATCAACACCTTCTTTCGCCTGCAAAACCCCAGTGTGATCGCCCGCCTGCGCGAAGCTTTTCCGGATCTCGACGAACACCCCGATCCACAAACCGTGTTCGTCAGGCTGCGCGAACTGCGCAACAACTGGTGAAGCCGGAGATCAGCCGAACAGGTCCGGTTGCTCCGCCACGATGGTCTGATACAGCGGCTGGAAGCTGAACCAGCCGGATTGCTCGGTGCCGATGGTGTCCTGCGTGAGTTGCGCGATTTCCGGGCGGATCAGCTTCGGCGTGCCGGCCGCTTCCGCCAGTAGTTGCGCCTGGCACGAACGCTCCATGGTGATGAACCACCAGGCGGCCGATTCCACGCTCCCACCCACGGTGAGCAGCCCGTGATTTTGCAGGATGCACGCCTTGTGCTGGCCCAGCGCAGCGGCGATGCGGCGCCCCTCCGCAGGGTCCAGCACCACTCCCGTGAAGTCGTCAAACAGCACATGGTCGCGGTAGAAGGCGCAGGCGTCCTGGGTGAGGGGATCGAGCGGGCGCCCGAGGGACGACCAGCTCTTGCCGTACACCGAATGGGCGTGGGCGGCAGCCACCACATCGGGGCGCGCGGCGTGGATGCTGCCGTGAATCGCGAACGCGGCGGCATTGAGCAATCCCTCGCCCTCGACGATCTCCCCGGCGTGATTCACCAGCAGCAGATCGGATACCCGCATCTGCTTGAACGAAACGCCGAAGGGATTCACCCAGAAATGATCGGGGCGCTCGGGATCGCGGACCGTGATATGGCCGGCGGCGCCTTCGTCAAAACCGAGCTTTCCGAACAGCCGAAATGCCGCCGCCAGACGCTGCTTGCGATGCAGGCGCTCCGCCTGGGGCGAGTCGAAGGTTTCCGGTTTGCCCCGGATTTGTTCGAGTTTCCTGATTGCTTGGGCTGGGTTGTTCACGGTGGACTCCCGGCGATGCCGACGGTTCGCGATGTCCCGACTATAGAGCCCGCGACGGGATTTGACCACCGATCACGTTGTCCGGAACGCAACGCCGACTGCCGCGAGGCTGGCGAGAATCAGCCCCGGAGATTCCGTCGTGGCGTCTCAGAGGATATTGGAGACCAGGATGAGCGCCAGCATCACCAGCACCAGGGTGCCGATGGTGATGGCCAGTCCTTTGGCGGTTTCTCTATCGCTGAGGCTGCTCATGGTGTCGCTCCCGTGTGAATGAGTGGGAGCAGGATAGGGCGCGGACGGGACGCGCTGCATTGATGGAAATCAACGGGCGGGGCGGTCAATCCAGGTCAGGCAATACCAGGCGGGCGGTATCGGCGCGCATCCGGCGCCGGGGCAGCGCGGTGGCGGCCAAGCACACTACTTTCGCCGCCGTCGCCCGGTAGCCGGTGAGCTTGCCACCATAGACGGCAATGTAACGGGGCTGGCGCGGGGAGTCAGCGACCAGAATGACCTCACGACCGCGCTTGAAGACTGTCGTCGCGCCCTGCGGCAGAACGCGCAGGCCGGCCATCCGGTCCGTCACCACCGGCTCGGCGGTTGGAAAGTAATGGGACAACACCGAGAGCAGGTAAGCTTCCTCGGCCGGTGTCGTCCGCACCTCATCCGGGTTGCCATGGAACAGTGTTTCCGTGGTGCCGAGCAGGGATTTGCCCTGCCAGGGGAGGAAAAAGACGGCGCGGCCGTCGCTGGGTGATTCCAGGTAATAACAGCGATCCGCGATGGGGCTGGACAGCACCAGATGCGTCCCCTGAACCAGGTCAAAAGCCGGCCGCGGCGGCGTGGGATTGATGGTGGCAGCGACGCTGTCCACCCAGGGACCGGCGCAGTTGATCAGGGTTCGGGCGTTGACCAGAACTCTCTCATGCCCTTTGGCGATCTCCAGTTCCCAGCCGTCGCTGGCGCGTTCCGCACGTCGCAGAGCAGCCGGGCAGGCGAGGGTGGCACCCAAGCTGACAGCGGAAGCCACCACCGCTTGGGTGAGACGGCGATCATCGGTGCGCGCGTCGCAATAGCGGAACAGGGTTTGCAGTTCGCTGCGGCGCAGTCCGGGAAAGTCGGTGTCCGGGGTGGGCAAGGTCGCGAACCTGCCGCTGCGACCAAAGCCGGCAAGGGCCCGGTACAGCGTCAGCCCCAGATACAACTGCCAGGGGCGATAGCGGGACCCCCGATAGACGGGAATGTAAAACTCGGCCCGGTGGACCAGGTGCGGCGCGATGCGCAGCAGCGTCTCGCGCTCGCGGAGACTTTCGCGCACCAGGCGCAGCGCACCACTTTGCAGGTAGCGCAGGCCGCCGTGGATCAACTTGCTGGATTTGCTCGAGGTGCCCGCGCCCCAGGCACTGCGTTCGATCAACAGCACGGCATAACCCGCCGCGGCCGCGGCCTGGGCGACGCCGGCGCCGTGGATGCCGCCGCCGATCACCGCGATGTCGTAGTCACCGGTGCTGTCGGTCAGCGCCGGGTTCAAAGCGCGTGCCGGGCGAGCGTCTGAATCATGCCGCCGATATCGAAGGTTTCCACCTTGTCGGCGCCGCGACGGAACCAGTGGATCGCGGTTGCGGGGCAGTCGATCTCGTACAGCACGAGCTCGGGCACGATCTGGTTGAGGTCGGCGCGTGCCGGCACCTTGCGGTGATTGCAGAACATGACTTCCGGTGCGATCGCCGCGACGGCACCGCTGCGGTGGTCCGACCAGCGTTCCAGCACCAGCCCGTTGCGCTGCCAGCCCTGCGCGCTGGCGTGGGCGATAACATCGAAGGCGAAGCTGATGAGCACGCACCGGGACGCGACCGGCGCCAGGCAATCCGCAATGATCCGGTAGCACTGTTCGATACCGGCGCAAGCCAGGGCTTCGCGCTTGATTTCGATGTAGGCGGTGACGCCGGGATGGGCAGCCAGCAGCTCGACCAGCGCCGTAAGGGCGGTGATGCGGTTGTCCGCAAAGGCGGTGCCGAAGCGTTTGGGCTCGTGGGCCGGCAGCGTCAGTAACTGCGCCAGGGTCAGTTGGTCCACGCGCCCGCGCCGCCCGCTCACCCGCGTCAGGGTCGCGTCGTGGTAGAGCACCGGTTGCAGGTCGGCGCTCAACAGCACGTCGGTTTCGATGGCCCGGGCGCCGGCGGCAATGGCTTCGCGACAGGCCAGCAGGGTGTTTTCCGGGTATTTGCGTTGGTAGCCACGATGGGCCACCAGGCGATCCTGCAACATGCCGATAAACCTCCCGTGTCTGCTTGTCAGTACCCGTTCAGGCGCTCAGCTCAGGCTGCCCATGTGCAACGCGACATCGAGCATCCGGTTGGTGAAGCCCCATTCGTTGTCGTACCAGCTCATCACCTTGACCTGGCGTCCGCTGACGCTGGTGTGGTTGACATCGAAAATGCTGGAAGCGGGGTTGTGGTTGAAATCCACGGAGACCAGCGGCAGTTCATTGCAGGCGAGAATGCCGGCCCAGGTGCCGGCGGCGGCCGCGCGCATCAACTGGTTTATCGCGTCGGCGGAGGTGTCGCGTTGCGCGGTGAAGTGCAGGTCCACCAGCGAGACATTGGCCACCGGCACGCGCAGCGCCATGCCGGTGAGTTTGCCGACGAGTTCCGGCAGCACCAGGCCGACCGCGGTCGCCGCGCCGGTATGCGTCGGGATGATGGATTGCATGGCGCCGCGGGCGCGGTAGAGATCGCCATGCGCCTTGTCCAGCAGTTGCTGGTCGTTGGTGACGGCATGAATGGTTGTCATTGCGCCCTGCACGATGCCGACGGCCTCATGCAGTATCTTGGCGATGGGGGCCAGGCAGTTGGTGGTGCAGGACGCGTTGGAGACGATGGTGTCGGCGGTGGTAAGCGCATGGTGGTTTACGCCGTAGACCACGGTCCGGTCCGCATCGGCGACCGGATGGCTCACCAGCACCCGGGGTGCGCCCGCATCCAGATGGCCGGCGAGCTCGGTGCGGCGCTTGAACTTGCCGGCACACTCCAGTACCAGATCGACACCGAGCGCGCGCCAGGGCAGGTCGGCAGGATTCTTGTGCGCGGTGACGGGAATCGCGCGGCCGTTGACGATCAGGTCGCTGCCGGCGTTGGCGACCGTGCCCTGGAAAAGGCCGTGGGTGGAATCGACCCGGGTCAGGTGGGCCATCATGGCGAGGTCGGTGAGATCGTTGATGGCGACGATCTCCAGCTGGTTTTCCAGCCCCCGTTCGCCGATTGCACGCAGCACGCAGCGGCCGATACGGCCGTAACCATTGATGGCAATTCGCATGATCTACTCCTGGCGATAACGGGTTTGATGAGACGGACCGTGACAAAACCTTTCGGTTTCGCCGGCAGATCATATCGCTGCTGCGAGTCAGTCCGGTGAAAGGTGATCCGGCAGCAAATGCCCCTTGGCGCGTTTGGAACGGATGTAATGGAGGTTATGCCGGGTGATGCCTGATACCAGGGGCACCACTTCCGACACCTGCTGTCCTCCGCGTTCCAGATCCTCGCGCTTGTGGAGATTGTTGGACAGCAGGCGTATCGGCCGATCCGCCAACAGATAGCGCAGCACGATCGCGGCATTCGTAAAATCCCTGGAGTCCTCTGGCAGCCCCAGGGATACATTCGCCTGGAAAGTATCCTGGCCGGCATCCTGGAGCAAATAGGTGATGGCCTTGGCCCAGAGGCCGATGCCGCGTCCTTCGTGGCCGGACATGTACACCACGGCGCCGCCACCGGCGGCCAGCATCTGCTCGAAGGCCGCCGCGAGCTGTGGGCCACAGTCGCAGCGCATGGAACCGAAAATATCACCGGTCAGGCAGCAGGAATGGACGCGGACCAGGGGATTTTCGGCGCGACTGAAGCCGGGCAGGGCAAACACCGAATTCACCGACATGCTGGCTTGGAGCAGTTCACGAAACGCGGCGCTCGCGCCGTCGGTGACCTGGCCGGCGGTATCCAGCACATGCGCCAGTTCGACCCGCCGCACGAACGGGTACCATTCGAGCGGCACCTCCTGCCCGTGGAGAAGCCGGGGGATGATCACCGGGCCGAGCACCGAAATGACGGGCTGGCCGTCCTTGTCGATGATGCGACCTTGGTGGTCGAGATCGATCAGCTGATGCTTGGCGATCAACTGCTCACGAATGCCGGGATCTACATAACTGAACACATCGGACTCCTGGGGTAAGTAGACTGAAATTGCAGCAAGCGGAGTCCGGCGGGCCTGGCGTCGGGAAGCGCCCGTGTCAACGCGCGCCGGGCGCGGCGGTTTCCGCAGCCTCCAGGGTTTGCAGGATCAGGGTGTTGATGGTCATCGGGCCGACACCGCCAGGCACCGGCGTATAGGCGCTCGCTCGCGCCGTGATCGCGGATAATTCGATGTCGCCGACTCCGCCGGGATGATAGCCCGCATCCACCACCACCGTGTCGTCTCGAATCCAGTCGCCGCGGATGAATTCCGGCTTGCCGACCGCGCCCACCAGGATATCGGCGCCACGGATGATATCGGGAAGGTTGCGCGTGTGAGAGTGACAGATCGTCACGGTGGCGTTCGCGTTCAACAGCATCATCGCCATGGGCTTGCCGAGAATGGCGCTGCGCCCGACGACCACCGCGTGCTTGCCGGCGAGCGGAATCCCGTAAGCGGCGAGCAGGCGCATGATGCCGCGTGGCGTCGCCGACCCGTAGGCGGGGGCGCCCATCGCCATGCGGCCGAATCCCAGGCAGGTGACGCCGTCCACATCCTTGCGGGCCGCGATGGCGTCGAAACAGCGGCGTTCATCGATTTGCGCGGGTACCGGGTGTTGCAGCAGGATGCCGTGGCAGTCCGGGTTGGCGTTCAGCGCCTCGATGCTCGCGAGCAACTGGTCCGTGGTCGTTGTGCCGGGCAGTTCGATTGCGCGTGAAGTCATGCCCACGCGCGCGCAGGCGTTCTGTTTCATCCGTACATAGGTGGCGGAGGCGGGGTCATCGCCAACGAGAATGGTGGCGAGGATCGGTCGATGGCCGCCATTGGCCACGATCAAGCGGGCCACACGACCGGCGATTTCCGTTTCGGACCGCGCTGCGAGTGCCTTGCCGTCCAGTATCACTGCGGACATTCTGTTACCGCGGATCGGTTGCGCTGTTATTTTATCACGGGGGATGCCCGGGCCGATAGCGAAGCGCAAACGCGGTTCCTGAAATTGACCCCTTTCCGGGCCGCGCGTATGATGCCGCCTCGCTCCGGCGAGGCTTTTTCGGGGAATAGCGCAGTCTGGTAGCGCGCCTGCTTTGGGAGCAGGATGTCGGGGGTTCGAATCCCTCTTCCCCGACCAATTTCGGTACGATGGCTGCTCCCGGGGAGGTTTGTCGGGAGTCGTGTAGATGGGTGACACTGTGCGCCCGTAGCTCAGCTGGATAGAGCAACGGCCTTCTAAGCCGTGGGTCGCAGGTTCGAGTCCTGCCGGGCGCGCCATTCCGAGGAGGATGCGGCCAGTGACAGGCCGTTGGTAACCGGCAACGCCGGGCGATGTGAGCATTCGCGGGGAGACACCCCGAAGATCAATGGTGGCTGTAGCTCAGTTGGTAGAGCACAGGATTGTGATTCCTGTGGTCGCGGGTTCGAGCCCCGTCAGCCACCCCATTTTTCCTTGATGTTGTCCTGCTGATTGCCGCGCTGGCCGGCGTGTTCGCATTGGTTCACCCGATCGCCAGTGCCGCGCGGACTTCTTCCCTGATGGTCGCGACCTCTGTCTCGGAGTAGGTGGCTGAAAGGTTCAGGTGTCCCCAGACCGGCAACGGCCAGCACGCATCACCCGCACGGCGCCCCACCACATGCAGGTGGAGCTGCGGCACCAGATTTCCGATGGCAGCGAAGTTGATTTTCTCGGCACCTCGGTGCATCCGCAGATACCGGGCAAGCCGCGCACAGTCGTCGATGAGAACGGTGCGCAGGGCAACGGGCAACTCCAGCAAATCGCTGTGTCCGGTTTTGGGGACCAGTATCAGCCAGGGCACAACCGCGTTGCGATGCAGCAGCACGTGGGCGGTTGCGGTCTCGCGGAGACTGTGACTGTCGGCGGCAAGCTGTGGATGAAGAAAAAATACTTCGCGCGACATGGTGTCTCCAGTCGGATAGTGAAGCGGCGCCCGAGCACCTGTGCGCATGCGGCCGCGCTGTGAAGCATTCTGGCGATGCGCTCACGATGGTACACTCGCCGCCATTTTAACGGGGGGAGTACTGCCATGAAGATGAAAGCTGTCGTCGCGCACGCGCTGAACCGATTCGCGGTTGAAGAGGTCACGCTGGACCCGCCGAAAGCCGGTGAAGTGCTGGTCAAGATGAAGGCCACCGGAATCTGCCACTCCGATCTCTCGGTGATCAATGGCACCATTCCGGTCCCGTTTCCCATGGTACTGGGCCACGAAGGCGCCGGCATCGTGGAGGCGCTGGGGCCGGGCGTGACCAATGTGCAGCCGGGTGATCATGTCACCCTGTCCTTCGTGCCCAACTGCGGCGATTGCTATCACTGCCTGCGCAGCGAGCCCTACCTGTGCCTGCGCAGCACCCCGGACGGCAAGATGATGGACGGCACCACCCGCGTTCATCTGGACGGCAAGGACATCAATGTGATGCAGTTCCTCGGCAACATGGCCGAATACGCGGTGGTGCCGGCCATGTGTCTGGTCAAGATCGACGCCGACATCGACATGAAAGCGGCGGCGCTGGTCGGCTGCGGGGTTACCACGGGCGTGGGCGCCGCCCTGAAGACCGCCCAGGTAAAACCGGGGAGCACGGTCGCGGTCTTCGGCGCCGGCGGGGTCGGCCTGTCGATCATCCAGGGTGCACGGATCGCCGGTGCGGCGCGCATTTTCGCAGTGGATCTTTCGGACGAAAAACTCGCGCTCGCCAAGGAGCTGGGTGCCACTGACACCATCAACGGCGCGGATGACCCACTCAAGCGCATCATGGAGCTGACCGGCGGTATCGGCGTCGACTACGGATTCGAGGCCATCGGCATCCCGGCGGTGGTGGATCAGGCCCAGAAAGCGACGCGCCGGGGCGGCACCATGACGGTGGTTGGCGTCGGCAAGCTGAGCCAGAAACTGGAGTTCAATGCGCTGATGTTTCCGCTGATGGCCAAGACCATCAAGGGCTCGATGTACGGCAGCGCGGAGTTCCGGGTCGACTTTCCCAAGTACCTCGAATTGTACAAACAGGGCAAGCTCGATCTCGATCGCATGGTGACGCACATCTACAGTATCGATGAAGCGGTACAAGCCTTTGCCGACCTCGAGGCCGGGAAAAACGCGCGCGGCGTTATCGTCTACGACTGAAGATCGAGAGCGCTGCGGTGAAGGGCGCAGGCAGATTGCCAATATCCCTCGCATCCGCGGTCCCCGCTGGGAACTTGAATCGAGAGTGCCCGCCGGTTCGCCCCTGCTTTGCCCGCCGCCATAACAGGATGAGGCGGGCGCCACGTTCGCGCATTGCGAGGCTGTCAAGGCGTTGCTGAATCCTTCGATGATGGATTCCGGGACGCGCCAAGGTTCGGGACTGACGCGACCCGCCGCTGATTCAATGGAATCCGTGCCGTCAGAGGGCTGCCCTGACGGCGGGACTCGAGCGGTCAGTCCTTGGCGGTGTCCTTGTTCTCCTGGGTGGCTTCCGGCATCCGTTCCGGCTGCTCGATGACTTTGTTGCTTATAGCATCCCCCGTTTCGATGACTTTTTCAGCCGTTTCGGATGCCGTCTGCTTGGCGATCGCGGCAGCTTCCGATGCTGTCTGCTTGGCGGTGGCAGCGGCATCGGAAGCCGCCTGCCTGGCCGTGGCGGCAGCATCGGCTGCCGCTTGCTTGGCGGTCGCGGCAGCATCGGAAGCTGTTTGCTTCGCGGTGGAGACGGCATCTTCGGAATCTTTCTTTTGGCACGCTGACAGCGAAAGAGCCAGCACCAACGACAGGGCAAGCGCGGTAACCGGGATCTTGGTTGGATTCATTATATTGCTCCTTTCTGGATGGCCATGTAGGGAGTTCACTGCAAGCAGCAACAACAGTTGTTGTTGCCTACAGCTTGGGGATTTAATGCGCGTCCGCCATCCGGGTCAAGCTGATCTCGGCATCAGGGCGGCCCGGGTGCGCTCTGGTAAACTGGCACCGACGCCCCGCGCTCGATCGGTACCTCCTTCCCGATGATGGCTCTCCCGGACTATCACACCTGCGCCACTGCGCTCGCGGCTGGCGAGCGGTCTCGGGTGCTGTTTCGTCATCGCCACCGCGCCGAGTACTTGCCGGGAGCGCCTGACGTCGTGCTCTGCGTGGCCGCCGAACGTGGGCCCGGGGGCGAGGTGCGGATAGCCGCCACCGATCGTCCCGCCGGCACCTGGTTGCGGCGAGCGGATTGTGGGGCCGATATCCGGCAGTTCGCGCACCACTTCCAGGTCCCGGTGCTGGAGTTGCATCGGCCGCTGGTACTGGTGCCTGTTGTCATCCCGAAACCCTGGGGACGCGAGATCTGGTATACCGGAATCGAGGCGCGCGGACAGTCCGGCGTCGCGGGGGAGGGTGGCCAGATGCCGCTGCCCTGGCTATTGTCCATTGCGCGGGAGGAAGTGCTGGGCACCAGGGGAGAACTCGGTCTGCTAAAGATACTGGATCCGCTCCCGGACCCGGTGTATGGCGATCTCTATTTCGAGCTTCACGAGACAAAGCACGAAGTCTATGTGGTGACCCGGGTCGATCCCGACTGCTGGCCGGGCGGTCAGGGCGCGATTCGTTTCGGCTTTGATCCGGTCGTCATGGCCGAGCATGCATCGGACGCCGCTTTTCGTGGGGCCTACCTCGCCAGCGTTCGCAATTACCGGGACATACGCTGCCGGATTGACGAAATTCAGGATCGATGGCGGACCGCCGAAGGAACGGGCAGCCACGAACCGGTGCCGGCCGCCACGCTGAGACGCTGGCACGCGGCTCTCGTCCCCGAATTGCGGTTGATGGAAAAGGATGCCCGGGCTGCCATGGAGCGGTTTACGCGCTTGCTGCCACTGCGCGTGGGCGATGTGGTGCGGGTGCCGCCGCTGTTGCCCCATGCGCTGCAACATGGAGTACGTACGGTTGAATTCCAGACGCCGGTATACGAGCGCCGCATTCTTTCATTCGCGCAAAAGGTGTTGACCCAGGCACACTGGGATACCGTCGAAGCGGCAGCCAGTATGCTGCTGGAACCACCCTCCGTCGAAGCGTTTCCGGTGCTGGCCGCCGGGCCCGGTATCCGGCGCGAACGGATAGCGAGATTCGAGGACTTCGAGGTAGAGCGGCTTGTCCTGGGCCCCGACGCTGCTGGAGCCCCGGAATCGACGGGGACCCACCTTTTGATAATGGTTGTCGCAGGACTCGTTGCGTTCGATGGCAAGACGCTGGGTTCGGAATCCGCGGCACTGATTCCCCCCGGCTCCTCGGGCCTCAGACTGTGCAATATCGGCGCGGAGGCGGCCGTGGTGCTGATTTCCCGGCCAAGATAGCGCCGTGGCGGGTTTGCCGGGGTGCCCTTCTGGTTGAGGTGGCGGGGGCAGTGTGGGAGAATTCACCCCCTTTTTTCGCCGGCCGGATCGCCTCGCGGCGGAGGCCCTGGGGAGCCCAACGCGGGCGAAAGTGGCGGAATTGGTAGACGCGCTGGATTTAGGTTCCAGTGGGGTAACCCGTGAGAGTTCGAGTCTCTCCTTTCGCACCAAATACTTGCTGGCTACAGGTGTAGGACGGCGACAACGCCTATTTCAAGACTGAGGACAGATATATGCAGGTTTCCCTCGAGACGACTTCCGAGCTGGAACGCCGTTTGACCATCGGAGTGCCGGCGGCTGAAATCGATGGCGCGGTGGGCGAACGCCTGGAAAAGGCGGCCCGGAGCGTACGCTTGAACGGATTTCGACAAGGTCGAGTCCCGCTGCGCGTGGTGCGACAGCGCTTCGGCGCCAGCATCCGCCAGGAGGTGGTCGGCGAAGCCATGAGCCGAAGTTTCTACGACGCGGTGACGCGCGAGGGCGTGCGCCCGGCGGGACCGCCGCGCATCGATCCAGTCCGCGATCAGCCCGGTGAAGATCTGCAATACATCGCCATATTCGAGATTTACCCCCAGGTAACCTTGGCCGAGTTGTCCGATTTCACCGTGACGCGTCCGGTTGCCGAGGTGAGCGACGCCGATCTCGATGCGATGATCGAGCGCCTGCGGCAACAACGTGCAACCTGGGAGGCGGTGGAGCGTGCCGCCATGACCGGCGATCAGGTATCGGTCGCGTACCAGGGCCGGCGCAACGGCGAGCTTTTCCCCGGAGGCAGCGCGGAAGACGCTCTGCTGGTGCTGGGGTCCGGGCGGATGATTCCGGGTTTTGAAGACAGCGTGATCGGCATGCGTGCCGGTGAGACGAGGACCGTTTCGCTCCGGTTTCCCGCAGACTACAACGAGGAATCGTTGCGCAATGCCGAGGTTGACTTTGAAATCCGGGTGACCGCGGTCCGGGAGCGGAAGCTGCCCGCGCTCGACGCCGAATTTCTGAAGCAATTCGGTATCGATGATGGCGACATGGAGCGCTTCCGTGCCGAAGTTCGCAAGAACATGGAGCGCGAACTGACCGTGGCGTTGCGGAGCAAAGTCAAGAACCGGGTGCTCAACGAGCTTCTGGAGCGCCATGAAGTCGCGCTGCCACAGGCGCTGGTGGCCAACGAGATCGGCATAGTCCGCCAGCAGATGGTCGCCCAATTCGGCGGTGGTGCGCAGTTCGACGCGGCCATGCTTCCGGATGAACTGTTCACCGAACAGGCCAGGCGGCGGGTCAAGCTTGGCCTCATCGTTGCGGAACTCATCAAGGCCGCCCAGATTCGCCTCGACGAGGAACGGACGCGGGCACGTATCGCCGAGATTGCCGCCGGCTACGAACAGCCCGATGAAGTGGTGCGGCATTACCTGTCCAATGAGGATGCCCTGAACGGCGTCCAGGGTTCGGTCATGGAAGACCAGGTGGTCGACCATATCCTCGCCAAGGCCCGGGTGACCGACGAAACCCTGTCCTATACGGCGGCACTTCAGCCCGATTCCGCCCCGGAAGACGTACAAGCGGATTAACTCCTACGCTCCTGGCCGCGGTTCAAAGCTACAATGCGGCCACAGCCATTCCAGCAGCCGAGACACCCATGCGCGATGATTTGCTCAAACACACCCCGCCCACCGGTGCTGGTGGATTGGTGCCGATGGTGGTCGAACAGACCGCGCGCGGCGAGCGTTCCTTCGATATCTATTCGAGACTGCTGAAGGAGCGGATTATTTTTCTGGTCGGCCCGGTCGAAGATTACAGTGCGAACCTGGTGGTGGCGCAACTGCTGTTTCTCGAAGCGGAAAACCCGGAGAAGGATATCCATTTCTACATCAATTCGCCGGGTGGTTCAGTCACCGCCGGCCTGTCGATCTACGACACAATGCAATTCGTGCGCCCGGATGTGAGCACCATGTGCATCGGCCAGGCGGCCAGCATGGGGGCCTTCCTGCTGGCGGCCGGGGCGCCGGGAAAGCGCTTCACGCTGGCGAACTCCCGCTGCATGATCCACCAGCCCAGCGGCGGAGCCCAGGGACAGGCGTCCGATATCCACATTCAGGCACAGGAAATTCTCAAGATCCGCGAGAAACTCAACGAACTGCTTGCTCACCATACCGGCCAGGCAATTGAGCGCATCGCCCAGGATACCGAGCGTGACAGGTTCATGAGTGCCACCGAGGCGAAGGCCTACGGCTTGGTGGACGAGGTGCTGAGCAAGCGGGTCTGAACAGGCTCGCTTTACCCTCTGGTGGAATGGTGATAACGTCCATGAGTACAGCAAGTGCGCGCGCGACGAGGAGGCACCGGTGACGGCGAAAGGTGAAGATCGCGACAGCGGCAAGCCGCTTTACTGCTCGTTCTGCGGCAAGAGTCAGCATGATGTTCGCAAGCTCATTGCCGGTCCGTCGGTGTTTATTTGCGACGAATGCGTCGACCTCTGCAATGACATCATTTCCGAAGAAATCCAGGATGACGCCACCGGACGCACGCCTGATCGACTGCCCACCCCGCGGGCGATCAAGGAGATACTCGATCAGTACGTGATCGGGCAGCCGCGCGCCAAGAAAATCCTTTCGGTGGCTGTCTACAATCACTACAAACGGCTTGACATGAGCGGGCGCAAGGTTCGCAGTGATGTCGAGCTGGGCAAAAGCAATATCCTCCTGATAGGACCCACGGGGAGCGGCAAGACCCTGCTGGCGGAAACGCTGGCACGGTTGCTCAACGTGCCCTTTACCATTGCCGATGCGACGACGCTTACCGAGGCCGGCTACGTTGGCGAGGATGTCGAGAACATCATTCAAAAGCTCCTGCAGAAATGCGACTACGACGTCGAGAAAGCCCAGCGTGGGATTGTCTATATCGACGAGATCGATAAAATCTCCCGCAAGTCGGATAACCCATCCATCACCCGGGACGTTTCCGGCGAGGGCGTACAGCAGGCACTGCTCAAGCTCATCGAGGGAACCGTCGCGTCCGTGCCGCCACAGGGTGGGCGCAAGCATCCCCAGCAGGAATTTCTCCAGGTAAACACTTCAAATATTCTCTTCATATGCGGGGGAGCCTTTTCCGGGCTGGAAAAAGTCATTCAGCAGCGCTCTGAAAAGGGTGGCATAGGTTTCAGCGCCACGGTGCGTGGAAAGGATGAGAAGCGCAATATCGGCGAGACGCTGGCCACGGTACAGCCGGACGACCTGGTGCGTTATGGCTTGATCCCGGAGTTCGTTGGGCGTCTTCCCGTATTGGCAACCCTCGAAGAACTCGACAAGGAAGCGCTCATCAACATCCTGACCGAGCCAAAGAATTCGCTGATCAAGCAGTACGACCTGCTTTTCGATATGGAGGGTGTGGCGCTGGATATTCGGCGCGATGCACTCGACGAAATTGCGGAGCGTGCGCTAGAGCGAAAAACCGGGGCGCGCGGTCTCAGATCGATTCTCGAAAACGTACTGCTCGACACGATGTACGACTTGCCCTCCGTCAAAAATGTTCAGAAAGTCGTCATCGATGCCGCCGTGATTCGTGGTGAGTCCGACCCGTTGGTGGTCTATGAAGGAAACGAAGCGCCTCGTGCAGCAAGCGACGAGGGTTGACATCGTTCCGGCGGGTGGGCAAAAAGGGGCTTCAGAGGCCCCTTTTTGTTGGAGCTGGTGCAAGGTTGTTTGATCTGTCGGACGTGGATTGCCGGACGCTGATGGCCGCGGGACGTGACCGCGCGTGCCGCGAGCGCGATTCTATCTCCGATGCGTGTGTCCGCTTGCGATTTCCCTGGGTGGCCCCACATAGAGTCTGTCAACTTTCATCGAACCCTTGCAGAGGTTCTTCATGAGTCAGGAAACTATCCCGGAAGCGACTTCGAAGCAGCTGCCGATGTTGCCGTTGCGGGATGTCGTCGTGTACCCGCAAATGGTCATTCCACTGTTTGTTGGGCGAGCGAAATCCATTCTTGCGCTCGATGCCGTGATGTCAACGCACAAGCAGATCCTGCTGGTGGCCCAGAAGGACGCCGGCATCGACGACCCGGGCGAGGACGACCTGTACCGGGTCGGGTCCTTGGCAACCGTGTTGCAGATGCTCAAACTGCCCGACGGCACCGTCAAGGTCCTGGTCGAAGGCAATCAGCGGGTGGCGATCCGGCGTGTTCTTCAATCGGACGCCTTCCCGGTCGCCGAGTACGACGAGATTTCTGGCGCCGGAGAGTTTTCGGGGCCGGGGGCGGAAGCCCTCGTGCGGGCTCTGAATGCGGAGTTCGAACAGTACGTCAGCCTCAGTAAAAAAGTTCCCGCCGAGGTGGTCACCATGGTGGCGGGTATCGAAAATGCGGGACGTCTGGTCGATACCATGGCCACGCATATGGTGTTGTCGCTGGCGCAAAAGCAGCAGATTCTCGAGATCTTCGACATCCGCGAGCGCGTCGATTTTCTGCGCAAACTGATCGAGTCCGAGCTGGATGTTTTGCAGGTAGATCAGCGGGTTAGGGGTCGTGTCAAGAAGCAGATGGAAAAGAGTCAGCGCGAGTACTACCTCAACGAGCAGATGAAGGCCATCCAGCGCGAGCTGGGGGAGAACGAGGACAGCCCCAACGAGATCCAGCACCTGGAGAAACGCGTAGCCGACGCCGGCATGCCCAAGGCGGCCCTGGAAAAAGCGCGCGCTGAACTGAACAAGCTGAAGATGATGTCGCCGATGTCGGCGGAGGCTTCGGTCCTGCGCAGCTATGTCGACTGGATGGTTAACGTCCCCTGGCAGCAACGCTCCAAAATCAAGCACGACCTGGCCCGCGCCGAACGTATCCTCAATCAGGACCACTACGGTCTGGACGAGGTCAAGGAGCGCATTCTCGAATTTCTGGCGGTGCAAAAGCGGGTCAAAAAACTGAAGGGGCCGGTGCTCTGCCTGGTGGGGCCACCCGGGGTGGGAAAAACCTCTCTCGGCGAATCCATAGCGCGAGCGACGGGCAGAAAATTCGTCCGCATGTCGCTGGGGGGGATTCGGGACGAAGCCGAGATTCGTGGGCACCGGCGTACTTACATCGGCTCGCTGCCTGGCAAGTTGGTTCAGAAGCTGGCCAAGGCAGGTGTGAAGAATCCGCTCTTCCTGTTCGATGAAGTCGACAAGATCGGCATGGATCATCGCGGCGATCCGGCTTCGGCCCTGCTTGAGGTGCTCGATCCCGAACAAAACAATACCTTCAATGATCACTACCTGGAGGTCGATTACGACCTCTCCGAGGTGATGTTCATCTGTACCTCGAACTCGCTGAACATTCCGGCGCCACTGCTCGATCGCATGGAAGTGATCCGCATCCCCGGCTATACCGAGGATGAAAAGCTCAAGATAGCGGAACGCTATCTGCTGCCGAAGCAGCGCAAGGCCAACGGACTGAAATCCGGGGAACTGGAACTCGACGAGGCGGCAACGCGCGACATCATTCGCTACTACACGCGCGAAGCTGGCGTTCGGGGGCTTGAGCGGGAAATTGCGAAAATCTGCCGGAAGGTGGTTACGCAACATGTTCGTGGTGAAAGTACGGCGGCTTACAAGGTCGACGGCGCCAAACTGGAAGACTTGCTCGGTGTTCGCAAGTTCGACTACGGGCGTGCCGAGGAGGAAAACCAGATCGGTCAGGTCACCGGGCTGGCCTGGACTTCGGCGGGTGGTGAACTCCTCACCATCGAGGCCTCGGCGACCTACGGCAAGGGCAACGTGATCAAGACCGGCTCGCTCGGCGACGTGATGCAGGAGTCCATCCAGGCGGCGTTGACCGTCGTCCGGACCCAGTCGCAGCTGCTCGGGATTCGGAGGGATTTCAACCAACGCAATGATCTCCACATCCACGTTCCGGAAGGCGCGACACCCAAGGATGGTCCGAGCGCCGGCGTGGGAATGTGTACAGCATTCATATCCGTGCTGACCGGGATACCGGTGCGGGCCGACGTGGCCATGACGGGCGAAATAACCCTGCGGGGCCAAGTGCTGAAAATCGGTGGCCTCAAGGAAAAGCTGCTGGCTGCCCACCGTGGCGGCATCCGGACCGTCATCATTCCCCGGGAAAACGAGCGCGATCTGAAGGAAATTCCCGAGAATATCAAGGCTGATCTCGACATTCGTCCGGTAAAATGGATACACGAGGTATTGCAGATTGCTCTCGAGCGGATGCCGAAGCCGCTGTCGGATGAGGAATACATGGCCGGCCAGTCCGATACGAGCGGTGCGGAGGACGGCAACGTCGCCGGCAGTACCGCGAGTTTGAGCCGGCACTGAATTTGCCCAGGTCTTCCTTGACGCTGCCGCAATGCGCTTGGTATAAAGCCGGCTCGCGGCAGTAGGGCCGCGTCCAGCAAGATGCTACGCTGTTCGGGCTGCTGAAAAACATCGCGAGGACGTCCAGCTGCGCTGGCGGGCAGCCACCATGGTCGGTCAACTTGACCTGCGATGGCACGAGTACCGCAATGAGGCAGTTTTTCGGCCGCCTGTCGAGTCAAATCATCGGGAACTTTGATAACAAGAGGAAGCTTGTGAACAAATCAGAACTGATCGACGCCATTGCCGATGCGGCGGATATTTCCAAGGCATGTGCGGCGCGCGCGCTCGATGCCGCCATCGACGGCATAACCGCCGCTTTGCGCAAAGGTGATCCGGTGTCGCTTGTCGGCTTCGGTACATTTTCAGTCAAGCATCGGCCGTCGCGTTCCGGACGCAATCCGCGCACCAACGAAGAAATCACCATTGCTGCATCGAACGTTCCGGGCTTCAAGGCCGGAAAAGCGCTTAAAGATGCAGTCAACTGATATTTTGATTTTCTCGGCCTGACGGGCGCATCGATTGTGCGCCCTTTTTTTATTTTTATCTGATCGTTAGCGGACATCCTCCATGTTGCAGAGTTTCCGGGACGGAATGGGAAAATACGGCAAATGGTTGGTGGTGCTGATTGCGATTCCGTTCGCGTTCTTTGGCGTGGAGTCGTTCTTCTTTCGCGGTGCCTCGGTCGAGGAGGCCGCTTCAGTCAACGGTCAACGGATAACCCGACTGGAAGTACAGCAGGCGATCCAGCGTCAGCGCGCGCAGATCATGGCGCGTTTCGCCGATATCGATCCCGCGGTCATTGACGATAAAGCGCTCTACGCGCCTGCGTTGCAGAACCTGATCACCACGCGAGTCTACGATGATCGCGCGCAGAAAGAGGGCATGGGTGTCGCTCCGGCGCTTATCGCACAAGTGCTGAAGGACGCGACGCTGTTCCAGCAAGACGGAAAATTTTCGAGAAATCAGTACCTCGCCTACATTGGGCAGCTGGGCTACACCCCGCAAACCCACAGCCGATTCCTGGCGCGGGAACTGCTGGCCAGCCAGCTTGCCCGAGGTATCGCCAGCACGGGATTCATGACCAAACCCGGGCTGGAGCGCGCCCTGGGCGATCTGGAGCAGACCCGGGACTTCCGTTATCTCAATGTCCCGCTGCCCAAAGCCAAAGCCGGTGCGCAAACCGATGTGGACGAGACCGCGACGCGAGCCTATTACGACGCACATCCCGAACTTTATATCGCGCCGGAACATGTGGTGGTCAACTACATTGAGCTGTCCGTGGATCGGATTGCCGCCGGGATTCAGATAGATGAAGGCGAATTGAAGTCACGTTACCAACATCGTGTTGATGCGGCGGAAGCCGCCAAACAGACCATTCTCTCGCAAATCCTCATCAAACCCCGTGCGGACGGCAGCCACCAGAAAATATTGCATGAATTGCAGGCGGCCCTGGCGGCCGGTGCGGATTTCGCCGAGCTTGCCCGCGCGAAAAGCGAAGACGCCTTGACGGCGGGTCAGGGCGGCGAGATTGGACCCTATGATCCCGACAAATTTCCCACGCCGCTCCGATCGGCGCTGGACGGACTGAAGATCGGTCAGGTGACGCCTCCGGTCGAGACAGAAATGGGTTGGCATCTGGTCAAGTTGGTCCGTGAAGACAAGCCGACTGTCGGCAGTTTCGAAGCGGAGCATGATGCCATTGCCGCTGAGTTCCGCAAGGAGAAAGCGGGTGATTTGTATCAGAGCCAGATCGAACGCCTTCGCGAGGCCGCCTACACGGCCGAAAATCTGAGCGTTGTCGCTACTTCAATGGGGTTGCCGCTGAACACGTCGCCAGCCATTACCCGTGACGGCGGCGAAGGCATTGCCAGCGATCCCAAAGTGGTCAGCACGGCCTTTTCCGAAGAAGTACTCAAGGGAGGCTATGTCAGCCCGCTGGTGGAGCTCGATGGCGCGCGTGCGATCGTTCTGGAGCTCAAGGAGCATGCGCCGCAGCAGCGACGCGCATTCGCGGCGGTGAAGGTGGATATCGCGGCGGTGTTGACGATCGAACGCAGTCTGGCCCAGGCCCGCGAGCGCGCCGAGGGCTACCGCAAGCGATTGCTGGCCGGCGAGTCGCTGGAAAAAATCGCCCGTAGCGAACACCTGGAATGGCAGGTCAATTCCGGTGTGAGGCGCTACGATACCGATGCGGGCAGCGACGTAGCCAAACACGCTTTTGAAATTCCGGAGAAATCGCCTCTACCTTTCGTTGGCACTTTTGATAATGCCAATGGCGTGGTTGTTTTCCAGGTAATTGGCATTCACTCCGGCGATCTAGCGGCAGTGCCGAAGCAGCGCCGGCAGCAGTTCGAACGCGCCATGTTGGAAGCTACGGCCGGCGGCGAGCTCAGCGCGTATCAGGGTGCCTTGCTGGCAAGCGCTAAAATTGACATCAGACCGCAGCCCAAGGACGAGCAGCCTCAGTAACTTGATCCGGTCTGCTCCGCGCCAAGGCGAGAATAGTCGCGCTAGTGATCGCTGATCCTCAGGCTCTGTCCGGGACGCAGCGCCTGCGGGTCGTCGATGTCATTCCAGCGCATCAATGCCTTTGGGCTGACATTGAAACGGCGCGCGATGGCCCACAAGGAATCTCCAGCCTTTACGCGATAGCCCGCTGTCCGCGCTTTAGCGGCAGGCGCTTTGGTGTGCGCGGCTTCAATTGGCGTTGGTTGCGAGTGCATCGGTGATGTCGACGTCGTGGCAGCGGGGGCATTCACAAGAGCGGCTTCGAACCGCTGCGCGGCATTCAACGGCATCAAAATTTGGTACTGACTCTGTGGTGGCGTGATATCGCGCTTGAGCCCGGTGTTTAACCGCTTCAGTGTGTCGTAATCGACTTCGGCGAGTTCGGCGGCACGTGCCAGGCTGATCTGCTTTGGCGCAGTCACAGACTCCAGCGGTCGACTGTGGTCCAGGAGCGATAATCTCAGCTGGTTTTCTTCAGGATTCTGGAACATGCGGGCGAGTGCCAGGAACCGGGGGACGTAGGAGCGGGTGTGCTCCGGCAGATCCAGCGCCCAGAAATCGGTGTCTTTCCCCTGCTGGATATTTCGTTGGATTGCCTTGGATACGGTGCCTTCGCCACTGTTGAAAGCCGCGAGCGCCAATAGCCAGTCGCCGTCAAAGACTTGGTGCAAATGGCCGAAATAGCCGATGACCGCATCGGTTGAGCGCACGACGTCCTGGCGCCCGTCGTACCACTGATCGCGCTTAAGCCCGAGCACGTCGCCGGTACGGGGTTGTATCTGCCACAGTCCGGCAGCGCCGCTGGCCGATATCGCACGGGGGTCGTAGGCGCTTTCCAGAAATGGCAACAACGCCAGCTCGGGCGGAAAATCGCTTTCCATGAGGCGGCGCGTCACGTAAGGCAGATAAAGGGATGCACGTTCGGCGGCGGCCGTCACGACGCGAGGGTTGTCGCGATATTTTTGCATTTCCAGGTCAATGGACGGCCCGGTTGCGTCGGGGGCGAACGTCATGTGCTCGCTCATCGCTCGCCATGTATCGACGCCTGCAATGCTGTCGTCGCTCCAGATGGCCTTGGGCGGCGGCAGGTAAGGCTCATTTGCGGGGGGAGGCAGGCGCTGATCGGCGGATGCCATGTCCCGGGGAAGGTTTTTTGACTCGGTGGCGACGACGCCCCCTGGTCCAGCCGGATCAACCGGCCGCGATGTGTCGGTAATCGAATGATGTGAAGACACACAATGTGCCAGGAGAATGCCGCTGAACGCTAAAAGCAGAAGATTTCTGGGGGTCATCGTTGGAAGTTCTCTCGTGATCACGCCAACTGGTCAGCTTCCTGCCAAGGTGTCCTTCCCGCCATTCCGGGCGGTAGCTGTTCTCAGTTGCTCCGCAATCAGTGCGGTAATCCAGGGGTAACTGCTGGTTTTGCGAGCCGTCAAATAAAAGCCTTGTCCGCTTGGTAGACTTGGCGGCCGAGTATCGGGGCGCGATGGCAAACTCGGGTAGAATCTCGCTACTTGTTCCGGGCTGCCCGTCCGGAGTCTAACGGTTGGCCCGCCGGGCCGCAAATCGCCGCGCGCGCCAACGCGATGGGTGGGAGGCTTGGTCGTTGACCGCGACTTCCGGGACTGGCCGGGTTTTCAAAGGCAGGCAAAGGAGTTGATGGCAGTGATTGCAGGTTGCCCTTTTCGAACCCCCATTTGCAGGATCGGCGTGGTATGGCGCGACTGACCAATTGCGTCTCCAGCCGCTACCGCGTGGCGGCTGCCTCGGCTAGCCAGGCCGCAATGTTGCGGTGGTTCGACGCGCCCACGGGTCAGCGCATCCTTGAGGCGCAACGAAGTCTTTGCCGGGGCCTCTCGGTGCCGCCCGGTTTCCGCTTGGCCCACCTCGGTGTGTCTCCGCGCCATGGAGTTGCCGACTGTTTTACGCAGCCGTGCCGGTTCACCTTTGTCCAGGAGACCGACGCGGGGGTTGACGCGGTGAGCGGCTTTGATGCGCTGCCGTTGCCTTCGGATACCTTCGACGTGGTCGTCCTCCATCATGCGCTGGATTTCTGCCAGCAGCCGCAACGGGTTCTGGCTGAGGCGGCGCGAATAATCCGGCCCGGTGGCCGTATCGTCCTGATCGGGTTCAATCCGTATTCGTTGCTGGGTCTGGGTAAATGGCTGCTCGCCCCGTGGCACGCGGCGGGAGTGTGGCGCCACAACAGCCTGCGCTCCTCCCGGGTCTGCGACTGGCTGGTTTTGCTGGGCTTTGGACTTGATTCCGAGTCGGAAGTCAGCCGATCCGGTGCGGCACCCTGGTGTCGGTTGACGAAGTTGCCGAAGCGGACCCTCCAACGTTTGTCACTCAGCGGGCCGGATACTTTTTACGTGTTGACGGCGTACAAACGGGCCATTCCATTACAGCCGCATTCGAATCTCCCCTGGTTGCCGCGGCGCCTCACCAGCATGGGAGCCGCATTGAATCGCACGCGTGCGGCGGAAGCGCCGGGCAATGGTGTCTACCGAGGGCGCAAACGCAGATGACCGCCGCCAGCAAGCGCGTCGAGATATTCACCGATGGTGCCTGCCGCGGCAATCCCGGTCCTGGCGGTTGGGGAGTGCTGCTGCGCTACGGCGGCCGCGAACGGACCCTTCATGGCGCGGAAAGGCATACGACCAATAATCGGATGGAATTGCGAGCAGCCATTGAAGGACTGGCAGCACTCAAGGAGCCCTGCCAGGTGACGCTGACGACGGACTCCGAATATGTGCGCCAGGGCATTACCAAGTGGCTCGCGGCCTGGAAGGCGCGCGGCTGGCGCACGGCCAGCAAAGCGCCGGTCAAAAATCAGGACCTATGGCATCGGCTCGATGCCGAGGCGGCCCGTCATCAAATTAGCTGGTGTTGGGTCAAAGGACACACCGGACACCGGGAGAATGAACTGGCCGACGCCATGGCCAACCGTGGCATTGATGAACTGGAGGACTGAGTGAGGCAGATCGTACTGGATACCGAGACTACCGGCCTCGAGGTCGATCAAGGCCATCGCATCATCGAGATTGGCTGCGTGGAACTGATCAATCGCCAACTCACCGGCCGTCGCTTTCATCACTATCTCGATCCCGAGCGGGCCATCGACGCCGGGGCCGAGAGCGTTCACGGAATCAGCGCCGCCGATCTGGTCGGCAAACCCCGGTTTGCGCAAATTGCCGACGAGTTGCTGGAGTTTCTCGGGACTGCGGATCTGATCATCCACAATGCGCTGTTCGACCTGGGTTTTCTGAACCGCGAACTGGAGCTTGCGGGAAGCGGACACGCACCCCTGCAGCAAGGGCGCACGGTCATCGATACGCTACAAATGGCGCGTGGACTGCATCCGGGGCAAAAGAACAATCTCGACGCACTGTGCAAGCGTCATGGCATCGACAACAGCTACCGGGAACTGCACGGGGCGTTACTTGATGCCGAGCTGCTGGCCAACGTTTTTCTGGCCATGACGGGCGGCCAGGTTGCGCTGAGCTTCGACAGCAGTAGTGCTGCCACGCAGACGTCCGGTGTGTCCGGACACCGCAAACTGACGCAAACCCGCCCTCCCTTGCGTGTCATCGGTGCTTCGACGCTGGAACTTGAGGCTCATCGCCTGAAGCTCGTCACCGTCGCACGCGCCCACAAAGCCTGCGCCCTGTGGCCTGAGACGCCATCGATGCCATTGCACACTGATCCTGGCTCGCCGCGGTGACCAATGGCCGCACTGGAGGCCCTTGCGCCCCGGCAAGGACGCGGCAATGGAAGGCGCGCCGGTTTTCGTGCAACGCTGCGTCGGCGCTGTGACCTGGCCAGCGGATTACACAGAGGGTCCGCTCCCTGGCACAAGGTTTTCATGGAGCCTCATGTTATCTTCTGATAGGTTACGCAGGAAATCTCGAACCCGGCAAACCAGATGTCAGCGATTGAAAAACTCCATTCCGAGGTAGTTGATCTCAGTGGCGGCGAGCTTAAACGCGCTGCTGAGCGCGTGATCGAGGCCGTTGCACAACTCGACGCCAGCAACGCGGAAGATTTTGTGGCGCTGACGCGCGACCTCTGGGGTGGCGTCGCGATCTGCGAACTCAATGGACTGCGTTTGCTGCTCGAAGAAACCCTGGCGGCAGTGGAGGACGCGCAGGCGGGGACGGTGTCCTGGGATGATCTGCGACGGGTGCTCGATGAAGCGCTCGTCGTGATCCCCAGGCTGCTGGACTATCTGGTGCGCAGTCGCCGCGATAATCCCTGCCTGTTGATCCCCGAGATTACCGCCTTGCGCACCCTGCGGCGCAAGCCGCCGGTATATGAATATCAGGTGCTGTTCGGCATTGACTGGCCCAAGTTCCACATCGGCCCGGCAAATCTATCCACCGTCGTCGCGGCGGACGACCTCAAGCGCATCCTGCACCTGTATCAACTGGGGCTGGTGAGCGTGTTGAAGGGAGTAAATCGCGCCAAGGGATACGAAATTCTGATGCGCAGCGTCGCGCGGCTGGAGCAGCTCGCGGACGCCGAATCCGAGCGAAATTACTGGGCCGCGTTGCGGTTGGTGCTTGGCAATTTTGCGAATGGAACCTTGCTCCTCCGTCCGGATCGCGCCCGCCTGCTCGCCGCCGTGGAAAAGCAGTTGCGCTCACTGGTGGGCATTCGTGTCGGCCATACCGGAAACCCTTATCCGGAGGGGCTCTGGCGTGCTTTTCTCGCACTGTTGGCGCTGTCGAACGGGAGGGCCAGCCACGGGGACCGGTTGCCCGTGCCCAAGCTGGATTTCGACGACGGCGAACTGGAAGCGATCCGCGTCAAAGTGTTTGGCCGCGACGGTGGTTTGGCTGCCTGGCCGCTTGATGAATTGGCCACGCGCATGCTGCGGTTGCGAAGTGCGCTCGATCTCTCGCAGGAGGACGACCCACTGCCGGCGACCCTCGTGCGGGGCATGCAGGAAGATTGCGTCGCGGTGGCGCAAAGTGCCCGCGAACTCGGCCTTGAGAATCTGGTGGCCCGCTTTCAGCAGCATGGCGATACCTTGCAACGGGCGCTCGACGAGGCGCGATCACCCGCCGAGGAAGAATTGCAGGAGTACGCCGACTCGATCCTCTATCTGGATTGCGCGGTGGTGGATTTTGCCGGCACCAATCCGGATCGCGACGATCTCGCGGCCTGGAGCAACAGACCGCTTGATCTCATCCTTCAGACCAGCCTGCTGAAAACGGCCCGTAACGGTGTCGTGCTCGGCGCCAATGCCGTGCTGCTCGAAGCCAAAGCGTTGCTGGAGCTGCTCCAGGATGGCGTGCTTACCGACGACGGTTGGGAGGAGCTCGAAGCAGATTTCATTGTTCTCAAGGGCTGCGCGATCATGCTTGAAGACTCAGCCTTGGAGGCAATTTTCGTGCGTGCCTGGGAATTCCTGCAGACCAGCCGCTATCACCCCGCACTGGGCCTGAACGACAGCTCGCGCAACATCGAGTATTTCGCCGACATGGTGATCAGCCTCGAAATTCACCTGAATGCGGTTCGTTTCGGCACCGGGGAAAGTGGCGAGGCACTGAGGATGGCCCGCGAATGTGTCTCGGCGTTGCGCTTTTGACGACATCATCGCCGGCGCGCGCCGCCCGGCGGCGCGGATAATGACGGCGCCCGGCAATCTACCGGAATGGCTGCTGTATGGTCTGGGTACGCTCCTGTCCCTGGCCGCGCTGCGAATGCTGTGGCAACCGGGTCGTTGGCGGGCGTTGGCCTGGGCGGTCGGATGGGTCGGCATGGCGACGGCAAGCGCCCTGAGCCTGCTTGCCGCTGCGGATTTCGGGCGTTACCGGAGTCTCGTCCCGGGTGCCGTGATCGCCACGGTCGACATCGAGCAGCAGACCGCCGATCCGGGCATGGTTGACCGCGCCCGGGACAGCTCCCGAGTGCATATCGCAACGCGCGGCGGTTTGGAGCGCGATGTGACGTTGAGCGGGAACCACTGGATCCTCGATGTACAGACCATCCGCTGCCTGGTTCCGCTGTGTCCCGTCCACTTGTATCGGATTCGCCATTTTTATGCCGCCCGTGCGCAATCCGGTGACGCACTGCCCGGATATGACACAGTGGCTGTAGGTGACTCCGACAGTTTGTTCGATGTCTGGTACTGGCTTGCGCGGGTGCCGAGGTTGCGGGGCCTGGTTCGGGTCACCGAGACGGCGACAGGCAGTCTTCCGGTACGGGATGGCGCGAAGTATGAAATTCGAATCGACGCCGAGGGTCGGTTACGGACAACGGACAACGGACAACGGACAACGGACAACGGATAGCGGATAGCGGATAGCGGATAGCGGATAGCGGATAGCGGATAGCGGATAGCGGATAGCGAGCATTGAGCGAGGATAAAGCGTGGGACTGGCGGCGGAGTATCTCCTGTTTTTGGCAAAGGCACTGACCCTGCTGCTGGCTTTTGCGGCCTTACTGGGGGCGGTGGCGGCCTTTGCGCGCAAATCGCGTGTTCGGGAAGAGGGGCGGCTTGAGGTACGCGACTTCAATGCCAGGGTGGAGGAACTGGGCGATACCCTGGATCTGGCCCTGGCGTCACCGAAGGCACGCAAATCCATCAAGCGAGCGCGGCGCCGTTCGCGCAAGCAGGAAAAACCGTCCGATGACAGCCGGCAACGGATCTTCGTGCTCGATTTTCACGGCGATCTGCGGGCTTCCGCGGTCGGCCGGTTGCGCGAGGAAATTACCGCTGCCTTGTTGCGCGCCCGCTCCGGCGACGAAATCGTTGTGCGGCTCGAAAGTGGCGGCGGGATGGTGCATGCCTACGGGCTGGCGGCGAGCCAACTGGATCGCATCGTCAAGGCCGGCATTCCGCTCACGGTGTGCGTGGACAAGGTGGCGGCCAGTGGCGGCTACATGATGGCCTGTGTCGCTGGCAACATCCTTGCCGCACCCTTCGCGGTGCTGGGCTCGATTGGCGTCATGGCGCAGATTCCCAACGTCCACCGTCTGCTCAAGCGCCACGACATCGACGTCGAATTGCTCACCGCCGGCGAATACAAACGCACACTCACGGTGCTGGGTGAGAACGGGCCGGCGGGGCGCGAGAAATTCCAGCGCGATCTCGACGCCACCCACGAATTGTTCAAGGATCATGTCGCCGCGCACCGGCCCCGGCTCGACATCAAAACGATCGCCACTGGCGAGGTCTGGTTCGGTACCCAGGCGTTGGCACTGGGCCTGGTGGACAAACTGGCAACCAGCGACGAATACCTCAGTGCGCAACTGGCGACGGCGGATATCTACGAGCTCAGCTATGTCACCGACAAGACGCTGCTGGAGCGACTGGGGATAAGCGTGGAAATGCGGCTCGCCCAGCGGCTGCGCAGTTGGTGGGACGGCGCGCGCGAACCGCAATTGCCGGTGTAGCGCCGCCCCGATTCTCGCCGGTTCAGTCCCGCCGCAGCCCGTCGCGAATCGCGATGGGATTGGGAAAGTTGAGCACCACGATGTAGCTGGAAATCAGGAAAGTCAGGATGGTCGCCGCCTGGATCAAATGCGAGGCGGCGTTGCCGATGAGGCCGAGACTGGCGGCCAGATAGGCCACCAGCAGCGAGAATTCACTGCTCTGCCCCAGGCGGCAGCCCAGATCCCAGCCCAGCCTGCGTGCCTGTTCGCCCCGCCCCCGCAGCAGAAAACGAAAGGCGACGGGCTTGAGCAGCAGCATACCGCCCCCGAGCACCAGCGCCGGCACGGCGATCTCGCGCAACAAACCCAGATCGAACCGCGCCCCGATGGTGAAGAAAAACAGCACCAGGAAAAAATCCCGCAATGGCTTCAGCGACAACGCGATGTGCTGGGAAATGGGGCTGGTGGCGATGCTGATGCCGGCGATAAAGGCGCCGATCTCCCGCGACAAACCGAGCTGATGGGACAATTCCGCGACACCCAGACACCAGCCGATGGCGAGCAGAAACATGTATTCGCCCATGCGATCGTAGCGCGCGAAGAGCTTCAAAATAACGAATCGCACCGCCAGGGCTGAACAGACCGCGACCAGTGGCAGGGCCAGCAGCGTGCGGCCGATGCGGCCGGCATCGATCCCGCCGGCGTCGATTCCGCCCAGCACCAGCAGCAGGATGATCGCCAGAAAATCCTGCAACAGCAGCATTCCCACCATCAGCTCGCCGATGGGACGGTGATGCAGCACCGTGGTCGGCAGCAGCTTGATCCCGATGATGGTGCTGGAAAACATCATGGCCGCACCCACGATCAATGCTTCGATGGGCGCGAAACCAAACGCGCGGGCGATGCCGTAGCCCGCCGCCGCGAAGATCAGCGCGCTGATGACGGCGACATGGGTAATCTGCCGGAACACCCGCACCAGCGCCGCGGGCTGCATGTCGAGGCCGAGCAGAAACAGCAGGAAGATGATCCCGATATGGGAAATATCGGTAATCAGCGCAACGTCCGGAGTCAGTCCGAAGCCCGATGGGCCGAGCAGGGCGCCGAGCGCGATATAGGCGACCAGCAGCGGCTGGCGACCGTAGAGCGCGAGCGTGGCCAGCACCGCGGCGCCACAGAAAATCAGAAAAAAGGAATGGAATACCGCGTCGTTCAACTCTGGATCACCGGGCTCGCATCCCGCCATTGTGCTGCAATGGCGCCGCGTTCAGAAGGTCTCGATTGACGCCGTCAGGCGAGATCGCAGGCCGCCTGGTAGTGAACGCTGAAGGCATCCAGACAGTTGCGCGCCGTGTCGAGCGAGGTGGCGTCCGGCAGTTCGAAGGCATCGAATCCGCAGCGGCGCAGGAAATGCAGTTGATCGACAAAAATATCGCCGACCGCGCGCAACTCGCCGCGGAATCCGTAGCGCTCGCGCAGCAGACGGCCGCAGGAAAAGCCGCGTCCATCCATGAACGTGGGAAAATTGACCGCGATGCAGCCGAAGCGGTGGATGTCCGCGGCGATCTGCTCGGGCTCCTCGTCGCCGTTCAGCCAGATGCCGGTGCGGCTGGTACCCCGGGCGAGGAGGGCGTCGCGACGCGCCAGCCAGACGGGCAGGGGAAACAACAGGGCATCGCCATCCGCAATCCGCGCCGCATCGGCGTCGAACCGCTGCCACGCATCGATGGTGAAGCTCCCCGCCTTAAGCAGCTTTGGCATAGACACTGTCCTTGAAAGGTTCCACACCGACGCGACGGTAGGTTTCGATAAAGGTCTCGCCCTCGTGGCGTCGCTGCACGTAGACGTCGAGAATCCTGGCAATCACCCGCGGCACTTCCGGCGCGTAAAACGATGGCCCGAGCACCTGGCCGAGCGCGGCGCGGGAGCCCGCTTCGCCGCCGATCTGGATCTGGTAGAACTCCTCGCCTTTCTTGTCGACGCCGAGAATACCGATGTTGCCGACATGGTGATGACCGCAGGCATTCATGCAGCCGGAGATGTTCAGGGTCAGATCGCCGAGATCGTAGAGATAGTCGAGATCGTCGAATTCGCGCTGGATCGCCTCGGCAATCGGAATGGATTTGGCGTTGGCCAGCGAGCAGAAGTCGCCGCCCGGGCAGCAGATGATGTCGCTCAGGGTGCCGATGGTGGGGGTCGCAAAGCCCTGGGCCTTCAGCGCGCGCCACAGCGCGGGGAGATCGCCGCGCCGCACATCGGCGAGCACCAGATTCTGATGATGGGTGACGCGCGCCTCGCCAAAGGCGTAGCGGTCGGCGAGATCGGCAATGGCGTCGAGCTGCGCGTCGGTCACATCCCCCGGCGCCACGCCGACGGGTTTGAGCGACAGCACCACCGCGCAATAGCCGGGCACGCGGTGGGCGCGGACATTGCGTTCCAGCCAGCGCGCAAAGGCGCGTTCCGCGGCGGCGCAGGCGCTGACGGTGGCTTCCGCCGCCGCGACATCGACCGTCTCATAGGCCGGGGCGGTGAAAAACTGCCGGACGTGGGCAAAGTCCGCTTCGGTCAGGGTATTGGGGCCGTCCTTCAGGTGTTGCCATTCCGCAGCGACCCGCGCCGCGAACACCTCGGCGCCCCACGCCTTGACCAGAATCTTGATGCGGGCCTTGTACTTGTTGTCACGCCGCCCGTAGCGGTTGTAGACGCGCAGAATGGCTTCCAGATAGGTCAGCAGGTGGCGCGGTTCGATGAATTCGCCAATCACCTCGCCGATCACCGGCGTGCGCCCGAGCCCGCCGCCCACATACACCCGGAATCCCAGCGCGCCCGCAGCGTTCTTCACCAGTTGCAGACCGATGTCGTGCACCTGAATCGCCGCGCGATCGCTCTCGGACCCGCTCACGGCAATCTTGAACTTGCGCGGCAGGTAGGCGAATTCCGGATGAAAGGTAGACCAGCGCCGCACCAGCTCGCACCAGGGGCGCGGATCTTCCACCTCATCGGGCGCAATGCCGGCAAACTCGTCCGAGGTGATATTGCGGATGCAGTTGCCGCTGGTCTGGATCGCGTGCATATCGACCGTGGCCAGCTCGGCCAGAATGTCCGGCACCTCGGGCAGTTGCGGCCAGTTGAACTGGATGTTCTGGCGCGTCGTGAAATGGGCGTAGCCCTTGTCGTAGGTGCGGGCGATGTGGGCGAGGCGGCGCAGTTGCGACGCCGAGATCAGGCCGTAGGGGATGCTGACCCGCAGCATGGGCGCCAGACGCTGGATATAAAGCCCGTTCTGCAGGCGCAACGGACGGAACTGATCTTCGGGAAGATCGCCGTCCAGATAGCGCGCGGTCTGGTCGCGAAACTGTCGCACCCGCTCGCGCAGGAGACAACGGTCCCGATCATCGTAGAGGTACATGGCGGTGCTGCATGAACTGGATGCGGGCGCGAATCTTAGCCTGCTGCCAGATGGTCGTAAAAAACTGATTCCTTATAACTCAAAGGCAAAAATGCATAAGCCCGGCGCCCATGCTTGTCCGAAGGTGGTCTCCGTTCAGGCATTGGGGGCTCCCGCCTGGCCAAGTGCCCGCGAATCTGCATTCAGGATGCATTCGGGAAGCGATGATGTCAGAATTTGGAAGGATTGGCGTGTTTTGGCAAGTGTAGGTTAATAACGATCAGCCTCAAAGGCGAGACGGTGATGGATAGGGACGGTGAAATCCTGACGCTCGACGAGATATCCGCCTATCAGGTTGCTGAAAAACGTCGCGAGGGGGCCAGATGCGAGGCGCACGGAGCGCAGCGACCGAGACATATCAAGTAGATAGGCGAGGGAGCGAGCACCGCGCAACGAAGCAGATGGTGCCCGCAGCAGTTTTTCAGCA
>CAMTUJ010000037.1:0-12564 GCA_947084925.1 uncultured Gammaproteobacteria bacterium
ACGCCGGCCCCGCGCCGGGCGCCGATGCCGCCAGCGCGCCCGCCGCGGCCCCGGCGCTCCAGCGGGTCGCGCTGCTGCTGCCCCGTTCCGGAAATTACGGCCCCGCCGCCAACGCCATTCGTGACGGGTTCATGGCCGCCGTCTTCTCCGCGCAGGCGGGGGGCGCCGCTACCCCCGACGTCAAGCTGTATGACGCCGCCGGTGGCGACGTGCTCGCTCTCTATCACCGTGCCGTCGCCGACGGCGCGCAACTGGTAATCGGACCGCTCGACCAGCAAGCCCTGACGCGGCTGGTGGCGGAGCCCGCGCTGCCGGTGCCGGTGCTGGGCCTCAACGAACTGGAGGGCGGGCCCGAGTCGACCGCTGCCAATTTCCATACGCTCGCCCTGTCCGTTGCCGACGAAGCCGAGGCAGCGGCACGCCGCGCCTGGCAGGACGGACGGCGGGCGGCGCTGGTGCTGGTCCCCGACGCCCCCTGGGGACGGCGGGCGCTCGATGCGTTTGGAGGCACCTTCACCCAGTTGGGCGGCACGGTGCGCAGCGGCGCGACTTACGACATGGCGCTCAAGGACTTCGTGCCTGTGTTGCGCCCGCTGCTTGCCGTCACGGCGGGTGCCACTGCCACCCCGGGCGCGGATGCGGAACCGCCGCGCCGCCGCACGGATATCGACATGGTGTTTTTGGTCGCCTATCCCGCCCAGGGACGCCAGATCAAGCCGACCCTCGACTTTCTGTACGCCGACGATCTGCCGGTGTACGCCACATCGGCCATTTATGCCGGGGTCGCCGACGCGGCTCGCGATGGCGATCTCGGCGAGATCCGGTTCAGCACCATGACCTGGGCGCTCGCCGATGCGACGACGCCAGCCCCCGAGACCAATTTGCCACCGATCTATCGCCCGTTCTTTGCACTCGGCGCCGATGCCTATCTCGTCCACCCGTTTCTGGCGGGGGCGCAACCGAACGCCGACATCCGTGTCGCCGGCCATACCGGCACCCTGGTCCTGGACGGCGGACAACGCATCCGTCGCATCCAGCCCTGGGCGCGCTTCCGCAATGGTCGGGCGTATCTGGAAAGTGAAGCGCAGTGAAGCTGCAACAGCGCGGCCGCGGGGCTGAAGCCGAACGCGCGGCGGAAACTTTCCTCCTGCGCCAGGGCCTGCGCATCGTGGCGCGCAATTACCGGACGACGCGCGGCGAGATTGATATCATCGCCGACGATGGCGGGACCCTGGCATTCATCGAGGTGCGCATGCGCTCGGGCAGTGCCTTTGGCGGCGCGGGAGAGAGTATCGACCGCCGCAAGCGTCAGCGTATCGTGGCCGCCGCGCGCCATTTCCTCGCCAGCGGCCCGTCCGCCGAGCCACCCTGTCGTTTCGATGCCATGTTGCTGACACCTCCGGCACCCCGGAATCCCGATGACTATGCCGTGGAATGGCTCCGCGATGCGTTTCGCGCCGACGACCTCTGACCCCATGGAAGAAAGAGTCATTGCCAGCATCCACCGCGGCATCCAGGCCAAAATGGCGGTCGGCGAGCTGCTCGCGCCGCGTATCGCGCTGGCGGCGGAGCGTATCGCCACCACCTTCCTGCGCAACGGCAAGCTGCTGGTCTGCGGCGTCGGCGTCGGCCGCTATCTGGCCGGCAGCCTGCGCCACGGCGTGGCGCGCGGCTTCCACTTTGCGCGGCCGGCACTGCCCGTCATCCTGCTCGACGATTACGTCGATCCGAGCATCCCGGAAGGCGACCTTGTCGGGCTCCAGGTGCGGGCGCTGGGTCAGCCGGACGACTGCCTGGCGCTGGTCAGTCCGGGCTCCGCGCCGGCCAGTCTCGCCGGCGCCTTGCGCGCGGCGCGCGGTCGGAATATCCCCTGTATCCTGTTCAGCGGCCCGGGTGATGATCGCATGGCCGCCGAACTGGACGACGCCGACATCGAACTTTCTCCCGCTACCGACAACCAAGGCCATGCGCAGGAAATCCATCTGACGGCGATTTTCTGTCTCTGTGAACTCATCGAACACCATCTGTTTGGAGGATCCGCAACGTGAAACAACGCGGTAAATATGCACTGCTTGTGACCCTGTCCTGCTCGCTCGCCCTGGGCGGATGCGCCTCCACCCTCAACAAGGTGACCGATCGACCCTTCCAGGAGACCAAAACGGAACCCACCATCGGCACTTCCGTCGACGACGCGAAAATGGAAATACTGATCGGCGTCAACATCAAGAAAGCGCACCCGCAACTGGAGTCCGCCCACGTCAATGTGCACAGCCATAACCGCCTGGTGCTGCTCACCGGCGAAGTCCCGACCGAAGAGATGAAAATCCTGGCCGGCGATGCGGCGCGCAAATACCAGGGCGCCCGCGAGGTCTTCAACGAACTCCAGGTACGCAACAATACGACCGTGCTTGCGCGCACCAGCGACAGCTGGCTCACCTCCAAAGTCACCGGCCGCCTGGTCGCCGAGAAGGGCCTGAACACCCGCGGTGTGGACGTCGTGGTCGAGGACAGCGTGGTGTATCTGATGGGGACCGTGAGTCGTCGCGATTCCAACCGCATCGCCGCCATCGCCAGCCGCATCGGCGGCGTGCAGCGGGTCGTGAAAGTATTCGAATATCTGGATTGACCGGTGCCGGCTCAGCACTCCGCCATGACCTCGCAACCCCTGTGGCGTCCGTCCGCCACCCGCATCGACCAGAGCAACATGCTGGCCTACGCCCGCTTTCTGGACGCGGAGTACGGGCAACTGTTCCCCGACTACGCCGCCCTGCACCAGTGGTCGGTGAACTGCCCCGAGGATTTCTGGCGCTCGATCTGGGAGTTCACCGGAGTCCGTTGCGCGGAACCCGGGCAGCGGGTGTTGGCGGACGGCGCACATTTCCCGGGCGCACGCTGGTTCCCTGACGCGCGCCTCAATTTCGCGGAAAACCTGCTGCGCCGGCGCGATGATGCCATCGCCCTGGTCGGTCGCCTGGAGAACGGCGCGCGGCGCGCGCTGACTTACGCCCAGCTTCACGACGCCGTGGCGCGTGTCGCCGCCGGACTGCGCGCGCGGGGTGTGGCGCCGGGCGACCGGGTCGCCGCGTTCATGCCCAATGTGCCCGAAACCCTGATCGCCATGCTGGCGACCACCAGCATCGGCGCGGTGTGGTCGTCGTGCTCGCCGGATTTCGGCACCACCGGCGTACTGGACCGCTTCGGCCAGATCGCGCCCAGGGTGCTGTTCGCCTGCGACGGCTATCACTACAACGGCAAGGCCATCGATACGCTGCCGCGCGTGCGGGAGATCGCCGCGCACATTGCGAGCATCGATACCCTGGTGCTGATGCCCGTGCTGGATGCCGAGACCTGTCTCCCCGGCGCACTCGCGTGGGAGGCGCTGATGGGCGGCGGACCCGTGCCCGAACTGCGCTTCGAACAGTTGCCGTTCGCGCATCCGCTCTACATCCTGTACTCGTCGGGCACCACGGGCGTGCCCAAGTGCATCGTCCACTCCGCGGGCGGCACACTCCTCCAGCACCTGAAGGAACACCGCCTGCACGTCGATCTCAAGCCCGACGACACCTTGTTCTACTTCACCACCTGCGGCTGGATGATGTGGAACTGGTTGGCGAGCGGTCTGGCCAGCGGCGCGACCCTGGTGCTCTACGACGGCTCGCCGTTCCATCCCGCGCCCGAGACCCTGATCGACCTGATCGACGCCGAGGGCATCTCGATCTTCGGCACCAGCGCAAAATATCTGAGCGCGCTGGAAAAGGCCGGCGTCACGCCGCGCGCCAGTCACCGGCTCGACCGTCTCCGCACCGTGCTCTCCACCGGCTCACCGCTGTCCCACGAGAGCTTCCGCTACGTCTACCGGGGCTTCAAGGACGACCTCTGTCTCGCCTCCATTTCCGGTGGCACCGACATCGTGTCCTGCTTCGTGCTCGGCAATCCCTGCCTGCCGGTGTGGGAGGGCGAGATCCAGTGCCGGGGGCTCGGCATGGCGGTCGCTATCTGGAACGACGCCGGCGCGCCGATGGTGGGCGAAAAAGGCGAACTGGTGTGCACGCGGCCGTTTCCGTCCTGCCCCATCGGCTTCTGGAACGATCCCGAAGATCGCAAGTTCACGGAGGCCTATTTCTCGCGCTGGCCCGGCATCTGGGCCCAGGGCGACTACGGCGAGATCACTCCCCACGGCGGCCTCGTCATCCACGGGCGCAGCGATGCGGTGCTGAATCCGGGCGGGGTACGCATCGGCACCGCGGAAATCTACCGCCAGGTGGAGAAGATCCCCGCCGTGCTGGAATCCGTCTGCATCGGCCAGGAATGGGACGACGACGTGCGTGTGGTGCTGTTCGTGGTCCTGCGTCCGGGTCTCGCGCTCGACGATGCCTTGCGCGACCGGAATCGCGCCACCATCCGCGCCAACACCACCCCGCGCCATGTGCCGGCGCGGATCGTCCAGGTGACGGACATTCCCCGCACCCGCAGCGGCAAGATCGCCGAACTTGCGGTACGTCAGATCGTGCACGACCTGCCGGTGAAAAACACCGACGCACTGGCGAACCCGGAAGCGCTCGATCTCTACCGGGGGCTGTCCGCACTCCGCGGTTGATCCACAGCCTGGTTGGCGAGGTCCGGAGCTTGGCATGCAACCCAGCGCGCCGCTGGCAGCGCCCCGCGCGACCCCATAGAATGGCTGCTTCCTACCTTCGACCCTGCTCATGGCCCGGGATTACGCCAAACCCGCTTCGGCAAAAAAGCGCCAAGTGAAACATCAGCGCCTGCCACTGGGCACACGCACACCTCCCTGGGCCATCTTCCTCAGCGGCACCATCGTCGGGATCGCGGCGACGCTGGTGGCCATGCTGTGGCGGCCACACCCGGCCGACCCCGCCGCGTCGGCCGCCGACAGCAATGCGAAGGCACAGGCCGAAGCCAAGCCGCGCTTTGATTTCTACACCTTGCTCAAGGAATCCGAGGTATTCGTGCCCGAAGTGGAAGAGCCGCCGTTGGTCAAGGCTCCGCCACCGGCCGACCCGGCGAAGAAAAAGGATGATGCGAAGGCCGAGGAAAAAGTCGCTGTCGAGAAACCTTCGCCGTATGAATTCATCCTGCAAACCGGATCGTTCCGCGCCCGCGGCGATGCCGACAGCCTGCGTGCACGGTTGCTGCTGCTGAACCTGAACGCTTCCGTCGAAAGCGCCGGCGCCAAACCCGGGGAGGTCTGGCATCGCGTGATGATCGGTCCGTTCACCTCTCAGGAAACGCTGGCCCGGGCGCGCGCCGTGCTCCAGCAAAACGGCGTCGACAGCATCCTGGTCAAACGCAAGCCGAACTGAGGCGGGGCCGAACGCCGGCGGCTACAGGCTGTCGCGACCCGGGTTTCCGGCAGCGCGATAACGCGCCGGCACCCGCGCGCAGATTCCCGTGAGCAACTCATAGGCGATGGTGCCCACGTGGCGCGCCACTTCCCAGGCAGGCAGTCCTTCGCCCCAGAGCACCACTTCGGCGCCGACATCCGCGCCCGGCACGTCATTCAGGTCCACCGCCAGCAGATCCATCGACACCCGCCCCAGCGTCCGGGTCCGGCGTCCCGCCACCAGCACCGGTGTGCCGGTGCCCGCGTGGCGCGGATAGCCGTCGCCGTAGCCCATGGCGACGATGCCGACCCGCGTGGGCTGCGTCGCCACCCAGTCGTGGCCGTAGCCGATACCCGCGCCGACCGCCAGGGTCCGGATGGCGATCACCCGCGACGACAGCGTCAGCACCGGCTTTAACTCATCGGCGACGGGGTGGTGCGCCTCGAACGGATTGACTCCGTACAGCAGGATGCCGGGCCGCACCCAGTCGGCGCGACTTGCCGGCGATGCCAGCAGTGCCGCCGAATTGGCCAGGCTGCGAGCGCCCGGCAATCCCCGGGTGGCGGACACGAACGTTTCGAGCTGGCGGCGATTAAGGTCATGCTCCGGGGTATCGGCGCAGGCAAAGTGCGTCATCAAACGCACCTCGGCCACATTGGCGGAGACCAGCAGGCGACCCTGGGTGGCGGCGACCGTCTCGGGTGCGATGCCCAGCCGGTGCATCCCGCTGTCGATTTTCAGCCACACCACCAATGGGCGCGACAAGCGGGCCGCGCGCAGGTCCGCTACCTGGCGCTCCGAGTGGATCACGATCTGGAGGTCGTGGCGCGCGATTTCCGGCAATTCATCCGCATGGAAAAACCCGGCGGCCAGCAGAATCGGTTGGGTGATTCCCGCTCCGCGCAGCACCAGCGCCTCCTCCAGGCAGGCGACTCCGAACGCGTGCGCCGCCGACAGCGCGCGCGCCACCGCCGCCGCGCCGTGACCATAGGCGTTCGCCTTCACCATGGCCATCACGCGGGCACCGCCCGCATGGCGTTGCGCCAACGCGAAGTTGTGGCGCAGATGGTCCAGGTCGATGGTGACTTGCGCGGGGCGACTCAAGGCCAGGTCTCAAACGAAGACAGCGCGCATGGTCGCAGTGGCCGCCCGGCCCCGCAAGCCGCCACCCGCTTTGCCGGACGCCCGCGCGTCGCTATAGTGGCGCCCTTCTCGAACAGTGGTGATGGTGGGAGCAGCGGATGGCAGGCGACTGGGCCGGTTTCAATTGGGAAGACCCTTTTCTGATGGATGGCGAACTCAATGACGAGGAGCGCATGGTGCGCGACAGCGCGCGCCAGTACGCCCAGAACAAATTGCTGCCGCGGGTGCAACTCGCCTTTCGCAATGAGCACACCGATCGCGCCATCTTCAACGAAATGGGCGCGCTGGGCCTGCTCGGGTCCACCATCCACGGCTATGGCTGTCCCGGCGTGAACTATGTGAGCTACGGCCTGATCGCGCGCGAGGTCGAGCGCGTGGACTCGGGCTTTCGCTCCATGATGAGCGTGCAATCGAGCCTGGTGATGTATCCCATCCACACCTACGGCACCGAAGCGCAGCGGGAGAAATATCTGCCCAGGCTGGCGAGCGGCGAATGGGTGGGCTGTTTCGGCCTCACCGAGCCCGATCACGGCTCCGATCCCGGCGGCATGAAAACCCGTGCCCGCAGCGTGGACGGCGGCTACCGCCTCAGCGGCAGCAAGATGTGGATCACCAATTCGCCCATCGCCGACGTCTTCGTGGTCTGGGCCAAGACCGATGACGGCATCATTCGCGGCTTCATCCTGGAGCGCGGCATGGCCGGGCTGTCGGCGCCGAAGATCGAGGGCAAGCTGGCCCTGCGCGCGTCGGTGACCGGCGAGATCGTGATGGACGAGGTATTTGTTGCCGCGGAACAATTGCTGCCCAACGTCCAGGGCCTCAAAGGGCCGTTCGGCTGCCTCAACAGCGCCCGGCTCGGGATTTCGTGGGGCGCGCTCGGCGCCGCCGAAACCTGCTGGCACGCGGCGCGGCAGTACGTGCTCGACCGTCAGCAGTTCGGCCGCCCGCTCGCCGCCAATCAGCTGATCCAGTTCAAGCTCGCCAACATGCAGACCGAGATCAGCCTGGGCCTGCTGGGTTCGCTGCACGCGGCACGCCTCAAGGATCGCGGCCTGCTGGCGCCGGAGCTGATCTCGCTGATGAAGCGCAACAACTGCGTCAAGGCGCTCGACATCGCACGCCAGGCGCGGGACATGCTGGGCGGCAACGGCATCTCCGACGAATATCCGGTCATGCGCCACATGGTGAACCTGGAGGTGGTCAACACCTACGAGGGCACGGCGGACGTGCACGCGCTGATTCTGGGCCGCGCCCAGACCGGGATCCAGGCGTTCAGCTGACCGCCGGCGCGATCAGCGCGTCAACAAATCGAAGGCTTCGGCGCCCGGCCCCAGGGGCTGGCCGTAGCTGAACTCGACATGGTTGCCGTTGGGATCGCGCAGGCCGCAGTAGTAACCCACCGGAAAGGGCTCGTCCCGCGGCGGCCACACCAGGCAGCCAGCGGCGGCACCCCGCGCGGCGATCCCGTCCACCGCCGCCCGGCTGGCGAGCGCAAAGCCGAAGTGGCGGTAGTCGCGCGCCGCCAGTTGCAGATCGTCACCACCTTCCATCAGGACAAACACGAAATCCGTGGCGCGTCCAGGCTCGGCCATCCAGACGATGCGCTGCGCTCCCGCTTGACGGCTGTGCACGACCTCCATGCCACAAAAATCACGGTAAAAATCGATGCAGGCGTCCAGGCCGGCGACATGCAGCGCAAGATGGGTAATGCGCGGTGTGATCACGGCAACGCTCCGGAAGTTCGACATGTAAGGCTCCAGTCTGCCAGACGGCACCCGCGCAGCGCAGGTGCCGTGACCGTCGGCGCCACCTTGGTCCCCTGATGCCTTGGCGTGTGAACGGAGCATTGCGCTAGCATCCACCCTCATATCAATGATAATGTTGGCTCATGAGAAACGGTCGGAAGCATAACCAGCCCTACATGCGGCCCCGATCGAGCCGAGTACCCGTTACCGATAACCCATAGCAAGTCCGAGACAGGAGAAACGAGTCATGAACGAGATCGTCGATATCCACATCAAAGGCGGAACCCTGGTCGATGGCACCCGCGCACCGCGCCGGGTCGTCGATGTCTGGATCGATCAGGGCAAAGTCCTGCAAATCGGTGGCAAGGCACCGGGCGTCGCAAAGAAAACCATCGACGCCACCGGCATGATCGTGGCGCCGGGCTTTGTCGATCTGCACACCCACTACGACGCCCAAATTCACTGGGATCCCTACTGCACCATCTCCGGCTGGCACGGCGTCACTTCCGTGGTGCTGGGCAACTGCGGCTTCGGCTTTGTGCCCGTCAAGCCCGAATACCGTGAGCGTTCGCTGCTCACCATGACCCGCACCGAGGCCATCCCCTACGACACCATGAAGGCGGGCATGCCCTGGCAGTGGGAAACCGTGCCGGAATACATGGACGTTCTGGCTCGCATTCCCAAGGGCGTGAACTGCATCCAGTACATGCCCACCGCCTCGCTGATGACCTATGTGATGGGCCTCGAAGCCGCCAAAAGCCGCCCGGCCAACGAAGCCGAGCGCAAGGAGATGAAGCGCCTGCTCAACGAAGGCATGGACGCCGGCCTCTGCGGCTTCTCCATCCAGCGCCTCGGCCCCAACTCTACCCAGGCCGACTTCGACGGCACGCCGATGGTGACCGACACCATGTGCGATGAGGACATCTTCAACCTCGCCGAAGTGCTGGCTGAGCGGGGCGAGGGCTGCATTCAGGTGACCCAGTCCACGGGCGATATGCGCAGCGACTTGAATTTCCTGGAAAAACTGGCGGCGGTTGCGCAACGGCCGATTCTGCACAACGCGATCTCCACGACGCGCAAGGATCCCAAGGTACATCGCCGCAGCCTGGCATGGCTGCAGCGCTGCCGTGAAAAGGGCCTGCCGATCTACGGTCAGGCCGCCACCGGACGCACCGGATTCTCCTTCACGCTGGAGCACTGGAACCTGTATGACGCCAGCCCGGCCTGGCGCGAAATGACCACCGGCACCAAAGAGGAGAAGCTGCGCAAAATGGCCGACCCCGAGCTGCGTAAGCGGGTTCTCACCGAGGCCGAGGCGGCCAATCGGCGGCTACAGGTCATTCAAGCGGGCGTCGGCGGCGCCATCCACGGGCTGATGGTACACAAGGTCAACAAGCAGCCGGAGCTCGAAAAATATGTTGGCCGCTCCCTGGGGCAGATCGCTGCGGACGAAGGCAAGCATCCCATCGAAGTGATGCTCGACCTGTCCCTCGCCGGCGACCTGAACGTCGAGTTCCTGGGCCCGGACAAGGGCTCCAATGCCGACTTCATGGCGGAGATGATCAACCAGTCCGACTACACCATCCCCGGGATTTCCGATGGCGGGGCGCATACCAAGTTCTTCACCGGCGGCGCCTACACCACCGACTTCCTGTACTGGCTGGTGCGCGACGAAGAAAAAGTGACGCTGGAGGAAGCCCATTTCCGGCTCTCGGCGTTGCCGGCGCGTGCTGCGGGTTTCCGTGATCGCGGCGTGCTGCTCGAAGGCTCACCGGCCGATGTTGTCGTCTACGACCTCGCCAAGCTCAGCGACGGCAAGGACTGGATCGGCGAAATCGTCGAGGATTTGCCGGCTGGTGAGTGGCGCCGCATCAAGCGTGCCACGGGCTACCACGCCATCCTGGTCAATGGGGAAGTCACCTTTATGGACGGCGAATGCACCGGCGCAACACCGGGCAAGCTGCTTCGCAATGGCCAGGCCGAACCGGTTGCGAAGGAACGCGCGGCCTGATTGCAGCAGCACCAAAAGGCCCGGGCATTGCCCGGGCCTTTTTTTTGACTGGCTTTTGCGGGGGAGCGGCGGTCCCCGGGATCAATGTTCGCGCGTGGCGAGGAACTCGATCTCCGGGTGGCGCTCGCGGGTCAGCGCCAGATTGACCTGGGAAGGCGCCAGATAGGCCAGACACTTGCCCCCGTCGATAGCCAGATTGGCCGCCACCTTGACCCGGAACGCAGCCAGCTTCCTGGCATCATCGCAGCGGATCCAGCGCGCGGTGGCCACCGTCACCGGTTCGTAGATCGCTTCCACGCCGTATTCGTCCAGCAGGCGATAAGCCACCACATCGAACTGCAATTGCCCGACCGCTCCCAGCACGACATCGTTGCTGGTCAGCGGAAAAAACACCTGGGTCGAGCCCTCCTCGGCCAACTGCTGCAACCCCTTGTGGAGCTGCTTGGTCTTCAGCGGATCCTTGAGGCGGATGCGGCGAAACAGCTCCGGCGCGAAATGGGGAATGCCGGTGAAATTGAGCCGCTCTCCGCCGGTAAAAGTATCGCCGATCTGGATGGTGCCGTGATTGTGCAGCCCGATGATGTCGCCGGCGATGGCGCTCTCGACGTTGGTCCGCTCGCCCGCGAAAAATGTCAGCGCATCGGCAATGCGGACCTCCTTGCCCAGCCGGACGTGGTGCATCTTCATGCCGCGTTGATATTCACCCGAGCAGATGCGCAGGAAGGCGACGCGATCCCGGTGGCGCGGATCCATGTTCGCCTGAATCTTGAACACGAAGCCGCTGAAACCCGGCTCGTCGGGAGTTACTTCCCGCTCCGCAGCGACGCGCGGCAGGGGAGCCGGCGCCCACTGCACAAAGTGATCGAGCATCTCGCGCACGCCGAAATTGCCCAGGGCCGTACCGAAAAATACCGGCGTCAGCTTGCCGGCCCGGTAGCGTTCGAGATCGAACGGGTGCGACGCGCCGCGCACCAGTTCGACTTGTGTGCAAAGCGCCTCGTACTCGTACCCGGGGCCGATCGCCTCCCGGACGGCATCTGAATGCAGGCCCGGGATGCGTACATCTTCTGAAATGCGGTGACCCTGGCCGGACTGATAGCGATGGACTGCATCCTCGCGCAGGTCGTAGACCCCCCGGAACCCGCGCCCCATGCCGATGGGCCAGTTCACGGGCGCGGCCTCGATCTTCAAAACCTGCTCAATTTCGTCGAGCACTTCCAGCGGATCGCGCACCTCGCGGTCCATTTTGTTGACGAAGGTGATGATCGGCGTGTCGCGCAGCCGGCACACTTCCATCAGCTTGATGGTGCGCTCCTCCACGCCCTTGGCGCAATCGATCACCATCAACACCGAATCCACCGCGGTGAGGGTGCGATAGGTGTCTTCGGAAAAATCGGCGTGGCCCGGCGTATCGAGCAGATTCACGATGCAGCCGCCGTAGGGGAACTGCATGACCGAGGATGTCACCGAGATGCCGCGCTCCTTCTCCATCGCCATCCAGTCGGAGGTGGCATGGCGGTCGCTCTTGCGCCCCTTGACGGTACCCGCGACCTGAATCGCATTGCCAAACAGCAGCAGCTTTTCGGTGATGGTGGTCTTGCCGGCATCGGGATGCGAGATGATGGCAAAGGTCCGGCGCCCGGCGAGTTCCGGATGGCTGTTTTCCATGGCGAAAAGGATCTTGGAGGGGAAATCGGGGCGGCGATTATAGCGCGCGGTTGGGATCAGCCGGTGGTTTCAGGCCCTGAACGCAAAAGCCGCCGCGCCCGAAGGCGCGGCGGCTCTGCGAAGCCGTAAGGCAGTCCGAATTACATCGGTACTACGTTCTCGGCTTGCGGACCTTTCTGGCCCTGACCGACGGTGAACTGGACTTTTTGCCCTTCCGCCAGGGTCTTGAAGCCGGCGCCCTGAATGGCGCTGAAGTGGACGAAAACGTCTGGGCCGTTTTCGCGCTGAATGAAGCCGAAGCCTTTGGCTTCGTTGAAGAACTTGACAGTTCCGGTGACTGTATTAGCCATTGCAGTAGTCCTGTGTAAATTAAATTGATCCGAAAAGAAAACGTGGAGCGGCGCTTCGAACGGGTATTACTTATGGACTTCAGGACTACGAGAACTGACAAGTATTCGTGGTACTGGGCATAAATACGGCCCCATTCCGAGGCCACGCGAGTATACAGGCTATCCGCACGCGTTGTCTACCTGTAGCCTTTTCCAATGACACATGAGCCTGAAGGGGTGTCGTGATTCCACCGTAAGGTGAGCCTGAGGGGTCCGGTTCCGGGATCATCGGAGGATGATCGTGAACCTCGACACGCGACGCC
>CAMTUJ010000038.1:0-43531 GCA_947084925.1 uncultured Gammaproteobacteria bacterium
CCCGGCCTCAAATATGAAGTGCAACACTTGCCGGGAGGTAATGTGTTGCAATGGGAACGAACTACAAACACCTGAGCTGTGAAGAACGCACGATGATCCAGTTGCATCTTGAGCAGGGCTGCACGCTGCGGGCAATTGCCCGCAGCGTGCAGCGCGCGCCGAGTTCGATCAGCCGCGAGTTGCGGCGCAACGGCTGGAGCAACCCGGCCACGGTGCCCAAGAAGCGGGGGCGTCCGCCGGTGGCGGGCGGATATCGTGCACCGCTGGCCCAGCAGCGCGCCGACGCCTTGGCGACGATGGCGAGATGTCCCCCGCGCCTGGCGCAAGACGGCCCCTTGTGGAGCCACATGGAGCGCTTGCTGCGAGCACACCATTCGCCCGAACAGATCGCAGGCATACTGCGACGCATGAACCCGGACGAGCCGACCCTTCAGGTCAGTCACGAGACGATCTACACGGCGCTCTACGCCATGCCGCGCGGCGCGTTGCGTACCCAACTGATTGCCTGCCTGCGGCAAGCGCGCAAAAGTCGCCGGCCACGCGCCCGGGGCGAGGATCGCAGGGGTACCATCCCCAACATGACCAGCATCCATCTGCGGCCACCCGAGATCGAGGAGCGCATCATCCCCGGCCATTGGGAAGGCGATCTGATCAAGGGCGCGCGCAACGCGTCCGCCGTCGGTACACTGGTCGAGCGAACCACACTGTTTGTGACCTTGGCCAGGCTGGACAATGCCAGCGCTGCAGCGGCCGTCACCGGCTTCAGTACCGTCCTCAATCGGGTCGATGCGCAGCGACGCCTTTCCATGACCTACGATCAAGGGCGCGAGATGGCGCACCACGCGCGGCTGTCCGAACTCACCGGCGTTACAGTCTACTTCGCCGACCCGCACAGCCCTTGGCAACGTGGCATCAACGAAAACACCAATGGCCTGCTGCGCCAGTATTTCCCCAAGGGAATGGATCTCTCCGGCTTCACTCAAGCCGAACTCGATGCCGTGGCCTGGCAACTCAACACGCGACCGCGAAAAACCCTCGGCTGGAAGTGTCCCGCCGAACTGTTCATGCCAGAGTCCTTCGACTTCTTCAAGCATCATCATCAACTTGTTGCACTTCGGACTTGAAACCGCCTCCTTTAGCTCCTGCGCCAATGGTTCCTTTGGAAGGTCCGTCATCAAGTAAGGCCGAAAATCAATTGTCGTGTCTTCGGTAACGGATTTTCCAGAAAATTCGTAAGTAGCGCGAATAGAAAAGACCGGCGGGGTTCGATCTGGATCGACATTTTCCCCAAACAAATGCGGTCCCTGAGCTAACCAAACGTCAATTCGCGCGCTTGGGCCAAAACTCTGAATTGGCTGCGAAAATACATTTAGGTCTTTGGTGTTCTGCCCCGGTTCCCTTTTCCCAAAGCGAAAGAAGTCGCGATCAAGAGTAAGGGTGAGATTGCGAGCCTCAGTGTGGCCGGAGTTTTCAATGCGTAGCGCGAAGATGTTCGTTCCCGGAACAAGATAGAGAATTGGGCTCACGTAAGGTCGTGACAGAGCTTCTGATTGATCTCGCGCGGCATTTAGCACCCCTTCGTTAGCCTTGAGAATTCGAAAGGTAGCCCAGGCATAGAACGCCGTAATCATCACAAGTACGCCGTTCAGTACTACCAGAAGCGCGTTGAGTAAGTCATTCATGGTGAAGGCTCTAACGATCGAGTTCAGCAGCGTGCGGTTTTTTGCGCGTCCGCTGGAGCAATTTGTTAGCAGTATTTTTACCCAAGCCTGGTGGCCTCTGCGGCAACATGACCAGCCAGAGACGTAACGAATGTTTTGAGACCTGTCATCGCTGACATCTCTGAAAACTCTCCGGTCTCGGCAGCATTGCGGGGCGACGTGATGAGGGCGGCAGTGGTGTAAAGCTGCTCCTTGACCAATTTTTGACATAGCAAGTCATACCGGATGAGGTATGAAGCCCCCTTGAATTCCTTGAAAACAGGAAAATGCGGCGACGCATCCTTGACGACACATCGGGATTTTGGGGCATCCTCGACCATCATTAACCAGCCGACGAAAGGACGCGGTTGCTTGCCAAATGCTTCTTCACGGTAGGCCGTCCAGAGATCGTGTGCGGTGCCAATGGCTTCCTCGGTTCGATTGTTGAAGTTGTTCCCGAAGGAACCAACTTGGCTTTTCAGCTCAATGGCCGCGATCAACTGGCCCTTGTAGATAACAAGAAGATCCCAGAGCTTGGTCGGCCTGAAATAGCCAGGCAGTGTGAGCATTGCCCGGTCCTGGTAAATCTCGGCATGGGCAAGTCCATTCGCCCGCACGATGTCGAGTACCAAAGCCAGGAATCCGTCCATGTTCTTGCCAGCGGTAACGCCAGCACGCTCGCCTTGGTCAGCCTTCCCGGATTCAATCTGCTTTTGCCTCGCTGCCTCACGGTTTCCCCGAAAGGCTCTTACGGCCTCATGAGCTTTTTGTTCGTAATCGACAAGATCAAGGGCCATTTATTCTCCATTGCCTCCAAGGGAAGATCGTTCTTCGTAGCTCAAACCATACAGTTTGAACACGGCGCGGTTGCACGCCTGAAAATCCCGCTTTGTTGCAGCTTCCGCCAGTTCTGTCCGCAACGCTGTCGGAACATTCGCCCATTGGGGGATGCGGATGCGCCGCAGGTATTGCGCCTGAAACCGGAGAAATCCGCCTTGCATTTTTATTGAATACGTTGCCATGAATAGACGTGTCACGGCTGAAAGCATCACAGCTTGTAGTGACCTCAATTCCCATTCGTCGGACGTGACGTAGTAAAGATTGTGGTGCGGGTATAGCTCTCCACCCTCAAAAACGATATGGGCCTCGTCCTTGATGTCGGGAATCAGGAGCTTCGGCTGCGTTGCCAGCTCCGGAGTGATACGGTCGATCGTGCGATACCAGTTGGCCGGAGCCTTCTGGGCGCAGTGACGGCCCGCGATAATCTCCCGTCGCGCCTCCAAGTAGCGGCGCAGGCGCGGATAGTTCCGCAGATCGACAAGGCCGCCACCATCGGCAAATGGATTGATGACGCCTTGGCCACGCCATTCCACCTCGCCGGATAGGATGTCTTTCGTTGTAACCAGCGGCAGCTTGCGATCAGGCTCCACGTCAAGTTTGTCAAAGTCGCCGATATATGCCTTGTCCGCGCCGGTCGCTACGCCGATACCTACCTTGCAGCCCACCTCTTCCAAGCTCGGAAATTGCCTTTCAAGGCGGCGAATCAGCGCCACCTGATCCGAAGATTCGAGCAACCACGGTTCCGACCCATTAGTGACCCGAGCAAGTTCGCGCACCGGCCCAGTTTCTTTGGGAAGGTTCTGCGCACGCAGCGCGTCGGCTAGGACTGCCAGAGTGGCCCGGTCGATGGCTGGGCGATGGGCAATGCGTGTCGCGCCGGGCGTTTGCCGACTGATGATAGTGATGGCTGGGTAGGCGATCACATCAGAGTGAAACGCCGGGGTGTCCATCATATCGACATAGATTTTCATGTGAAACTGATCGGCCACAAGGCCACGAAGCGGCCCGCCATAGCGGTTTTTCATCCAGCGGTCCGCACAAATAAAGCCCAGATTTCCACCCTTCGCCAACGCTGAAAGCGAGCGCTCGATGAACGGAATGTAAATGTCGGCCCGGTCATACATCGTCTGGTAGCGGCGGCGGTACTCAGCCAGTAACGGCGCTGGAATCAGCTCTTGGCGAACATAGGGAGGGTTTCCGACAATAAAGTCGAATTGCCCTTCAAGTGGTGCGAGAAGGAAATCCCCCTGTACGAGCCAACCATCAGCAAGTGCTACTGCGGATTGATCCTCTATCGCTTCCTGCTTGAGCCGCTCGATCACGGCTGCGCGGGTGGCAGAAAAGCTCTTGCGATGCAGTTCAACAGCGCGAATGGCATCGCCCAACTCTTCGACTACGGTTTTTTCATGTTGCGATGATCGCCATGCTGTCAATAGTCGTTCGATTGCTGGTAAGAGGAAGTCACCCCCACCGAACGAAGGCTCCAAAAGTCGCTTTTCATGGAGCGGTTGATCCGCCGTGTAGCCAGCCAAATCGAGGATGAAGTCCACTACCTCGACGCGTGTAAAGATTGCCCCGCGAGATTCTGTTCCCGTTGATGTAGACAATTTGTTAATCGCAGCAGCGACCATAGGCGAATGAGTGCAAACCGATTCGCCAAATAAATCAAAATTAAGCTGCATTGATACCAAGTTCACACTCCTACTTTGATCTGTGCTAATTGAGTGGGTCGCCGCTAACGATCAAGCTCATCTGCCGCTTTGGAGTGCAGCGGAAAAGCGGTCAGGTGCAGTGCCGTGTTAGGCCAATTACTTGCAAAACATCGGGGTCAGTTCTTTTACCATAACATCGCGCGAGAAACGTCGTGGAGAAGCTCGCCGTTCTTGATGCCGGACCAGCCCAAGCTGTGAACCGTTGAAACTTCGTGGCCCACGAAAAGCTTTGCACAACTTCGGGGTCACACAACTTCGGGGTCACACACAACTTCGGGGTCAGGTCTTTCAGCATAACATCACGTCTTCGTTGAGTTTTCATGCCAGCTCACCATTCTACTCACCGTCGTATAGCGTCGTAATAGTGGACGTCGAGGTGCTTGGCTATCGCCGCCATCGGGCGTGATACCGGGCATCACCTTCCACGCAACAGTGCGGATATCCTGCCTGGGCCAACCCGGCCATGTGTACAAGCGATAACCGTGACGTTTGAATTCTGGACGCGATACCAGACCAGGTAGGGGAATCGGCGCAATACCGCTCTGCGCACTTCGCGGTACAGCACGGGGTAGATGAGCGGTGTCTCCGCGAGCTTGCCAAGCATGGCACTGAACTCGGCGTGGAACTCTGCGGCCAATCCCTGCTGCTGCGCTTCATACCAGTTCTGGGCCTCGACGATGTCGCGCTCTGCGGCACTGCGGACATAAACCCTGTAGCTCAAGGCAACTGGCGCCGCAGCCGCGCTTCAACCTCCGACCAGGGGCTTTGATCTTCCGGGCTGCTGTCCAGGTCTGCCAGACGCGCGTCAAGAAGCGCTTTTTCCTCTGCTGTTACGGGCGCGTCGGCAGGGGACAGCGTTTCCCAAACGGCACCGATGAGCTCAAGCCGTTCGGCCGGACTCAGGGTTTTAACGCGCGAAATCAGAGCTGCATCAACCATGGGATGAGGATACCTCAGTTGCCGTGTAACGCCCAGTGATCAACACACCCCCCGAAAGCAGCCCACCCTTGTCAATTCCAACTCAAAGCCGCCCCGTCTGATATTCAATCGCTCGCGTCGCGAAGATCATGCCGATCAAAGCCCACGCTGGCTGCCCGGATCAACCCATTGGCAGCCCATTTACTGCCCATTGAAATTTTTCCCGAGGCGAAAAGGCTGTTGGTGCGGAAGGGACTGACAGCCTGCGCTCCCCCAGCGATAATCCGCGCTCAGCGGAGCATTCATGCACATTCATATTCTGGGTATTTGCGGCACCTTCATGGGTAGCCTGGCGCAACTGGCGGCCGCCTCCGGGCATCGGGTGACCGGCAGCGACGCCGATGTCTATCCACCCATGAGCGATCAGCTTCAGGCGGCCGGCATCGCGCTGATCGAGGGCTACGACCCGGCGCAGTTGCAGCCTGCCCCCGATCTGGTGGTGATCGGCAATGCGCTGTCGCGGGGCAACCCCTGTGTCGAGGCGGTGCTCGAACGCGGCCTGAATTACACCTCGGGTCCGCAGTGGCTCGGCGATCACCTGCTGCCGGGGCGCTGGGTGCTGGCGGTGGCGGGCACCCACGGCAAGACCACCACGGCGAGCCTGCTGGCGTGGATACTGGAAGCTGCCGGCCTCGCGCCCGGCTTTCTGATCGGCGGCGTACCCGGCAATTTCGGGGTGTCGGCGCGGCTCGGCGCGAGCCCGTTTTTCGTCGTCGAAGCCGATGAATACGACACCGCCTTCTTCGACAAGCGCTCGAAGTTCGTCCACTACCGGCCGCGCACATTGGTGCTCAACAATCTGGAATACGACCACGCCGACATCTTTCCCGATCTCGCCGCCATTCAGACCCAGTTTCACCACCTGATCCGCACTGTCCCCGCCAGCGGCCGCATCCTGTGGCCGGCCGCCGACGCCGCGCTGGCCCAGGTACTGAAACGCGGCTGCTGGAGCGAGACCGAAACCACGGGGCCGGGCGGCCGCTGGCAGGCGCACTTGCGGACTGCCGCCGGCACCGATTTCGCGGTGACCCTCGACGGCGCGCCGATGGGCGAAGTGAAGTGGACGCTGACCGGCGCGCACAATGTCGCCAATGCGCTCGCGGCCATCGCGGCGGCGCGCCATGCGGGGGTGACGCCCGCGGTTGCCTGCGAGGCGCTCGGCGATTTTCGCGGGGTGAAGCGCCGGCTCGAATGCCTGTTCGACGCGGGCGGCATTCGGGTCTACGACGACTTTGCCCACCATCCGACCGCCATCGCCACCACGCTCGAAGGGCTGCGCCGCCAGGTCGGGGACGAGACCATCGTCGCCATTCTGGAACCGCGCTCCAACACCATGAAGCTCGGCGTGCATCGCGACCAGTTGGCGGCCGCCGTCGCCAGCGCCGACCGCGCCCTCTGGTACCGCCCGGCGGGGCTCGACTGGTCCCTGGACGAGGCGCTTGCGGGGGCGGCGAATTCGAGCGTCGTGGACGACATCGACGTCCTGCTCGACCAGGTCGCGCAAGTGGCGGCGCCGGCCCATCTGGTGATCATGAGCAACGGCGGCTTTCAGGGTTTTCCGCGCCGGCTGGTGGCGCGGCTCGCCCGGCGCGTGGGTGCGGCGTTGTGATCCGGCGCGGCGAACTGGCGGTGCTCGCGGCCCTGCTGGCGGCCGTGATGGCCTGGTCCTGGCACCAGCCCGCGGATCGCCTCACCTGGTGGCTCGAAGCGCTGCCCGTGGTGGTGGCGGTGCCGCTGTTGATCGCCACCCGGGACCGGTTTCCGCTGACCCGGCTGGCGTACTGGCTGATCGCGCTCCACGCCGTCGTACTGCTGGTGGGCGCTCACTACACCTATGCGCGCGTGCCGCTCGGGTTCTGGCTGGAGGAGCTGCTGGGTTTTGCGCGCAATCACTACGACCGCATCGGCCACCTCGCCCAGGGCTTCATCCCGGCCATGGTGGCGCGGGAGATCCTGTTGCGCCGGCGCGTGGTCAGGCCCGGCGGCTGGCTGTTTTTCCTGGTCACCTGCTTCGTGCTGGCGCTCGCGGCTACCTACGAACTGCTCGAATGGTGGACCGCGGTGATCGCCGAGGAAGGCGCGATCGCTTTTCTCGGCACCCAGGGCGATGTCTGGGACACCCAGTGGGACATGCTGCTCGCCCTGATCGGCGCGCTGGTGGCGCAGCTCACGCTGGCCCGCGTCCACGACCGGCAACTGGCGCAGGTCGCGCCCGGGCCGGTCTGATGGCGAATCTGCTGCTGGTCGGCTGTGGCGACCTCGGCGCCGGGCTCGCCGCCCGGCTGGTCGCATCCGGTCACCGCGTGACGGCGCTCAAGCGCACGCCGCCGGCCGCACCCCTGGCGGGGGTCGCCTATCGGTTCGCCGATCTCACCCAGCCGCACACGCTCGCCGACCTCGGGGGCTCCTTCGCGCAGGTATTCGTCATCCTGGCGCCGGGGGCGCGGGACGCCGCCGCCTATCAGGCACTTTATGGCGCGGGCGTCGACCATCTGCGCGCCCGGCTGGCGGGTTGCGTCGAGCATTGGTTTTTTGTCTCCTCCACCAGCGTCTACGGACAGGATGCCGGCGAGTGGGTGGACGAAGACGCGCCCGCCGCGCCGAGCGCCGCCACCGCGAAGTGGCTGCTCACTGCCGAGCGATGCCTCGCGGACGCGGGAGTACCGGCGACCACGGTGCGTTTTTCGGGCATCTACGGTCCGGGGCGCGAGCGCTTGTTGCGGCAGGTGCTGGCGGGCGCGCCGGTGCAGTACGACCCACCGAGCTACACCAACCGCATCCACCGCGACGACTGCCTGGGTGTGCTGGAATGGCTTCATCGCCGTCAACTGGCGGGCACCGGGCTGGCATCTCTGTATCTCGCCAGCGACGACGAACCGGCTCCCGCCGGAGACGTGGCGCGCTGGCTGGCGGCGGAGCTGGGGGTGCCGCCGCCACCCGCGGCGGCGGCCGGCAGCGGGCAGAACAAACGCTGCCGCAACGCCCGGATCACGCACGCGGGCTATCGCTTCGCCTACCCGAGCTGGCGCGAGGGTTATCGCGGCGTGATCGAGCAATGGCGCGCGGCGCACACGGAACAGATGCAGTGACCGAGCGGCATCCGGAGAAAGTCCCGGTCGGCATCAGCAGTTGCCTGCTGGGCGAGGCGGTGCGCCATGACGGTGGCCACAAGCGCAACGCCTACATTCTGGAAACGCTGGGACGCTTTTTCGACCTCCAGCCGTTTTGCCCGGAAGTCGCGAGCGGCATGGGCGTGCCGCGTCCGCCGGTGCGCCTGGTGGAGATGGCCGATGGCGGTGTGCGTGCGCGGGGCGTGCGCGACGCCGCCCTCGACGTCACCGAGCGGCTGGAAGCCTGCGCCCAAGCACAACACGCCTGGCACGCCAGCCTCTGCGGCTACATCCTCAAAAAGAATTCACCCAGTTGCGGTATGGCGGGGGTGCGGATCCATCGCGAGGGCAGCGAGCCGTCGGAGCGCACCGGCGCGGGGCTCTACGCGGTGCGGCTCATGGCCAACTTTCCGCTACTTCCTGTTGAAGACGAGGACCGCCTGGCCGATCCCGCCCTGCGCGAGAATTTCGTGCGCCGCGTCCATGTGCTGCGGCGCTGGCGCGAAGCCCTTGCCGCCGGCATCAGCGCGCGCGTGCTGACCGATTTCCACGCTCGCCACAAACTGATCCTGATGAGCCACGACCAGAATGATTACCGCACCCTGGGCCGGCTTGCCGCCGGCACCGGCGATCTGGCCGGCCGCGCCGAGGCCTACATCCAGGGCGCGATGACCACCCTGAAAAAGCGCGCCACCCGCGGCAACCACGTCAATGTGCTGCAACACATCCAGGGTTATCTGAAGCGGGAGCTGGCGCGCGAGGACAAGGCCGAGCTGGTCGAGGTGATCGCGCGCTACCGCGGCGGGGAAGTCCCCCTGAGCGCGCCCATCACTTTGCTGAAACATCACTTCCGCAGGGCGCCGGACCCCTTTATCGCGCGGTCCTGGTACCTCGACCCCGATCCGGGCGAGCTGGCGCTGATGAACGGCTGATCAGCCGCGCCCCATCCCGTAAAACTCGTCGTTCGGGCGCATGCCGATCAGATTCGCCAGCCGGTTCGACAGGCAGAAAAAGGCGCTGATGGCGCCGATGTCCCAGATGTCCTCATCGGCAAAGCCGTGCTCGCGCAGGCGGGCGTAATCATCCTCGTCCACGGCGGCCGATTGCTGGCTCACCTTGACCGCGAAATCCAGCATCGCGCGCTGCCGCGCGGTGATGTCGGCCTTGCGGTAGTTGATCGCGAGCTGATCGGCCAGCAGCGGATTCTTCGCCACGATGCGCAGAATCGCGCCGTGGGCGACCACGCAGTAGTGACATTCGTTGCCGCCGCTCACGGTCACCACGATCATTTCCTTCTCGGCCTTGCTGAGGCAGCTTTCGTGGGTCATCACGGCATCGTGCAGCGCGAAAAACGCGCGCCACTCCGCCGGACGATGCGCCAGCGCCAGAAACACGTTGGGAATGAAGCCGGTCTTTTCCTGCACCGCGAGGATCTGGGTGCGGATGTCTTCGGGCAGTCCCGCGATGTCGAGGACGGGAAAGCGGCTGATGGGTAGCTTGGGCATTGGGGATTCTCGAAAAATTGTGATGTGGGTCATGACATTGGTTCGGTCAGTCCCGACGCTACCACATGCTTTGCACAAAATGAGACAAAAATATTACAATACCAAGACAAGCAATGAGTTGGAGGAGTAATTCAATGAAAAACATCAAAAGTTCCCTGGCTACCGTATTGGGCGCGGCCCTGATTCCCATGGCATTGCAGGCTGGCGTTGCCCATGCGGCCGACAAACTGAGCTACAGCTACCTCGAAGCCGAATATGTCTTTGGCGATGAATTGGACGGTGATGTTGGCGGTGACGACAAGTTCGATGTCGATGGAACGCGTTTCAAGGGTTCCGCGGCACTGACCAACAACTTCTTCGCCTGGGGCTCGAGCACTTCCCTGGATGTTGACCTTCCGAGCGGCTGGGACGACGGCAGCTTCGACAGCCAGTCACTCGGTATCGGCGGCAATTTCACCCTGGTGCCCGGCGCGCGCCAGCTCGACGCCTGGGGCGGCGTCTCCTATGAACGCGCGGAAATTTTTGGTTTCAACGACGACGGCTACGGCCTGAACGCCGGCCTGCGCTGGGCTGCCCTGGAGGTGCTCGAACTCAACGCCTCAACGAGTCTGCGTGATTATGGCGACGAAGCCTGGGTCTATGGTGTGGGCGCGGTCTATAGCGCTACTCCCCAACTCGGCCTGGTCGCCAACTGGGAGCGTTGGGAATTCGACGGTGACGGGGGCATTGACCCGGAAATGGACCTCTTCAGCGTCGGTGCCCGCTGGACTTTCCGCTGAGGTGACGCGCCAAGGGTAGGATGACTCCGGCCCAATGTGGGCTGGAAACCTCGCACTTGGAGCGCCATGATCGACCCAAGCCCGCAGTCAAGGCTGCGGGCTTTTTCGTATCGGCAAGATTTTTCGCGCGCTATAACTTCTGCCGATGAAAGGTCAGAACAGCCGCCCGCGCGCCGACAGGCCGCCATCGATGGTGATCATTGTGCCGGTGATATAGGCCGCGCGATCCGAAGCCAGAAAAGCAGCCAGATCCGCGACTTCGTCCGGTTCGGCGGGACGGCCGAAGGGCATGTCCGCGGCCAGCTCGCGCCAGCGTTCGGCCGGCAAACCCTTGGCGACGGCGTTCTGCTGCATCAGCCGCACCAGACGGTCGGTGGCGGTCAGCCCCGGATTGATGCCGAGCACCCGCACATTGTCTTTTGGGCTGGCGCTGCCGAGCGCGCGGGTGAACGCGGCCAGGCTGGCGTTGCCCGCCGTGCCGGCGATGTAGTTGGCTTCGGTGACTTCGCCGCCGGCGATGCCGACGATATTGATGATGACGCCGCGCCGGCGCCGCGCCAGGGCCGGGTACAGCGCCCGGCACAGATTGATGTAGCCGAATACCTTCAGATCCCAGGCGCCGCGCCAGGTGGTTTCATCCACGTTGGCAAGCGTGCCGGCGGGAATCGCTCCCGCATTGTTGATCAGAATGTCCACGCCGTCGCAGGCGCCGGCGAGCACCGCTGTGCTGGCGCTGTCGGCCAGGTCCAGCGCATGAACCCGAACCTCGACGGGATATCGGCTCGCGAGCTCGCCGCGCGCCGTTTCGAGATCAGCCGCCGAGCGCGCCGCCAGATGCAGATGACAGCCCTCGGCGGCGAGGCGTTCGGCAATGGCGCGACCGATGCCGCGCGACGCGCCGGTGATCAGGGCCGTGCGGCCCCCGAGCTTGAGATCCATGGGCGTTCACCTCCGTCACCGATTGTCGGTGTGCGCGGAGGTGATGGCAATGGCGGGTGTGGCGTACCGCGCGGCAGGCTGTCAGCTGTAGGTGCAGAGGTAAGCCGTCGCCGCCGCCACCTTGACCTTGAAGGTCTGCTGCGCCGCCACCTCGAACACCTCGCCGGTGTTGTAGGTGTGCCATTCATCACTGCCGGGCAGCTGGATGCGCAGGGCGCCGCTGATGATCGTCATGGTCTCGTGCTGGCTGGTGCTGAAGTCGTAGTCGCCCGCCTCCATCACGCCCACGGTTGCCGGCAGCGTCCGCGTCTGGAATCCGATCGATTTGACCTTGCCGGCGAAGTACTCGTTGACCTGTAACATGAACTGCTCCAGTGCTGATTACTGCTTCCCGTCCCTGTAGGTGCCTTACTGCACAGCGATTGCTCAGTGCTGATGCCCGCCGGCGCCGTGAACATGGCCGTGGGCAAGCTCTTCGGCGGTCGCATCCCGCACCGCGATCACTTCGATATCAAATACCAGTCCCCTGCCGGCGAGTGGGTGGTTCAGATCGACATCGACATTGAATTTACCCACCTTGACCAGGACTGCACGACGCATGCCACCTTCGCCACGGATTCCCACCACCATGCCCGGCGTCAGCTTGCCGGGCGCGCTGAGCTGCTTGATGGGCACGCGCTGGATCGAGCCCTCGCGGCGCGGTCCGTAGGCCTGATCGGAGGTGAGGGTGACCGTGAAGCTGTCACCCGCGACCCGACCCTCAAGCGCGGATTCCAGCGCCGGCAGCAGATTGCGGTGGCCGTGCAGATACGCCTGGCCGGAGCCTGTGCGGCTGGTCTCGACCTGCACGCCGGCGTCGTCGCGCAGGGTGTAGTGGAAGGTGACGGCCTTGTTGTGTTCGATTTGCATGGTAACTGCGCCATGGCGCCTGGATGGACGGCGCCGAACCGGGCGCGCATTTTAGTACAGGTGCAAGTGCTGGAGGAATGGCCTTGTTGCAGTAAAAACCCGGCCTCGCGGCCGGGGTTGTCGGGGTCGGGCTGATCCCGGGCTGATGATCCCGGGCTGATGATTCCGGATGATGCCTCAGCCATCGCCGTGGCGCAGCAGGCGGCCGGAATAGGTATTGGTCTGGCAGTCATGGTCGATGGTGACCTGGCCATTGACCAGCACATAGTCGTAGCCCTTGGCGCGCTGGACCCGGCGCCACTCGCCGGCCGGCATGTCGTGGGTGATCTCGGCCGGCAGGGCCTCGAGTTTCTCGTAGTCGTAAACCACGATGTCCGCCGGCGCTCCCACCTTGATCTGGCCGCGGTTGTTGAAGCCGGCGAGTGCCGCCGGCAGCGCGCTCAGCCGCCAGTGAACCTCTTCCAGGGACAGCATCTTGTGCTCGCGTACATACTTGGAGATGGCTTCGGTCGGATAACGGCCCGCGGTCAGGAAGCGGGTGTGGGCGCCGCCGTCGGAAACGCCGAAGGTGACGTAGGGATCGTCGATGATCTCCTTCATATATTGCAGGTTGCCGGCGTTGGGCAGGGTGGCGAAGAACTCCGCCTTGAGGTTGGTGCCGACCGCGATGTCGAGCATCGCATCGATCGGATGCTTGCCGGTTTTCCGCGCGATCAGGCTGATCTTGTGGTCCTTGAACTCGTTGAACTTGTCCGAGTGCGTGCGCACCAGCACGGTCTCTTCGATCGGCCCGGTGGCGGCGATGCCGGGCGGATTGTCCTTCAGCGATTGCCGCAATGCCGGATCGGCCATTTTCGCCAGCCGCTCTTCGAAGGTGCCGGTAGTCACGTGACGCCAGGCGGGAGAATCGTCCCACAGGTTCCATTCGTCGAGTGCGAAGGTAAATCCCGAGTCGGTGGTCAGGCCCTGGCCGTAGACCTTGTTGCCGCGCGCGTGGCATTCGCTCAGCCAGCGCAATGTGCTGCGGTGGATTTCGGGGTCGCTCGCCACCGCCTGCACCACGTTGTAGAGCAGTGGCCGGCCGCTGACGGCGGCGACTTCTTCCATGTGCGCGCGATCCTTCGCGGGATCGTTGCCGCTCAGCATGGTCATCTGGATAAAGCCTTCGTTGCGCTTTGCTAGCACCTTGGCGAGCGCGATGCAGGTCTCGTCGTGCATCACGTCGGTGGGCATCGGGGTGCCGTCGAAATCCCGCTGCACATCGGCGCCGCAGCCCGGTGCCAGACGTTGCGCCGACCAGCCGCAGCCGCCGGCGTCCATGGCTTCTTCCAGCAGGCGGCAGATTTCGGCTTCTTCCGCCGCGGTCGGCATGGCACCGGCCTTGGCGCGCTCCATCCCCATCACCCAGGTCAGCAGGGGCGCGACCGGGACGTAGGGAAGAATGTTGATCGCCTTGGGGGTGCGGTCGATGCTGTCGAGATAGTCCGGGAAGGTGACCCAGTCCCAGGGCATGCCCGCCTTCATGGATTCGAACGGGATGGCCTCGACGCGCGTCATCGACAGCATGGAGCGCTCGCGCAACTCCGGCGCCACCGGCGCGAAGCCGAAACCGCAGTTGCCGATCACCACCGAGGTGATGCCGTGCCAGCCGGACAGCGTGCAGTAGGGGTCCCAGAACAGTTGGGCGTCGTAATGGGTGTGAAGGTCGATGAAGCCTGGGCAGACATGCTTGCCCTCAGCGTCGATCACCTTGCCGGCGTCCTTGGCGTCGAGGCGGCCGATCTTGGCGATCACGCCGTCCTTGATACCGATGTCGGCGCGGTAGCGCGGAATGCGGGTGCCGTCGAAGATGGTGCCGTTCCTGATGATGGTGTCGAACGTGGTCATGGTAAAAACTCCCGGGTTTTGGGGCCGGTCGGTACCTGAAGCGACAGCTTGTCAGCTCGGGTGAGAATGCTTCAGGGGTGGGCCCCTTGTTATCGTGTAACCAGTTATCGTGTAACCAGTGACGGTGTAAGCAGTGATTATGTCCGGCTGACTATAGACCAGCACACACGCGATGCACAGAGCGGCCCCATGACCGTCGTGCACCGCGGGGTTCCGGGCCACGACAGGGGATGCGTTGCCTGCAATGACGTCGCATGTCGTCTGGAGAGAAAACGGGAAGATGGTCGCTTCGGCGCCGATGGCTGCCGCGGCGGGTTTTCAGCGGTCGGCTAGATACTCTGAATAACCGTCATGCCCGCGGAAGCGGGCATCCAGAAGGCCCTGATATTCCTGGGTTCCCGCCCCCGCCTTCGCGAGGGCAGGCTCTGCGCGGGAACGACGATTAAGTGGTTATTCAGAGTATCCCTAAGCGATGCCGTAAGCGCGCGCGGTCTGCAGCAGCAACAGGCGGTCGGTGGGGTCCAGGGCTACGAACTCGCAGCCGACATGCTGCTGCCGCAAACCGCCGGGATCCTTTTGTTGCCAGGCGACGCGAATCCCGGCATCAATGGCCACCATGCCCTTGTCGGGATGGGGCAGGTGAATGGTGATCAGGCGCGAACCCGGCATGGACAGCCTGTCGTGCGCATGCAGCATCATGCCGCCGGTGGCAATGTCGCCCAGGTAGCCGATCACCTTGCGGCTGGCGTGGTCGTATATTTTGGCCAGCGCGATGAAGCGGGTGCGCCGTGAGCGACGGGGGTCGATAGCGGAGGGGCTGGATTGGGGCGCTGACATCGGCGGATCATAGCCATCCGCCGGGGCGCTGCCAAGCGGCAGTCGAGCCAGCAGGCGACGGACGGAGCGGGGTCGGGACCAAACGGCGGACAGCAAACGGACAACACAAGAGGATTTCATGGCGGATTACGGGTTGTCGGTCTGGATACTGGGATTGCAGGTATTCGCGGTGGGTGTACTCGCGCTGCTGGTCATGGGTGTGCTGGCGGTCCTGTGGATGTACGTCCACGACGTGCGCCAGAAGCGCCACGCGATCCTCCACAACTTCCCGGTGATCGGACGCTTTCGCTACTGCTTCGAACGCCTGGGGCATTTCTTCCGGCAGTATTTCTTTGCGATGGATCGCGAGGAAATGCCGTTCAATCGCGCCCAGCGCAGTTGGGTCTATCGCGCCGCCAAGAATGTCGACAGCACGCTCGCGTTCGGCTCCACGGCCAGCCTGGCGGCGCCCGGCGCCGTGCTCTTTGTGCCGGAGGTCTTCCCCACGCTGGAAGAAGACGCGGTGATGGCGGGGCCGCTGGCGATCGGCCCGCATTGCGCCAACCCCTATCGGGCACGGTCGTTTTTCAATGTGTCCGCGCTGAGCTATGGCGCCATTTCGAAAGTGGCGACGCTGGCCCTGTCCGGCGGCGCCGCGCGCGCCGGGTGCTGGCTCAATACCGGGGAGGGCGGGCTTTCCCCGTACCACCTCGACGGGGGTTGCGATCTGGTATTTCAGATCGGCACCGCGAAATACGGCGTGCGCGACGCCCAGGGTCGCCTCAGCGACGAGCGCCTGCGCGAACTCGCCGCGCACCAGCAAATAAAAATGTTCGAGCTGAAGCTGAGCCAGGGCGCCAAACCCGGCAAGGGCGGCATCCTGCCGGGGATCAAGGTGACCGAGGAAGTGGCCCACATTCGCGGCATCCCGGTCGGGCAGGATTCGATAAGCCCCAACGGCCATCCCGAAGTACGCAACGTCGCGCAATTGCTCGACCTGATCGCCCATATCCGCGCGGTCACCGGCAAGCCCGTCGGCTTCAAGCTGGTGATCGGCGGTACCGGGTTTCTCGATGAACTCTGCCTGGAAGTACTGCGCCGCGGGCCGGAAGGAGCGGCTCCCGATTTCATCACGCTCGACAGCGGCGATGGCGGCAGCGGCGCGGCGCCCCAGAGCCTCATGGACCACGCCGGGCTGGGCATTCGCGAGAGCCTGCCCGCGGTGGTGGACACGCTGCGCGAATACGGTCTGCGGGAGCGCATCCGCGTCATCGCGGCCGGCAAGCTCATCCTGCCGGTCGATGTGGCTTGGGCGCTGTGCGTGGGTGCCGACTTCGTGGTGTCGGCGCGGGGTTTCATGTTCGCGCTGGGCTGCATCCAGGCGATGCAATGCAATCGCAACACCTGCCCGACCGGAGTGACCACGCACAATCCGGATTTGCAGCGCGGGCTGGATCCGGCCGACAAGGCGGCGCGTGTCGCCCATTACGTCGCCAACCTCGTCCGCGAAGTGGGCGTGATCGCCCACAGTTGCGGTGTGCGCAGCCCCCGGGATCTGCAGCGCCGTCACGCTCGCATCGTCACCGAATTCGGCCAATCCGAACCGCTGGACCGCTACTACGCGAAAGCGGCGGCACAGAATCCGGTCTTTCCCCGTTGACTGCATCACTGTTGCCGCGCCGCAATCACCGGCGCGGGATTGTCACCACCCGACAGGAGTGTCTCCGATGTCTGGACTGATCACCGCGTACGGCAAACTGCACCAGGGGTTGTTCCGGCGCCTGCGCCATCTCGACGGCCTTCCCCCGCTGTTGATGCGACTCTATCTGGCGCCGGTCATGATCGCGGTCGGGCTCCACAAATTCCGCAACTGGGACGACATGGTCGCCTGGTTCGGCAATCCCGACTGGGGCCTCGGGTTGCCGGTTCCCGCGCTGATGGTGGCGCTGGCGGCCAGTGCCGAATTGTTCGGCGGACTCGCATTGTTGCTCGGGCTGGCGGTGCGCTGGTTCGCGATACCCCTGATGATCTCCATGGCGGTCGCCACCGCCACGGTGCACTGGCAGCACGGCTGGTTCGCGATCGCGCCCGGCGATCCCGACACCAGCACCGCCAAGGTGCTGGCAATGGTCGGCATTCCTGCCGCCGAGCGCAGTCTCGAGAACAGCGTCGAAGTCGGACAGCGGGTGAGCGCGGCCCGCAGCCTGCTGCGGGAACATGGCAACTACGACTGGCTGACGGAAAAGGGCAACTTCGTGGTGCTGAACAACGGCATCGAGTTCGCCGCCACCTATTTCATCATGCTGCTCAGCCTGTTTTTCTCGGGGGGCGGTCGTTACGTCAGCCTCGATTACTGGCTGGCCCGTCGCACCGGCGCCGTCGCCATCGACTGATCCCGTGCGCCCGAGCCGCTTGGCACGGTGGCGGGGTTGCCCTAGTATCCGGGGCCCGCAAGCGCGGCCCCTGACCATAACAACTCATCACAAAGCCGGAAGGAGAACCCCATGACCTGCACCGTACTGCTGGAACTGAAAGTCAAACCCGAAGCTGTCAAAGACACGCTCGAAGGCCTTGGCGCATTGCTGCCGTCGACCCGCACCTACCCGGGCTGCATCGAGGTGTACGCCCATCAGGACCAGGACGATCCGACCACGATCGTGGCCATCGAGAAATGGGAGTCCCGTCAGGCCTATGAAAAATATTTCGCCTGGCGCACCGAGACCGGCGTGATCGGCCAGCTCGCGAACTGGGTTGCCGCGCCGCCTTCGATCCGTTACTTCGACAAGAAAGCCTGAGTAGCGCGAGCGGGGGGCGGCCGACGCTCCCCGCTCCGTCTCACAACGTCTTCTGAAAAATCTTTGAACGCCGCTGATAGTTGTACAACTCGGCCTTGGCCGCCGGCAGATCTTCGATACCGATGGGCGTGAAGCCTTTTTCCCGAAACCAGTGTTCCGCCTGGGTGGTCAACACGAACAGGTGCTTGAGGCCGTACTCGGCGCGGGCTTTGGTTTCGAGCTGCGCCAGCAGCCGGCCGCCCAATCCCTGATTGCGGAAGTCGGGATGGGTGGCAACGCAGGCGAGTTCCGCTGCCGCCTTGTCCGCGAAGGGGTAGAGCGCGGCACAGCCGATGATGGTGCCCTCGGGATGCACGACGACGTGAAACCGCGAAATCTCGGTTTCGAGCAGTTCGCGCGAGCGCTTCACCAGCACGCCCTGTTCTTCGAGGGGCGCGATCAGCACCAGGATGCCGCCGATGTCGTCGATGGTGGCCTGGCGGATCACCTCGCTGCCGTCCTTGAGGATCAGGGTGCCGGCGCCGTCGCGGGTGAACAGCTCGCGGAGCAAGGCGCCGTCCTCGGCAAAGCCGATGAGGTGGCTGCGCTGGACGCCGTTGAGACAGGCCTGATAGCCCGCGCGCAGGGATGCCGCCAGTACCGGCTGGGCGCGCAGGCGTTCGATCCAGGCAACGGCATCGGGGAGCGCGATGACTTTTTGCAGTTTGCCAGCGGTGTCGTAGACGCCGCTTTCGGCACCGATGAAGATGAGTTTGTCGGCTTGCAGGCTGATCGCGGTCTGAATGGCGACGTCCTCGCAGGTGAGGTTGAACACTTCGCCGGTGGGTGAATAGCCGACCGGCGACAGCAGCACGATGGCGCCGTTGTCGAGATGGTTGCGGATACCCACGCGGTCGATGCGCCGCACTTCGCCGGTGTGGTGAAAATCCACGCCGTTGCGGATGCCGAGCGGCTTGGCGGTGATCAGGTTGCCACCCACCACCCGCACCCGCGCGCCCTGCATGGGGGAGTTCACCGCGCCCATCGACAACGCCGCCTCGATGCTGATGCGGATGCTGCCCACGGCTTCCTGCACGCACGCCATGACCTCGGCGTCGGTGATCCGCACCTCGCCCTCGAAACAGCAGTCGAGATGGCGCAATTCGATCTGGCGATCCACCTGGGGTCTGGCGCCGTGCACCAGCACCACCCGGATACCCTGGGCCGCGAGCAGCGCGATATCGCCGACCAGGTGCGGAAAGTTCGCGTGCTGGATGGCCGCGCCGCGCAGCACGATCACGAAGGTCTTGCCCCGGTGCATGTTGCTGTAGGGCGCGGTGTCGCGAAAAAACTTCACGTAGTCGTTCACGCTCGGGATCTGCCGGTTGCCGGATTGCGGGGCCATCAGTATACCAGCGGGTCCGCGCCGCTCCGTGGCCGGCGCGGGCGCGCGTTTGAGCGGGCGCGGGCATTCTGTACAATCGGCGATCACCCGCCCGTTGCGGCAAGCGCGGCTGATCAACGCCCATCCGGGGCACCGGAAGCGGTGCTGCCAGCCGCCACGACGCCCACCATCCGATGAGGTCAGCCATGGCTTTTCCCCGACGCGTTCCCCTGTTCATTGGCGGCGAATGGGTCCAGAGCGCGAGCACCCAGTTCACGCCGGTCATCAATCCCGCCACCCAGGAAGTGCTGAGCGAAGTCCCCCACGCCACGCCGGACGAGATGGCGCGTGCCGTGGCCGCCGCCGCCGCCGCGTTCGAGACCTGGAAGGAAGTGCCGGTGCCGCAGCGCGCGCGCCTGATGCTGCGCTACCAGCATCTGCTCAAGGAACATCACGACGAACTGGCCGAGATCATCAGCCAGGAACTCGGCAAGACCTTTGAAGACGCCAGGGGCGATGTCTGGCGCGGCATCGAGGTGGTCGAGCACGCCGCCAACATCGCCACCCTGATGATGGGTGAGACTGTCGAAAACGTCGCCGGCGGCATCGACACCTATTCCATCATTCAGCCGCTCGGCGTGTGCATGGGCATCACGCCGTTCAACTTTCCGGCGATGATCCCGCTGTGGATGTTTCCCATGGCCATCGCCTGCGGCAACACCTTCGTTCTCAAACCATCGGAGCGCGACCCGCTGACGCCGACCCGCCTCGCCGAACTCTTCGTCGAAGCCGGCGCGCCGCCCGGCGTGCTGCAGGTCGTACACGGCGGCGCCAGTCAGGTGGACTATCTGCTCGAACATCCGGACATCCGCGCCGGTTCCTTCGTGGGATCGGTGCCCGTGGGCAAGCACATCTACCGCAAGGGCACCGAAAACCTCAAGCGCATGCAGTGCATGACCGGCGCCAACAACCACATGGTGGTGATGCCGGACGCCAACCGCGCCCAGGTCGTGAACAACATCATCGGCTCCGCGTTCGGCGCCGCCGGTCAGCGCTGCATGGCGATTCCCAACGTGGTGATGGTGGGCGACGCCGCCAACTGGATCGACGATCTGGTGGTCGCCGCGCGCAAAATCCAGCCCGGCGCCTGGACCGACAAGAGCGCCGCCTACGGCCCGCTGACCAATGCCGCCGCCAAGGCGCGCGTGGTCGGCATGATCGCGCAGGCAAAAAAAGACGGCGCCACCTGCCTGCTCGACGGCTCCGATTGCACCGTCGCGGGCTACCCGAACGGCAACTGGATCGGCCCCACCATCTTCACCGACCTGCGCCCGGACATGCCGTTCTATTGCGAAGAGGTGTTCGGGCCGGTGCTGTGCATCCTCAAGGTGGCGACGCTGGACGAAGCCATCGCGCTCATCAACCGGGATTTCCGCGGCAACGGCACCTCGATCTTCACCGCCTCCGGCGCCGCCGCGCGCAAATACCAGCACGAGATCCAGGTCGGCCAGGTGGGCATCAATGTGCCCATCCCGGTGCCGCTGCCGTTCTTCTCCTTCACCGGCTGGCGCGGCTCGTTCCACGGCGACCTGCACGCCTACGGCAAGCAGGCGGTGCGTTTCTACACCGAGACCAAGACCATCACCGCGCGCTGGTTCGACGACACCATCCCGGGTGCCGGCGGCCCCAACATGTCCATCAACCTGAAGTAACGGCAGCAGGTCAGCGCGATGGATTTCGAACTGAGCGAGGAGCAACGCGCCTTTCGCGACGCCGCGCGGGCCTTTGCGCGCGGCGAGCTGGCGCCCCACGCCGCCGCATGGGACGAAGGCAAGATCTTTCCCCGCGACACCATCGCCGCCGCCGGCGCGCTCGGCTTCTGCGGCATGTACTGTCCCGAGGCGGTCGGCGGCATGGGCATGACCCGGCTCGACGCGACCATCATCCTGGAAGAACTCGCCGCCGGCTGCACCTCGACCGCCGCCTTTATCTCGATTCACAACATGGCAGCGTGGATGGCCTGCACCTGGGGCACGCAACGGGTGCTGGACGAATTCTGCCAACAGCTCGTCACCGGTGAAAAACTCGCCTCCTACTGCCTCACCGAACCCAACGCCGGCAGCGATGCGGCGTCCATCACCACCCGCGCGGTGCGCGACGGCGACGATTACCTCATCAGCGGCGGCAAGACCTTCATCAGCGGCGCCGGCAGCACCGACGTGCTGGTGCTGATGACCCGCACCGGCGCGCCGGACTCGGGCGCCGGCGGCATCACCGCCTTCGCGGTGCCGGCGGATGCGCCCGGCATCGACTACGGCAAGAACGAAACCAAGCTGGGCTGGAACAGCCAGCCGACCCGGGCGATTGCGTTCGACGCGGTGCGCGTGCCCGCCGCCTACCGCCTCGGCAACGAGGGCGAGGGTTTCAAGATCGCGATGAAAGGCCTCGACGGCGGCCGCATCAATATCGCCTCCTGCTCGGTGGGCGCGGCGCAGGCCACCCTCGATATCGCCCAGGTCTATGTGCAGGAGCGGCGCCAGTTCGGCAAGCCCATCGCCGCGTTTCAGGCGTTGCAGTTCAAGCTCGCCGACATGGCCACCGAACTGGTGGCGGCGCGCCAGATGGTGCGGTTGGCGGCCAGCAAGCTCGACCGCGACGATCCGGACAAGACCACCTATTGCGCGATGGCCAAGCGCTTTGCCACCGATATCGGTTTTCGCGTGTGCAACGAGGCGCTGCAATTGCACGGCGGCTACGGCTATCTGCGCGAATATCCCATCGAGCGGTTTTTCCGCGACGCGCGGGTCCATCAGATTCTGGAAGGCACCAACGAAATCATGCGCGTGATCATCGCGCGCCGCATTCTTGAAGCAGGGGCAACGGAGACCATTCGATGAGCAGTCAACTGAAAGTGGAAAAACGCGGGCACACCGCCATCCTCACCATGAACAACCCGCCCGCCAACACCTGGACGCCGGAGAGCCTGGGCTATCTGCAACAGGTGGTCGCCGAACTCAACGCCGACCGCGCCAACTACGCGCTGGTGCTCGCCAGCGAGAGCGAGAAATTCTTCAGCGCCGGCGCCGACCTGACCCGCTTTCACCACGACGACACCGGCGCCGCCTACGATTTCATCAAGGCCTTTGGCGTGGCCTTCACCGCACTCGCCAACTACCAGGGCGTCTCGGTCGCCGCCATCACCGGCTTTGCCATGGGCGGCGGGCTCGAATGCGCGCTGGCCTGTGACATCCGCGTTGCCGAGGAACAGGCGCAGATGGCGCTGCCGGAATGCACCGTGGGCCTGCTGCCCGGCGGTCTCGGCACCCAGCATCTGCCGTGGTTGATCGGCGAGGGCTGGGCCAAGCGCATGATCCTGCTCGGCGAGCGAGTGAAAGCCGACAAGGCGCTGGAGATCGGTTTGGTGCAGGAAGTGGTGCCCACCGGCAAGGCGCTGGAGAAAGCCCTGGAGCTGACCGCGAAAGTCGCCAACCAGAGCCCGAGCTCGGTGCGCGTCTGCAAGGAGCTGATCATGTCCGCGCGTCACCGCTCCCTCGACAGCGGCTTCCAGTTCGAGCGCGACCGCTTCATGGACCTGTGGGGCATGGCGGATCAGAAAGAAGGTGTCGCCGCATTCGTCGAGAAGCGCAAGCCCGAATGGAAAAACCGCTGAGCGGTACGGGAGATATTGCGTGACTGAACCTGTTGCGACTGAACCCTCCGTCATTTTTTCCGAGCGCGCCGGCACCGGTGGCAAAAAAATCGCCATCGCGACGCTGAACGCCGAGAAAGCCCTCAACGCGCTCAGCCTGGAAATGGTCGATCTGCTGAGCACGCGGCTCGATCAGTGGGAAGCGGACGCCGACATCGTCGCGATCCTGATCGACAGCGTCGGCGATCGCGCGTTTTCCGCCGGCGGCGACATCCGCATGCTGTACGAGTCGATGGTCGAGCACGGCGAGGACGAAAATCCCTACGCGCGGGATTTCTTCTCCCGCGAATACCGCCTCGACTATCGCCTGCACAACTCGCGCATCCCGATCATCACCTGGGGCAACGGCTTCGTGATGGGCGGCGGCATGGGCGTCTACCAGGGCGGCGATTTCCGCGTCGTCACCGAGCACAGCCGCCTCGCGATGCCGGAGATCAGCATCGGCCTGTTCCCCGATGTCGGCGGCACCTGGTTTCTGAACCGCACGCGGGACAACACCGGGCTGTTTCTCGGCCTCACCGGCGCCCAGTTGAACGCCACCGACGCGCTCTACGTCGGGCTCGCCGACACCTTCGCGCCCCACGCCGGGAAAGCCGCGCTGCTGAAGCGCCTGGCGACGCTCGAATGGTCGGCGGACCCGAGTGAACGGCACGCGCAGATCGCGAGCGCCTTGCGCTGGCTCCTGCGCGAATTTCACGATCAGCTCCCCGTGCCGCAACTGGAGATCCACGCCGACTGGATCGCCACGGTGACGGAAAGCGCAACGCTGGCGGACGCGTCGGCCGCCATCCTCGCCTGCGCCGACGACGACAAGTGGCTCCAGCGCGCGGTCGCCACCCACCAGCGCGGCTGCCCGGTGTCGATCTTTCTCGCCTGGGAACTGAACCGGCGCGGGCGTGACCTGCCGCTCGCCGATGCCTTCCGGCTCGAACTGGTGGCGGCGCTGAACTGCTCCCGATACGGCGTGTTCCGCGAAGGCGTGCGCGCCCAGATCATCGACAAGGACAACGCCCCGCGCTTCGTCCCGGCGACGCTCGCCGAGCTTACGCCGGCGATACAACAACAGTACCTGACGCCACTCTGGGGCGACGCGCCCCATCCATTGGCCGACTTGTAGCGACTTCATGTATCGCCTCGGGTCCGCCATCCAATAATTCATCATCACAGGGGATCAAAATGGCCAAGACAGTCGCGTTCTTCGGGTTGGGCAACATGGGCGGGCCGATGGCCGCCAACCTGGTCAAGGCCGGGTTCCAGGTGCGCGCCTTTGATCTGGTGCCGGCCTCGGTGCAACAGGCGGTGAAGGACGGCTGCGTTGCCGCCGTCACCGAGAAGGCGGCGGTCGAGGGCGCCGATTTCATCATCTCGATGTTGCCCGACGGCGCCATCGCCGAGCGCCTCTACATCGACGGCGCCGGCCTGCTCGATCTCGTCAACCCCGCCGTACTGGTGATCGACTGCTCCACTATCGCCGCGGCGAGCTCGCGGCGCATCGGCAGCGAAGGCAACAAGCGCAACATCCGCGTGGTGGACGCGCCGGTGTCCGGCGGCGTCGCCGGCGCCCAGGCCGCGACGCTCGCCTTCATGTGCGGCGGCGCCGCCGCCGACGTCGAGGCCGCGCGCGAAGTGCTGAAACACATGGGCGCGAATATCTTCCACGCCGGCGAGAGCGGCGCGGGACAGATCGCGAAGATCTGCAACAACATGCTGCTCGCCATCCACATGATCGGCACCGCCGAGGCGCTGCAACTGGGCGTCGACAACGGCCTCGACCCCAAGGCGCTGTCCAGCATCATGCTGAAAAGCTCCGGCTGCAACTGGTCGCTGGAAAAATACAATCCCTATCCCGGCGTGATGGACAACGTGCCCGCGAGCCGCGCGTACCAGGGCGGCTTCATGGTCAAGCTGATGCAGAAGGATCTGGGCCTGGCGATGGGCGCGGCCCTCGCCAGCCACTCCAGCACGCCGATGGGGGCGTTGGCGAACAACCTCTACAACCTGTATGGCCATCTGGGCGGTGACGACAATACCGGGCTGGATTTTTCCAGTATCCAGCGGCTGTTTGATGCGGGAGTGTGATGGGGCAACACCCTGAGTGCTGGTGCATAGAAGGTGCAATACAAGGCGCCTTTTGGGGTGTCTAATTACAGCCAGCCCCCAAAGGCGGTATCTACGTTCGTTGATATCGTATACAAGATTCTGTATATTGCGGCGCTATGACCAAGCCCATCGAATTTGTCGGATCAAGCCGCGAAGACCTGCAAGCCTTCACGGAAGATGCTCGTAAGGATGCAGGTTTTCAGTTGTGGGCAGTTCAAGAAGGGCTGAGCCCAGCAGACTGGAAGCCAATGACATCTGTTGGTGCTGGTGCAATGGAAATCCGCATACGCAAGCAAGGTGCTTGGCGGGTCATTTACGTTGCCAAGTTTCCAGCAGCGGTTTATGTGCTTCACGCCTTTGAGAAGAAAGAGCAGAAAACCCGGCAAGCAGATATTGATCTTGCCAAAAAGCGATACCAAGAAACCGAGGAAAAGCAATGAAGAAGAAAACCACCAAGTCCAGCGGCAACGTGTTTCTTGATCTTGGATTTTCTCAGGAAGAGGCAGCAGTTTTCGCCATGCGAGCAAGGCTGATGACGGACCTCCGGCAATACATCGAGAGCAAGAAACTGACGCAACAAGAAGCGGCAGAGAAGCTCGGTATTGCGCAATCACGAGTTTCTGATCTTGTGCGCGGCAAGTGGGAAAAGTTCAGTCTTGAAATGCTCATCACGCTGGAAGGTCGTTTGGGCCGCAAGGTTAGTCTTGAGCTCGCAGCGTAAGCGAGTTGGGGGCTAACAATTCGTTGGAGGGCCGACGGCCCTGACGGGCCGCGCCATCAACTCAAACGTTAGAAGTCAAGGTCATCAATGTTCCAGCGCATTCAATACGAACAACTGAATTCACGCCAAAAGGAAAATTTCAATTTCCAGAAGGTGGCTGCTGAGCTGGCTGACTACGGCTTTAATTGCATGTGGCTCAACGATGATTGGCAAGGCGCAGATTTCATTGCCTGTCACATAGACGGCAACAATTTCATTAAGGTGCAACTCAAAGGTCGCCTCACCATAGACCAAAAATACAGCGGCAAAGACATCTACATTGCGTTCAATCAAAATGGCAAATGGTATATCTATCCGCACGATGCCCTGCGAGATGAACTGCTTAATCTTGGGCTTATGGCAGGCTCTAAATCATGGGATGAAAATGGCGGGTTTAGTTGGCCCAACATACCCAAGCACATTCTTGAGCATATGGAGCAATATGTCATCTGAAACTGCTAACCCTACGCTCAAGCGGGACTGCGCAAAAGCGCGCAGCCCCTTAGCTCCACGTTGGGCATCTACACGCACATGCTGAAGCAGTTGAGGCGCCTACATCTGGCTTCCCCCACGAAGGTCTTGTTCCTCATCCTTGTTCCGCTTGCCGTCTTTGGAACGTTTTCAGGGAGCACTGAACCGGTCGTTTGGTTCTTGCGTGGCACGTCGGTTGAGCCCTTCCTCCTAGCGCTGCATAACGGAAATTCCATCGTATTCAACCTATCCATTGGCTACTTGGTAAGCCTGTTCTTCTGGTTTCTCGTCGTTTACTTTCCCGACCGCACCCGCCGCCTGATTCTCCGGGACAACCTTAGCCGTCGGTACCAAGACTTCCGCGAAAGCACGATCCAAATTCTTCTCTGGGCTTCTATCGGCACCCATGATTCACAACTGCCAAAGGAGCTTTGCGATCACCGCAAGTTCAGAGAATTCTTTGACGAACACAGCAAAGAACATTGGTATGCCGCGCTGAATGGACTTCAAGGCACGAAAGAGAGTGTTGATGAACTGTTGCTAGAGTTGGAGCTATTCGCCGGCGAAGTCTCCTACGTCCTCAACAACATCAACATCCAAGATCCAAAAGTTCACTCTTTCTTCAAGCGATTGAGCGAGAACATATACCGCCTAAAGAATTCGCCCGTCTATTCATACGACCAAGTCAAATACCTTGGCAATTTCATTTGGACCGTCCACGCGCGCTGGAGCATCATCGACGGGCAGCTCGAGAATGACGTCATTCAGGACATGATCGATGCGCTATAGACGTCCCAAGATGCCCAACCCATCATTCCACCGGACCTTGCGCATAAAGCCGCGCAAGGCCGGTGAATTCAAACGTTATGCCGCCTGATCTGGACATCAAGGCCTCCGACGTCATTGCAGCCATTGCATTGCTGATCTCCGTTCTCTCGGCGATCTACGCACGCGGGCAAAGGATAGCTGCAGAACGGGCCAATCTCATTGCGGTTCGCGAAAGCCGCCGCCCGTTGCGGCTGCAGGTGTTCCAGTCAATGCATCACTTCTCGAAGTACTGCTCGACGTACTGGACGCTTTATCACATCGGCGAAGTAAACCGAAGCCGAGAGCTCACGGAGCGCATTGATACTTTCAAGTGGGAAATCGAGCAGCACGGACATCTGGACATGCCGGATGTTGAGGAGAAAGCAAAGGCCTTCGTTAATGGCGCATGGAAGCTCCAGAGGCTGGTCGACCGCATTGCGGGCGGGCAGAACAACCCACATGATAGTGAGTACGGCACCGCCGAGGAGAATGTAGAGGGGCTCGTAGACTGGTTCGCTAAGGAAAACCTTGAACTCAAGGCTCTCTTCCAGCCATACTTGGGTGCGGCATAACATGGCGCTCAACCTCGCTCCCTTTGGTCGCTGGACGCTGCGCGATAAAGCCGCGCAGCGCTGTTTAGTGACCTTGCCCTCGTAAAACGTATCCCTTGCTGTGTGATTCAATTCACGCAAGGAGAACGACATGACCAAGACAACGCGGGCGCGCTACACGCTCGAATTCAAGCAAGAAGAGTCAACGGGGTCAGGTCTCGCATTGTAGGAGTCAACGGGGTCACAAGTCAACGGGGTCAGGTCTCGCATTGTAGCACAAAGGGGTTACGGGGCAGGTCCTTCAACATAATATCACGCGGGGATGAGCGAAGAGATATATGGTCAGGCCTGGAAAGAATGTCCGTTATCCGGCGCGCCTGACAATTTCCCACTGTGGCGTACCGATCTTTAAAATAATCGTCGCGTTGTTGGTGCGAGCGCTAACCGTTGCGCACACTTACGTCGAAATCGTTGCGCTAATAGTGATAGCGGAGTTGCGCAATAAATAGCGCGCCATCCGCGATTTTGTAGACGATGCGATGCTCATCGTTGATGCGTCGGGACCAATATCCGGACAGGGCATTCTTCAACCAAGTTCGTCGGGGTCAGGTCTCTCATTATAACAAGTTCGTCGGGGTCAGGTCTCTCATTATAACATTCTGCCAACGCTAATAAGCGTAGGAGAAATAGGGGTCTTGCAATCATGTATCCAGCCTAACACTGCATTCGAGCGGGACGCGCCAAAAGTGGCGCGCCCCTCAACTTTACGTTTGGCACCCATTCAGGCCGGCCTGAAATCCCCTAAGGATGCGCTGAATAACCATGTAATCGCCGTTCCCGCGCAGGACCTGCCCCCGCGAAGGCGGGGGCGGGAACCGAGGAATATCAGGGCCTTCTGGATGCCCGCTTCCGCGGGCATGACGGTTATTCAGAGTATCCCTAAATAATCCACTGGCATCCTCCCAAATTGGGTGATATATTTCTCCCGATTCGGGAGGGGCGGTACATGCGGGTAATTGCCAAGAGCACTCTGCGCCGCTTTTGGGAACAGAAGCGTTACGCTGATGCGCAACGCCCACTTGAGGCCTGGCACGACGAGGCATGCGCGGCGGCGTGGAAAACGCCTCAAGACATCAAGGACTTGTACGTAAGTGCCAGTATTTGCGGGAGCAACCGGGTCGTTTTCAACATCGGCGGTAACAAGTACCGCCTCATCGTTGAGGTACAGTACGCCGCCGGGATTGTGTGGGTCAAATTTGTGGGCACGCATGCCCAGTACGACAAGATTGACGTTGAAACCGTCAGTGATTACTGGCGTTAAGCCAAACTTCAGTGGGGTGACTCATGAACATCAAGCCCATCCGCAATGACAACGATCTGCGTCGGGCCTTCAAGCGGCTGGAGGAGATCTTTCAGGCCAAGCCGAACACTCCTGAATATGACGAGATGGAGATTCTGGCTACGCTCATTGAGGTCTACGAGAACAAGCACTATCCCATTGGTCCTGCCAGTCCCATCGAGGCAATCAAGTTTCGCATGGAGCAACAGGGGTTGACGCCACGCGACCTTGAGGTCTACATCGGCACAAGCGGCCGCGTCTCCGAAATTCTGAACGGCAGGCGTTCATTGAGTTTGCGCATGATCAAGAATCTTCACGATGGTTTGCGCATTCCGTATGAGAGTTTGCTTTCTGCATCCACATAATCGGCTTCGGAAATGGAGTCGTCGAAATGTCGGTGGGCAGTTCGCACAGTTTTCCTGGCTCGATGAAACGTGCCTTCCGATTCGAAAAGCACTTTGGCATGGAATGCTTCCGAGCGCTTTATAACCCGACATCGCAGGGCTTGCAGTATTCTTTACTGAGCCTTCAGCCACGGCTTCCACCAACCGGATTTCCTTTCCGAGGTCTTTGATGAGTCACGATCTGTTTGCACCCTTGAGTTTTACGCACGGCACGGCAATGCCCAATCGTTTCATGCTGGCGCCATTGACCAACCTGCAAAGTCTTCCCGACGGGACGCTCAGTGATGACGAGTACCACTGGCTCACGCTGCGTGCCCAGGGCGGCTTCGGCCTGACGATGACCTGTGCCGCCCATGTGCAGCCGTCGGGCAAGGCCTTTGAAGGGCAGCTCGGCATCTGGTCGGATCGGCATCTGCCCGGACTCACACGGCTCGCGCACGGGATCGACGCCGCCGGCGGTCTATCGTCCGTGCAACTGCATCACGGGGGTCGCCGGGCGTCGCGCGATCTGACCCGCGAGGCGCCGCGCGCGCCCTGGCAGGACACGGAGACCGGGGCGCGGGCGCTGTCGACCGGCGAGGTCGAGCAACTGATCGAGGATTTCATTCTCGCGGCGCTGCGCGCTGAACGCGCGGGTTTCAATGGCGTGGAGTTGCATGGCGCGCACGGCTATCTGATCGCCCAGTTCCTCGACGCCGAACACAATCGCCGTGACGACCGCTATGGCGGTTCCTTTGAAAATCGCACGCGCGTGCTGTTCGACATCATCGGCGGCATTCGGCAGCGCACCGGACCCGGTTTCCAGCTCGGTGTGCGGCTGTCGCCGGAGCGCTTCGGCGTCACGCTGGCGGAGGCGATCGCGCTCGCGCAGCGGGTCCTGACCTGCGGACAGGTGGATTATCTCGACATGTCGCTGTGGGATGTGTTCAAGGAGCCGGCCGAAGCCGGGTATGGCGGCAAGCCGCTGATCGATTACTTCACCTGCCTGGAGCGCGGCGCGACACGCCTGGGCGTGGCGGGAAAAATCACCACCGGGGCCGCCGCCCAGGCCTGCCTGGAGAGGGGCGCCGATTTTGTGCTGATCGGGCGCGCGGCGATACTGCACAAGGATTTCCCGCGGCGGGTAAGGGAGGATGCGCACTTCCAATCCGTCGCGCTGCCGGTAACCCGCGCCTGGCTGCGCAACCAGGGCCTGGGCCCCGCGTTCGTCGACTACATGGCGACCGGCTGGAAAGGGTTTGTCGCCGCGGACGCTTGATCCGGGAAAGATATCGGGAAGAGATATTTGATATGTTGCGGTCTCTGTGCGCTGTGCGCCTCGCATTTGACCCCCCTTGCGACGGTTTTCAGCAGTCTGCCAGAGGTCGGGGATTGCGTGGAACGGTCGGCGCCCACGCAATGACACGCAATGAAAGTTATCATCGGACACCAGGAGCAATGGGAGATATCGTGAAAAAATTCCGCGGAGAAATACCCGACATGGCAGACCAATCTGTCGACAAGAATCGTCGCGCGTTCATGCGGTTGACCGCCATGACGGCAGGCCTTCTGTCCGCCGGCGTCGCGCCGTTTGCGCTTGCGGCAAAGGGCGGGAACAGCGGCGGCAGCCAGACGACCCGCAATCCGCTGCGCATTCCGCCGACAATCGCGCCGGGCGGCGCGGCGCTGGCCGCGGCGCCGGCAAGCGTCAACCTTGGCGGTGGCAAACAGGCATCCGTGCTTGCCTACAACGGATTCTTCCCCGGCCCGACGTTCCGGGCGAACAATGGCGACGTGGCCGACATCGCGTTCACCAACGGTCTTGCCGCCGAAACCACCATCCATTGGCACGGCATGCTCGTACCGCCGGCCGCGGACGGGCATCCGATGGATGCCGTCATGCCGGGCGCAAGTTACGACTATGAGTTCCCCATCGAGCAACGGGCCTGCCTCAACTGGTACCACCCGCATCCGCACATGAAGACGGGTGAACAGGTGGCGCTGGGGCTTGCGGGTGCCTTCATCATCAACGATGCCGAAGAAGCCGCGCTCAACCTGCCGTCCGGCCTTTATGAAGTGCCGCTGATCTTGCGGGATGCGGATTTCGACAGCGCGGGAAATCTGACGTATACCGCCAAGTCCTCGGGCTTTCTGGGCAAGAAGCCGCTCGTCAACGGCACCCTCGACCCGCAGTTGCAGGTCGATACCGCGCTCTACCGTTTCCGCGTGCTGAATGGCGCGAACGCGCGGGTGTTCCGTCTCGCCTTGAGCAACGGCGCGCCCCTGATCGTGATCGGCAATGATGGCGGCCTGCTCGACACGGCGCCCGCTGCGGTCGCCGAGATTACACTCAGTCCGGGCGAACGGCTGGATATCCTCGTCGATTTCCGCAGCCTCGCGGTGGGCGCCAAGGTGATGCTCCGTTGCCTGAGCGCTGGCTGGAACCTGCTGGAGTTTGCGGTCACGCGCGCGGTCACGGTTGCGGGCGAGATTCCCGCCGGCGCTTTGTCCACGATCACTCCGCTCGTCGATCCGGTGCTGACCCGGGAATTCAGCTTCGACGGCATGAGCCGCATCAATGGCCGCGTGTACGACATGCACCGCATCGATTTCCAGGTGCCGCTCGGTCAAACCGAACGCTGGCGTTTCAAAACCGGCGGGAACGCGCCGCATCCGGTGCATGTCCACGGCGCGTCGTTCCAGATCGTGTCCCGCACCGGCGGCCGCGGCCGGGTGCTGCCGTGGGAACGCGGATGGAAGGACACGGTGCTGCTGCTGGATGGCGAAACCGTGGATGTGCTGATCCGCTTCGAGGCCTATCGCGGACTTTATGTCATGCATTGCCACAAGCTGGAGCATGAGGATATGGGCATGATGGCCAATTTCGAGGTGGTCTGAGCCATTGTCGGGCGGCGGACCGCCCGCGCAAAAACAATAATTCATCGAGGTAGTGCCATGCTGAGCGGACAACCCCTGCGCGACATCCGGGTGGTGGAGCTGGGCCAGAATCTGGCGGCGCCGTTCGGCGCCCTCATCCTCGCCGAACTCGGCGCCAGCGTGCTCAAGGTCGAGGCGTCGCCGGGCGACGATGCCCGCCACTACGGCGCCCGGGTGGGCGGGCAGTCCTCCATCGCCTTTGAGTCGGTCAACCGCGGCAAGGAATCCGTCACCCTCGATCTCGGTCGCGATGCCGATCGCGACTGGCTGCGGGAGCATATCGCGGACGCAGCCGATGTCTGCATCCAGAGTCTGCGACCCGGGCGGGCGTGCGAGCTGGGTCTGGGTCCCGACGACCTGCTGCCGCGCAATTCGCGCCTGCTCTACTGCAATGTTGGCGCCTTCGGCGCGCAGGGTCCCTTGGCGAGTCAGCCCGGCTATGACCCCATGATGCAGGCGTTCAGCGGCATCATGAGCGTGACCGGCGAATACGACCGAGCGCCGTCGCGGGTCGGCGTGCCCCTGGTGGACTGGGGCACCGGCATGTGGCTCGCGCTCGCCGTGCTGGCGGCGCTGCGCGAGCGCGACCGCAGCGGGCGCGGTGGTCTGGTGGACGTGTCGCTGCTCGAAACCGCGCTCTCCTTCATGAGCCTCAATATCGCCGCGTGTCGGGTGACGGGCAAGGATCCGAAGCGCGCCGGCAGCGGCCTGCGCGGCGTCGCACCCAACCGTGCCTACCAGACCGCCGACGGTCCCATCATGGTCTCGGCCCTGAACGACCGCCTGTTCGCCCGTCTCGCGGACGCGCTCGGCCACCCGGAATGGGCGCGCGATCCGGAGCTCGCCACCGCCACGGCGCGCGGCCAGCATCAGGACCGGGTGGATGCGCTGGTGGAGGGTGCCCTGGCCGCGCGCTCCCGCGCCGAATGGCTGAGTCTGCTGGAACAGGCCGGCGTGCCCTGCGCGCCCATTCACAGCGCCAGCGAGGCGCTCGCCCACCCCCAGGTCCGGGCGCTCGGCATGGTGGAAGAAGCTGGAGCCGGCGCCATGCCCCGGGTGCGGCTGCCGCTGCGCTTCGACGGTGTGCGCCCCGCGGCGGGCGCGCCGGCGCCGGCATTGGGAGCGCACAGGAAAACGCACGACGGTTGATGCGCCCCCGCAGGCTGGGCCGGCGGCCGGGAACGACGAAAAGTGGGTCTTTAGAAGGGTCCCGTAGTGCTGTTGCCAGCGTGGGGAGTGCCGGTCCGAGCGCAATATGTCACTTGGCCTGGAGTGGATACCGCTCGGGATGTGAAATGATTTCTTCGGTCAGATCGACGTCCAGATCCGGCCAGTAATAGTGCCCAGGCGTCGGTTCCTCGACATGGAGGATATTTCCCACGGTCGCATTTCTAAACCACGGGAAACTGTCATGGGGCATGAACAGCTCCTGGCCGTGAGCCAAAAGCCAGACGCCGTGATTCGAAATATGCGTGACTTCAACCGGGGAAGTGCTTTTGCCAGGCGTGCTTGAGTTCATGATGGTGCGCCTCGATAATTTGCTCGATCTCTTTCAGCTGGTTTGGCGTCAACCGAAAATTGTTCGCCAGTTCGATACGCGGCTCCAGCCAGAACTTGGCTTCGCCACCGCCGCAGTGAACGTGGACATGCGTCCTCGACTCCTCTCGGGAGAAAAAGAAAAAGCGATAGCCCTTCTCTCTGAATACGGTCGGACTCATGGCGAGATTATGGCAGTCGGGCGGTGTCTGTGTGTAGGGAGTTGCCGGCTCCGGCAGTTCCAATGGCTATGCCCTATGCTGTCCGACCGAGAACCGCCTGCCGGAACCCAATCCCTTGCTCAGTTACCGCCACATCTATCATGCCGGCAATTTCGCCGATGTACTCAAGCACCTCGTGCTGGCGCGGGTGCTCCGCCATCTGATCGCCAAGGACAAGCCGCTGTGTTATCTCGACACCCACGCGGGCAGCGGGAGTTATGCGCTGCAAAGCGTTGCCGCGCTGCAAAACCGCGAATTCGACAGCGGCATCGGCAGGTTGTGGGAGCGCACCGATCTGCCAGTTCCTGTCGCCGATTATGTCGAGCTGGTGCGCGAGGCCAACCCCGGCGGTGCGTTGCAGCAGTATCCGGGATCGCCCTGGTTTGCCCGGCACCTGCTGCGGCAACAGGATCGCCTGCTGCTGTGCGAGCTGCATTCCGACGACTTCATGCGGCTCAGGCGTCACTGCGAAGGTGACCGCCGCGTCCGCATCAGCGAGGCCGATGGTTTCCGCGAACTGCTGGCGCTGCTGCCGCCTCCCGAGCGTCGCGGTCTGGTGCTGATCGACCCGCCCTATGAAATCAAAACCGACTACCAGACGGTGGTGGATACCCTGATCGGCGCCCACCGCCGTTTCGCCACCGGCGTCTATGCGATCTGGTATCCGGTGGTGGAGCGCGAGCGCGTCCGGCTGCTGGAACGGAAAGTAAAGGCGAGCGGCATCCGCCATGTACAACTGTTCGAGCTGAGCGTGAAACCGGACAGCATGGGTCACGGCATGACCGGCAGCGGGATGCTCGTCGTCAACCCGCCCTGGACGCTGGCGGCGGATATGGGAAGCGCGCTGCCTTATCTTGCGGAAGTCCTGGGCGACCGGGATGGCAGCGGGCGACCCATCGGCGGCTATCGCACCGAAACCCTGGCGGGGGAATAGCGGAGCCGGATTCGCCTCAAACGCCCTCCACCGCGATCATCCGCGAGCGCGTGGCGCTCTGGCGCAGGGTGCGCGCGGCGCGGTAGGCGGGGGAATCGTGCCAGGCCCGGGCGCGCTCCAGGGAATCGAATTCGAGAATCACCAGACGTTCGGACTGCCAGCCGCCTTCGAGGCTGAGAGTCGCGCCGCCGCGCGCCACATAGCGTCCGCCGTAAGCGGCGACGGTGGCGGGCGCCAGGGTTTTGTAGCGCTCGTATTGCTCGGGATCGGTGACTTCGATATCGACGATGACGTAGGCAGGCATGCGGGCTCCTTGTTCTGCGTGTTGCGGTCGGGCTTGCTTGTTGATTGTAGGCCCCTTGGCTACCATGAGCGCCCCCTGCGTGACGGCCATTCCCTCCATGTCCCTGTTCGATTTCGCCGCTGGTCGGGAAGGCTATTACGGCGCCTATGGCGGCTGTTTCCTGCCGGAAATCCTCACCTCCACCATCACCGAACTGCGCGACTGTTTCCGCGCCTGCAAGGCCGACCCGGCGTTCTGGGACGAGTTCGTGGAAGTGATGCGGACCTATTCCGGGCGCCCCACGCCGGTGACCTTCCTCGAAAACCTGTCGAATCAGCTCGGCGGCGCGCGCATTTACGTCAAGCGCGAGGATCTCGGTCACACCGGCTCCCACAAGATCAACAACGTGATGGGTCAGGGGCTGGTGTGCAAGCGCCTGGGCAAGACCCGGGTGATCGCCGAGACCGGCGCCGGCCAGCACGGCTTCGCCACCGCCACCATGGCGGCGCGCTTCGGCCTCAAGTGCAAGATCTACATGGGCGCGGTGGATGTGGCGCGCCAGCGGCCCAATGTGTTCTGGATGGAAAACCTGGGCGCCGAGGTGATGGCGGTGCAGGACGGCCAGCGCACCCTCAAGGACGCGATCAACGAATGCCTGCGCGACTGGGTGACCAACATGGGCGACACCCACTATGTGCTGGGCACCGCCTGCGGGCCGCATCCGTTTCCCGAGATGGTGAGCTACTTCCAGTCGATCATCGGCATCGAGGCGCGCGCGCAGATCCTGGCCGAGGCCGGCAAGCTGCCGGACCGGGTGTACGCCTGCGTCGGCGGCGGCTCCAACGCCATGGGCATTTTCCAGGGCTTTCTCGATGACGCCGGCGTCGAACTGGTCGGCTGCGAAGCGGGCGGTTTCGGTCCCGGTTCCGGCGGCCATGCCTCGCGCCTCGCCTACCAGGATGCCAGCCTGGGCGTCGCCCAGGGCTACAAGACCTACTTCCTGCAGAACGACGACGGCAACATGCTGGAGACCCACTCGATTGCCGCCGGGCTCGACTACATCGGCGTGAACCCGATCCTGGTACACCTGTGGGATCAGGGCCGCGTGCGCTTCGAGGCGGCCACCGACGCCGAGGTGCGCGACGCGCTGCGCCTGGTGATGCGCACCGAGGGCCTCATCCCGGCGCTCGAAAGCACCCATGCCTTTGTGCGGGCCATCGCCGAGGCGCCCGCCATGGGACGCGACGAGGTCATTCTGATCAATCAGTCCGGGCGTGGCGACAAGGATATTTTCACGGTGGCGGATGCCATCGACGATCAGGCGTGGAAGGCGTTCATCCGCGCCAAGGCGGTCGACTATGGCGCTTGAGCAGTATCTGCGCGCGCGGCGGGCCCACAAGGACCTGCTGCTGATGACCCATGTGGTGTGCGGTTATCCCTCCTTCGAGGACAACTGGCGCGCCCTGGAAGTGATGGCGGAGTTCGACGTCGATCTGGTGGAGCTGCAATTTCCGTTTTCCGAGCCGTCCGCGGACGGGCCGCTGTTCGCGCGCGCCAATCAGCGCGCCATCGAGCGCGGCGTCCATACCCGCGACTGCTTCGCCTTCATGGCGCGCGCCGCCGCCCGGTTTCCGTTCAAGCTGCTGATGATGGGTTACTACAACACCGTCTTCAAAATGGGCGAGGCCGCATTCATCGAACAGCTCGCGGCGGCCGGAGGCACCGGCTTCATCGTGCCCGATCTGCCGGTGGAGGAAGCGGGTGAGCTGCATCGCCTTGCCGCGGCGGCGGATCTCGATCCCGTCATTCTGATGACGCCAACCAATACGGACGCGCGCCTCGCCCGCCTGGGACAGGCGGCGCGCGGTTTCGTGTACGCCGTCGCGCGCAAGGGCGTCACCGGCACCAAGACCGCCATGGACGAGGGTCTGGCCGGCTTCATCGAGCGCTGCCGGCGCGCCACCGACCTGCCCCTGGGCATCGGCTTCGGGGTGAGCAGCAGGGACGATATCGACTTTCTGCGCGGTCGCGCCGACATCGCCATCATCGGCACCGCGGCGCTGTCCGCCTGGGAACACGGCGGCGCGCCGGCGCTGCAGGAGTTCTTCGCGGAGCTGCTGGGTCGGACTCAGGCCAGGGGCGCGTAGCGGTCCAGGCGGCCGAGCGCTTCCGCCACCGGCCGGCAGGCGATGCGACCGTCCAGCGTGTTCAAGCCCCGGGCAAAGCCGGGGTCTTCCCGCAGGGCGCCGAGCCCACGCGCCGCCAGGCGCCGCACATAGGGCAGGGTGGCCTCGGTGAGCGCGAGGGTCGAGAGGCGCGGGTAGGCACCCGGCATGTTGGTCACGCAATAGTGAATCACCCCGTGTTTTTCGAACACCGGAGCGTGGTGCGTGGTGGGCCGTGAGGTTGCCACGCAACCGCCCTGGTCGATGCTGATATCGACGATGACAGCGCCGCGCTGCATGGTCTTCACCATGGCTTCGCTGATCACATGGGGCGCGCGGGCGCCGTGCAGCAATACCGCGCCGATCACGAGGTCGGCGTTGCGAATCTCGGCGGCCAGGGTTTCCGGCGCCGAGCGGATGAAGCGGAAATCCGCGCCGATGAAGCGGCGCAATTCAGGCAGCCGCTGGGATTCCAGTCCCGCCACGCAGACGTCGGCGCCCAGACCTGCCGCCGCGCGCGCCGCATGGCTGCCCGCGACGCCGTCGCCGACCACCAGCACATCGCCGAAGCTCCGCTCGAAAATCCGTCCCAGCAGCATGCCGCGCCCGCCGTTGCAGCGGGCGAGGTGGAAATTGCCCATGGCGACCGCCATCGCGCCCGCCACCGCGCTCATGGGGGCGAGCAGCGGCAGTCGGCCGACGGCATCCTCGACGGTTTCGTAGGCGATTGCCGTGGTACGGTTTGCGAGCAGGGTTTCGGTCAGTGCCGGGTCGACGCCGGCGAGATGCAGATAGGTGAAGAGGAGCTGGCCTGTCAGCGCGGAGTATTCCGCCGCCACAGGCTCCTTCACCTTGAGTACGAGTTCCGCACTCCAGGCGGTTTCGGCCGCGACGATCCGTGCTCCGGCCTGTTCGTAATCCGCGTCCGCAAAGCCCGATCCGGCACCTGCGCTGCGTTCGAGCAGCACTTCATGGCCGTCGGCAACCAGCGCCGCGGCGCCCGCGGGCGTGAGGGCGACGCGGTTCTCGTCGGGCTTGATTTCGCGCGGCACACCAATCTTCACGGCATTGCTACTCCATCGGTATACCGGATGCTTGCTCCCGGTCGCGTCAGTGGCCGGTCAACCGAACCCGCAGTGCGGGCGTTGATCGGCTATCTGTGGCACGGCAACGAGAGTGTAGCAAGCGCTGAAATCGGTGATGCGGTACGGCCGGGTACTCAACTGACCGGCCTGGACGTCACGCAGGCCTGCAGCAGGGCGATGGCGGCGCGGGCAAAGGCCCACATATTGGCTTCGCGCTGGTTATCGCCTGTCGCCAGGGTCAGGGTTCGCTCGCTGTCGCCGGCGACCGCGAGACAGGCGTGGCCCGGCGGATCGCCATAGGGATTGGCAGTCGGGCCGGTGGCGCCGGTTTCGGCGAGCGCCCAGGTGCAATGGAACCGTTTGCGCAGCTGGCGCGCGCACGCCAGGGCGTAGGCTTCGCTGGCGGGGCGCAGACCGGCCATGTCCGGCTCGGTAAATCCCAGCAATAGCGAACGGGCGGCGAGGGTGTAGACCACGGCGCCACCGACAAAGTAGGCGGACGAACCCGGGATCGCCACCAGGGCGGCGGCGATCAGGCCGCCCGCCGAGGATTCGCAGACGGCAACGGTTTCCCCTCGGGCTTTCAGCAAGTCGGCACAGGTCTCGGCGAGCCGCGTCAGGGGCAAGGGAAGTTCCGGGTCGTTGCGAAGCGCTGGCATGACGGTGACCTCGATCGCTTGAGCTGTTGGCTGGGTGTGGTTAGAGTCGGGCAACGACTTCACACCATCGCTTTCCAAATCATCCAAGTCAAAGGGGGTATTCGCTATGGACGTCGGCATGCTGAGCGTTTTCCAGGCTGGTCTCGGCCAGAATCTGACGGATCTTGATGTCTACAAGGGCAATCTGCGTATCTGCGATCTGGTCGAACCCCTGGGGTTCGATTCGATCTGGGCCGCCGAACACCACTTCACCGATTACACCATGTGCCCGAGCGTGACCGAATTCCTCGCCTACATGGCGGGTCGCACCCAGCGCATCAAGCTGGGCACCGCCGTGCTGATCCTGCCCTGGCACAAGGATCCCGGCCGCATCGCGGTTGAGGTGGCCATGCTCGACAACCTGTCCGACGGTCGCGCCTTGATGGGCTTCGGGCGCGGCATCGGGCGGGTGGAGTACGACGGTTTCGGCATTCCCATGGAGGAGTCCCGCGACCGCTTCGACGAATCCGCGCAGATCATCATGCGGGGACTGGAGACCGGTTTCATCGAGTACGACGGTAAATTTTTCAAACAGGAGCGCCGCGAGCTTCGCCCGCGCCCGTTCAAGTCGTTCAAGGACCGGCTCTACATGGCCTGCCAGTCGCCGGATTCCGCCGATGTGGTCGCCGACCTGGGCGCCACCATGATGGTGTTCGCGATCTCGCCCTGGGAAACCCGCGCCAAGGATGTCGAGCGCTACCGGGCGCGCTATCGCCAGGCGCAGGGGAAGGAGCCGCCACCGATCATCGCCAACATTTTCTGTGTCTGCGACGACGACGCCGCCCGCGCCGACCGGATGGCCGAGAAGTACATGCATGACTACTGGATCTCGGCGCTCGACCACTATGAGATGGACGGCACCCATTTCGGCGACAAGAAGGTGTACGACTACTATGCCCGCAGTGCCGCGATCATGCGCGACCGCGGCCGCGAATCCGTCACCAGTCTGTTCACCAACAATCAGGTGCATGGCACACCCGAGCAGATCCTGCGCCGCCTGGAGCGGATTCGGGAAATGGCCGGCCCGCTGCACCTCAATGTGTCCTTCAGCTACGGCGGCATGCCGTTCGATTACGCCGAACGCAGCATGCGGTTGTTCAGTCGCGAAGTGTTGCCCGAGCTGCACCAATGGTCCTGCGCCGCTCCGGGGCAGGCTGCCCGGGCGAAAGCCTGAGGGTTCGCGACGCGGAATCGATCGCGGACCGCTTAGCGTGATGGTTCGCGATCGACCGGAAGGCGGAGACGCGGAACCGAAACCGAAACCGCATCAACGGTATGGGTATCCGTTTCAATCGAATTAAGTGTGGATTTTTCCCGCGGAGTTGGTCTTATAATACGGGTAACATAATTTCTGGTAATGATGGTTGCTCTGTAACCATAACTTCGGGGGATAATATGACCGACTTCGATACTATCATCAAGGGCGGCACCATCGTCGACGGTACGCGGCATCGTGCCCGTTTTGTCGGCGACATTGCCATCAAAAACGGGTTGATCGCCGAGATCACTCCAGCCGGTGGGCTGAGCGCCCGCACTGCCAAAAAGGTTATCGACGCCAAAGGCCTGGTAGTCGCTCCCGGGTTCGTGGACCTGCATACCCACTACGACGGCCAATTGCTGTGGGATCCCTACCTGAGCTGTTCAAGCTGGCACGGCGTGACCTCGGTGGCCATCGGCAACTGCGGTTTTGGTTTCGCGCCGACGCATCCCGAACAGCGTGAACGCATGATGCTGTCGATGGAGCGGGTGGAAGCCATTCCCCTCGCCACCATGAAAGCCGGCATGGATTGGGACTGGGAAACCTTCCCCCAGTGGCTCGATTCCATCGACCGACGCCCGAAAGGGGTCAATATCATGAGCTTCGTGCCCCTCCACCCCCTGATGATTTATGTCATGGGCGTGGAGGCGGCCAAGTCGCGCGACCCTGACGAGCGCGAACTGAAGGAAATGCTGCGGATGATGGAGGAATCCCTCGACGCCGGCGGTGTCGGCTTCTCCATGCAGCGTCTGGGCGATGGCTTCACATCCGTGCAGCGCGACTACGACGGCACGCCGATGCCGACGGATACCATGTCCGACGAACTCTGCATGGCTTTCGCGCGTATCCTGAAGCGGCGCGGTCAGGGCTTCATCCAGCTGACCCAGGCCAAGAACGAATTCACCGCCGATCTCGATTTCGGGCTCAAACTGGCGGAAGCTTCCGATGCCGCAGTGCTGTGGAATGCCGTGCAGGTCAACGAACGCCATCCTCACCAGCATCGCCGCATGCTGAAGTGGGTCAATGAAGCGCGTGAGAAGGGGCTGAAAGTCTGGATGCAGGCGATTACCACGCCCAACGACATGCGCTTCAAGCTGGACAACTACAACCTGTTCGACGGCAACGGCGCCTGGCGCGATGTCACCATCGGCGATGTTCCGACCCGCATTGCCAAGATGCAGGATCCGAAGTTGCGCGAGGCGGTGCGTCACGACTACGACTTTGGTAGTGCACCATTCGTCAGCGGCCCGGTTTCCGAGATCGTTGTGGATTCGGTCGCCAATCCGGAAAACCAGAAATATGCAGGCTTGACCATCGCCCAGCTGGGCGTGGCCATGAACCGCCACCCGGCGGACGCGATGCTCGATCTCGCCATCAGCGAGCAGCTGCAGACGGTGTTCTATGTGGTGCCCTTCAACTACCGCGAAGACCTGCTCGACGAAATCCTGCAAAACGAGTGGACCATGCCGGGCGTGTCGGATGGCGGCGCGCATACCAAGTTTCTCAACTTTGGCCGTTATCCCACCAACATGCTCCAGGATCTGGTGCGCGACCGCGGTTCCTACACGCTCGAAGAAGCGCATTACCGGCTGGCGGCGCTGCCTGCGGTCGCGGCCGGATTCAGCGATCGGGGTACGCTTGAAGTCGGTCGTGCCGCGGACATCGTGGTCTACGACTACGACAATCTGCGGATGCTGCCCACCGAGATCGCCCATGATCTGCCGGGCAACGAGTGGCGCTATGTCGAAAAAGCCGAAGGCTACCGCTACACCCTCGTTAATGGCGAAGTAACCTTTGTCGATGGTGTCTGTACGGGCGCTGTCCCGGGTAAGCTGCTCCGCCATGGCAAGGCGGCCGAGGCGACCAAGGCGGCCTGACCGGAGGTCGGGGATTGGCGAAAGACCGGGGCACTGCCCCGGTTTTTCTTTGCGCCCGCGGCGCCTTGCCCGCCCGTTCCTTGCTGGCCAGCACGGGTATGCCGCCAATCCTGGCATGTTGGCGGGTGGGCCCGTCCTCGGTCTTACAGATCGCTGCCGGGCAGATGGAGGTTGCTTACCCCGGGCAGTTCCCATAGAATCGCCCGTCCATTTTTCCACTGTTCAGTGCTGGCGTAGCTCAGTTGGTAGAGCAGCTGACTTGTAATCAGCAGGTCGGGGGTTCGACTCCTCTCGCCAGCTCCAGGGCTGTGCGATTGCCGCAGATTATCGCGGCATGCGTTGACAGCAGCGGGACAGTGGACGAAGATGCCGGGCTTTTTCCGGAGGGGTTCCCGAGTGGCCAAAGGGATCAGACTGTAAATCTGACGCGCGAGCTTCGGTGGTTCGAATCCACCCCCCTCCACCATGGGTTTTGCGGGGCCGGCGCCGCCAGTGCCGGGCGAGAGATGGAAGGCCCAGGTCCGCTTAGCGCGGGTATAGTTCAGTGGTAGAACCTCAGCCTTCCAAGCTGATGGTGCGGGTTCGATTCCCGCTACCCGCTCCAGTTTTAAAAAACAGTTTTTGAGGAAGGGTTCCGCTGTTTGCTAAAAGACGGTGGCTTGATTTTGAGCCTCTGAAATTTGAATAAATATTGGCTCGGACTGTTTATTACTAGTGTCTGGCTCGCATAGCTCAGAGGTAGAGCACTTCATTGGTAATGAAGAGGTCTCCGGTTCAAATCCGGATGTGAGCACCAGGTTTGCGACTTTCGTGTGCAAAGCATTGAAAGCGCGTTGCAGAGAAGTGCGTGTGCTGAATTAGAAAAGTGCCGCGGTGTGTGCAATTAACGCCGCCATTGTGATGAGTTGTCGCGGTGGCGAGTGTGGAAATCAATAGAGGCGATCAAAATGGCGAAAGGCAAGTTTGAGAGAAAGAAGCTCCACGTAAACGTAGGCACGATTGGCCACGTTGACCATGGCAAGACGACACTGACAGCGGCTCTGACGCGTGTGTGCGCTGAGACCTGGGGTGGAGAGGCGCGTAA
>CAMTUJ010000039.1:0-27397 GCA_947084925.1 uncultured Gammaproteobacteria bacterium
CGGATATCGTCCAGGGTCTTCAGGCGTCGCGTGTCGAGGTTCACGATCATCCTCCGATGATCCCGGAACCGGACCCCTCAGGCTCACCTTACGGTGGAATCACGACACCCCTTCAGGCTCATGTGTCATTGGAAAAGGCTCGCATTTGCCCGTGGCGATGGTAATTGCTACCCTTTTCCGGCTTTGCGTACCGTCCACAGAATTTTTGATACCAACTAGAAAGTCAGCGAGGTCGTTATGGATCAGGGGTTGGGGTATTGGGTCACCAAACGGGAGATGATCTCCGGTAACCGTCTGGCAATCGTGGACCGCCATTTACGCTTTACTTACCGGGATCTGAATCGGCGCTGCAACCGCCTCGCCAACGCCCTGCGCGACAGCGGCGTGCGGCCCGGCGATCGCGTCTGCTCGCTGCTGCAGAACGGCCACACGCAACTGGAGCTGATTTTCGCCGTTGCCAAGCTGGGCGCCATCTTTCTGCCGATCAACTTCCGCCTGACGGTACCCGAAATCGAGTACATCATCCAGGACTCCGGCGCGCGCACCTTCTTCTACCACAACGAATTCCGCCACCTGGCCGAAGGCCTCCAGCACGGCGTTCACTTCGACAAGATCGTCTACTGCGGGCGCAGCAACAGTTGCGATGACGAAGAGGAATACGAAGCTTTCCTGGCCGCCGCGCCGGACACGGAAATCAACGCCAATGTACATCCCGACGATGTCGCCCTGCTCATGTACACCTCCGGCACCACCGGACGGCCCAAGGGCGCGATGCTGACGCACGCCAACCACACCTGGAACGTCATCCACACCACCCAGCGACTGCCGATTCACGCCGGCACTGTCGCGCTGGGCGTGGCGCCCATGTTCCATATCGGCGGCACCAGCGTAACCGTGCTGCCGACCCTGTTCCAGGGCGGCACCGTCGTCACCCTGCCCGCGTTCGATGCGCGCGCGGTACTGGAAGCCACCGAACGTGAACGCCTCACCGGGCTGTTCTGCGTGCCCTCCATGTGGCAGATGATCGTCGAGGAACTGGGCCGGAAGGAATACGACCTCAGCTCGGTCGAGTTCCTGATGACCGGCGCCGCGCCGACACCGCTGAAGATCCTGAAGTTCTTCCAGGAGCGCGGTCTGGCCATCTACGAGGGCTTCGGCATGACGGAGCTGGCGCCGCTGGTGGCGATCCTCGACAAGTGGGATTGCGAGCGCAAGAACGGCTCGGTGGGCTATCCGGCATTTTTTGTCGATGTGCGCATCATCGACGACGAAGGCCGGGATGTGCCCGCCCGCACCGTGGGAGAAGTACTCTGTCGCGGGCCCAACATGCTGAAGGGCTACTGGAACAAGCCGGAAGCCACGGCCGAAGCCCTGCGGGGCGGCTGGTATCACTCCGGCGACCTCGGCTATCTCGACGAAGAGGGCTTCCTCTACATCGTCGACCGCAAGAAAGACATGATCATCAGCGGCGGCGAGAACGTGTATCCGGCGGAACTGGAACAGGCGATCTACCGGCACCCGGCGGTCGCGGAAGTCGCGGTCATCGGCATTCCCCACGACAAGTGGCAGGAGGTGCCCATGGCCATCATCGTGCTGAAACCCGGAGCCAGCATGACCGAGAACGATCTGATCGAGCACTGCAACCAGTGCCTGGCGCGCTTCAAGGTGCCAAAAACCGCCTGCTTTGTCCCGGAGCTGCCGAAATCGGGCGCCGGCAAGATCCTCAAGACCGAGCTGCGCAAAATGTACGGCGGCTACAAGGCGAGCGAAAAATAGGCGCGGCAACACCGGCAAAACAAAAAAGGGGGGTGTTGATCACCCCCTTTTTTGTTTCCCGCAATTTTTCTTCGTGCGGCTTTTCTTCCCGCGATTGTTACCGCCCGCAGCTTTTACTTTCCGCGGTCGTCAGCCCGCCATTACCTTCGCCAGCGCTTCCACCACATAGTCCACGTTCGCCTGACAGATACCGGCGACATTGATGCGACTGGAATTGACCATATAGATACTGTATTCGTCGATCAGGCGTGTCACCTGTGCGGCGCTGAGGCCCAGAAACGAAAACATGCCGCGCTCGCGCTCGACAAACGAAAAATCCCGGTCGACGCCGCGCGCGCGCAGCTTGTTGTTCAGCAACTTGCGCAGGCCGTTGATGCGGTCGCGCATCACGTCGAGTTCAGCCCGCCACTGCCGGTCCAGCTCCGGATCGTTGAGGATCTCGGCGACGATGGCACCGCCGTGGGATGGCGGCATCGAGTAAATGCCGCGCACGATATTGTTGACATGGCTGACCGTGATCTCGGCGCGTTGCGCGCTCTGTCCCACTACCGACAGACTGCCGACCCGCTCGCGGTAGAGGCCGAAATTCTTGGAGCACGAGCTTGCCACCAGCATCTCCGGCAGGCGTTCGGCGAGCATGCGGAGGCCCTGGGCATCCACGTCCAGGCCGTCGCCCAGGCCCTGGTAGGCGAGATCCACAAAGGGGAGGAAACCGCGTTTTTCCGCGAGCTCGGCCACCGCGCGCCACTGCTCCAGGCTCAGGTCCGCGCCACAGGGGTTGTGGCAGCAGCCATGCAACAACACCACGTCTCCGGATCCGGATTCCGCGAGCGCCGACAGCATGGCATCGAAACGCAGGACACTTCGCTCCCGGTCGTAATAGGGATATTCGCGAATCCGCAGCCCGGCATTGCCCAGCAGCGGGATGTGATTGGCCCAGGTGGGATCGCTGACCCAGATCGTGGTTTCGGGAGCCGCGCGCTTGAGCAGTTCGGCGCCGACGCGCAGCGCGCCGCAGCCGCCCGGCGTCAGCACCGTCGCCACCCGCGCGTCGGCGAGCACCGGATGTCGCGCGCCGAAAATCAGGTCTTTGATCGCAACGTTGAATTCCGGCACGCCGGCGGGGCCGATGTAGGACTTGGTCTCTTCGCTGGCGAATACCCGCGCTTCGGCCGCCTTGACGGCGCCCATGATGGGCGTATGGCCGGTCTCATCCTTGTAGACTCCGACGCCGAGATCGACCTTGTGCGGATTGGGGTCAGCGCGAAAGTCCGCCAGCAAACGCAAAATGGGATCTGGCGGATAGGATTCCAGGGCAGTGAACATGGTGGTCTCTGTAGTGACAGGCGGAGGAATGACCGGACGTCTGGGCCCGGCTTGAGACGGCGGCGACAAAGTCGTTGCGCGGCCGGCGAGGCAGACCAAAGCGTCCCGCCTCGGGCCGTTATTGTAGCGTCAAATCCGGCGCTCGCCCCGGCATTGGGCCGTCGAGGCATCTCCGCGCGCCAGTTGCTGCTCCAGTGCGCTCAGGCGTTCCGGTGTGCCCACATCGCTCCACAGTCCCGAATACACTTCACCCGTGACGGCACCGGCGGCGATCGCGCGCCGCAGCGCATCGCGCAGGGGAAACACGGCGCCATCGGGAAATTCCGCCACCAACCCGGGCGCGAGTACGCCCAGGCCGCTGAACGTGAAGCTCGCCTCGCCGGGGTCGCGCGACCGCACAATCCCGGCGGCATCCAGACGGTAATCGCCGGCGGGATTGTGGGGCGGGTTGGGCACCAGGATCAGGTGCGCGAGCATCGTTGCTGACAATGCGTGAGGCAGACGGGAGTAACCATAATCGCTCCAGATGTCGGCGCTTACCGTAACGAAGGGAGCCGGACCCAACAGCGGCAAGGCGCGACGAATGCCGCCGCCGGTCTCCAGCGGCTCGGCTTCCCGCGACCACTGGATGCGCACGCCAAGCGCCGCGCCATCGCCCAGCCGGTGCTCGATCAGCTCGCCCAGCCAGGAAGTGTTGATCACCAGTTCGCCGATGCCGACCGCGCCGAGCTTGTCGATGTGGTATTCGATCAGAGGCTTGCCGGCTACCGGCACCAGCGCCTTGGGCAAGTGTTCGGTCAACGGCCGCAGGCGCTTGCCCAGCCCCGCCGCGAGAATCATGGCGCGCATGTTTCGCCCGCCTGTTCCCAGGGTGAATACCAGGGCTGACCGGTCAGCGACGGCAACAGGCGCGCCTCGAACCAGGTCGCAAAGGGCCGGGTCTCGGGGTAGCGCGCGGCCACCTCCAGAACATAGCGAATCACCAGCGGAAGGTCCTTGAGGTAGCCGGCTTTGCCGTCGCGCAGCCACAGCCGGCAGAAGATGCCCAGCACCTTGATATGGCGTTGCAACCCCATGAAATCGAACCAGCGCGCGAACTGCCGTGTTTCGACTTGCAGTAGTCCGGACTGTCGCGCCGCGGTCAGGTACTGGTCGCGGTAACGGACCAGATCGGTCTCCGGCAGCCGGTAATAACAATCGCGCAGCAGCGACACCAGGTCGTAGCTCAGCGGACCGATCACCGCATCCTGAAAATCCACGACGCCCATATCGCCGTCGTCCAGCAGCAGCAAATTGCGGCTGTGATAATCGCGATGGACCACCACCCGGGGTTGCGCGCCCGCGCTCTCGATCAACAGATCGAACAGGTTGGCGAGCAGGGTCTGCTCCCGCGGAGTCAGTGCAATCCCCAGCAGGGCGTGCACAAACCACCGCGGAAACAGCGCCATCTCATCCTGCAACAGCGTGGCGCTGTACGCGGGAAACACCTCCGGATCGCACACCGTCGTCTGGATCCTTGCGAGGGCGGCCAGCGCCGCGCCATAGCGCCGGTCGCGGTTGTCGGTGGCGAGGCCGGCGAGCATGAGGGCATCGCCGAGGTCCTCCTGCGCCACGAAGCCAAGGTGATAATCGACGGCGTGCACACAGGGGACGTGGGCTCCGGAGCGCGCCAGCGCCAGGCCCTTGGTGACAAAGGCCAGGGTATTTTCCGTGGCGGGAGGCGCGTAGGCAGCGATCAACGAGGGTCGCGACGCGACGCGGTAGTACTGACGAAATCCAGCATCACCCCGCAACGGCGCCAATGCCAGCGGCAGATCCGCCGCTGTCCCATCGGGCAGGCAGTCGCCAAGCCAACCCGCCAATTGCTCGCGATGCGCCACACGCCGGCCTCGAAAACCCCAACCGCATTCTACCCCAGGCATTCAGTGCGCCTAAATCCCGGGAGAGTTCGGGTACAATGCCGGCGGCAAACCAAGGGCAATCCGAGTGGCTGTTTCCCCGACTCCCGGCGCCTGGGCGCGCCAGCTTCATCCACGAACACGAACGCTCCGCCATGCCCTGTGCTGCCTGACCGCCGCATTGGCCCTGGCACCCGCCGAGCTGCGGGCGGCACCCGCGAGCACCAACACCAGCCAGTGGTCGTGCAGTGCCGGTCCAACCGGCGGCTGGGTATGCGCGCCGCGCGCCGTGCAGGGGCCCGTCCACGAGCGTCCGATCCGACGCACGACGCCTGCCGCGGCGGCCGCCACCGCATCGGTCGCACCCGATGCCCTGACGGCGGCCGACAACCTTGACTGGATTCCGCTCGAAAGCCTGAGTCCCGAACAGCGGAAAGCCGCGCGGCCGGGGTGCTGCGGTGCTTACATTGAACCCGGCAATCCGAGCCCGGATGCAGCACTGTCGCCCGCGGACGCGCCGCTGCGCGCCACCGCCGATACCACCGATGCGCAGGGCGAAACCGCCACCCTGAACGGCAACGTGCAGATCACCCAGGGTTCGCGCCAGGTGCGCAGTGACCGGGCGACGATCGATCGCGGCACCAACCAGGTGGTGCTAGAAAACCACATCCAGTTTCGCGACACTGGTCTGCTCCTGCTCGGAGACCGGGCGCAGATAGATACCAAGACTCAGGCCCTCACGGTAGACAACGCAACCTTTGCCTTTCACGAAAACAATTCGCGCGGCACCGCAACCCAGTTCAGTCGCGATGAAGAGGGCGTGATTTACGTCGACGACGCGACCTACACCACCTGCGAGCCGGCCAGCAACGCCTGGCTGTTACGGACCGGCTCGGTACGGATCGACGCCGACCGTCATTTCGCAACCGCGCGCAACGCGCGTGTGGAAGTGAAGAACGTCCCCGTGCTGTATACGCCGTGGATCCGGTTTCCCATCGATGACAACCGCGCGACGGGGCTGCTGTTTCCCCAGGTCGCGGTCACAAACCGCAACGGCTTTGATTACGCACAGCCCATCTACCTGAACCTGGCGCCAAACTATGATGCCACCATCACGCCGCGTTACCTGCAGCAGCGCGGCGAGATGCTCGAAGCTCAATTTCGCCATCTTTCTCTTTTCGACAATACAACAATTGCTGGCGCGTTTCTGCCCAGCGACAGCAGCAACGATTCGGGGAGCAGGCTCAACACCGACCCCTCCACGGACGAGAATTCACTCAACGGCAATGACCGCTGGCTCGTCAACGTGACCAACTCCGGCGGCGCGGGATACGCCTGGCATACGCATGTGGACTACACGAAAGTCAGCGACATCGATTATTTCCGGGATCTCGGCAATTCGACGCTGGACGTGAACAGCCAGCCGCACCTGCTGCAAGAGGTCGCCGCCGGCTATCAGTTTTCCAACTGGTCGCTGAATGTCGCCGAGATCAAATACCAGACCATCGCCAGCAACCTGGCAAGCCAATACAAACAGCTACCGCGCACGAATCTGGACGGCGCCTACCGCCTCGCCAACAATCTGGAGATCAATCTCGGCAACGAATACACCGTCTTCGACAATGACGACAACCGGCTGGTCACCGGCGAGCGCCTGCGCACCAACTACGGCGCGGCCTGGGATGAGCGCTGGGCCTGGGGTTACTTCCGCCCAGAGGCGAAACTGAAGCACATCGGTTACACGCTCAATCGTCCGACCCTTCCCGGGGCCAGCGACAACCCAAGCACCACAGTGCCGGTCGCCGACCTCGACACCGGACTGTACTTCGAGCGCAGTGCCAACCTCTTCAAAGGCTTCACCCAAACCCTGGAGCCGCGCGTTTATTATCTCAACTCCAAGTTCAAGGACCAGACCGACCATCCCGACTTCGACACGACTGATCTCACCTTCAGCTATCAGCAACTGTTTCGCGACGACCGCTTTTCCGGCGGAGACCGTATCGGCGACGCCAATCAGGTGACGCTCGGCCTGACCAGCCGCCTCATCGACGACCGGGGTATCGAGTTGCTGCGCGGCAGCGTCGGGCGCATTCAGTATCTGCGGGATCGCCATGTTTCCCTGAACCCGACCTTCACCAAGTCGTTTCTCGACAATCTCGGTAATCCGCAGTCGCTCACCGACGTTACCCAGCGCGATGTCGCCCGGCAACTGCTGAGCAATGATTCACCTTTTGCGGGAGAGTTTTTTGCACGCCTCGGCAATCACTGGCGGTTCCAGAGCGATGTCGCTTACGACGACCAGGCAAGCCGGATCGACAAGGGCAACGCGAGTCTGCGCTACCGCGACAAAGGCGCCTTGTTCAACATCGGCTACCGCTACACTCGCAAAGAACCGCGGCTGCTAAACAACACCATCGTCCAGACCGATATCAACCAGAGCGACATTTCGACCTATTACCCGGTTTCCCCGCAGTGGGCACTGATCGGACGATGGAGCCACGATTTCACCTATAGCCGGGAACTCGAGTTTCTGGGCGGATTCGAATACGGCAGTTGCTGCTGGAAACTGAGCCTGCTGGCGCGCCGTTGGCTCAATCGAGACGACACCGTACTGCTGCCGGATAGTCTGAACTACAGCCAGGGCATTTTCCTGCAGGTGCAACTGCTGGGTTTGGCGGGCAGCGGCAAACAGGTCGACAACATTCTGAAAGACAGTATTTATGGCTATGACCCAGGCAAGCGCTAGATCGATACTGCTCGCGACGGCAAGGCGCGCGCTGCTGTGCGTATGCGGCGCACTGGCATTCGCATCCACCCCATCAAGCAACGCCGAACCCGCGCTCCTCGACGGGGTTGCCGCCATTGTCAACGACGATGTGGTGTTGCTCAGCGAGCTGCGCAGCGAAGTCGAGATGGTGCAGCGGCAATTAATGCACACTCAGAATCAGGCGCCACCCCGCGACGTGCTGGTGAATCAGGTCATGGACCGCCTCATCCTTGACAAACTGCAACTGGCAATGGGCGCGCGCGCGGGCGTCAAGATAAGCGACGGTGAACTCGATCAGGCATTGACACGAATTGCCGAGCGCGAGGGACTGACGCTGGAAAAACTGTACGCGCAGGCGCATGCGGATGGCTTGCCCCCCGGCGCGCTGCGCGCCAAGGTCGCGCAGGAAATGATCATTGCCCGGGTCCAGCAGTCGGTCGTGAACCGGCGTATCAGTGTTTCCAACCCGGAAATCAAGGCCTTTCTCGGCTCCGAGGCGGCCGCGCAACTGGTGTCCGCCGAAGAGATCAGCGTGGGGCATATTCTGCTCCCGCTTACCCCGGCGGCGAACGAAGCTGAAGTCAGTGCAGTCCGCGAGAAAGCCGAGGCGTTGCGCGGGAAAGCGCTGCAGGGAGAAGATTTTCGCCAACTCGCGGTGGCGCACTCGTCCGGGCAGAACGCCCTGGAAGGCGGCGATCTGGGCTGGCGCACGGCGAGCCAACTGCCGGGCGCGTTCATGGTCGCCCTGCGCAACCTGGAACCGGGGCAGATCACCGCGCCCGTGCGGACCGACGCCGGCTTCCACCTGCTCAAGCTGTACGGACGGCGCGGTGGCGCCGATCGTGTGATACGCCAGAGCCAGGTCAGCCACATCCTGATCAAATCCAGTGAAATCCGCTCAGAGGATCAGGCGCTTGAGTTGGCGCAAACGCTGCGCAAGCGCGTTGTTGCCGGCGAAGACTTCAGCAAGCTGGCGCATGAATTTTCGGAAGACACCACCAGCGCCCTCAAGGGTGGCGACCTCGGCTGGGCGTTGCCGGGACAGTTCGTTCCGGAATTTGAAGCGGTCATGAACGCCACTCCCCCCAACGCGGTTTCGGAGCCGTTCAAAACCCAGTTCGGCTGGCATATCCTGAAAGTGACCGGGCGCCGCGATCAGGATTTCTCGGCGGAAATTCGCCACAATCAGGCGCTGGCGTTCCTGCGACAACGCAAGTTCGAAGAAGAATTGCCGATCTGGCTGCGGGAAATACGCGACGAAGCGTTCGTCGAAATCAAGTTATGACGCTGCGCATTGCCGTAACGCCGGGTGAGCCGGCGGGCATCGGCCCGGACTTGTTGCTGCAACTGATACAAAACGGCCACCGCCACGAGTTGGTGGCCTACACCGATCCCGAGGTGCTCACCCGACGCGCGGCTCTGCTGGGGCTGCCGGTGCGGCTGCGGGCGCCCGCCGCGGTGCCCGCACCCCTGGCCCCTGGCGAACTCGCCATGGCGCCGCTGCTCGCCCCGACACCCGTGCGGCCCGGACGGCCGAGCTGTGACACGGCCGCCTGGGTGCTGGATACCGTGCGCGCCGCCACCCGGGATTGTCTCGCCGGGCGCTGCGCCGCGCTGGTGACGGGTCCGCTCCACAAAGCCGTAATCAACGATGCCGGGATTCCGTTTTCGGGACACACCGAACTGCTCGCGGAACTGACCGGTGCGTCGCAGGTGGTCATGATGTTGGCAACGACGGGCCTGCGCGTGGCGCTCGTTACCACGCATCTGCCTCTGGCCCAGGTACCCGCCGCCATCACCCGCACAGCACTCACCCGCGTCATCGAAGTGCTGCACGCGGGGCTGGAGCATCAGTTCGCCATTCCCCGACCGCGTATTCTCGTGTGCGGACTCAATCCGCACGCGGGCGAGGGCGGTCACCTAGGACGCGAGGAAATCGACGTACTGGTCCCCGTGCTGGAGCAACTGCGAACACGGGGTATGAATCTTGTCGGACCGTTGCCGGCGGACACGCTGTTCACGCCAAGCCATCTCGCGGATGCCGATGCGGTGCTTGCGATGTATCACGATCAGGGCTTGCCCGTACTGAAGCACATGGGGTTCGGGCGCGCCGCCAACATAACCCTGGGCCTGCCCATGATCCGCACTTCGGTCGATCACGGCACGGCCCTGGAGCTGGTCGGCACCGGCACCGCCGATGCCGGGAGCTTGCGGACGGCGATCGACTATGCGGTGGATCTTGCGCTGCGGACCCGCCGGTGAGCGAGCACCCCCACCGCGCGCGCAAACGATTCGGGCAGCATTTTCTTTCTGATCCGCATGTTGTCGATCACATCGTGGCCGCCGTGGGACCGCAACCGGGAACGCGACTCATCGAGATCGGCCCCGGACGCGGCGTGCTCACCGACGCACTGCTGCACACCGGCTGCGAACTCTGGGCGATCGAAATCGATCGCGACCTCGCAACGCTGCTGGAGCGTCGCTACCGCGACGCCGCGAATTTTCATCTGGTGACGGGAGACGCGCTGCGCACCGACTATCGCGCCTTTGTACACGATGGCCAACCACTGCGCCTGGTCGGCAACCTGCCTTACAACATCTCGACGCCGCTGCTGTTCCACCTGCTCGCGCAGCGCGAACTCATCCACGACATGCACTTCATGCTGCAGAAAGAAGTAGTGGATCGTCTTGCCGCCTCACCCGGCAGCAAAACCTATGGTCGCCTCAGCGTCATGGTGCAGTATTACTGTACGGTGGAGCCGCTGTTCGATGTGCCACCTTCGGCGTTCGTGCCGCCGCCCAAGGTGGATTCCGCCATCGTGCGCCTGACACCCCGCGCGCACATCGAACCCGTGGCAAAGGATCCCGCGCTGTTGGAAAATCTCGTCAATCTGTGTTTTCAGCAGCGGCGCAAGACCCTGCGCAACTGTCTCAAAACCCTGGTCGAACCACAGCATATGGACGAACTTGGCGCGCCACTCTCCGCCCGTCCCGAAACCCTTGCGGTGGCAGACTTCGTGGCGCTGAGCAACCGCATAGGCGCATTACCATGAACTCCACCGACATCCACATTGTTGTGCGCACCCGATACCTGCCCGAGCAATCGAAACCCGCGGAGCGCCAGTTTGCCTTCGCCTACGAAATCACCATTGCCAATGTCGGCACGGAACCCGCGCAACTGGTCGCGCGGCACTGGATTATCGTCGATGCTCACGACAAGACCAAGGAAGTGCGCGGTGCCGGGGTGGTGGGCGAACAGCCCCGCATCGAACCCGGACAAGCCTACCGCTACACCAGCGGCGTCGTACTCGGCACCGAGCACGGCACCATGACCGGCAGCTATCGCATGCGGGACAGCACGGGCGCCGAGTTCGACGCCGTCATCCCGCTGTTCGTGCTGGCCGTGCCGGGAACGATGCACTAAGCCATGACGTGCTATGCGGTAGGCGACATCCAGGGCTGCCTCGACCCGCTCCGCCGCCTGCTCGACAGCGTGGCTTTCGACCCGACGCAGGATCGCCTGCTTGCCGTGGGCGACATCGTCAACCGCGGCCCGGATTCGCTCGCAGCGCTGCGGTGGGCTTGTGCGCTCGGTGCCAGCTTCGACATGGTGCTCGGAAATCATGACCTGCATTTGCTCGCGGTCGCAGCCGGGGTGCGGACCGCGCATCCGAAGGACACCCTGGACGGGATTCTGACCGCGCCGGATCGCGACACGCTGCTGCACTGGCTGCGTCAGCGGCCGCTGTTGATCGAAGTGCAGGGCCATGTGCTGGTCCACGCCGGGATTTTACCCGGCTGGTCGCTCGCCCAGGCGCGCGGTTACGCCAACGAAGTGGAGACCGTGTTGCGTACCGAGTCCATTGCGCTGCTGCGCGAACTGTACGGCGACGCGCCCGACTGGCGTGCCGATCTGGCAGGGCCGGCGCGCTGGCGCGCCATCGTCAACGTATTCACGCGCATGCGCTTTTGCGACGCCGCCGGGCGCCTGGATTTGCGCACCAAAACCGGACCTGAGTCTCCGCCACCCGGCCTGTTGCCCTGGTACGCGCATGCCGGACGTGCGACCCGGGACATTTCCATCGTGTTCGGCCACTGGGCCGCGCTGAACGGCGCGGATTGCGGCGCCCGGCTGTTTCCACTGGACACGGGCTGCGTTTGGGGCGGCCGCCTGCGGCTGATGAATCTGTCCACCGGCTGCTACCATCACTGTCCGTGCTGAACTGAATGGGTCGCGCCGGCTCACCGCATGCCGTCCGGATTGGCCGACCGCCAGCGCCACACATCCGCCATCATTTCATCCAGATCACGCCGCGCGCGCCAGCCAAGCTCGGCCTGCGCGCGCCCGACATGCGCGCAGGATTCGGCGACATCCCCTGACCGCATGGGCGCCATGACACAGGGCACCGAACGACCGCTGCCGCGCACGAACGCCGCGACCACTTCCAGCACCGTGGAACCACGTCCGGTGCCCAGATTCCAGACGAAGTAGCCGCCGTCATTCGTGCGCAGCAAATAACGCAATGCCGCGACATGGCCTTCCGCCAGATCCATCACATGAATGTAGTCGCGTATTCCGGTACCGTCGCGCGTGGCGTAGGTGTTGCCGTAGACGTTGAGATGTGGCCGCTTGCCCAGGGCAACATCGGCGATATAGGGCACCAGGTTGTTGGGAGTGCCGAGGGGATCTTCACCCAGCAAGCCGCTCGGGTGAGCGCCCACCGGATTGAAATAGCGCAACGCCGCAACCCGCCATGGGGAGAGGTGCGCGGCCTCCGCGGCCACCAGATCGGCCAGCAGGCGCTCGATCATCAACTTCGAACGCCCATAGGGATTGGCGGCGGAGAGCGGAGCATCCTCTCTCACCGGGCTGATGGCGGACGCTCCGTAGACGGTCGCCGAGGAGCTGAACAACAGGTTTCGCACTCCGCTGCGCTGCATGGCGGCGCAGAGACTCAGGGTACCGCCCAGGTTGTTCTGATAATAAAGCAGCGGCAGCCGGCAGGACTCGGCGACGGACTTCACGCCGGCGAGGTGCATGACCGCGGCGAACTCGTGTTCGGCAAATACCCGGTCGAGAAATGCCGCATCGCTGATGTCACCGATGGCAACCGGCGTGGGCGCTCCGATGATTGCGGCGAGCCGGTCAATCACCGCTGGCCGGCTGTTGCTGAAGTCATCCAGCACGACGGGCTGAAATCCTGCCTCGGCCAGCGCGACGCACAGATGACTGCCGATATACCCGGCACCGCCGGTGACCAGAATTTTCACCGTGACAGATCCTTCACCAGCCGGGCCATCCCGAATTCATCGCGCGCCATGGCTGGTGCGCGAAAATCCGCAAACACACCGCGCGGGACGGCAGCCTGTCCAACAGCAAAAAGCCGGGATAATCCCGGCTTCTGGCACACGGAGTTCCGCGCAGCCACTATTCCTCGACAGCGGCGTCCGCGTCAGCGTCAGCGCGTGGCCGATCAACCAGCTCGACATAGGCCATCGGAGCCTTGTCGCCGGCCCGAAAACCGCATTTGAGAATGCGGAGATAACCTCCGGGACGACCTTCATAGCGCGGGCCCAGTTCGGCAAACAATTTGCCCACTGCTGCCTTGTCTCGCAACCTGGCAAAAGCCAGGCGCCGGTTGGCAACGCTGTCGCACTTGGCCAGGGTGATCAACGGCTCGGCTACGCGTCGCAGTTCCTTGGCCTTGGGCAGCGTGGTGCGGATCAGTTCGTGCTCCACCAGCGAGGCGGTCATGTTGCGAAACATCGCCCGGCGATGCGGACTGGTACGATTCAGTTTGCGGCCACTGTGAAGATGACGCATGGCTAGGTTCCTCGACGGGCTTTACAACCCGATTGCACTCAGAAAAAGTCGGCTACCGCCGGGATTCAGTTATCGCCGCCTTTAAGGTTTGCCGGCGGCCAGTTCTCGAGCCGCATCCCCAACGACAGGCCGCGGGAAGCCAGCATGTCCTTGATTTCGGTCAGCGATTTTTTCCCGAGATTCGGGGTTTTCAGCAACTCGACTTCCGTGCGCTGAATCAGGTCGCCAATGTAATAAATAGCTTCGGCCTTGAGGCAATTGGCGGAACGTACGGTCAACTCCAGATCGTCCACAGGGCGCAACAGGATCGGATCGATTTCGCTGTGCCTTTTTTCCGGCTCGGCTTTTCGATCACTCTCCATATCCACGAACACCGCCAACTGCTGCTGCAGAATGGAAGCCGCACGCCGGATCGCTTCCTCCGGGCCAATGCTGCCATTGGTTTCCAGATCGAGCACCAGCTTGTCGAGGTCAGTACGCTGCTCGACACGCGCCCGTTCCACTACATAGGAAACGCGGCGCACTGGGCTGTACGACGCATCCAGTCGCAGCTTGCCGATCGAGCGGGTTTCCTCGTCGCCACCGTCGCGCGCGTCGGCAGGCTCGTACCCGCGCCCACGCAGAATACGCAGCGTCATGTTGAGCTCGGTGTTACCGGAAATCCTGCAGATGACGTGCTCCGGATTGTGGATTTCGATGCTGGCGTCGGACTTGATGTCGCCGGCCGTGACCACCGCCGGGCCCTTCTTGCGCAGCGTTACACGCGCATCTTCCTTGCCATGCATGGAAACGGATACGTTCTTGAGGTTCAGCAGGATCTCGATCACATCTTCCTGCACACCTTCGATCGCGCTGTATTCGTGCTGAACGCCGTCGATTTCGACCTCAACGATGGCGCAGCCAGGCATCCAGGAGAGCAGGATGCGTCGCAGCGCATTGCCCAGGGTATGCCCAAAACCGCGCTCAAGGGGCTCGAGCACGATCCGCGCGTGACCGGCGTCGTGCGCGGTAATGTCAATCGAACGTGGGGTAAGCAGTTCTGTAGATGACGTTTGCATGTACCCTCAGCTATTTCAGTGCCTGTCGCATGATCCCGACAATTATTTCGAATAAAGCTCAACGATAAGACTTTCGTTGATCTCGCTGGGCAACTCGGAGCGATCCGGAGCGCGCTTGAAAACGCCTTCCATCTTGCTCACGTCAACGTCCACCCAATCAACAGCGCCACGCTGCGTCGCCAGTTGCAACGCGGATTGGATCCGCAGCTGGCCTTTGGCGCGCTCACGCACACCAATCACGTCGCCCTCCGCAACCTGCACGGACGGCACATTGACCTTGCGACCGTTTATCAGGATGCAGCTGTGCGCAATCAGTTGACGGGCCTCCGCGCGGGTGGATCCGAAACCCATTCGATACACCACGTTATCGAGGCGCTGTTCGAGGAGCTGAAGCAGGTTTTCACCCGTCACTCCCTTGCGACGTGCTGCCGCCGCGTAATAGTTGCGGAACTGCTTTTCCAGCACACCATAGAGTCGCCGGACTTTTTGTTTCTCCCGGAGCTGCACACCGTAATCCGACAAACGGCTGCGCCGCTGCCCGTGCTGGCCGGGAATACTGTCGGCACGGCACTTGGATTCCAGAGGCCGGATGCCGCTTTTCAGAAACAAGTCAGTGCCTTCGCGGCGCGACAACTTGCAGGTAGGGCCCAGATATCTTGCCATCGGACTATCGATCCTCTTTATGCTGCGACTTCAGACGCGGCGTTTCTTCGGTGGCCGGCAACCGTTGTGCGGAATCGGAGTTACATCAGTGATATTGGTAATCTTGAAGCCAGCGTTGTTCAACGCGCGGACTGCGGATTCACGCCCGGGACCAGGCCCTTTGACGCGCACATCAACATTCTGCATGCCGTATTCCAGCGCTGCGGTAGCCGCCCGCTCCGCGGCAACCTGGGCGGCAAACGGGGTGCTCTTGCGCGACCCCCGGAAGCCTGAGCCTCCGGAAGTGGTCCACACCAGGGCGTTACCCTGACGGTCGGTAATGGTGACGATGGTGTTGTTGAAGGATGCGTGCACATGGGCAACGCCATCAACCACCGTACGCTTGACCTTCTTTTTAACTACTTTACTGGGCGCTTTGGCCATGAGAAATCTCGCTCGACTACGCGCGGGTTAACGCTTGATAGGCTTGCGGGGACCCTTGCGGGTTCTCGCGTTGGTCTTGGTGCGCTGGCCGCGCGCGGGCAACCCGCGGCGATGTCGCAATCCACGATAACACCCGAGGTCGAGCAGACGCTTGATGCTCATATTGACCTCACGGCGCAAATCGCCCTCAACGGCAATTTTCGCCACCGCGCCACGCACGGCGTCCAGTTGATCTTCCTTCAGATCGCCGATCTTCATGGTTTCGGGAACGTTGGCCTGTTCGCAAACGCGCCGCGCCGTTGTCCGCCCTATGCCATAAACATAGGTCAGCGCGATAACAGCATGCTTGCTGTCAGGGATGTTGACACCGGCAATACGGGCCATTCAATTCACTCCAATGCTCATGTTTGACGCCACCGTACTGTTCGCGGGGCGCGAAAAACCAATCGTCAGGATCGTTGAAATCAACAAGTGAATCAGCCCTGGCGTTGCTTGTGCCGCGGTTCCGCACTGCAGATGATCCGCAGAACCCGCTTGCGACGAACTTGCTTGCAGTTGCGGCAAAGTTTCTTCACCGACGCCCTTACTTTCATCTCACACCTCGTAACTCAACGAATCCCGCCGCCGTACCCTTTAAGGTTGGCCTTCTTCAACACGGACTCATACTGATGGGACATCAGATGAGATTGTACCTGTGCCATAAAATCCATTGTCACTACCACGACAATCAGCAGCGAGGTCCCGCCCAGATAAAATGGCACGTTGAAGTAGACATTCAGTGCCTCGGGCAACAGGCACACCCCTGCGATGTAGATCGCGCCTATGACTGTCAAACGGGTAACGACACCATCGATGTAATTCGCCGTCTGTTCACCCGGCCGAATACCCGGCAGGTAGGCATTACCACGTTTCAGGTTATCGGCGACTTCCTTGGGATTGAACACCAGCGCCGTGTAGAAAAAACAAAAGAAAATGATCAACCCGGCAAACAGCACACTGTGCAGCAACTGTCCCGGCCCAAGAAAGTAGGCGACATCCTGCAACCAGTCGGGCGCGCCCGCCCCCTGCCCGAACATTTGCGTCACCGTCGCAGGGAACAGCAGCAAACTGCTCGCGAAAATTGCCGGGATCACCCCCGCCATGTTGACCTTGAGCGGCAGATGACTGCTCTGCTGGGCGTAGGCTCCGCGCCCCTGCTGGCGCTGCGCGTAGTTTACCGTGATACGACGTTGGCCGCGCTCGATGAACACCACAAAATAAATTACGGCCACCGCGATCACCGCAACCGCCAGCAGCACCACTATGTTCAGTTCCCCCTGGCGAGCGGACTCAAACGCTTGTCCGAGCGCGCGCGGCAATCCGGCAACAATTCCCGAAAAAATCAGCATTGAAATGCCGTTACCAATACCGCGCTCGGTAATTTGCTCGCCCAGCCACATCAGGAACACGGCCCCCGCGATCAGCGACGCGATGGTGGTCAGATAGAACGTCATCCCGGGATAGTAGGCCAGACCCTGGCCCGCCAGCCCGAATGCCATTCCAGAGCCCTGCACCAGCGCCAGCCCGACCGTCAGATAACGCGTCATCTGCGTCAGCTTGCGTCGGCCCGCGTCCCCTTCCTTCTTGAGCTGCTCCAATGCGGGAGTCACCGCACTCATCAATTGCACAATGATGGATGCCGAGATGTAAGGCATCACACCCAGCGCCATGATGCTCATGCGTTCCAGCGCACCGCCGGAAAACATATTGAACATTCCCAGCAAAGTACCTTGATTCTGCTTGAACAGACTGGCTACGCGGTCGGGATCGATCCCCGGCAGCGGGATGTGCGTACCGATTCGATACACCACAATCGCCAGCAGCAGAAAACGCAACCGTGCCCAGAGCTCGGTGAGCCCCTTTTTGTTTACTGCTGGCAAAGGTTTGCGCGCCATGGGAATCGTTAAACCAACGCCTCCACACTGCCGCCGGCCGCTTCAATCGCGGCACGGGCGCCACGGGTGACGCTCAACCCGCGAACCACCAGCGCCCTGCCGGCATCGAGCTCGCCGGCCAGAAAAATCTTGGCGCGCTCAATCGAACTGCCAATCAGTCCGGCCTGCCGCAACGCCGCGAGATCGACCACGTCGCCTTCAATCCGGTTGAGTTCAACCAGGCGAACCTCCGCACTGACGCGGCTGACGCGGCTCGTAAAACCATATTTCGGCAGGCGCTTCTGCAAGGGCATCTGGCCGCCTTCAAACCCTGGACGGACTCGTCCGCCAGACCGTGCCTTTTGCCCCTTGTGGCCACGCCCGCAAGTCTTTCCGAACCCGCAACCGATGCCTCTGCCTACACGCTTGGCGGCCTTGTGCCGCCCGGGCGCCGGACTTAGTGTGTTCAGTCGCATGCTCAGGCCTCTTCTACACGAATCATGTATTCCACCTTGTTGACCATGCCACGCACGGACGGCGTGTTCTCCAGCACTACCTGGTGGCCGACTTTGCGTAACCCCAGGCCAACCAGACACGCCCGGTGGCGCGCCAACCGGCCAAAGCTGCTTTTCACCTGGGTCACTTTCAATTTGCTCGCAGTCATCGCTTCGATTCCGCTGATCGCTGTATTTCCGCCGGCGACACCAATTCCGCCGACGGGGCTGCTTCTAGCCCAGAATGTCGTCCAGACGCTTGCCGCGTCGTGCCGCCACCTGCTCGGGCGCGCGCATGTTCTTCAAACCCTTGAAGGTAGCACGCACCACGTTGACCGGATTGGTGGACCCGTAGCATTTCGCCAGCACGTTCTGAACGCCAGCCAGTTCCAACACGGCGCGCATGGCACCCCCGGCAATAACACCGGTACCCTCCGATGCAGGCTGCATGTACACACGCGACGCGCCGTGTTTGGCGGTAATGGGGTACTGAAGCGTACTGCGACTGAGGTCGACGGAGATCATGTTTCGTCGCGCAGCCTCGATGGCTTTCTGGATTGCCAGAGGGACTTCCCGCGCCTTGCCGCGACCGAAACCAACCCGACCCTTCCCGTCACCTACGACGGTCAACGCAGTGAAGCCGAAAATTCGACCACCCTTGACCGTCTTGGCGACGCGGTTTACCTGAACCAGCTTTTCGATCAAGCCGTCATTGACGTCGGAATCACGAGCGTTTTGCTTAGCCATTGTGCAACCTTCAGAAGTCCAAGCCGCCGGCGCGGGCGGCATCGGCGAGCGCCTTGATCCGCCCATGATATTTGAATCCACTGCGATCAAACGCTACGCGAGTGACTCCGGCGAGCGATGCGCGCTCGGCAATCAACCCACCCACCGCACTGGCCGCATTGACGTTGCCCGTGGCCGACTGGCGCAGACCCGCATCCAGCGTAGACGCTTGCGCAATCACCGTATCGTTACCGGCAATGGTGCGAATGATCTGGGCGTAGATGTGGCGCGGGGTGCGATGCACACACAATCTGTCCGCGCCGAGTTCCCGGATCTTCGCCCTGGTCCGACGCGCGCGTCGGGCTCGAGTAACTTTCTTCTGGCTCATTTGATCACCCGCTATTTTTTCTTGGCTTCTTTACGACGAACGTTTTCGTCCGCGTAACGGACACCCTTGCCCTTGTAAGGCTCGGGAGGCCGGAAGGCCCGGATCTCGGCCGCGACCTGGCCGAGTTGCTGCTTGCTGGCCGCCTTCAACAGTATCTCGGTCTGGCTCGGCGTCTCCGCGGTGACTCCCTGCGGCAACACATACTCGACAGGGTGGGAATATCCGAGCGTAAGATTGACCTTGTCACCCTGAACCTGGGCGCGATAACCAACGCCGACAAGGCTCAGCCGACGCTGAAACCCCTCGCTCACTCCGACAACCATGTTGTTCATGAGTGCACGTGTAGTGCCGGCCATGGCGCGGGCTGTGGTGGCCGCACTGCGGGCCACCACAGTGAGCATGCCATCGGCATGCTCAACCTGGACATCGCTGTGAACCGCCATCGACAGGGAGCCGTTACGGCCTTTCACGGAAAGCACACCGCGCTCAATGAGAACTTCCACGCCCTTGGGCAGAAGAACTGGATACTTGGCTACTCGGGACATCGCAATTATCCGTCAGAATACCGTGCAAAGAACTTCGCCGCCGACGCCTGCCGCTCGGGCCGCGCGATCAGACATGAGTCCGCTACTGGTTGACACAACCGCCACACCCAGGCCACCACGCACGACGGGCAGCTCATCGGCCCCCGCATAGCGCCGCAAACCGGGTCGACTGATGCGAATAATTTCCTCGATGGCGGGCTTGCCTTCGAAGTACTTCAAATCGACGCGCAGCTCCTTCTTCACATCACCCGTCACCTCGAAGCCCGCAATGTAACCCTCGTCCTGCAACAGACGGGCAACGGCAACGCGCAACTTTGACGAAGGCATCGCAACGTGCGGGCGGGCGCGGGACTGCGCATTGCGCACGCGTGTCAGCATATCGGCCAGTGGATCTTGCATACTCATTGCTGAAAATCTCCTCTAGCGAACACTTACCAACTCGCCTTCACCAAACCCGGAACGTCGCCACGCATCGCGGCTTCGCGCAATTTGTTGCGGCACAGCCCGAACTTGCGATACACGCCCCGCGATCTGCCGGTGATGGCGCAGCGCGCGCGTTGCCGGACCGGACTCGCATCACGCGGCAATTTCTGGAACTGCTGCTGCGCCGCCCAGCGATCCTCATCGGAAGTGCGCGGATTGCTGATGACAGCCTTCAGCTGCTTGCGCTTGACCGCGTACTTGGCGACGGTCGCGGTGCGGCGTCGCTCACGTTCTTTCATGCTCAACTTGGCCATGGCTCTAACTCTTCAGCGGAAAATTAAAAGCGCGCAGCAGCGCTCTGCCTTCATCATCCGTGCGCGCCGAGGTCGTAATCACGATGTCCATGCCGCGCAACTTGTCAATTTTGTCGTAGTCGATTTCGGGAAAAATGATCTGTTCGGTAATTCCCATCGCGAAATTGCCCTGGCCGTCGAACGACCTGCTGCTGATTCCACGAAAATCACGGATGCGCGGGATCGCGATGGTGATCAAGCGCTCGAGAAACTCGTACATCCGCTCCCGACGCAAGGTCACCTTGCAGCCAACTGGCCAGCCGTCGCGGATCTTGAATCCGGCAATCGAGGTTCGGGCACGTGTCACCACGGGCTTCTGTCCGGCAATTTTCGTCAAATCCGCCACGGCGTTGTCGAGAATTTTCTTGTCCGCCACCGCCTCGCCGACCCCCATATTCAGGGTCACCTTGGTGATTCTCGGAACCTCCATTACATTCTTCAGGCCCAACTCATCGCGCAAGCGCGGAGCGAGCTCTTTGGTGTACAGCTCTTGCAGCCTCGACATCTCTATCAACCTCTTGCATCCAGCGGCAAACCGCTGGATTTGAACACACGTATTTTTTTCCCGTCTTCCAGAATGCGGAAACCCACGCGGTCCGCCTTCCGGGTCGTCGGGTTATAAATGGCGACGTTCGACACCTGTATCGGTGCCTCCCGCTCAACGATGCCACCCGGGTTTCCCAGCTGAGGGTTGGGCTTCTGGTGTTTTTTTACCATCTGCACACCGGACACCAACACGAGATCACCCGCCAGGACGCTCAACACCTTGCCGCGCCGTCCCTTGTCACGGCCAGCGGTGACGATCACGTCGTCGTCGCGTCGAATCTTTTTCATTGCCATAACTCAGTACTCCCCGCCTACAGCACTTCCGGTGCCAGCGAAATGATGCGCATGAATTTTTCGCCACGCAGCTCGCGCGTCACGGGCCCGAAAATCCGCGTGCCGATCGGCGCCAGCTGGTTGTTCAGCAGCACAGCCGCGTTGCCGTCAAAGCGAATCAAACTGCCGTCCGGCCGGCGCACGCCTTTGCGGGTACGCACCACCACCGCGTTCATCACCTGGCCCTTCTTGACCTTGCCGCGCGGAATAGCTTCCTTGACGCTCACCTTGATGACGTCGCCGATATAAGCGTAACGGCGTCGGGACCCCCCGAGCACCTTGATACACATCACCTGCTTGGCGCCGCTGTTATCGGCAACATCGAGATACGTCTGCACTTGAATCATGGACTCTCTCCAGTCATTACCGCGACAGTGCTAGATCTCTACTGCTCGCTCGACGATTTCCACCAGTCGCCACGCCTTGGTCCGCGACAGCGGACGCGTTTCGGCTATCGTAACCAAGTCGCCAATATGGCACTGATTGTGCTCATCATGCGCCTTGATTTTGGTGGACCGGGAAATAATTTTGCCGTACATCGGATGCCGAACCCGCCGCTCGATCAGCACGGTAACCGTCTTGTCCATCTTGTCGCTGACGACCCGTCCGGCAAGTGTGCGCGCCTTGCTTGCTACTGTCTCTGTCATTTCAGCGACCTGCCTTTTTCATTCAACACCGTCTTGATGCGCGCGATATCGCGCCGCGTGACTCGCATCACATGGTTGGCATCGAGCTGTCCGGTAGCGCCTTTCATTCGCTGCAGAAATTGTTCGTGCCGTTTCTCCAGCAATGTTTTCCGCAGCGAATCCGCTGACTGTTCCCGCAAATCACTCGCTTTCATTACATCACCGATCGCTTGACGAAGGTGGTGGCCATCGGCAACTTGGCGGCGGCGAGCGTAAAAGCTTCCCGCGCCACTTCTTCCGGAACACCTTCCATCTCATAGAGCACCCGGCCAGGCTGGACGAGCGCTACCCAATACTCGACATTTCCCTTGCCTTTACCCATCCGCACTTCCAGAGGCTTTTGCGTAATGGGCTTGTCCGGAAAAACACGGATCCACACCTTTCCACCGCGCTTGATCCGCCGCGTGATGACTCGCCGCGCAGCCTCGATCTGCCTGGCCGTGAGCCGGCCGCGGCCGATGGCCTTGAGTCCGTACTCCCCGAAGCTGACCTTGCTGCCGCGATCAGCCAGGCCACGATTGCGCCCTTTGTGCTGTTTGCGGAATTTCGTTCGTTTTGGTTGCAGCATGACGCTCGCCCTGATTACTCAATTACTTCCTGGCAGCCGGCGCTTCCACTGTCTCGCCGCCCAGAACCTCGCCCTTAAATATCCAGACCTTGACACCGATGATCCCGTAGGTCGTGGCTGCCTCGGCCGTGGCGTAATCGATGTCCGCCCGCAGGGTATGGAGAGGAACACGCCCTTCCCGGTACCATTCCGTCCGGGCAATCTCCGCGCCGCCGAGTCTGCCACCAACCTGCACCTTGACGCCCAGGGCACCCTGGCGCATCGCGTTCTGGACGGCTCGCTTCATGGCGCGCCGGAACATCACCCGCCGCTGAAGCTGTTGCGCGACATTCTGCGCCACCAGCGCGGCGTCAAGATCCGGTTTGCGAATCTCTTCGATATTGATGTGTACGGGGACCCCGAGCGCAGCCGCGGCTTGGGCGCGCAGCCGATCGACATCTTCGCCTTTCTTCCCGATCACGATCCCCGGACGCGCCGTGTGAATGGTGATGCGCGCCGACGCGGAGGGTCGCTCAATCTCAATCCGACTGACGGACGCGTGGCTCAGCTTGTCCTGGATCAATTTACGCACCTGCAGATCGGCAATCAGCCGTTTCGCATATTCGCGCTTGTCGGCGTACCAGATCGAGGTATGCCGCTTGACAACGCCGAGCCGGAAGCCCGTTGGATGTACTTTCTGACCCATGACAGTCCCCGTAGTCCCGCTTAGGCGCCAGCCACTTTTACCGTGATGTGGCAGGTGCGCTTGGAAATTCTGTCCGAACGACCTTTTGCGCGCGGCATCATCCGCTTCAGCGTCGTTCCCTCGTCGACAAAAATGGTCGACACTTTCAGTTCGTCCACATCGGCACCTTCGTTGTGCTCCGCGTTCGCGATCGCCGACTCGAGTACCTTCTTGATGATCGCCGCGCTTTTTTTGTTGCTGAAGCCAAGAATGTCCAAGGCCTGCTCAACGCCTTTCCCGCGCACCTGATCCGCCACCAGCCGGGCTTTTTGGGCGGAAACCCGCGCGCCTCTCAGTCTAGCTGCCACTTCCATCTCGGATACTCCCACTCAACGTTTCGCCTTTTTATCCGCGACGTGGCCGCGAAAGGTTCGGGTGAGCGCAAATTCGCCCAATTTGTGCCCCACCATCTCTTCACTGACGAGCACCGGCACATGCTGACGCCCGTTGTGAATCGCGAGGGTAAGACCAACCATCTGGGGCAGAATCATGGACCGCCTGGACCAGGTCTTGATGGGCCGCCGATCACTCTTTTCCGCGGCAACCCGGACCTTCTCCAGGAGATGCAGATCGACGAACGGCCCTTTTTTCAGCGAACGTGGCACGATACTGTCCTCAATTGCTAATGGTGCCGGCCTAGCGGCTGCGGCGTCTGATAATCAGATCGCCGGTACGTTTGTTTTTGCGCGTCTTGTAACCCTTGGTCGGCACACCCCAGGGCGTTACCGGATGGCGGCCGCCGGAGGTCTTGCCTTCACCACCACCGTGCGGGTGATCGACCGGATTCATCGCCACGCCGCGCACCGTCGGGCGCACGCCAAGCCAGCGCTTGGCTCCAGCCTTCCCCAGGGAACGCAGATTATGGTCACTGTTGGACGCCTCACCCAAAGTGGCGCGGCAGTCCGACAGCACTTTGCGCATCTCGCTGCTGCGCAGCCGCAAGGTGGCGTAGCGACCTTCGCGGGCAACCAGCTGCGCGGAAGCGCCTGCGCTACGCGCCAGCTGCGCACCCTTGCCGGGCTTCATCTCGATGCAGTGGACGACGCTACCCACCGGGATATTGCGGAGCGGCAAACTGTTGCCGATCTTGACCGGCGCATCCTGACCGGAACGCACCTCGTCACCCGCCTTGAGGCCTTTGGGGGCGATGATGTAGCGGCGCTCTCCATCGCGATAACAAATCAGCGCAATGTGAGCAGTCCGGTTGGGATCGTATTCGATCCGCTCCACAACACCGACAACCCCATCCTTGTCGCGCTTGAAATCGACCAGGCGGTAGTGCTGTTTGTGTCCACCGCCCTGATGACGAACGGTAATGCGACCGCTGTTGTTGCGACCACCCTTGTTGACCTGTCGTTCGAGCAGCGGGCCATGAGGCGCGCCTTTGTGCAGGCCCGGAGTGACAACGCTGACTACTCCTCGGCGACCCGGGGATGTCGGTTTTCTTTTTACGACTGCCATGCCTGATTCCCCTTACTGGATCGCGGTGAAATCAATGTCGTGCCCGGGCGCGAGGCGGACATAGGCTTTCTTCCAGTCCGAGCGCTGGCCGAGGCCGTGCCGGGCACGCCGCGTTTTTCCCTTCACGACGAGCACACGAACCTGCTCGACCTGCACCTTGAACAGCGCTTCGACCGCGGTCCGAACTTCCGCCTTGCTGGCATCGCGTGCAACGCGAAACACGATCTGATTCGCCGCTTCGGCAACATTCGTGGCTTTCTCGGAAACATGGGGAGCCAACAAAATCTGGTATATCCGCTCCGGATTCATGCCAGCACCTCTTCAAATTTTTTCACTGCCGGCACCGTCATCAGCACATGATCGAAACCGATCAGGCGAACCGGATCAACCGCCGCAACGTCGCTCACGTCGACAGCATGCAGATTGCGGGCGGAAAGCGCGAGATTCTCATTGGCACATTCGGTGACGATCAGCACATTGGTGAGGCCGAGCGCCGCCAGCTTCTTGAGCAACTCCTTGGTTTTGGGCTGCTCGACCGCAAAATCCTCGACTACCACCAGCCGCTGCTGGCGCGCCAGCTCGGACAGGATGGATTGCAGCGCGGCGCGGTACATCTTGCGATTGATTTTCTGGCTGTGATCTTGCGGCCGGGCGGCGAAGGTTACCCCGCCGGAGCGCCACAGCGGGCTGCGGATGGTTCCCGCGCGCGCTCGACCCGTGCCCTTCTGACGCCAAGGCTTTTTACCACCCCCGGAAACATCGGATCGGCTTTTTTGCGCCCGCGTACCCTGGCGAGCGCCCGCGAGATACGCGGTAACTGCCTGGTGCACCAGATCTTCGTTGAACACCCTGCCGAAGGTTGCATCCGACACCGTAACGGTGCCCGCGTCGCCGGCGGGGCTCGCGATAGTCAGCTCCATTTTACTGGACCTCTCTGGACTTGATCGCGGGGCGTACGATAAGGTCACCCCCGTTTGCCCCCGGAATGGCGCCCTTTACCAGCAACAGGCCTTGGCCGACATCTACCCGAATAATTTCGAGATTCTGGATCGTGACGCGCTCGGCACCCATGTGCCCGGCCATTTTCTTGCCTTTGAAGACGCGCCCGGGGCTTTGATTTTGCCCGATGGAACCCGGCGCGCGGTGCGACAGCGAGTTACCGTGAGTGGCATCCTGCATGCTGAAATTCCAGCGCTTGATAACACCCGCAAAGCCTTTGCCCTTGGAGGTGCCGCTGACATCGATCAACTGGCCGGCCCGAAACCGGTCAAGCTCAATCACACGACCCGGCTCCAGACCATCAAGCTCGGATTCGGATGCCAGCCGGAATTCCCACATGCCGCGCCCGGCCTCCACACCCGCCTTGGCGAAGTGGCCCGCCTGGGGCTTGCCAACGCGCGCGGGCTTGCGATCACCGCAAGTCACCTGCACGGCGCAATAGCCGTCAGTGGCGCTGGTTTTGATTTGCGTGATACGGTTCGGCGCAACCTCTATCACCGTGACGGGGATAGAAGCACCGTTATCCGAAAAGATGCGTGTCATGCCGCATTTACGGCCGACGACTCCAATGGTCATTGTTATAACTCCAGTGCATGGGGCTATCACCCGCTACGGCCGCCCATCGCAGAGCGTCACACGGTCGGCCGTAGCCGACCAGGCTTCAACTTGTTTAGTCCAAACTTATCTGCACTTCCACTCCGGCCGCCAAATCCAGCTTCATGAGGGCATCTACAGTCTTCTCGCTAGGCTCGACAATGTCGAGCAAACGCTTGTGAGTGCGAATCTCATACTGATCCCGCGCATCCTTGTTGGCATGAGGGGAGGTCAATATCGTGAACCGTTCGTTGCGCGTCGGCAGCGGGATCGGACCCCGGATCTGCGCACCCGTGCGCTTCACGGTTTCGACGATCTCCCGCGTCGAGGCATCGATCAGACGATGATCGAACGCCTTGAGGCGGATTCGGATACGTTGGCCCTGCATCGACTGGATTCTCCGGCTGGGCGCGGGCCGGACATCCCGGAACCCTGCGAAAAAGAGGCGGCATTTTATGTTTGGGGTCTCGCCCTGTCAACTAAAACCCGCGCATTTACGGGCTTTAGTTGCAGGGACAGGCAATTCCGGTTTGCCCAGGGGACTTTTCCCGAACTTACTTGAGGATTTTGGCGACGACGCCCGCACCCACCGTGCGACCACCTTCGCGGATGGCGAAGCGCAACCCCTCTTCCATCGCGATCGGCGCGATCAGTGTCACGCTCATCTGGATGTTGTCGCCCGGCATCACCATCTCGACGCCTTCCGGCAGCTCGCACGCCCCCGTCACGTCCGTCGTCCGGAAGTAAAACTGCGGCCGGTAACCCTTGAAGAACGGCGTGTGACGGCCCCCTTCGTCTTTCGACAGGACGTACACTTCACCGGTAAAGTGGGTGTGTGGCTTGATCGAGCCGGGCTTGGCCAACACTTGACCACGCTCGACTTCTTCGCGCTTGGTGCCGCGCAGGAGC
>CAMTUJ010000040.1:0-44273 GCA_947084925.1 uncultured Gammaproteobacteria bacterium
AGCCCTGTTTGCCCTGGCGGTCATCCCGGCGGCCCTGGCGCAGGATCTCAACGAGAAGCCCAGTGCGGCGGAAATTGCCAAGCTGGGTCTGGAGGGCACCGAACTGACGCCGGCCGGGGCGATCCGCGCCGGCAACGCCGACGGCACCATTCCGGAGTGGAAAAATGAACCGGTACAGGCTCCGGCAGGCTGGAAGCCGGGCACTTTTCACGCCGACCCCTTTGCTGCCGACAAGGTGGTGTTGACCATCAATGCGCAAAACTACAAGCAGTACGCCGACAAACTGAGCGCCGGTCATGCCAAATTGTTCGAGACTTATCCCGACTATGTCATGAACATCTACCCTACGCGACGTTCCGCTGTTTTTAAGCCTTATATCTACAAGGCGGCGATGGAAAACGCGGGGCGGGCGGAGATCGTGATGTCCGACATTCACCCCAACCTGATCGGCTTTAAGGGCGCGGTGATCTCCTGGGCGTTTCCGATTCCCAAGAACGGTTCCCAGGCTTTGCTTAATCAGGCCACCCGGCCGGTCACGCCCTGGATGGAAAACATCGAGAACACGACACCTATCACCTCCGGTGGCGCCTATGAGACGGTCAAGCTCAGGATTCAGCAGCACTGGCCCTGGAGTCTCGAAACCAACACTATCGAGAACTTTGATCCCCAGGCGGCGGGCCTGCGGTATTACCAGACCACGATTTCGCCGGCCAAACAGGCCGGTCAGGTGGTGCTGGCGCGCGACCCGGTCAGTTTTGCCAAACAATTCCGGCAAGCCTGGAGTTACAGCCCGGGTCAGCGCAGGGTAAAGCGGGCACCGCAGATCGTCTATGACAACCCGTTCACCTCTGCGGATGGTTTGGCGACAACCGACCAGAAGTGGGGGTTCAACGGGCCTAATGACCGGTTTGAATATAAATTGCTGGGCAAGAAGGAACTCTACGTGCCCTATAACGCCTATAAATTGTGGGCGCCGGGTATCGACGTCAAGGATATGATCACCAACCACGGTCGGCTCAATCAAGACCTGGCGCGCTATGAATTGCACCGGGTGTGGGTGATTGAAGCGACCCTGCGTGAGGGTACGCGCCACGACTACGGCAAACGTACTTTCTACCTGGATGAGGACACCTGGTGGATCATGCTGGTGGACGGCTATGACCGCCGCAACCAACTGTGGCGCCTGTGGGAAGAGCATGACGTCATGTGGTACGACCAGGGCTTCTGGGCCACCGTTGTGGGCCTGCAATACGACATGCAGGCAGGCCGTATGTTGCTGACCAATCTGGACAAGGGTGCGCCCCCGGATTACAGCTTCCGCGCCGATCCGGAAACATTTTTTACACCCGCCCAGGTGCGTCGCGACGGCGTACGCTGACGTCGGGTAGTGTTGTAGCCGAGTGAATGGCGGACCCTCCGAGGGTCCGCTTTTTTTTTTGGAAACCGCGATACTGCCGTGAATGCCTTGCCCGCCACCGGGCTCGGATACCGAACCCGTTACCTTGCCGAAGCGATCGCCCTCAACTCGCCATGGTGATGCCACCGCTCACCGATACCGTCTGCCCGGTGATGTACGCGGCTTCCTCCGCCGCGAAAAACGCAGTCGCGTAGGCGATATCCATCGGCGTGCCCATGCGTCCCAGTGGCACCGATTTCTTGATGCCGGCGATGCCCTTGGCCGCAATCGGGTTGATGGCCGTTATCTCGCCGATCAGCGGGGTGTCCGTGATACCCGGACATACGTTATTGGCGGTGATGTTGTTGCGCGCGAACTCACGCGCGATGGTCTTGGTGAAGGCGATGAGACCGCCTTTGGTACCCGAATAAATCGCTTCCAGAGCGGAGCCGATGCGACCGGCGTCGGAGGCGATGTTGACGATGCGCCCGCTGCCCAGGCCGATCATTCCCGGCAGCGTGGCGCGGCACACCCGCACCGGGCCCGCGTAGTTGATGGCGATGACTTTCTCCTGAAACGCTTCGTCGGTGTCCAGAAAGGGCATCAGGTTGTCCCAGCCGGCGTTGTTCACCACCAGCCACGGGACGCCCACTTCGCGATTGATTTTGGCGACGGCGGTGGTGACGGACTCCGGTTGGGTGACATCCATCGCGATGCCGTAGCCACCCAGTTCGCGCGCCAGCGCCATGGCGCCGTCGCCGTTTACGTCGCTGACCACGACCTTGTGCCCGCGTTCGGTGAGTACGCGACAGATCGCTTCGCCGATGCCGCGCGCGCCGCCGGTGACCAGTGCGATTTTTTGTGCTGCCATGATGAATCCTCGGTGAAGTGTGTGGCGATGGAATGAGATTGAGCGTGATCCTGGCGCAGTCGCGTTGCCGGGCGGACGCGAGGCGCCGCCGTTCGCCCCAGGTCGGGGTTTAGCGAATATCGACCCGTATCAGGTCGCCCTCGACGACTACCGGGTAGGTGGCAAGGCAGCGTTCGCCACGCAGAACGTTGAGTGCCTGGATTCCCGGGGGGAAGTTCGCCCAGCGGAGGACTTCGCCGCTGGTGACATCAAACTGCGCGCGGTGAAACGGGCATTGCAGAATGTGCCCGCTCAGCAGTTTGCCGCTCTTGAGCGGGGCGAGCAGGTGCGGGCAATAGGCCTGGGTGGCGTAAAACCCGGTCTCGAGATGAAACAGCAGCAGCTTGTGGCCGCCGGCTTTCACCACTTTGCGGGTTCCGAGCGGTATCTCGTCGAGATGTGCGACCGTTTCCAGCGCCACAGCCGGTCTCCGGGCAGTGTGAAGAAAGCGGGAGTATCTCCCAGCAGCCCGCTTCGGCCAAGAGGCGATGATATTGCCGGCCAGCATTGCCTCCACTAGGCTTGCCGAGACTTCCGCTCCGGAGTGCCGCCATGCATGTCCATGTTGATTTCTGCCTGATCCCACTGGGCGGCGATGTGTCCGTCGCGACCGAGATTGCCGAGTGCCAACGCGTGTTTGTCGAACGTGGTCTGACTGCCGTCATGCACGCCTATGGCACCAACCTGGAGGGTGAATGGGATGCGGTGATGGCGGCGATCAAGGAATGCCATCGCCGCGTCCACGCCATGGGGCGGGTGCGCATTTCCTCGACACTCAAGGTCGGTTCGCGCACGGACCGCGCGCAGAGTCTGGCCGACAAGATTGCGCGCGTGGAAGCGCTGTTGGCGCGCAAGTCGTAGCACAGCATCCCGGGTCGGACACCGGAGCCGCCCCGGGACGAATCCGTTCCCGTGCGGCGGGGCTTTTGCGAGAATGACGGGCATGGAGCCGCCTTATACCCAATGCGTGGACACCTCCGGGCTGCGCTGCCCGGAGCCGGTGATGATGCTCCACAATGCGCTGCGCAAGCTGGCGGTGGGGGAGGTCCTCAAGGTGATTGCCACCGACCCCACGACCGAGCGCGATATCCCCCGCTTCTGTCACTACCTCGGGCACGAGCTGGTCAAGGAGAGCGCCGAGCAGGGTGTCTACCTGTATTTTATTCGCCGTGGCTGAACCGGGAGTGACGGGACGCCTTACGGAAAGGTGCGGGCCCGTGGTCAGCGGGCCCGGGTCGGGGTGGTCAGGAATCCGCGAGCAGGGCGATGGCTTGCAGTGCTTCCGGATCGCAGGCTTTGATCTTGTTGGCGATGTGGTGCTGGAAGTAATAGCGAAATTCGCCATGGGTGTCGGCGGCAAACAGGCTGTCGTCGCCGGGCAGCACGGGGGTTTCGCGGACTTTCTCGGGGTTCACGATCATGCCCTGCACGGTGCCATCGAACAGCAGCCGCCAACTCACGACTTCCCGCAGATTGAGCGTCTTGAAGCCGTCGCCCGAAAACACCGCGTGGGTGCCGATGGTATCGGGGATCTCCTGGATCGGGTCGGAGTCGCTTTCGCATTCATAGTCGTAGTACTCGGCGGCGGTCTCCAGCTCCATTGCCTTGTGAAGAGGCGCGTCGTAAAACACTTCGTCGATGCCGGGATCGTGGTAGCCCTCCCAGCGTCCGTTGAGCGGATCCTGAATGTCGGGGCAGGGCGTCAGGCTGTTGAGCCAGGGCACCAGACCCACGATGTCGCCATCGGCCCGCAACGCCCAGCACAGCACCTTGATGCTGAACAGGCGGTTTGGATGGGACTCGTTGGAGTACAGCATCTGCATCCCGTCGAGTTCGGGAGCGAGGCGGATGAAGCGGCGATTGAAGGGGTGCGAGAAGGGCAGGCCGGTGAACAGGTCGATGACATTGCTGTTGGGATCGTCGGTGCAGACGGGGGGGTCATCAGAAGCGCGCATGATTCACTCCTAGCGATGGTTCGCGGCAAAGCCGTCCGGCTTTCTAGCTGTGAGTTGCAGGATCACAACCATCGCGAGCTAAAGTACCCGTGAATTTTGTCGAGCACAATAGCTTGAGGTCGGCGATGCGAAGCGAGGACCCGGTGGCGAGCGGGGTGCCGCTGACGGGGCGTCGCAGCGCCGACCTCGAGGTGTTGTTCGGACAGTGTTTTTGGGCGCGCTGGCATACGCGCCTCGACGGTGGTGGCAGTGAACCTCAGTATCTTCCGGACACTGCCAACCGCCTGCACCGACTGATTTATCGGGAAGATTTCTTCGCCAGCGCGCTCCACGAGACGGCGCACTGGTGCATCGCGGGCGCGCAGCGGCGCCGGCAAGTGGATTTTGGTTACTGGTATCTCCCCGACGGGCGCGATGCCGTTGCGCAGCGGGCGTTCGAGGCCGTGGAAGCCAGGCCCCAGGCGCTGGAATGGGTGTTTTCGGTCGCTGCGGGCGTGCCGTTTCGGCCCAGCGCGGACAATTTGACCGGTGCTGGTGGTGACGGCGTGGCGTTTGCGCAGGCGGTCGCCGGCGCCTTGCACCGGTATCTGGAAAACGGGCTGCCGCCGCGTGCGGCGCTGTTTGCCGATGCCCTCAGCGCCGCCTATGGCACTGGCGACTGGCGCCGGCCCGAACGGTACGGGCTGATTCAGGAGCTGCGATGAAAATCCTTGCCGACGAAAACATGCCGCTGGTGCGTGAGTGGTTCGGCCGCCACGGCGAGGTTTCGACCCTGCCGGGACGCGCCATCGACGCGAACGCGGTGCAGTGGGTGGATATCCTGCTGGTGCGTTCGGTGACCCGGGTCGATGCTGCCCTGCTGGCCGGGAGTCGGGTGAAATTCGTGGGGTCCGCCACCAGTGGTCACGATCACGTCGACCGCGACGGGCTGGCGGCGGCGGGTATTTGTTTCGCCCATGCGCCGGGCTGCAATGCGGGCGCCGTCGTCCAGTATGTGCTGTCGGTGTGTTGCGCGCTGCGGCCCGATTGGCGCCGCCGGGTGATCGGCATCGTCGGCTGCGGCGCCGTGGGCGGGCGTCTGTACCGTGTTCTCACCGCGCTCGGAGTGAGCTGCCGCGTCCATGATCCCTTGCTGTCGGATCGGGAAAACATTCCGGATCTGACCGATCTGGGCGAGCTCGTCCGTGCCGCCGACATCCTCTGCCTGCACACGCCCTTGACGCACGCCGGCCCCTTTCCGACTTTTCACATGGTGAATGACCGGATGCTGGCGGCATTGAAACCTGGCTGTCTGCTGATCAATGCCGCCCGCGGTGCCGTGGTCGATAATTTGGCATTGCGCGAACGGCTGGCGACGGCGGATCTGACCGCCGCCCTGGATGTCTGGGAGGGCGAGCCGGCCGTCGATTCCGGCCTCTGGCGCCGGGTGGCGATTGCGACTCCGCACATCGCCGGTTACAGCCGGGAGGGCCGCGTCAATGGCACCCGTGCTGTATACGAGGCGTTTTGCGCGTGGCAGGGTATCGCCCCGATGCCGCTGACGCCCGAGCCAACACAGCCGCTGGCTCAAGGCGTTGAGACACTGGCGGACGCCGTGCTCACGACCTTTGATGTGCGTGCCGAGCATCGCCGGATGGCGGCGGCCATCGCGTCGGGCGCGGCGATGGCCGAGGTGTTCGATCGGCTGCGCCGCACCAGTCCGGAGCGCCGGGAATTCGGCCATTTTCAGATCGCGGTGAGCGGGGACGACCCGCTGGCGGCCGAGCTGCGCCGGCTCGGCTTTCGCGTCAGCGTCGAATGACCTGTGCTCAACCGGCGCGCAGGCGTTCGAGGAAGCGCTCCAGCCGGTCCATCGCCTGGGTGAGTTCGTCCACCTTGGGGAGAAACACGATGCGGAAGTGCTGGGTGTCGACCCAGTTGAACGCTTTGCCCTGCACCAGCAGCAGTTTTTCCTGCAACAGCAGGTCCAGCACGAACTGCTCGTCGTCGGCGATGGGGTAAACGTCGGGGTCGAGCCGGGGAAACAGGTAGAGCGCTCCCAGAGGTTTCACGCAGCTCACCCCGGGCATGGCGTTGAGCCGTTGCCAGGCGATGTTGCGCTGCTCGTGGAAGAGTCCGCCCGGGCACACCAGATCCTCGATGGTCTGGCGCCCGCCGAGCGCGGTCTGGATCGCGTACATGGCGGGGACGTTGGCGCACAGCCGCATGGAGGCTAGCATTTCGATGCCCTGCAAATAGCCGCGCGCACGGTGCTTGGCGCCGCTTGCCACCAGCCAGCCCGAGCGGAAGCCGGCCAGACGATAGTTTTTCGACAGGCCGTTGAAGGTAATGCACAGCACGTCCCTGGCGAGGGTCGCGAGCGGCACATGGACGGCGCCGTCATAGGTGATGCGGTCGTAGATTTCGTCGGCAAAGAGGATCAACTGATGCCGGTGCGCCAGGGCGACGATGGCGCGCAGCAGCGTCTCGCTGTAGACCGCGCCGGTCGGGTTGTTGGGGTTGATGACCACGATGCCGCGGGTCCGCGGGCTCGTCTTGGCTTCGAGATCGGCCAGGTCGGGCTGCCAGCCGTCGGCCTCGTTGCAGCGGTAGTGCACGGGAGTACCGCCGGCAAGCGTCACGGCGGCGGTCCACAGCGGGTAGTCGGGCGCCGGCACCAGGATCTCGTCGCCCGGATTGAGCAGCGCCTGCATCGCCATCACGATCAGTTCGCTGACGCCGTTGCCGAGGATCACGTCGTCGACTTCAACGTCGGGGACGCCCTGCAACTGGCAGCGCTGCATGACGGCCTTGCGGGCCGAGAAAATGCCTTTCGAGTGACTGTAACCCTGGGCCGCCACCAGGTTGCGGATCACGTCCTGGATGATTTCGTCCGGCGCCTCGAAACCGAACGCGGCCGGGTTGCCGATGTTCAGCTTGAGGATGCGGTGCCCTTCTTCTTCCAGGCGGTTGGCGTGATCCAGCACCGGGCCGCGGATGTCGTAGCAGACGTTCTCGAGCTTGGCTGACTTGTGGTAATGCTGCATGGGAAATGGCTCGAAAGGTGCTTAAAAAGCGCATCATTGTAGCGTAAATTAGCCGCTGGCCTATGCAGAGGCAAGCCCTGTCATGAGCGATTGGAAAGATAAGGACGACGCCTACTGGCGCGCCAGACTGACCCCCGAGCAATACGAAGTGTGTCGGCGCAAAGGCACCGAGCGACCGTTTACCGGCGAATACAACAGCGAAAAACGCGCCGGCACCTATGTGTGCGCCTGCTGCGGCACGGCGTTGTTCGACGCGGACGCCAAGTACGATTCCGGCAGTGGCTGGCCAAGCTTTTTCCGCGCGGTGGACGCCGCCCGTATCGAAGAGGAAACCGATGTCACGCGCGGGATGGTGCGTACCGAAATCCTGTGTGCCGAATGCGGCGGCCATCTGGGACATGTGTTCCCGGACGGCCCCCAGCCCACCGGACTGCGCTATTGCGTGAACTCGTTGTCGCTGAAACTGGAATCGCGCGAGGACTGAACCGGGCTGGCGTCCGTGCTTGACACTCGCGACGGGCAGTCCCTAGAATGCGCGTCTTTCGCGAGCACACTGTCCCGTTCGTCTAGTGGCCTAGGACACCGCCCTTTCACGGCGGTAACAGGGGTTCGACTCCCCTACGGGACGCCAGCGAAACGATCAGGCGGGAATAGCTCAGTTGGTAGAGCGCAACCTTGCCAAGGTTGAGGTCGCCGGTTCGAGCCCGGTTTCCCGCTCCAACTGCGAAGGCTCAAAACCTCAGGGTTTTGGGCCTTTTCAGTTTCTGGCGGTGCGGTTTTGCCCGCGAAGCATCGCCTGTCCACGCAATTGGCCGGCACGGCCAGCGCCTGCCGGGCTGCTACACTGCATCTTGCAACCTGAACCCAAGCCCGAAAATGCGACTTCGATCCCCATGACCAGCGCGCTTTCCATTCGCTCCCTCCGCAAGGTGTATGACAACGGGCTGGAAGCGCTCAAGGGGATCGACCTCGATGTGGCAGAGGGCGATTTTTTTGCGCTGCTGGGTCCGAACGGTGCCGGCAAGTCCACCGCCATCGGCATCATCTGTTCGCTGGTGCGCAAGACCAGCGGTACCATCAGCGTTTTCGGCACCGACATCGACCGCGATTTTTCCCAGGCCAAGCAATATCTGGGCGTGGTGCCCCAGGAATTCAATTTCCAGCAGTTCGAAAAGGTGATCGACATCCTGGTCACCCAGGCGGGCTATTACGGGCTGCCGCGCAGGATCGCCGAAGAACGCAGTGAAAAATATCTGCGCCAGCTCGGCTTGTGGGACAAGCGCGACAACCGGGCACGCATGCTGTCGGGTGGCATGAAACGGCGCCTGATGATCGCGCGGGCGCTGGTGCACGAGCCGCGCCTGTTGATTCTGGACGAACCCACGGCGGGGGTGGACATCGAGCTGCGGCGCGCCACCTGGCAGTTCCTGCGCGACATCAATGCGCGCGGAGTCACCATCATCCTCACCACGCACTATCTCGAAGAAGCCGAGAATCTGTGCAACCGCATCGCGATCATCGATCGCGGCCGGATCGTGGAGAACACCAGTACGCGACAATTGCTCGCCAAGCTGAGCACCGAAACCTTTGTGCTCGACACGCGCGAGCAGCTCGACGCTTTCCCGGATCTTCCCGGTTACACCGGCCGCCTGGTCGACAGCCACAGTCTCGAAATCGAAGTGGAGAAATCCCAGTCGCTGAATGAGCTGTTCGCCAGTCTCGCGGAGCACAATGTTCATGTGCTCAGCATGCGCAACAAGACCAATCGCCTGGAGGAGCTGTTTGTCTCCCTGGTCCAGGCGGGAGCGGACCAGGCCGGTGGCGGCACCGATGGAGGGCGATCATGAAAGCGCGCCAGCAATGGGTGGCTTTCGTCACCATCCTGACCCGCGAGGTGCGCCGCTTCACCCGTATCTGGCTGCAGACGCTGTTGCCGCCGGCGATCACCATCGTGCTGTATTTCGTGATTTTCGGCACTTTGATCGGGCCCCGGATCGGCGCCATGGCGGGGCATACTTACATCGATTTCGTGGTGCCCGGACTGATCATGATGTCGGTCATCACGAATTCCTACAGCAATGTCGTGTCGTCGTTTTACGGCAACAAGTTTCAGGGCAGCATCGAGGAAATCCTGGTATCGCCGGTGCCGAATTATGTGATCCTGCTCGGCTTCGTGTTCGGTGGCGTCGCCCGGGGCATCGCCGTGGGCGCCATCGTGACGCTGTTGTCGCTGCTCTTCACCAGCCTGCAACTGCACCACCTGGCGGTGATTCTCGGCATGGTGCTGCTGACCGCGATACTGTTTTCGATCGCCGGTCTCATCAACGCGATTTTTGCCGAATCGTTCGATGACATTTCCATCATTCCCACGTTTGTATTGACGCCCCTGACCTACCTCGGCGGTGTGTTCTACTCCATCGACATGTTGCCGGAATTCTGGCAGGCGGTGTCCCGGGCCAATCCGATCCTGTACATGGTGAATGCGTTTCGCTACGGTTTTCTGGGCACTTCCGATATCCCGGTGAGCGGCGCCTTTCTGATGGTGTCGGCGTTTATCGCGCTGAGCTATGTCTATGCAATCCATCTGCTGGCGCGCGGCCGGCGCTTGCGCCGCTAGCCCGCCATGACGGACCTGCCGGGCGAACCATCCGCATCCCCGCTGGGACGCGCTACCTCCTATCCGCGGCAGTACGATCCGGATCTGCTGCATCCGATAGCGCGGGCCACGGGTCGCGCGGCACTGCCGCCGGCGGCGCTGCGGACCTTGCGGGGCACCGACTTCTGGACGGCCTTCGAACTTTCGTGGCTGGGGCCGCGCGGCATGCCCCGGGTCGCGGTGGCCGAAATCGCGGTTCCCTGCACGTCGCCCAATATCGTCGAATCCAAGTCGCTCAAGCTGTATCTGAACTCGCTGAACGACACCCGCTTCGCCACCTCGGATGCGGTTGCCGCCCGGATGCGGACGGATATTTCCGCCTGTTGTGGCGCGCCCGTCGAAGTGTCGCTCCACGGCCTCGGCGACCATGCCCGGCTGGGGGTTCGGCCGCCCGTTGGGGAGTGTCTCGACGCCATCGAGCTGGATGAGCCCGGCTTCGCGCCGGATGCGACAAGCCTGCGCGCCGCGCGTGGCGCCCGGGTCGCGGAGGTGCTCTACAGCGATCTCCTCAAGACCAATTGCCCAGTGACCGGACAGCCCGACTGGGCAACTGTGGTCGTCGATTATTGTGGGCCGCGCGTCGACCGCGCCGGGTTGCTGGCCTACATCCTTTCGTTTCGCCACCACAGCGACTTTCACGAACACTGCGTGGAGCGGATGTTTTGCGACCTCTGGTGCCAGGTGCAGCCGGAGCGGCTCAGCCTGATGGCGCGCTATACCCGCCGTGGCGGTATCGACATCAATCCCTGGCGCACTTCCGGGGGGGGCGAGCCGCCGCAGGGACGCCTGGTTCGTCAGTAACCGCCGACGCCACGATTTCGGGAGTTCCGCGCTGGGGTTTCAGGGTGCCGGCGGCTCGCGAAACTTGCGCTGCACTTCGCGAAATGCACCCTGGAGTGCGCCAACCACCTTGTTGTAGTCGTAGTTGTTGATCTGGTCGAGATCCATGAACAGCGAAAAACCTTCGGTGCGGTAGTCCTGGCAGGATTGTTCGCTGCCGAGATTCTTGCGGTGGTCGACCACTGAATACACCTTGATCGGGTGTTTGAAACCCTTGACTTCCATCTCGCCGCGGTCGCGGCACATGATCTGATCCCGCACGAATTGCCAGGTGGCATGGGAGACGAGAATTTCCCCCGGTTGTGCTGCGGTTTCGAGCCGGCTGGCAAGGTTTACTTCCGATCCCAGCAGCGTGTAGTGCAAACGGCTTTCGGTACCAAAATTCCCGACGGTGCAAAATCCGGTGCTGATGCCCATGCGTATCTGCAGGGGCCGCATCAGACCCAGGTTGCGCCAGTGGGCCTGGAGCTCGGCAACCTTGTTGCGCATGGCGAGCGCCATGGCCACGCAAGCCAGGCAATCTTCCTTGGGACCGCGAGGTTTCGGATCGCCGAAAAACACCATGACAGCGTCGCCGATGAATTTGTCGATCGTGCCGCCGTACTCGAGCGCGATCTTCGACATCTGGGTCAGATAGTCATTGATCACCTGAGTGAGCGAGGATTCGTCCATTTCGTCGGCGATTTCACTGAAGCCAACGATGTCCGAGAAAAAAACCACAATGCGTTTGCGCTGCGACGACAATTTTACCGCCTTGCCGGATTCGATCCCCTCCCGCAAGTTGGGCGACACATACTTGGCGAGCTGGTAGTTTTGCAACTTCAGGTTGATCTGTTGGCGTTGAAGTTCTTCGATCCGGGTACGGAGCAATCCTGCCTGTTGCAGCGCGCGATGGCCGTACAGGATCAGGAACAGCGCAAAAATTCCCGCCGGAACCAGATGCAGCGGCGCTTCCAGCCGCAGTTGCAAGTCTGGCTGGAGCACCGCCACTGCTGCCGCTCCCGCTGCGAAAGCAAGGTTGTCGCGGATCCAGCGACGCTCGCCGCCGCGCATGAATGCGTAGCACTGGATCAAGGTGAAAAGAATGGTCAGCAACAGCAGCGGAAACTGTAGCGACGCGACCAGCACTCCCAGCAGCAAGGCATCGACATGACCCAGGATATCCACCGCGGCGACCGTGACCTGCTGCTTCTTGCGCCAGAGCACCAATTCGCTGGCGGAGACATAGATCACGGCCGCCAGCGCACCGCCAACCAGCAGGGGACTGGGGTGCTGCCAGTCCTGAATTCGGGTCAGCAATGTGGCGACCGCGCCCAGTGCCAGGATGGCGCGAAATGGCGTGCTGCGGGGCGGTGCCTGCGGGAGAGCCTCCAATGCTTCCGGTATCATGGGGCAGGATCGGTGCGTGTGTGGCTGAATTGTATCCCACTGCGCGTAAATTTCTGCGGACCTGCCACACGCTCTTGGCGCGCGCCGGGCAGGTTGATGCAAATCATGGCGGCATGGCCACGGGTAGTCAGAATGCCGCTTGGAATGATCTGACGTGAGCGACGCGATGGCTGGGGAATTCGGTTATGCACAGGGCGTGGTGGACGCCGCTTTTGCCATGGCGGGAGAGCGTTCGGACATGAGCCCCGACGCCATGGGCCGGGCGCTGATCCAGGCCGTGATCGCCCACTATCGCCAGTACCGGACGAGCAGTGATGTCGGCAATGAACTCGCCTACCTGGCCGACAGTCTCGATGACGACGAGCCGGTGATTACGCGAGGTTGTTGAGCGGCGGGGTTGAGCGCCTTCCGATTGCCTTCGGCGCGGTCATTGTGTAGAGTCCCGGCCCCTCTTTGGTGAGGTGTCCGAGCGGCTGAAGGAGCACGCCTGGAAAGTGTGTATACGGCAACGTATCGAGGGTTCGAATCCCTCCCTCACCGCCAAATAACAACCCCCGAAAGGGGGTTTTTATTTGGCATGAGGATGGGGGATGAGAACCCGGGTTCGACTCGGAGCCCACGGAGTGGGCGGAGAGAGCGCCCGCCGTGCGGGCGACCCGAAGGGCGAGGGCGCAGCCCGAGTAATCCCTCCCTCACCGCCAAATGAACAACCCCCGAAAGGGGGTTTTTATTTGGCCTGCCGGTGTCAGCGCCGGTGGCGCACGCTGTCGGTCCGGACCCTGAATTCGCCGGTTTTGCGGTCCCTGAAGAAGTGTTCCAGCGTTTGCTTCACCGACGGAAAGGCGATCTCGTCCCAGGGGATATCCTCTTCCCGGAACAGTTCCACCGCCAGGGATTCTTCGCCGGGGGAAAACTCGGGAGCATCCAGCGTGGCGCGAAAAAAAATGTACACCTGATTGATGTGGGGGATATCGACCATGGTGTAGAGCTGCGGATCGACCACGCATGCGTTGGCTTCCTCCAGGCATTCCCGGAGTGCACCCTCGGCGGTAGTCTCGCCGTTTTCCATGAAGCCGGCGGGCAGTGTCCAGTAGCCGTGGCGCGGGGGGATGGCGCGCTTGCACAGCAGCACCCGGTCGCCGTACACGGGTACGCAGCCGGTGATGATGCACGGGTTTTGGTAATGTACAGTCTCGCAGTCTTCGCAGATGTGGCGGTGGCGGTCGTCCCCGGAGGGAACCCGCAGGCTCACTGCGCTGCCACAGGCGCTACAGAATTTCATGGTCGGCGGTCGTCGGAGTTTGGCATCCCTGGGTTTGGCGACACCCGGGCCGCGGGATGTTGGCGCAGCCTGGCCTTCGTCGCCCCGGTTCCGGCCGCCCCGGGAATTGAACGGTTGCCTGGGGGCGCTGCGGAGCGCGCGGGATCCCGGTGGCAGCCGGCGGCAGAGTTAACCTCCTGGTGTCAGGCGCGAGAACTGTATGGAACATGAACCCGACTCGCCGATTCTAGCGCAGATTGCCGCGCGCCTGCGCGCGTACCCGCCGGCCCCGGCACAGCCAGAGCCGGGACGGCGCGAGGCAGCGGTGCTGTTGGCGCTGACCCGGGCGCGCGAACCCGAAGTCGTTTTCATCAAGCGCGCCGAACACCTCAACAGCCATCGCGGGCAGGTCGCGTTCCCGGGCGGCATGTGGGAAGCGGGCGATGCCAGCCTGCTCGACACCGCGTTGCGCGAAAGCGAGGAAGAGGTAGCCCTGCCCCGCGGCCAGGTGGAAGTCATCGCCCGGCTGCCCCGGCGCGCCACCCGCACCGGCACCCCGGTGACGCCCTATCTCGGCGTGGTGCCCGGCGATGTCCCGTTGCGGCACGATCCGTCGGAGCTGGATGCGGTGTTTCGCGTGCCGCTCGAATATCTGCTCCAGCAGCGGCATCTGGTGAGCGGCGAATTCGAATTGCTCGACGGCTGTTACGAAATGCCGTGCTACCACTACGGGGACTACCGCATCTGGGGTTTTACCCTCAATGTGCTGGTTCATTTTCTCAATACGGCACTCGATGCCCGGCTCGGTTTTGCGTACCTGCACGACCGCTTGCCGGCCCATCTACGCGCACACCTGATCGAATTAGAGGAGGAGTATTCGCCATGATCTACGCCTACAACGGTCACCGTCCCCGCGTCGGACGCGATGTGTTTGTCGCGCCCAGCGCGGATGTCATCGGCATGGTGGTGCTGGGGGATGGTGCCAGCATCTGGTTCAACACGGTGGTCCGTGGGGATACCGATTTCATCCATATCGGCGCGGGCAGCAATGTCCAGGACAACGCGGTGCTGCATACCGACCCCGGCATCCAGCTGCACATCGGCGAAAACGTCACCATCGGCCACTGCGCCATGGTCCATGGTTGCACCATCGGCAACAACACCCTCATCGGCATCAATTCGGTGATCCTGAATCGCGCCCGTATCGGCAACAACTGCCTGATCGGTGCCAATGCGCTGGTCCCGGAAGGGATGGAGATTCCCGACAATTCGCTGGTGCTCGGCACGCCGGCCAAGGTGGTGCGGCAGCTCGACGAGCGAGCGATTGCCAGTCTCGCGGAGTCGGCGCGCACCTACCGGATCAAGGCGCTGGAGTTTCGTCAGACGTTGACGCCGGTTGCCGATGAGGGCTGATTCTGGCGCCGCCACGGTGCGCTCGCCCTGTGTGTCGATCTGTGCGCTGGGTGATGACGACATCTGCATCGGCTGTCACCGCAGCGCCCGGGAGATTGCGGACTGGGTGCTGCTGGGAGACGAAGAGCGCCGCGCGGTGCTGGCGCGGGCCGCCGCCCGGGCGCGGCGCAACAATCCCTTCGCATCCTGACCACGTTTGAAAAAACCGCCGCCAGCGGGTCGGCATGCGGCGTTTGGCCGCTCAGTTCAGCAGCACTTCCAGCACAAACTTGGTGCCCCAGAACGCCAGCATCAGCGAGCAGAACCCGCCCAGCGCCCAGTAGGCCGCCACGCGCCCGCGCCAGCCGCGCCGAAAGTGGCCCCACAACAGCACCGCGTAGACCACCCAGGCGACCAGCGAAAACACCGTCTTGTGGGCGAGATGCTGGGCCAGGATGTTTTCCAGATAGATAAAGCCGAGCACCAGACCCGCGCTCAGCAAAACGAAGCCCGCCACCAGAAAGCGGAACAGCAGCCGTTCCATGGTCAGCAGGGGGGGCAGGGCACGCAGTGGCCCGCCGGGCCGGTGGTTGTGAAGCCGGCGGTTTTGCCACGCCAGCACCAGGGCCAGCAGCGCGGCGATCGTCATCAGGCTGTAGGAAAGCACCGACAGCAGGATATGGGCGCCGAGGCCCGCGGGTACCGAGATCAGTTCATGCACATGCTGATCGGTGACCGCCGCCAGCAGAAGCATCGCCACCGTCGGCGGAAACAGCAGCAGATACAGATTCTCCAGCGGGTCGCGGATCGAACTCAGCACCACAATGGCGTTGATCAGCAGAAAGATCAGCGCCGAAAACGGAATCAGGCTGACATTCAGCTTGCCGGCCTCGAACACCTGGTGCCAGCCGGCCAGGGCATGGGCCGCAAGGGCCAGGCCCGCCAGCAGCAGCAAGGGAAGCTTGGGGCTGACCCGCGCGCGCAAAAAATCCGTAAGGCGCAGCGCAAACGCCAGGCTGTAGAAGAGTGCGGCCAGGGATGCGGGCAACCAGGGCGTCATCGGCGGGAGCGGTTACTGGAAGACGCCAGAGTGTGGCATATCCGCTTCGTGGCGCAAAGACGCCGCGCCGGCGTTGAAGTCCGGCTGCGCGGCGGGAGGCTATAATGCAGGCCCCATTTTGTCCGGATGTCCGCAATGGCATTGTTTGAGAACCTCGGCGGCCGCCTCGGTGACAGCTTTCGCAAGATCGCCGGCAAGTCCCAGCTCAGTGACGACAATATCCGCGACACGCTGCGCGATGTGCGCATGGCCCTGCTGGAAGCGGATGTCGCGCTCGCGGTGGTCAAGGACTTCATCGACCGCGTGCGTTCGCGCGCGCTCGGCACCCAGGTCGGGCGTGGACTGAATCCCGGGCAGCAGTTCCTGAAGCTGGTTCAGGACGAGCTGGTGCACCTGATGGGCGACGCCAACACCGGACTGAATCTCGCGGTGCGTCCGCCCGCGGTGATCCTGATGGCGGGGCTCCAGGGCGCGGGCAAGACCACCTCGGTGGCCAAGCTCGCGCGCTATCTCACCGAGCGGGAAAAGAAAAAAGTCATGGTGGTGAGCGTGGACGTCTACCGTCCGGCGGCGATCCAGCAACTCGCCACCCTGGCGGCGGAAGTCGGCGTCACCTGCCTGGCGAGTCACGGCGACGAGACCCCGCTCGCCATCGCCGAACGCGCCATGGGTGAGGCACGGCGCGGTTTCGCCGATGTGCTGGTCGTCGACACCGCTGGCCGCCTGCACATCGATGCGGCCCTGATGGAGGAAATCCGCGCGCTGAGCGTGGCGCTGGAGCCCACCGAAACCCTGTTTGTCATCGATGCCATGATCGGCCAGGACGCCGTCAACACCGCACGTGCCTTCGACGAAGTGTTGCCGCTCACCGGGGTGATCCTCACCAAGGTGGATGGCGATGCCCGCGGCGGCGCCGCCCTCTCGGTGCGCCACGTCACCGGCAAACCGATCAAGTTCCTCGGCGTGGGCGAGAAGACCGACGCCCTCGAACCCTTCCATCCCGACCGTATCGCCTCGCGCATCCTCGGCATGGGCGATGTGCTGTCCCTGATCGAGGAAGTCGAGCGCAAGGTCGATCGCGCCAAGGCCGAAAAGCTGGCCCGCAAGGTCGAGAAGGGCACCCGGTTCGATCTCGAGGATCTGCGCGACCAGCTCCAGCAGATGCAGAACCTGGGCGGCATGGGCGGGCTGCTGGAAAAACTTCCCGGCATGGGCAACATGGCGCGTCTGGCCGAGCAGAGCAACATCACCGCGCAGTTCAAGACCATGACGGTCATCATCGATTCCATGACGCGCGCCGAGCGCGCCGACCCGGAGCTGCTCAATGGCTCGCGCAAGCGCCGCATCACCACAGGCTCCGGCACCTCCATTCAGGATCTGAACCGGCTGCTCAAGCAGTACAAGCAGATGGCCAAGACCATGAAAAAGATGAAAGGCAAGAACCTCGGCCGGATGCTGCGCGGCATGGAAGGCATGTTGTCGCAGGGGGGTGGTCCGGGAGGCTTGCCGCGCCGGTGAGCCGACGGTCGGCCCGGGAATGCTTGACGGCCCCGAGCAACCCGGGCACCTTTGGATGCCGCCTGCAACCAGGAAACGCCGCTCATGGCCAGCGTGTCGACCTATACACCACCAAAAGTCTGGACGTGGAAACCGGGTAACGGCGGTAACTGGAGCGGGATCAACCGACCCGTCGCCGGCGCCACGCACGCGAAAGCCCTGCCCATCGGCAAACATCCGCTGCAGCTCTACTCACTGGCGACGCCCAACGGGGTGAAGATCACGGTGATGCTGGAGGAGCTCCTGGCGCTCGGAAAGTCCGGCGCCGAGTACGACGCCTGGCTCATCGATATCGGCGCAGGCGAGCAGTTTGGCAGCGGTTTCGTGGAGTTGAATCCGAATTCCAAGATCCCCGCCTTGCTCGATCGCGGCACCGCGCCGCCGACCCGGGTCTTCGAGTCCGGAGCGATCCTGGTCTACCTGGCGGAAAAATTCGCTGCGTTTTTACCCACGGAGCCTTCCGCGCGCGCCGAATGCCTGTCGTGGCTGTTCTGGCAGATGGGCAGTGCGCCCTACCTGGGCGGCGGCTTTGGGCATTTCTACAGCTATGCGCCCGAGAAGATCGAATACTGCATCGACCGCTACGCCATGGAAGTCAAACGCCAGCTCGATGTGCTGAACCGGAATCTCTCGACGCGCCGTTATCTGTGCGGCGACGCTTACACCATCGCGGACATCGCCACCTATCCCTGGTATGGCAGCCTGGTCCTGCACAACCTTTACAAAGCGGCCGAGTTCCTCGACGTCGCCTCCTATGCCCATGTGGTCCGTTGGGCATCGGCGATCGAGGCGCGCCCGGCGGTCCAGCGCGGGCAGCGCGTCAACAAGACCTGGGGGCCGGAAGCGGAGCGCGTGCCCGAGCGCCATGACGCGGGTGACTTCGGTGGTGTCACCCCGGGATAAGCGATCCGCCGGCGCTCCCCGGGAGCGGCGCGCAGCGTCCACAACGCTGGGTTGCGCCGACGGCGGGTAGTGCGCGTGATTTCATCCGCGGAGCACAGCCCCGACCGCCGCAGTTGTTCAATCGCGCATGTCCAGTGGGCGGACAGACTTCCCCTCTAGCCGCGCATGCCCACTTGCTCCCAGCCCGGGGACAGGCTCTGCTGCGCGCTGGGGCGCTGGTCCATGCGCTGAAACCAGGCGTTGATGTTCTTCAGCTCGGCCGGAATCGGCTGGCCCACGCCCTTGGCGAAATCCAGACAGCAGTAGAGGGTGATGTCGGCAAGCCCGATGTGGTTGCCGCCGACAAAGTCGCGCCCGCTCATCAGGCCGTCCAGCCAGGCCAACTGGTTTTTGCCCTTGGCCTTGAGGCCGGCGGCCGCTTCGGGAATGCAGTACATGCGATCCTTGAACAGCCCCAGCCCCTCGGCGTAGCGGAAGCCGTTGTAAATATTTTCGGTGATGTTCAGCTCGACCCGGCGTTGCCACATGCGCCCGATGGCGCGCTCCCTGGCATTGCTGCCGATCAGCGCCGGGCTCGGCTGGGTCTCCTCCAGGTATTCGCAGATGGCGGCGGTCTCGGCGATCACGGTACCGTCGTCCAGTTGCAGGGCCGGCATCTGGCCGCCGGGGTTTTTATCGGTGTAAGGCGGTTTGCGGTTTTCCCCGGCCAGCAGGTCGAGTTCTTCGGTGGGCAGCTCGATACCTTTCTCCGCCATGAACATGCGCACGAGGCGGGGGTTGGGGCCAAAGGAGTTGATCAGTTTCATGACGGTCACCGGTCGCGTGGTTGGGCTCGGGATTAAAGCCCCCCACGGGGCGATTGTGAAGGCCTCCCGGCGGGTTTCGTCCCTGGTTGGATAGCGCCGCGCCGCGCACCGACGGATTGGCCCCGCGATGGCTGGCAAACCGACAACCAAACCGAACTGGAACTTGGCGAATATCTGGGGCACCATCCCTTCACGAATCTGTTCCAGCGGTGGGTTGAAAAAGTCGATACACCCGCTGCCCATGGTTCGCACAATAACGTTCAAAAAAACAGGGGAGCTAGCATGAAGGTCAATTCGGTTTTAGGCCCAATCGCCGTGGAAGATCTGGGAACCACCTTGATTCATGAACACCTGGGAATCGGCTGGCCGGGCTGGGAGCTCGACCACATCGATTTCGACCGCAAAAAGGAGGGCAAGAGAATTGTCGACAAACTGAAGGAGATCAGGGATCTCGGGATCAAAAGCTTTGTCGATCCCTGCCCGATGGAGCTGGGGCGCGATCCCGAATTTTCGGCGGAAATGTCGGATAGGTCCGGGATCCAGATCGTCATCGCCACGGGTTTATACAATGACGCGCTGGGTATTCCGCAGCATTTCCGGCTGATGGACATCGACGGCATCGCCGAACAGTACGTAAGCGAAATAAAGGACGGGATCGGCAAAACCGGGATCAAGGCCGGCATCATCAAGACCGCCAGCGGCGGCATCCACGGCGTCACGCCGCCCGGACAGGGCATCAAGGAGAGCGAGGTAAAATGTTTGCGCGCCGCGGCACGCGCAAGCAAGGCAACGGGTGCGCCGATCCTCTGCCACAACGACGAGATGGATCCCTATGGCCGCGAAACCCTGGATATTTTTGAGGAGGAGAAAGTCGATTTCAACAAGGTGCTGATCGGCCACGCTTGTGGTGTCGGCGACATGCGTTATTACTTCGACATTCTCGAGCGTGGCGCCTGGCTGGGTTTCGACCGCTTTGGCATCGAGTCCATCGCGTCGGACAAGCTGCGGCTGGCGTCTCTGCTTGGACTGCTCGCCGTCGGGTATGACCGCATCATGCTGTCCCATGACACCCTCCAATGCTGGCGTGGTCGTGATACCGGCGTGCTGGATGGCATGGTTGCCGCGTCGCCGAACTGGGACGTGTCGCATATCTCACGGAATATCCTGCCAGCCATGCGCAAGGCTGGTGTCACCGACGACAAGATCGATACCCTGATGGTGAAAAACCCCTGCAGCTATTTCGGGACGAAAAAACGCAAAAAGGGCTGAGCACCTGACAGGTTGCTGAAAAACCGCTAACCCGTGGTGTCGCGGTGCCGGAAACAGCGGCGCCGCGGCAGGGGAGTGCCGGTCGGCGCGCCGATGGGTGGTGGCGCAGAGTGGGTCGGGCGCGTGACGGTGGTTCCGCGCCGGACGGCGGTGTTCGCCAAAGCGATGTTAAAATGAAAGACCCCATCTCTGGCGGATGGGCGCACCAACAGTGGCACCATGGCAAATGATCGGTCCGCGGCGTACTTCGAACCGGCACCTGTGCTGGCTGAGACTGTCGATGCCGATTGGTCCGGCGTTGTTGATGCTGTTTACTGTATCTCGTTGCAGACCCGGCCGGATCGGATGGCGGCGGCCAACGCTGAAATCACCCGGGTCGGACTCGCGCCACTGACCACGTTTTACCGGCCACTTCCGCATCCGGAACGGCCCGTTCAGGGCATTTGGGAAAGCCATCGCGCGGTCGCCTGCCACGCGCTGGAGCGCGGGCTGCGAAGGGTGTTGATTCTCGAAGACGACATACGCTTCAGCCGGTTGCCGACGGCGGCCCGCCGTTCCCGGCTCGCCGCCCATATGGCGGCCCTGCCAGCGGACTGGAACATCTTTTTTCTGGGCCACTGGCCGTTCCGGGCGAGATTCGTTGCGCGCGATCTGGTGCAAGTGGAATCCGCCTGCGCGCACGCCTACATCGCCAGCGAACGTATGTTGCAGTGGCTCGCCGAGCGGCCTTTTGGCGGCGATGGAGTCGCGTTGCGCCGGGGTGCCGGCAAGGGCATCGACTCCGCGTATTCAGTGCTGCCCGGGTGTTTCGCGGTGTTTCCGATGCTGGTGGTACAGGGGGCGAGTCCGAGCGACCACTTTGCCCATCTGCGCAACAAAGGCGGGCGCAAACTCCATCACAGGCTGATGCGCTGGGTACCGGTCGAGCGCTTTTATGCCTTCGGAATGCGTGCGGCGGAAGTCGCGGTAGCGGCGCGGGCGTTGCCCAGCTTCTTCCGGGCGCTGGTGCGTCGCCAGCCCTGAAGGCAGGGCGGCGGCGAATTCACGGCGACAGCAGCAAGCGTTCGAGCACATCCCGATAGATGCCCGACAATAATTCCAGATCGGTGACCGCTGCCTGCTCATCGATTTTGTGAATGCTGGCGTTGCACAAACCCAGCTCCACCACCTGAGTGCCGAGCGGCGCGATGAAGCGGCCGTCGGAAGTCCCGCCGCCCGTCGATAGCTCGGTGTGTGTTCCGGTCCGGTCGTGGATCGCGCCGACCGCCGCATTCACCAGATCACCCACGGGCGTCAGGAAGGGTTCGCCGCTGAGCTGCCAGTCCAGATCGTAGTCGAGTCCGTGCCGTTCCAGGATCGCCTCCGTGCGTGTCCGCAATTGCGCCGCGGTGACCGCGGTGGAAAAACGGAAATTGAACAGCGCCCGCAGTTCGCCCGGGATCACGTTGGTGACACCTTCGCCGGCGGCGATAGTGGAAATCTGGAAACTGGTGGGGGGGAAATGGGCATTGCCGAGATCCCAGGTTTCCGCCGCGAGGGCCGCGAGCGCCGGGGCCGCGCGATGGATCGGATTGTCGGCGCGCTCGGGGTAGGCGACGTGGCCTTGCGTGCCACGCACCCGCAAGCTGCCGTTGAGGGAGCCGCGCCGGCCGTTGCGGATGACATCGCCCAGGGTCGTGCTGCTGGAAGGCTCGCCCACCAGGCACCAGTCGGGAATGATTCCTTGCTCGCGCAGCCAGTCCACCACCCGGGCGGTACCGTCGCGCGCCGGACCTTCTTCGTCGCTGGTGAGCAGAAAGCCGATGCGGCCGGGATGCCGCGGGTGGGCGGCGACAAAGGCCTCGACCGCGGTGACCATGGCGGCGAGCGCGCCTTTCATGTCGGCGGCGCCGCGCCCGTAGAGAATACCGTTCTCGATCCGCGGCGCGAAAGGCGGATGGCGCCAGTCCGATTCCGGGCCGGGCGGTACCACGTCGGTATGCCCGGCAAAACAGAACAGCGGACCCGCGTCGCCACGCACCGCCCAGAGATTGCTGACCTCGCCAAACGGCAGCGGCACGAGCGCAAACCCGGCGGCCGCCAGGCGCGCGCCCAGCAGATCGAGGCAGCCGGCGTCGGCGGGGGTGACCGAGGGGCAGCGGATCAGGTCGCAGGCGAGCGCCAGCGTGGATGACATCGGGTTCATCGACACGGGCGCGTCTCGCGATAACGTCAGTTGTGGCTGTGCAGCGCGGCGTTCAGCGCGACGGCGGTCTGGTTGGTCAGGCATTCCACCGCGCCGGTCTCCGAGTTGCGACGAAACAGCAGGTCGGAACGGCCCGCGAGATCCCGCGCCTTGGCAGTGCCGGCCGGTTGTCGCTGAGCGTCGAGCAGCGCGACTTTGGTGCCGGCGGTGACATAGAGCCCGGCTTCCACGGTGCAGCGGTCGCCCAGGGGAATGCCGATACCAGCATTGGCGCCGATCAGGCACTCGCGGCCCACCGAGATCACCAGATTGCCGCCGCCGGACAGGGTGCCCATGGTGGAGCTGCTGCCGCCGAGATCCGAGCCGGCGCCGACGAATACCCCGGCGGAGATGCGGCCCTCGACCATGTTCGGTCCTTCGGTGCCGGCGTTGAAATTGATGAAGCCTTCGTGCATCACCGTGGTGCCTTCGCCCAGATAGGCGCCGAGGCGGACCCGCGCCGTGTCGGCGATGCGGACGCCGCCCGGCACCACATAATCCACCAGGCGGGGAAATTTATCGACGCTGTGTACGGTCAGTGTTCGGTCCTGCAAGCGCGCGCGCCATTGTTGCTGCGCCAGCTCGGCCAGATCGATCGCACCCTCACTGGTCCAGGCGACATTGGGCAGGCGCCCGAAGATGCCAGACAGGTCGGTGGCGTGGGGACGCACCAGGCGGTGCGACAGGAAATGCAGCTTCAGGTAGGCTTCCGGCACCGAGGCTGGCGCGGCATTGGTCGCCAGCAGCGTGATCACCGGGGTTCGGGATGCGGCCTTCAACTGGGCGGCTTGTTCCGCCAGCGCGGGTTCGCCGGCGGCATCGAACACATTGCTGAGCCGCGTCAGCATGGGAATGTCCGTCTGAATCGCGGCGTTGCCGCCGTCATAGTTGATCGCGCGCGCAACCGCCGAGGTGAGCGCCACCGGCGGATTGACCATCGGACGGGGGTAGAAAATTTCGAGCCAGTCGCCGCCGGCATTTTGAGTGCCGAGGCCGAGGCCCAGGCCATAGAATTCCGCCATTCGGATTCTCCTGTTGTCGCCCCGCTCAGGCGGAGCGGAAGATGTGTGCGTAGGCTTCGGGACTGAAGCCGAGGTACGGCTGCCCGGCCTGTTCCAGTACCGGACGCCGGATCAGGGTCGGGTGGGCGAGCAGCAACTCCGCCGCGGTCGCCGCCGAGAGCCGATCCCGGGTGTTCGCGTCCAGTTGTCGCCAGGTGGTGCCGCGACGATTGATCAACTGCTCCCAGCCCAACGCGTGCAGCCAGTGCGCGAGGCGCGCGGGCTCCAGTCCGTCGCTGCGGAAATCGTGGAAGCGATGGGCGATGCCCTGGGCGTCGAGCCAGCGCCGCGCCTGTTTGACGGTATCGCAATTGCGGATGCCGTAGACACGGATGCCATACACAGGGGTCACGCGCGAACTCACCGGGAAAAGCGGCGGCCAGAATAGCAAATTCGATTGCTTGCCACAGTGGCCGCGGCTCAGGCCTTGCGGGTGACGAGGGGCGTTTTCCGGCGCGGATAACAGGCGCGGCAGATGTCGCAGCGGGTGCCGTCGCAACCCCGCGCGCTGCAATGTTCGCGGCCGTAGTAGATGAACTGGAGGTGGAGATCGCGCCAGGATTCCCGCGGGAACAACTGCTTCAGATCGCGCTCGGTGCGGGCGACGCTGCTGCCGTCGCTCAGGCCCCAGCGCTGCGCCAGGCGGTGAATGTGGGTATCGACGGGAAACGCGGGATGCCCGAAGGCCTGGGACATCACCACGCTGGCGGTCTTGTGGCCCACGCCCGGCAGGCGCTCGAGGGCCGCGAATGACGCGGGTACCGCGCCGCCATGTTCCGCGACCAGTATGTGCGCCAGTTGCACGATCGCTCTGGCTTTTTGCGGCGCGAGGCCGCAGGTCCGGATGAGCGCGTGAATCTCTTCCACCGCGAGCGCGGCCATTTGTGCGGGCGTATCCGCCCGCGCGAACAGCGCCGGCGTCACCTTGTTCACCCGGGCATCGGTGCACTGGGCCGACAGCAGCACCGCGATCAGCAGGGTAAAGGGATCGCGATGATCCAGCGGAATCGGCGGGTCGGGATAGAGCTCATGCAGGCGCCCGGCGATATAGCGCGCCCGTTCGACCTTGCGCATCAGCCGCTTTCCAGCAGGCGCCGGATGCGGATTGCGGCTTCGCGACACTGTGCCAGCGGGGCCACCAGCGCGATGCGCACCCGGTGCTCGCCGGGATTCACGCCATCCGCGCCGGTGCGCGCCAGGTAGCGGCCCGGCACCACGGTGACGTGCTGCTCGGCCAGCAGGCGACGGGTGAAAATCTCGTCGTCACCGGGAGTGCGCGGCCAGAGATAGAAGCCGGCGTCGGGGCGCGCGACATCGAGATGTCCCGCGAGGATTTCCAGCACGGCGTCGAATTTCTCACGATACAGCCGGCGGTTTTCCCGCACATGAGCTTCGTCGGCCCAGGCGGCGGCGCTGGCCAGCTGGGAGGGCAGCGACATGGCGCAGCCGTGGTAGGTGCGATAGCGCAGGAACTGTTCGAGGATGTCCGCATCGCCCGCCACAAAGCCCGAGCGCAGTCCCGGCAGGTTGGAGCGTTTGGACAGGCTGTGGAACACCAGGCAGCGGCGGAAATCGTCGCGACCGAGTTCCGCGCAGGCCTGCAGCAGGCCCGGCGGCGGCTGATCTTCGTTACCGTAGATCTCCGAGTAGCACTCATCGCTGGCGATGATGAAAGCGTGCTCGTCGGCGAGCGCGATGAGCTTCTTCAGGGTCGCGATCGGTGTCACCGCGCCGGTGGGATTGCCGGGCGAGCAGATGTACAGCAATTGGCAGCGCTGCCAGACGGCGACCGGCACGGCGTCGTAATCCGGTGCGAACCCGGTGGCGGCGGTGCAGGGCAGCAAATGCGTGGCCGCCCCGGCGAGCAGCGCCGCGCCTTCGTAGATCTGATAGAAGGGATTGGGCATCACCACCAGCGCATCGGCGCCCGGATCGATCACGCACTGGGCGAAGGCGAACAGCGCTTCACGGGTGCCGTTGACCGGCAGCACTTCGTGCTCCGGATTGGGTGCGGCGTTGAGCGCGTAACGGTGCTGGAGCCAGGTGCTGATACCGGCGCGCAGTTCGGCGCTGCCCTTGGTGGCTGGGTAGACCGCCAGTTGTTCCAGATTGTCGGCGAGCACCTGACGGACGAAGGCGGGCGCCGGGTGCTTGGGTTCGCCCACTGACAGGTCGATCGCCGCCAGCTCCCGGGGCGGCGTAACCCCCGCGAGCAGTCGGCGCAGTTTCTCGAAGGGATAGGGCTGGAGCTGGCGCAGATGGGGATTCATCGTTGAACCTGGTGATGGACGAAACCGGAAGTCAGGCGCGCAGCGGCATTTCGCGCAGCGCGTCGGTGGCGGCGATCTCCGCGCGATTGCGCTGATCCAGTTCGGCGCAGATACGGGTGCGCAGCTGTTCGCACAGATCCTGATCGCACAGCGGGAGGCCGTCGGCCCGGGTGACGTAAAAACTGTCCTCGACCCGTTCGCCCAGGGTGGCGATCTTGGCGCTGTGCACGGTGAGCCGGCACTCCAGAAAAATCCGGCCCAGGTGCGCCAGCAGGCCGGGGCGGTCGGGTGTCAGCACCATGATCCGGGTCTGGTCGTGCTCGTCGTTGTTGATGAAGGCGGCGGTTCCCGTGGTCAGTTGCTTGAGCTGCCGCGACACCCGCCGATTGGGTTTGGGCAGCGTCGCCATGGGTTGGGTGAGGATGTCCCGCAGGGCGCGCGTGACCTGCCGCACCCGCTGGGTGTTGTCGGCAAAGGCCTGGCCGTGGTCGTCGAGCGCGTAGAACAGATTCAGCGTGCGCCCTTCGCCCGGCGCATAGAGGCGCGCATCGACCACGTTGAGGTTGAGCAGGTCGAGGGCGGCGGCAATTTTGGAGAATACGTTGTCGATACCGCTCGTATAAACGAACACGCGGGTCGCCGTGGCATCTTCGACACCGGCGTTTTCCAGGTAGATGATCGGGTTCCTGTCGCCCTGTTCCCACACCTGCCGGGTGCAGCGGCTGATCGCCGAGGCTTTTTCCTTGAGAAAGAAATCGTCGCCGATCTCGCCCCAGATGGCGCGGCAGCGGGCTTCGGAAATGCCCTCGGCAGCGAGCAGTTCCAGGGCTTCGGTGCGCGAACTCTCGATCCACTCGAGGCGATTGACCGGATTTTCCAGGCCGCGCGCCAGCGCATCGCGGGTCGCCAGGTAGAGCTGGCGCATCAGGGCGCCTTTCCACTGGTTCCACAGGGTCGGGTTGGTGGCGTTCATGTCCGCCACCGTGAGCGTGAAGAGATAATCGAGATGGATCTGGTCGCCCACCAGGCGCGCGAAGCGGTGGATCACATCCGGGTCGTCGATATCCTCGCGCTGTGAGGTGGCCGACATCAGCAGATGGTGTTCCACCAGCCAGGTGATCAGTCGCACTTCCTGCTCGTTGAAATCGTGCCGGCGCGCGAACAGGGCCGCGTCGGTGGCACCGAGCTGGGAGTGGTCGCCGCCGCGACCCTTGGCGATATCGTGGTAGAGCCCGGCGATATAGAGCAATTCCGGTTTGGGCAGGTTTTTGCACACATGGGAGGCGATCGGAAAGCGTTCCGCTTCGCTCTGGTTTGCCAGGCGGCGCATGTTGCGGACCACCTGGATGGTGTGGGCGTCCACCGGATAGACGTGAAACAGGTCGTGCTGCATCTGGCCGACGATGCGGCCGAACTCCGGCAGATAGGCGCCCAGGATTCCGTAGCGGGTCATGCGTTGCAGTTGGTTCGACAGGTTTCCCTTGCATTCCAGCAGGCGCACGAAGAGCGCGTGGTTGCGCGGGTCGTTGCGGAATTCGGCGTCGATGCGCCATTGATTGCCGAGAATCTGGCGGATGGTGGTCGAGCGCAGATCCAGAATTTCCGGGTCTTCGCCGAGCAGCACGAAAACTTCCAGCAGTGCCGAGGGTTCGCGTTCGAACACGTCCGGGGCGGTGGTCTCGAGGTGGTTGTTGCGAATCTGAAAGCGGTCGTTCAGCCGGGTGATGCGGGCGCCGCGGCCGCGATGCAGGATTTCTTCGTCCAGGTATTGCAGCAACATGTCGTTGAGACGCCGCACGGTCATTACCGTGCGGTAGTAGCGCTGCATGAACTGCTCGACCGCGAGGCTCTGGGGCGTATCCCGATAGCCGAACTTTTCCGCCAGGCGGCGCTGGTAGTCGAAATAGAGGCATTCCTCGGCGCGCCCGGCCAGCAGGTGCAGACCGTAGCGCACCCGCCAGAGAAACTCCTCGCTTTCGCGCAGCTGCGAGAACTCCTCGCGGGTCAGCAGATCGCCGTTGGCAAGCGTCTCCAGCGAGGTGATGCCGAAGTGGCGGTGGGCGATCCAGTGGATGGTCTGGATGTCGCGCAAACCACCGGGCGCTTCCTTGATGTTGGGTTCGAGGTTGTATTCGGTATTGCCGTGGCGCTCGTGGCGCTCGCGCTGCTCATCGCGCTTGGCGCGGAAAAAGCGCTGGGACGGCCAGATCTTGTCGGGCCCGGTTTTCGCCAGCATGGCCCGCTCCAGCGCCCGGTTGCCGGCAAGGGTGCGGCTTTCCATCAGGTTGGTGGCCACCGTGATGTCGGCGCGCGCCACCCGGACGCAGTCGCTCAGGGTGCGCGCGCTGTGACCAATGTTGAACTGCAAGTCCCAGAGTGCCGCCAGAAATCCGGCGATGCAGTCGCGGTAGCGGTCCAGCTTGCGACGGCGGGTCAGGATCAGCAGGTCGATGTCCGAGTGCGGGTGCAGTTCGCCGCGCCCATAGCCACCGACCGCAATCAGGGCGATGTCGTCGTCCCAGGTAAAACGCCCCCAGATGGCGGCGACCACCTGGTCCATGAAAGCCGCCCGTTCGGCGACCAGCAGGCGCACGGGCTCGCCGCCGCGGTAGCGCAGATCGAAGGATTCGCTGGCTTCCTGCACCGCTTTGCGGCAGGCCGGAAGGGATGCGGCGGGAGCGAGGCGAGCCGCCAGGTCGGCGGTTACCGATGAGCAATCGAGACCGGGTTGACGCAGTGGCATGAGCGGCGGCCGGCGGGTCAGGGAAGGGTTTCGTCGAGGCGCGCGGTGAGGACTTCAACCCCGGTCGCGGTGACGGCCACGGTGTGTTCCCACTGCGCCGAGAGGCGGCCATCGCGGGTTTCGACGGTCCAGCCGTCGGGCTTGAGCCGGGTGTGGTGCTTGCCGGCGTTGATCATGGGTTCGATGGTAAACACCATGCCTTCTTCCAGCACCAGCCCGGTACCCGGCTGTCCATAGTGCAGCACCTGCGGATCTTCGTGGAACTGCCGGCCGATGCCATGGCCGCAATATTCCCGTACCACGGAATAATAATTGCCCTCGGCATGTTGCTGGATGATGTGACCGATGTCGCCCAGCCGGCATCCGGGACGCACCAGGGCGATGGCCTGATACAGGCACTCCCGGGCGATGCGCATCAGGCGTTCGGCGTGCTCGGCCACCTTGCCGATGCCGAACATCATGCTGGTGTCGCCGTGAAAACCGTCCTTGATGACGGTGATGTCCATGTTGACGATGTCGCCGCTCTTGAGCACGCGCTGGGCCGATGGAATGCCATGACACACCACCTGGTTGACGGACGTGCAGATGGATTTGGGGAAGCTGCGGTAATTCAGCGGCGCCGGGATGGCGTGCTGCACGTTGACCATGTAGTCATGGCAAATACGGTCCAGCTCGGCCGTCGTGATACCGGCCTCCACATGGGGTGCGATCATCTCCAGCACCTCCGCCGCCAGCCGCCCGGCGATGCGCATGCGTTCAATTTCCGCCGGGGTCTTGATGCTGACGGCCATGGGCTGAGCGTGGTTCGGGAAGGCGGCCAGTGTACCCGATGTCCGCTGCCGTGATCGCCGTAATCGCCGCTGCCACAGCCGGTCGGCAGCAGGTCGCGTGGCAGGATTTGCGCCACTTCGGGCCCTCTTTGTGGTATAAAGCCGACCGCCCCTTCGGGGGCAATCACCGCGCACCGTGCGCTAACGCCACACACATACCGGCACATTGGTCCTGGGTGCCCTTCGGGGTTGGACGATGGGGTATGTGGAGGTTCAACCCAAAACAGAGGAAAACGCTATGACCACCGTCAGCATGCGCGACATGTTGCAGGCGGGTGTCCACTTCGGCCACCAGACCCGCTACTGGAATCCCAAGATGCGCCCTTATATCTTTGGCGCGCGCAACAAGATTCACATCATCAATCTGGAGCACACGGTGCCCGCTTTCAACGGGGCCCTGGAGCAGGTGCGCCAGATCGCCGCGCGCGGCAACAAGCTCGTTTTCGTGGGCACCAAGCGCGCCGCGCAAAAGCTGGTCAAGGAGCAGGCCGAGCGTTGTGGCATGCCTTATGTCAGCCATCGCTGGCTGGGTGGCATGCTCACCAACTACAAAACGATCCGCGCCTCGATTCGTCACTATCGCGAGCTGGAACAGCAGCGCGATGACGGTACTTTCGACAAGCTCACCAAAAAAGAAGCGCTGAACCGCACGCGCATGATGGAGAAGCTCGAGCGCTCCATCGGCGGCATCAAGGATATGGGCGGACTGCCCGATGCGCTGTTCGTGATCGATGTCGACCACGAGCGGATCGCGGTCCAGGAGGCCAACAAACTGGGCATCCCGGTGATCGGTGTGGTGGACACCAACAGCAATCCGGACGGGGTTGATGTGGTGATCCCGGGTAACGACGATGCCATCCGCGCGATCAAGCTGTATACCGAAGCGGTCGCTGACGCGGTACTGCTGGGCCGGGCCGTGGTTTCTCCCGGAATGGCGCGGGACGAGTTTGTCGAAGTGGTTGAGTCTGAACTGGTTGTCGCCGGCGATATCCAGAACGGATAGGCAGGGTTTTCCCCGAGCGCCGGGCTTTGGGGGTGAGGGGGCTTTGCCCCCTTTCTTTGCTTTGTCCCCGGTGACCGAGGGCTTGAGACGCGGTTTGGTCGGCCGCATCGCCCGGCTTGGCGCGGGCGGTTGACAGCGAACGCCACCGGCCCGAATTTGATCAAGAATATGGATAAATCCCCGCGGGGATTATGGAGACGACACCATGACGACAATCAGCGCAGCGCTGGTGAAAGACCTTCGTGAACGCACCGGGCTTCCCATGATGGAGTGCAAGAAAGCGCTTCAGGAAGCCGCCGGCGACATCGAAGCGGCGATTGAAAATCTGCGTAAATCGAGTGGCATGAAAGCCGCGAAGAAAGCCTGCCGTACGGCGGCCGACGGTGTGATCGCGGCCCGGATGGCGGCGGACGGCAGTTGTGGCATGTTGCTGGAAGTGAATTCGGAAACCGATTTCGTGGCGCGGGACGAGAATTTTCTGGGTTTTGTCGCGCGCGTGGCGGACCGGGCGTTTGCCGAGCGTTCCGAGGACATCGGGGCGATCATGGCGGGCGAGCTCGAAGAAGCCCGGCAGGCGCTGGTGCAGAAAATTGGTGAAAACATCGGCGCACGGCGCGCGCGCGTGCTCGAGGCGGCGGTGGTGGGCGACTACGTCCACAGCAACAACCGCATCGGGGTGCTGGTCGGACTCACCGGCGGTTCGCGCGAGCTGGCCCGCGACATCGCCATGCATGTGGCGGCGGTCAATCCGCAGGTAGCCAAGCCCGAGCAGATGCCGGCTGATCTCATCGCCAAGGAGCGCGAAATTTACGCGGCCCAGGCGCGCGAGAGCGGCAAGCCGGAAGAAATCATCCAGAAAATGATCGCCGGGCGCGTGAACAAGTTTCTCGCCGAATCCAGCCTGGTCGAGCAGCCGTTTGTCAAAGATCCCGAACTGACGGTCGGCAAGCTGCTGAAAAACGCGGGTGCCGACATCGTGGGCTTTGTGCGCTTCGAAGTCGGCGAAGGCATCCAGGTCGAGGCCACCGATTTTGCCGCCGAAGTCGCGGCCCAGGTACAGGCGTCGCGCTGAACCGGCACGGCCTCCAACCATCCCGAGCAAACGTGTGAGCGCAGCAGCCGGAAGCCCCAGGTATCGCCGCATCCTGCTCAAGCTGAGCGGCGAAGAGCTGGTCGGCGGCGCGGAATTCGGACTCGATCCCGTGGTGCTCGACCGCACCGCGCGGGAAGTTGCGCAACTGGTCGCGATCGGTGTGCAGGTGGGTCTGGTGACGGGTGGCGGCAACCTGTTTCGCGGCGCCACACTGGCAGCCGCGGGGATGGACCGGGTGACCGGCGATCACATGGGCATGCTCGCGACCGTGATGAACGCGCTCGCACTGCGCGATGCGCTCGAACGCAATGGTGTGGCGGCGCGGGTGATGTCCGCGCTCGCCATGCCCGGGGTCGTCGATCGCTACGAGCGGCGCCGGGCGCTGAGCTATCTGGCGGCTGGCGAAGTGGTATTGTTTGCCGCCGGCACCGGCAATCCGTTTTTCACCACCGACTCGGCGGCTTGTCTGCGCGCGGTTGAAGTGGACGCTGACATCATGCTGAAGGCGACCAAGGTGGATGGCGTCTATTCCGCAGATCCGGTGCGGGATCCGCGGGCGCAGTTCTATCCTCGCCTCACTTATGATCAGGTCCTGGAACGCAAGCTGGGCGTGATGGATCTTACGGCAATCTGTCTGTGCCGGGATAACCGGATGCCGGTGCGGGTGTTCCGGATGTCGAAGCCTGGTGCTTTGTTGCAAATCGCGCTGGGCGGTAGCGACGGTACACTGATCGGGGAGAGTGAAGGGTGATCGAGGAACTGAAGGCCGACGCCAACGAGCGGATGGAAAAGACGGTGGAAGCCCTGACCGCCACCCTGGGCAGGCTGCGCACCGGGCGTGCGCACCCCGGGATCCTTGATGGTGTCATGGTGGATTATTACGGCAACTCGACTCCGCTGCGGCAGGTCGCCAACGTCACTGCCGCGGATGCGCGGATGTTGACGGTCGCACCGTGGGAGAAGCAGATGGTGCGCGATATCGAGCGCGCCATCATCAACGCCGGGCTGGGTCTCAACCCGGTCACCGCGGGCGAGGTCATTCGCGTTCCCATGCCCGCGCTCACCGAAGAGACCCGCAAGGGCCTTATCCGGCAGGCGAAGGCGGAAGCCGAGCACACCCGGGTATCGGTGCGGAATATTCGGCGCGATGTGCTGGCCGATATTCGCGAATTGGAGAAAGCCAAGGAAATCGGCGAGGACGACGAACGCCGCGCGCAGGACGACATTCAGCGGATCACGGATCGCCATATCGCCAGGGTCGATCTGCTGCTGGCCGAAAAAGAAAAAGATCTGATGGAAATCTGACCCCCGGGTGAAGGCCATGACAGAGGCTGAAGGCCAGGGTTCGAACGGCCACCCGCTGCGGCATGTGGCGATCATCATGGATGGCAACAGCCGCTGGGCCAGCGCGCGCGGTCTGCGTGGCGTCAGCGGCCATCGCGCCGGCGTTGAACGGGTCCGTGACGTGCTGGACAGTTGTCAGGCTCATGGCGTGGAGATCATCACGCTGTTCGCCTTCAGCAGCGAGAACTGGCAGCGTCCGGCCGAAGAAGTCAGCGGCCTCATGGCGCTGTTTGCCAATTACCTCAGAAGAGAACAGCATGAATTGGTGCGCCGCGATGTGCGGCTGCGCGTGGTGGGCTCGCGCGAGCGTTTCAGTGCCCGCCTCATTCGCCGCATTGACAGGGTGGAAGCGGCGACCGCCGGGGGGCGTTTGCAGCTCAATCTGGCCGTCGATTACGGCGGCCGTTGGGATATCGTCCGGGCGGCGCGGGCGCTGGCGGAGCGGGTAGAGGCCGGTGCCTTGTCCCCCGCCGATATCGACGAGACGGCGGTCGAGCGCCATCTCTGTCTTGCCGATGTGGCGCCACCTGATCTGTGCATCCGTACGGCCGGCGAGCAGCGCCTGAGTAATTTCCTGCTGTGGCAGCTTGCCTACAGCGAACTTTATTTCGCCGACTGTTACTGGCCTGACTTCGACCGCGAGCATTTCAATGGCGCGGTCGGTGAATATTATCGTCGGCAGCGCCGCTTCGGGCGCGCCGCCAGCCAGTTGCTGGCACCGGAGACCAAGTGCTCAAGCAGAGGGTAATCACCGGCCTCATTCTCGTCAGCGCGTTTGCGGGATCCTTGTTTTTGCTGCCGGCGCTGGTCTTCGTCGCGCTTGTCGGCGCCGTGATTCTGCTGGGGGCCTGGGAATGGGGCCGTTTGGCCGGACTTGCGTCGCCAACACAGCGGTCGGCCTATGTCGCGGTCATCGCGGCCGCCATGGCGGCCCATCACTGGAGCGCCGTCGGGCAGCCGGTTGCCCTGCTGGCGGTCGCGGCGGGCTGGTGGCTGCTGATGCTGTTCTGGGTGCTCGATTACCCCGCCAGCGCGCGCCGCTGGAATAACCGCCCGGTCGTTTTGTTCATCGGGGTGATGGCGCTGCTGCCGGCCTGGATCGCGCTCCATTGGCTGCTTGGCCGCGAGCAGGGTGCGCACTGGGTGGCGCTGGTGGTGGCGGTGGTCGCCAGTGCCGATATCGGGGCATTCTTCGGCGGACGCGCGTTTGGGCGCCGCCGGCTGGCGCCCGCCGTCAGTCCTGGCAAGACCTGGGAAGGCGTACTGTGCGGCATGTCGCTGGCGCTGCTGGTGGGCGCAGCCTTCGCGCCCGGGCTGGGGATCGCCGGCAAGGACGGGCTGTACTGGCTGGCGCTGATCCTGGCGACCAGCTTTGCCGGTGTGCTGGGCGATCTGGGAGAGAGCATGATCAAACGCGCCCGCGGGGTGAAAGACAGTGGCTCGGTGTTGCCCGGCCACGGCGGGGTGCTGGACCGAGTGGATAGCCTGTCGGCCGCTTTGCCGGTGTTTGTGCTGGGTATTGCGACGTTCGGCTTTTCCCGGGCGCTGGTAGCGCCCGGTTGAGCACGGGTCGGGCGGCGCCGCGGGGTGTTTCCATCCTGGGCTCCACGGGTTCCATCGGCGTCAGCGCGCTGGATGTAATCGCGCGCCATCCCGGGCGCTTTCGGGTCATCGCATTGAGCGGTTATCAGCGACTCGATGTGCTGGCCGACCAGTGTCGGCGATTCGCGCCCGAGCTGGTCGCGGTGCCCACGGCGGCGGCAGCGCAGCAATTACACGCTCTGGTGCCCGCATCGACCCGTGTCGCGGTGGGCGCTGAGGGCCTGGACGCCGTAGCCGGACACGAGCGCGCCGATACCGTGATCGCCGCCATCGTCGGTGCCGCGGGCTTGTTGCCAACGCTCGCGGCGGCCCGCGCGGGCAAGCGCCTGTTGCTGGCCAACAAGGAAGCGCTGGTAATGGCCGGGCGCCTGTTCATGGCGGAGGTCGCGCGCGGCGGCGCCACCTTGCTGCCACTGGACAGCGAACACAATGCGATTTTTCAGTGTCTGCCGGCAGTTGGTGTAGACCGGGGCGGCGTGCGGCGACTGATCCTGTCCGCATCCGGGGGGCCGTTTCGCACCACGTCGCTCGAGGATATCGAAGCCGCGACTCCGGACGAGGCCTGTGCCCACCCGAACTGGCGCATGGGCCGCAAGATTTCCGTCGATTCCGCGACCATGATGAACAAGGGGCTGGAACTGATCGAAGCCTGCTGGTTGTTCGGCGTCGGGCCGGACCGGATCGAGATACTGATCCATCCCCAGAGCATCGTGCACTCGCTGGTGGAATACGCCGATGGCTCGGTGCTGGCGCAACTGGGCAACCCGGATATGCGCACGCCCATTGCGCATGCGCTGGGCTGGCCGGAGCGGATCGAATCCGGTGTCGCGCGGCTCGATCTGACCGCGGTGGCGCAGTTGCAATTCTGCGCGCCGGACCCGCTGCGGTTTCCCTGCCTGCGACTGGCGCACGCGGCGGCCGCCGTCATGGGTGACGCACCGGCAGCGCTCAACGCGGCCAACGAAGAAGCAGTGACGGCATTCCTCGCCGGCAAATTGAGGTTTACGCGGATTGCCGCGGTAGTGGATCAGGTGATGCAGCACTGGTGCGTTGCGGAACCGGACTGTATCGATGCTGTCCTGGGCACTGACATCCGCGCCCGCGAACAGGCGTGCGGGTTTATTGAACGCTATGTAACCGAGGGTTGACGCGTGGCAGTTGTACAGCAGGTGTTTTATTTCTTCCTGGTGTTGGGAGTGTTGATTACCTTCCACGAATACGGCCATTTCTGGGTGGCGCGCCGGTGCGGCATTCGGGTGCTCCGGTTTTCAATCGGCTTCGGCCCGGCGCTGCTGCGCTGGCACGACCGTAGCGGTACCGAATTCGTGATCGCCGCGCTACCCCTGGGTGGCTACGTCAAGATGCTGGACGAGCGCGAGGGCGAGGTCGCGGAGAACGAGCGCGCTCACGCTTTCAACCGCAAACCGGTGGCGCAACGCATCGCCACGGTTGCCGCCGGGCCGCTGGCCAATTTTGTCCTCGCCGTGGTCGCGTACTGGATCGTGTTCGCGCTCGGTGTCCAGGGCATCGCCCCGGTGGTGGCCAAGGTGACGCCGGGCTCGGTGGCTGCCGTTGCGGGCCTCGCGGCGGGCGAGGAGATCGTGGCGGTGGACGGGGGGGCGACGCCGACCGTGCAGGCGTTGAGCGAGATGCTGGTGCGCCGGCTCGGCGACAGCGGGACCATCAGCTTCCGGGTTGTTACCCGGGGCGCGACCGATGAGCGCGAGTTGCGCGCCCAGCTCGTGCATTGGGACCTCGATCCCGTCGCGCCCGACCCCATCGGCGACATCGGTATCGAGCTCTATCGCCCGCCGATCCCGGCACTGGTGGCGAGCGTGGAATCCGGTAGCCCGGCGGCCCAGGCCGGCATGCGCGCCGGCGACCGCATCCTCGCGGCGAATGGCACCGCCATCGCCGACTGGGCGCAATGGGTCGAGTATGTGCGCGCGCGCCCCGCACAGATCATCGAGTTGGTGATTGAACGGGCGGGAGAGCGGCAGGAGCTGAGCGTGACGCCGAAGTCGGTCACCGCCGGCGGCGCGACCTTCGGGCAGGTGGGTGTGGCGGCAGCCGGAGCCGAGTGGCCTGAGGACTATCGACGCGAGCAACGTTACGGTCCCGTCGCCGCCCTGGCCAAGGGCGTTGCCACCACCTGGGATACCGCGGCGATGATCCTGGAGTCGGTCCGCAAAATGATAGTTGGCGATATCTCGGTGCGCCACTTGAGCGGGCCCATCACCATTGCTAAAGTGGCCGGCGCTTCGGCACAGTATGGTTTGGTACCCTTGTTGCAGTTCATGGCGCTGCTCAGCGTCAGCTTCGGGGTGCTCAATTTGCTGCCGATCCCGGTGCTGGACGGCGGACACCTCGTGTATTACGCGCTGGAGGCCGTTCGGGGGCGGCCGCTTTCGGAGCGCATACAGGAGGCCGGGTACCGTATCGGTCTCTCCCTGGTGATAGGTTTGATGCTGCTGGCTTTATACAATGACGTTTCGCGCTTTTGATGAATGCGATCCGCGCAGCGAGCCCGGCCGGCGCCCGCCATCGCCGCACTTCCTGAACCGCTTTTTTTTGTGCCCGGAGTTGCTTGTCATCAAACCCTTACTGAGGCGTAGTCTGGCCGGGATCCGGCGCCGCGTGAGCGCGCTGGGCGTGTTGCTGCTGTTGGTGCCCGGACTGACCTTTGCGGCGGCTTTCCAGATCGAGGATGTGCGTATCGAGGGCCTGCAGCGAGTTTCCGCAGGCACCGTGTTCGCCGCGCTGCCGGTAAGCGCCGGCGACCTCATCGATGACGCAGGGATAGGCGCGGCGATACAAACCCTGTTCCGCACCGGATACTTTGAAGACATCCGCATTGTGCGCGACGGCAACGTACTGGTGGTGCGAGTAGTGGAGCGTCCCGCCATTGCCGAGATCAAAATCGACGGCAACAAATCCATCGAAACAGATCAACTGCTGAAAGCTCTGCGTGAAGCGGGTCTGGCGGAAGGGCAGATTTTCAAGAAGACCGTGCTGGAAGGCATGGGGCAGGAGTTGCGGCGTCAATATGTCGCGCAGGGACGTTATGGCGCCACGGTGAGCGCCGAAGCGCATGATCTGCCGCGCAACCGGGTGCGCATCGACCTCACCATTTCCGAAGGCAAGGTTGCGACGATCAAGCACATCAATATCGTGGGCAACCACAGTTTTGATGAGGCCACCCTGCTCAAGATGTTCGAGCTCAAGACCTCGGGCATGTTTTCCTGGTTGAGCAGCGACGACAAATACTCGCGCGAGAAGCTGTCTGGCGACCTCGAACGATTGGAGAGCTGGTATCGCGACCGCGGGTATCTGCGCTTTGCGGTGACTTCAACCCAGGTTTCGATCAGCCCGCAAAAGGATGCGGTCTTCATTACCGTCAACATCACCGAAGGCGATGTCTACACGGTGGGAGACGTGGAACTCAGCGGAGAGTTGATGCTGCCGGCGGAAGACCTGCGGAAGCTGATCGCGATGAAAAAAGGCGCAACCTTTTCCCAGGCGCTGATGACGGCGAGCAGCGAGCTGCTGTCCAAGCGGTTGGGGGTCGAGGGTTACACCTTTGCCAAGGTGGAAGGCTTCCCCGAAGTTGACGAAAAAACCAAAACCGCCAAGGTGACATTCGTGGTTACTCCGGGCGACCGTGCCTACGTTCGGCGCGTGGAGTTTCGCGGCAATACCAAGACGGCCGACGAAGTGCTGCGCCGGGAGATGCGGCAGATGGAGGGCGCTTCCGCTTCGACGGACCTGATCGAGCACTCGAAGGTGCGGCTCGAACGGCTCGGAATTTTCAAGAAGGTGGACATCGAGACGCGGGAGGTGCCCGGCACCAGCGATCAGGTGGACGTGTTCTATACCGTGGAAGAACAACCGTCCGGCAGCATCGGCGCCAGCGTCGGACTCGCTCAGGGAGCGGGCATCATTCTCGGCGCCAATATCCAGGAAAATAATTTCCTGGGCTCCGGCAACACGGTGGGCTTCGGCGTCAGCACCAGCAAGTACCGCAAGATGGCGTCACTGAATTACGCCGATCCTTATTTCACCAAGGATGGCGTCAGTGTCGGCTACTCCCTGGCCGTGACACAAACCAACTACGGCCAGTTGAACCTGACCTCCTACTCCACGGACAGCTATACCGCGAATACCAATTTCAGTTATCCCTATTCCGATACCGGTCGCATCGGACTGGGGTTTGGCGTGGAGTCCCTCACGTTGAAGCCAGGCATTCTTTCCACCGTCGAGCTCCTCGATTTCATCCTGAAAAATGGCGATCAGTTCAATATGCTGACCACCAATTTCAACTGGAGCGAATCGAATTTGAATCGCGGCCAGCTGCCTACCCGGGGCGCGTCGAAACGAGTCCGTTTCGAGTTGACTGTCCCTGGCAGCGACCTGGAGTTTTATCGACTCACCTATACGGGGCACTACTATCGCCCGTTATCGGGTAATTTGACGTTTCACCTGCGGGAAGAGCTTGGTTACGGCGACGGCTATGGTAATACGCAGAACCTGCCATTTTTCAAGAACTACTTCGGTGGCGGTTTCGACTCGGTGCGCGGGGTAAAGCGCAATACGCTGGGCCCCGAGGATACTCCGCTGTTTCCGACACTCAGCCGGTCCAACGCCTTTGGTGGCAACGTCAATGTCAATGGCAGTGCCGAGGTGCTGTTTCCGGTTCCCTTCCTGAAGGATCGTCGCAATATCCAGGCGGCGCTGTTTCTGGACGCGGGTAACGTCTTCGACACCAATTGCGGCAAGGCCCAGGTGGATTGCGCAGCGCCAAACATCGGAGATTTGCGCTATTCAACCGGGTTGAGCGGTATCTGGCTGAGCGGCTTTGGTCCGATCCAGTTGAGTTTCGCGAAAGTGCTCAACGCCCAGTCGACGGACGAAACCGAGTTTTTCCAGTTTTCTTTCGGGCAGACATTCTAAGCCCGGAGTGGGTGACGGAATCGGTGGCCGGGGACTTGATCCGGATGCAGACTCCGGGGATGGTTATCAGCGTTCGTGACAGTTTAATCACCTAATGAGGGAGATATTGTGAGACGAATTTTTGCAGGATCCATGCTTGCCTTGGCGTTTTTTGCGCTTCCCGCGGCAGCGGCCGATAAAATCGCGGTGGTTGATATTCAGCGGGTGATTTTTACGTCCGATGTGGCCAAGGCTCGGCAGAAACAGCTCCAGACTGAATCGGAATTCGTCGGGCTGCAGGCAAAATATGACAGTATCGCGGCCGACGTGAAAGCTCTGCAGAAGAAAATCGAAGCAGAGCGCGATACCATGTCCCAGGAACAGGCGACCGAAAATCAAAAGAAAATGGAATACCTGCGGGCGGATTACGAGCTGGTGGAACGCAAGTTGCGAGCCGAGGTGCAGCAGCTGCAAGGCAAGATCATGGAAGAATTGCAGCCCAAGGTTCAGGCTGCGCTCAAAGAGCTGGTGGAAGCCGAAGGCATCACACTGTTGTTGCAGCGCGAGGCGGTGATCGTGGCCGATCCCGGACTGGATGTCACCGGCAAGCTGCTTGAGCGGCTCAACGCCAAGACCAAGTAAGTGGTGGAAAGCGGCCGCATCCTGGGTGAGATCGCCACGCATATCGGTGCGACCGTGCGCGGCGATCCGACGCTCAGGATTTATGGCTTGAATACCTTGAAGGATGCGCGCGCCGGCGAGCTGAGCTTTTTCGCCAACAGCGCGTACCGCGAGCAATTGGCGCGGACAAGCGCCGCGGCAGTCATTTTGGCCGCATCCGACGCGAGTCACTTCGCTGGCCACGCCCTGATTGCCAGCGATGCCTATGTCGCCTACGCCCGCGCCACGGCGTTGTTCGACACGACCCCGCCAGCAGAGACCGGCGTGCATCCCAGCGCGGTCATTCATCCCGCTGCAACCGTGGCCGCGAGCGCCGCGATCGGTGCGCATGTGACCGTCGGCGCCGGCGCGTCGATTGGCGAGCGCACGGTTCTCGGCCCGGGCACCAGTATCGGCGCGAATTCCGTTGTCGGCCCCGATTGCCGCGTCGCCGCCAATGTCACGATTTATCACGGTGTGCGCATCGGCGCAGGCGTGGTGATTCACGGCGGCGCCGTATTGGGTGCCGATGGCTTTGGTTTTGCCAACGACGGCGGCCGTTGGGTCAAGATTCACCAACTGGGCGGCGTGATCATCGGCGACCGCGTGGAGATTGGCGCCTGCACCACCATCGATCGCGGTGCGCTCGGCGACACGGTTATCGAAGCGGGCGTTATCCTCGATAACCATGTTCAGATCGGTCATAACGTGCACCTGGGCGAGAACACCGCGATGGCCGCCTATGCGGCGATTGCCGGCAGCACCACGGTGGGCAAGAACTGCGTATTCGCCGGCCAATCGGGAGCGGTCGGACACGTCAGTATTTGTGACCACGTCATCGCCCACGCGCGCTGCACATTGTCCAAGTCGATCACCCGGCCTGGTGCCTATTCGGCCGATCTGTTGATGGACGAGACGCCACAGTGGCGGCGCAACGCGGCGCGGTTTCGGCATCTGGATGAGCTGGCGCGGCGGGTGAAAAAATTGGAAAACAAGATCGGTGACGAATCGTGAACCCACTCTCCAGGCCCCTGCCATGAGCTCCCTGTCGATCGAAGACATTCAACGTTTATTGCCCCACCGCTATCCGATGCTGTTGATCGACAGGGTGGTGGAGGTGGAGGCCGGCAAGCGCATTCTGGCGTACAAAAACATCACGGTTAATGAGCAGGCATTCACCGGTCATTTTCCGGTCAAGCCCATATTTCCTGGCGTTCTCATCATCGAGGCCATGGCCCAGGCGGCGGGCGTGCTGGGCTTCGTGACCGTTGATCGCCAGCCTGGTGACGAGCGTCTTTATTTGTTCGCGGGTGTGGACGGGGTGCGCTTCAAGCGTCCTGTGGTGCCCGGTGATCGACTGATGCTGACCGCCGAGATTGATACCCGCAAGCGCAATATCTGGCGCTTCCGGTGCAGCGCCAGCGTCGACGATAAGCTGGTATGCGAGGCCAACATTCTGTGTGCGCTCGAAGCGCCCTAGGTTCCATGATCGATCCCCTGGCGAAGATAGATCCGAAGGCCAGCCTGGGCCGCAATGTCACCATAGGCCCCTGGACCTATGTCGGACCCGATGTGGAGCTTGGCGATAACACCATTGTCCATTCCCATGCGGTGCTCAAGGGTCCGACCCGCATCGGGCGCGACAATGTCATCTATCAGTTCGCAACGGTGGGTGAGGACACGCCGGATATCAAGTACGGGGGCGAACCGACCCGGTTGATCATCGGCGACCACAACCGCATCCGCGAGGGCGTCACCATCCATCGCGGCACCGTGCAGGATCGGGGTGAGACGCGCATCGGCAGTCACAACCTGATCATGGCCTATGTTCACATCGGGCACGACTGCGTGATCGGCGACCATACCATCATGGTCAATAACGCCTCCCTGGCCGGCCACGTCCAGGTCGATGACTGGGCATTCCTGTCCGGATTTACCATGCTGCACCAGCATGTACAGGTCGGCGCGCACGCTTTCCTCGGCGCGGCGGCGTTCCTCAACCAGGATTTGCCCGCCTACGTCATGGCGGTCGGTTATCCGGCGACGCCAAGGACCATCAACAAGGTGGGGCTGGCGCGCAGGGGCTTTACGCCAACCCAGATCCGGCTGGTGCAGGGCGCCTACCGAACCCTCTATCGTCGCGGCCTGAAGCTGGACGAGGCCCTCGCCGCCCTGGATGCCACGCCGGATCCCGATGGTGTGCTGGCGCCGCTGATCCAGTCGATTCGGCGTTCCCGGCGCGGCATCATCCGCTGATTCCGGTGTCCACCGCCCCTTGTATCGGAATGGTTGCGGGTGAGGTTTCCGGCGATCGTCTGGGCGCGGGACTGATACGGGCCCTGCGCCGCCGCTATCCCGATGCCCAGTTTGAAGGTGTCGGCGGCGACGCCATGGCGGCGGAAGGTTTCCGCAGCCTGTATCCCCTGGAGCGTCTGGCGGTGATGGGTTTCGTTGAGCCCCTCAAGCGCCTGCCGGAGTTGCTGCGCATCCGGCGCGGGCTGGCACGTCACTTCCGCGCGCGGCAGCCTGCGCTGTTCGTCGGCATCGACGCGCCCGATTTCAATCTGGGTCTGGAACTGACATTGCGCGGCGTCGGCATCCGAACCGCGCACTATGTGAGCCCCTCGGTGTGGGCCTGGCGCCAGGGCCGCATCCGCAAGATCGCCCGCGCCGTCGATCACATGCTGGTGCTGTTTCCCTTCGAGGCCGAGTTCTACCGTCGCCATGGTGTGCCGGTAACCTGGGTGGGCCATCCGCTGGCCGATGAGCTGCCGTTGGAGCCAGACACCGCCGGCGCGCGGCGACGCCTGGCGCTGCCGGCGGATGCGCCGGTGCTGGCCGTGCTGCCCGGCAGCCGCGGCAGTGAAGTCGCCCTGCTGGGACCGCTGTTTCTCGACACCCTGGCTGCGTGTCGGGAGCGGGTGCCCGGATTGCGCTGTGTATTGCCCGCGGCCAACGCGGCGCGTCGGGCCCAGATCGCTGCGCTCTTGGCCGCATACCCCGGATTGCCGGTCCAGGTGCTGGATGGCCAGTCCCACACCGCCATGGCGGCGGCCGACGCCGTGCTGCTCGCCTCGGGGACCAGTGCCCTCGAGGCCATGCTGCTCAAAAAGCCCATGGTGGTGGCATACCGCACCGGGCGCCTTACCCATGCGCTGGCATCCCGTCTGGTCAAGCTCAAGCATGTGTCGCTGCCCAACCTGCTGGCGGGGCGCGAACTGGTACCCGAGTTGCTCCAGGACGCGGCGACGGTGGAAGTCCTCTCCGGGCAGGTGTTGCGGTGTCTGGAGGCGACATCGGAGCGCGCGGCCCTGATCGCCGAATTCGATGCCCTGCATCGGCAATTGCGCCGCGGCGCCAGCGAACGTGCGGCGGCGGCCCTGGCGGAACTGATCGACGCGGCGCCATGAAAACGGACCCGAGCCAGGGCCGTGTGCGGCTTGCCGGCGTCGATGAGGTCGGCCGCGGTTGTCTGGCGGGCGATGTGCTGGCGGCGGCGGTCGTACTGGATCCGGCGCGTCCGATCAGCGGCCTTGCCGACTCCAAAACGCTCAGTGCGGCGCGGCGCGAAGCGCTTTATGCGGAAATTCTCGCCAACGCCAGTGCCTGGGCGATTGGACGGGCGACGGTGGCGGAAATCGATACCCACAACATCCTGCAGGCGACGCTGCTGGCCATGCAGCGCGCGGTCGCGGCGCTCGCGCCGGCGCCGGGCTTCGTGGTCGTGGATGGCAACCGCCTGCCGAACTGGCATCATGCGTCGGAAGCCATCGTGCGCGGCGATGCGAAGATTCCCTGCATCAGCGCGGCTGCCATTGTCGCCAAGGTAACCCGGGACCGGGAAATGACGGCACTGGATCGGGAGTTTCCCGGCTACGGTTTTGCCCGCCACAAGGGCTATGGTACCCGCGAGCACTGCGCCGCGCTGGCCCGTCTGGGGCCCTGTATCTGGCACCGGATGTCGTTTGCCCCGGTGCGGCGGGCGGCGCCGGCATCTGCGCGCCACTGAATCCGGATAACGGGATCCGCATTGCGCACCTGCCGCATCTGCCCGACAATTCCGGCATAATCAAAACCCCCTGACGCTGCCGGGA
>CAMTUJ010000041.1:0-31701 GCA_947084925.1 uncultured Gammaproteobacteria bacterium
CGTTTGGCGAGCTGCCCCAGCGCGTAGGTGGTGGCAAACGAAAAGGCCATCCCGGTGGCCGCGCCACCCACCTTGCCGAAGGTCTTGCCGGCTACCTTGCCGAGCAGCCCGCCCAGCAGCTTGCGGCCGAACTGTTCGAGATACTGCGAGGTCAGCCCCACCCCGGCGGCAGCGATGAATTCCTTGATGTGCCCCTGATCGAGGGCGACTCCGTGCGCCTTGCCGATGCCATACACCATCTTGATCTGCAACGGGATGATGGCCATCGACGCCCAGGACTGCGGCAGCAGTTCCAGCGCGCCGTTCATCAGGGCGTAATTTAGGATGGACTTGTCCAGTTCCGCGTCCGCGACATTCGGCTGCGCCGCCACCACCGGGCCGGGCGCGGCGACGCCGGCGGCTGCCACTGCGGCGGGCGCGGCGGCCTCGGCAAGATCGACGATGGCGTCGGCATCAGCCTCGAAGGCGGCGGCCTGCCCCGCATCAAGCTTGAGCAGGGCTTTCAGCTCGTTCAGGAAGCGGTGCTCGGCCTCGCTCTGGCGGCCGTCGGCATCGCACACGCAGACCGCCATTTCATAAGCCAACTGGCGCTCGCCGGGGTCTTGCAACGCGGCGGCGACGGCTGCCAGGCTCACCCGCTTGAGCAGCACGTCCTGGTAGAGCCGAGCCAGGTCGGGCGCGCCGGATTCACCGCCAAAGGATTCGGCGATGCGGCGGATTTCCTCGCGCTCGCGGTCGTGCTTGGCGCCGTCGGCGAAGGCAGCATGCAGGGCAATGGCAAGGATGGATTTGTGCTGTTCAGGGTTCATGGCCTGTTTCCGAAAGGTTCGTGCTGGTGAAGAAAATAGGGCGGCCCGAGAGCAGGGCGCACGAGCCGCTGCGCCCGGGCAGGATCTTCAGCCCCTCGCCCTATCGCTGCCGCATGGGCTTACTGCGGGTTTGACCATTTGATCTGGAACTCGATTTCCTCCGTATCGCCTTCCCGTTCGTGCTCGATATTGCAGACCGCACGCACAGGCACTGAAATTCTTTCCCCCGCGATCTGGATTTCAAAGCGTTCGCCCTGTTCGAGCGCATCGGCCAAGCGCCGCAACTTCGCAATGAATTCCGGCAAGGGGTAGGTCTTTTCCACATCTCTTTCAGGTTTGCTGTTCATGCTTGTTGGCCTTTCATTCGGTTAAAACGCGGACGCATAAAGGTTTCCACTGCTTCAGAGCTTGCGCGCGATGATGCCTGCCGCACGCGCGGGTTCGTCTTCTGTGTCGTGTTCATCGTGCGTTGCCCTGGTCGCCAACCGCCGCCGTCCTGGCGCCCTCCTTCGCCCGTGCGCTGGCACTGACAAGGGTTTTGCGCAGCTCCGCCTCCAGCGTCTGAAGCTGGGTCGCCGCCTCGGCGCGTTTGCTGCGTCCTTCATCGGCAATGCGCAAGCTCTCCTCGATGGTCTCGATCAGTGTGGCGTTGGCCTGTTTGACCGCCTCGATATCGAACACGCCGCGTTCGATTTCGCTGCGTGCCTCGGCATTGCCCTGCTTGAGGTTTTCGGCATTGGCCTTGAGCAATTCGTTGGTGAGATCGCTGGCCGAGCGGATGGTCTGGGCCGCCTCGCGCGAGCGATGGATGGTCACCGCCTGCGCCAGTTGCTGCCGCCACAGCGGCAGGGTGTTGGCGGTGGTGGAGACGATCTTGCCGATCAACCCCTTGTCGTTCTCCTGTACCAGGCGAATGCTGGGCAGGCTCTGCATGGCCACCTGACGGGTCAGTCTGAGGTCATGCACGCGCCGCTCCAGGGCGTCACGGCTGGCGCGCAGATCGCGCAAGCGCTGGGCCTCGATCACCGCCTCGCTCGCTGCCGCCGCGCGCGCCAGCTCCGGGATGATGTTCTCGTCGAGCTGCCTCAGCTTCTCCTCCCCCGCCACGATGTAGCGTTCCAGGTGGTGAAAGTATTCGAGATTGGCGGCGTAGAGGCGATCCAGCGACGCGATGTCCGTGAGCAGTTGCGTCTTGTGACGATCAAGATCATCGCCGATGGCGTCGATCTGGTTGCGCACTTCCTCATAGCGCTGGAGGAACCGGGCCATCGGCTTGGTCTTGCCGATCAGGCGCGCGAACAAACCGGGCTTGCGTTGCGGATCCAGTTCCCCCAGATCGAAGCCCCGCACCGTACCCATCATGCGGTTGAGCGCATCGCCGGCAGGCCCCGTGTCCTTGTTGCGCACGCCCTCCAGCATCTCATCGGAGATGCTGGCCAACTGCTGCTGGGCGGGAGCGCCGAAGTAGAGCAGGGAGTGACTGTCATCGAGGTCGATCTCCTGGATCAATGCATCCATCGCCGCGCGCTCGGCCGGGGCTGCCTGCTGGTAGCGCGCGGGCGCCTTGCCCTGCAGCAGGTCGATTTCAATGGTCTTGAGTTCGGTTTCGTCAATCATGGTGCGTGCTCATCTATGATTCATGGCTTCATGCGTCAATCCAGACCCTCGCGCCTGAGCTGGGTCTCCAGTACTTCCATCTGCACATCGAGGTCACGCAGGTCGTGATCCAGCAGTCGCTGGTGCTGCTGCCCGAACACCTCTTCGATGGTGATCAGTATGCGGCGGAAATTGGCCTCCAGCGGATGGGTTCTCGCATCGGCATGGGCCTCGGCATAGCCGCTGACCACCCGCTGGGCGCCGTCCAGATAGGTGTTGAGAAACTTGCGTGCGCGGCGCACATCCCGTGGATCACGGGCGATCTCCGACAGAATCTGTCGCGCCAGGCCGATGATGCGGGTCAGGCGCTGGTTCAGCTCCGGCTGCCGGATGCGGCCACCCGCCTGCTCGATCGCCAGAATCTTCTGCTCGGCCTGTTGCAGCGCCGCGGTGACATACCGGACGTTGCCGTCCCGACTCTCCACGACGACCGCTTGCCGGTGTGGATCAAGACCGTAGAGCAGGACAAAGGCGGCAAATGCGCCCACTCCGAAGGCCAATGCAATGGGCAGGCCCTGACCGGCGCCCGCATAGGCAGTCCAGGCCGTCGCCAGCGCGACCGTCAGCCCGCCCAGGGTCTTGAACGGCCAGCGGGCGGCGGTCTGGAAGCACTGCTGCCGTTGGCTCGCCTCCTGTTGAAAGCCGTGGCGGGCCAGCATGGCGCCCGCCAGAAACAGACCGTAGGCGCCCGCGTTGGCCACCAGGGCCGTGAACTGGCCACTGGCCAGCGCGATCACCGTGGCGGGAATCAGGGGCAAGGGCAGCAGCCAGAGCAGCCGGGCCTTGCGCGGCGCGCGGGCGGCCGCTTGCCGCCTGCGCTGACGGTAGTCCTGAACCACCGTTGCCGTCTGCCGAGCCCGCTGTTCCAGCCCGGCCGCACCCTTGGGCAGCCAGCGGGCGGCAAGATTCGCGCCCTCCCGGGCCACTGCTTCAAGCACCTGGGGCCACGCTGGTCGAGGTCGCCTTGCCATGGCTACACGGCCAACAGAGCCTGCCAGGTCGTCACCCCGACGGTGCCGAACAGCAGGATCAGTCCGATCAGTTTACGCAGGATTTTAGGCATCCTGGCTTTCCTCCCATGAGATTGCCGCGCGGCGAACCGCCCGGCACAGGCGTGCGGCCATCAGCTCCGGCGGCACCGGCAAAGGATTCGGCGATACGGCGGATGTCCTCGCGCTCGCGGTCGCGCTTGGCGTCGTCAGCAAGAAAGGCAGCATGGCGGGCGATGGCAAGGATGGATTTGTGGTGTTCAGCGTTCATGACAAGCTTCCTGAAAGAGTGTACGGGTGGGAAAACCATCGCGATCCACCGCTGGGCATTTCATGGACTTTCTCTCCCGCTGTTGAATGAATCGTGAAAACCGTCTTGTGTGTGCGGTCGACCCTCGTCGCCACGCCCCCTCACAGCCACCCCTTGCGTTTGAAATACCAATAAGGAAGCACCGCCGAACCCGCCATCATCACCAACGCCAGTGGGTAGCCGATGGGCCATGAGAGCTCCGGCATGAATTCGAAGTTCATGCCATAGCTGCTGGCGATCAGCGTCGGCGGCAGGAAGATCACCGCCGTCACGGAAAATATCTTGATGATCTGGTTCTGTTGGATATTGATGAAACCCTGGGCGGCATCCATCAGGAAGTTGATCTTGTCGAACACGAAGGTGTTCTGCGGCAGCAGGGATTCAATGTCGCGCAGCAGCTCCCGGCCGCGCTCGGCGAGCGCATCGCTCAACCGTCCGCGGCGCAGCAGGAAGTTGACCGCGCGCTGGCTGTCCGTCAGGCACAGCCGCAGCGTGCCATTGTGCTGCTCGTAGCGGGCCAGCTCGTCGATGGCCGGTTCCAGGTCGGTGCGCCGATTCTGTAGCACCCGCTGCGCGACGCGTTCCAGTCCGGCGTGGACCTCTTGCAGGCGGTCTGCCAGACCGTCGAGCTTGAGTTCGAGCAGGGCAATCATGATCGACGCCGCGTCGCCGACCAAACCCGCGTCGCGCTGGACGCGCAGGCGAAACAGCCGGAATACCGGGCAGTCCCGCTCGCGCAGGGTGAGCAGGTGGTTGTCGCTCAGCGTGAAGACGACCGTGGTATTGCGCAACTGGCCATCCAGGTCCACCAGAAAATAGGAGCGGACCTGCACGCTGGTCGTGGTGACGAAAGCGCGCGCGGTCGCCTCGATCTCCTCGACCTCGTCGGCGCTGGGCAGGGGGTGTTCGAACTGCGATTCCACCCAGGCGCGCTCCTCGTCCGAAGGATCGACGAGGTCGGCCCAGACGGCCTCGCCCAAGCGTCCTGGCAGATCCGTCGGCGGGATCTGTGCCAGACAACCGTTACGCAGGAGAAAGGCATTCAGCATGGTCGCTTCCTTGGTTGTCGCATGTATGTCCAGACCACCGCCGCAGGCAGGCTCGAGAACATCCGGGGGATCCGCGCGCCCGATACACCCAGCGCGTCCGCCATGGGCGGCAGCGGCGAGCAAGGGGAGCCGCGCCTCAATCCGGGCACGACGGTCACGGGTGTCCCCGCTCCGAACTCGCGGCAGGGTGTGCCCACGCAGCCCAAATTCTTTCACCTAGCTTGCGCAGCTCGTCCAGCAGCAGCACGCTGGCGGCAACGGCGAGCGCCAGACCCCAGTCGGCGAGCGTCAGATCGGTGGTGCGGAAGATCGTTTGCGCCGGCGCCCAGTGCACCACCAATACCTGCAAGGCCAGCACCGCGGCGAGCGACAGCCACAGCCAGCGGTTGCGGAAGAAACCGCGGTTGAAGGCCGAGCCGTGTTCGGCGCGGGCGTTGAAGACGTTAAAGAACTGGAACAGCACGAAACTGGTGAAGGCCAGCGTCAGCGCGTAGGCTTCGCCCCGCGGCTGGGCGTAGCGGAACAAGGCCAGCGTGCCCACCGCCATGGTGAAGCCGTACAGCAGCAGGCGGCCGAGCCGGCGGCGGGTGAGGATGCGCGCGTCGGTGGACCGGTGCGGGTCTTCCATCACGCCCGGGCGCGCCGGCTCCACCCCCAGGCTCATCGCCGGCGGGCCGTCCATGATGATGTTGATCCACAGGATCTGGATGGCGGTGAACGGTAGGGGCCAGCCCAGGCGGTCGATGTACCGGTGCAGCGCCGCCTCCATGCGCGCCCCGCCCCAGGCCATCAACCCGGCGACCAGAAAGAAGCGCGCCCCGCGCCCGATCAGCGAGGCCAGGGTGAAGGGCAACAGCGCCATCGACAGGGCGCCGGCGACGATGGTGAATACCTTGTAGGGAATCGGTGAAAAACCGGCGATGAAGATTGCCCAGAAGCCCCATTCCCCGAACCAGCCCACCGCCCTTTGATAAGTCCCCCAGTAGCGGGACTCGCGCAGCCAGGGCTCGATGGCATCGAAGGCGAAATAGCCGATTGCATAACCGAACAGGCCGCCGGCCACCGAAGCCAGCGTGGTCAGCAGGGCGAGCCGCCACGCCCGCCGCGGGTCGGCAAGGCACATCGGCGCCAGCATCACGTCCGGCGGAATGGGAAAGAACGACGATTCGGCGAAACTCATGCCGCCCAGGTACCACGGCGCATGCCGATGCCGCGACCAGAGCATCGCGCGCCGGTAGAGCTGAGAAAATATCCGCATAGCCGTCACGCGCCTCGAACCATTGCCATGATCTGGCCGGCATCGAGCGTGCTCGCCTGTTGTTGAATCTGTAGCAGATATTGCGCCTGCATCTGCTTGGCCGGACCGAGCAGGTTCTGGAAAATGTCGCGCAGGCTGGCGGTGCTCATCACCCACCCGCCGGCGTAATAGCGCTTGGCGAGCTGCCCCAGTGCGTAGATGGTGGCGAAGGAGAGCACCATACCGGTGGCCGCGTTGCCCACCTTGCCGAAGTCCTGCCCGCTGCCTTGCCCGGCAGTCGGCCCAGCAGCTTGCGGCCGAACTGCTCGAGATATTGCGAGGTCGGCCCCACCCCGGCGGTGGCGATAAATTCCTTGATGTGGCCTTGGTCGAGTTCGACGCCACAAGCCTTGCCGATGCTGTAGATCATCTTGATCTGCAACAGAATCATAGCCATCGACGCCCAGGATTGCGGCATCAGTTCCAGGACGCCGTTGAGCACGGCGGCGGAGGATCGACTTGTTCAGTTCCGCCTCGGACACGTTCGGCTGCACCACCACCGGGCCGGGAGTCACTGCACCTGCCACAACAGCGGAGACGGCGGCCTCGCCCAGATCGACGATTGCGTCGGCGTCGCACACGCACACCGCCATTTCATACGCCAACTGGCGCTCGCGGGAGTCGGTCAGCGCGGCGGCGGCTTCCAGGCTGATGCGCAGGAGCAGCGCGTCCTCGTAGAGCCGGGCCAGATTGGGCGCGCCGGTATCGGTGCCCAGGGAATCGGCGATGCGGCGGATACCTTCGCGCTCGCGGTCGTGCTTGGCGCTGCCGGCGAAGGCCGCGTACAGAACAACGACGAGAATGGCTCGTTGCTGTTCGGGGTTCATCGCCGGGATCTCCTCTCATTCATGTCTTGCGCGTCGCGATCAAACTAGCGACCACGCTTGACCCGATCAACACGACAACGATGGCCAGCGAAGCGGCCACCGGCATGTGGTACCAGGGCGTGATCAGCATCTTGGCACCGATGAAGGTGAGCACCATGGCCAGGCCATATTTCAGCAGGTGGAAGCGATCCGCCACGTCGGCCATCAAAAAATACAACGCCCGCAGCCCCAGGATGGCGAAGATGTTGGAGGTGAAGACGATGAACGGATCGGTGGTGATGGCGAAGATGGCCGGGATGGAGTCCACGGCGAACACCAGGTCGGAGACCTCGATCAGGATCAGCACCAGGAACAGCGGCGTGAAAGAGCGCACGCCATCCTTCATCACGGTGAATTTCTCGCCGTGATCGCCCTCGGCGATGCGCAAATGGCGGCGCGCGAATTTCAGTACCGGGTTCTTCTCCAGATCGGGCGTTTTTTCCGCCATCACCAGCATGCGCATGCCGGTAACCACCAGGAAGAAACCGAACAGATAGAGCACCCAGGAAAACTCCCGCACCACCCAGGCGCCGGCCAGGATCATGATGGCGCGCATGACGATGGCGCCCAGCACGCCGTAGATCAGCACTCGGCGCTGGTATTCGGCGGCGATGTGGAAGGACGAAAAAATCAGCAGGAACACGAACACGTTGTCCACCGACAGCGATTTCTCGATCAGGTAACCGGTGAGGAATTCCAATGCCTTCTGGTCGGCAATCTCCGGCCCGACGCTGCCGTTCAGATGCCACCACAGGCCGGCATTGAAAAGCAGCGCGAGGCTTATCCAGACCGCCGACCAGGTCGCCGCCTCCTTGACGCCCACCCTGTGCGCCTTGCGGCCGCCGAACACGAACAGGTCCAGCGCCAGCATGACCAGCACGAAGGCGATGAAGGCACCCCACATCCAGGGCTCGCCGATGGAGATCGTGTTGTTCATGTCGAAGCGTCCGCTGGTTGTTCAAAACGGGGATTGCGCGCCCGGCACTCGGCCATGACGGCGGGCGGGATCAGCCGCAGTGCCAGCCAGACCAGGCCCGGCACGATGACCAGATCATCCAGCTGGCCGATGACCGGCAGAAAGTCCGGGATCAGGTCGAACGGCAACAGGGTGTAACCGACAGCCAGCCCCAGCAACGCCTTGGCAGGCCAGGGCGTATCCGGATGGGCGAGCGCGCAGCGATACACCGCGAACTCGCGCTTGAATGCCCGCGCCAGCGCGGCCAGCCGGGCACGCATCAGGGTGCCGCCTTGAGCGGCGGATGAATCATGAACAGGCACATACAACGCTGGTCACGGGCTTGCCTTCCGTTGCCGGCGGCGGGCGGTCTGCCACGTCATCTGGAACTCGATCTCCTCGATACCGCCTTCGCGTTCGTGCTCGATACTCATCACAGCCTCGCGCGGCACGACGATGCGCCGGCCCGCCGCCTGGATGGCAAAGCGTTCGCCGCGTTCCAGGGCGGTGGCCAGCCGGCGCAACCTGGCGACGAACGCCTTGCGTGAACAGGCCTTCCCGATGTCCTGTTCCATAAGGATTTTCCTCTCAGTCGAACAGCTCGCTCAGGAAGGACTTGCGCGGCTTGTGCCGGTATTCGTCAGTGCGATAGGGTCGTTCCTGGCGCACAGGTTCGCGTCCCCGCTCGGCTGCGTCGCCGCGCGGACGTTCCGCGCGCTCGATCAGCTTGTCCAGCTCGCCGCGGCCAGCCATACGCCGCGGCATTCGGGACAGTAGTCGATCTCGATGCCTTGCCGGTCGGTCATCACCAGACTGGTCTCTTTGCAGGTTGGGCATTTCATCACGCGTCTCCTATTGATTGATGTTGCTGTTACAGCGACGTGCGCATCCTCAAACCCCGGCACCCCGCAGCGCCGCGATGCGCTCGGCGAGCGGTGGGTGAGTCATGAACAGGCGCCTGATGCCGCCCGCGCCGCCGCCGGCGATGCCGAAGGCCGCCATCTTGTCGGGCAGCGGTTGCGGGTGCAGGCTCGCCAGCCGCTCCAGCGCTGCAATCATGGCGCCGCGCCCGGCCAGCCGTGCGCCGCCGGTATCGGCGCGGAACTCCCGCTGGCGCGAGAACCACATCACGATGATGGACGCGAGGATACCCAGCACCAGGTCGGCAATGATCACCGTGACCCAGAATGCCGGGCCGTGGCCGTTTTCGGTCCGGAAGATCACGCGATCCACCGTGTGACCGATCACCCGCGACAGGAACAGGACAAAGGTGTTCACCACGCCCTGGATCAGCGCCAGCGTGACCATGTCGCCGTTGGCGACGTGAGCCATCTCGTGACCCAGCACCGCCTCGGCTTCTTCCCGGGTCATCTTTTGCAGCAAGCCGGTGGACACGGCAATCAGCGAGCGGTTCTTGCTCATGCCGGTGGCGAAGGCGTTGACGTCGGGCGACTCCCAGATGGCCACCTCGGGCATCCTGATGCCGGCGGCTTGCGCCTGGCGCGTGACGGTCTGCACCAGCCACTGTTCGGTGGGCGTGCGCGGCGCGGTGATGACCTGGGCGCCCACCGATTTCTTGGCCATCCATTTGGAAATGGCCAGCGAAATGAAGGCGCCGCCAAAGCCCATGACGGCGGCAAAAATCAGCAGCGAACCGAGGTTCAGGCCCTGTGCGTTCAGGTAGGGTTCCACCCCGAGCAGGCGCATGCTGATCGAAAGCACCAGCACGATGGCAAGGTTGGTGGCGAGGAAAAGGACGATGCGTTTCATGCGTGACCCCTTGCAGTGGTTTCAGTAGTTACTGTGGCAACGACTTCAAACGAAGCTCCACCCGTCCGCCGGGGTGGCGCAACAGCGACAGGTCAATGGATTCCTGGCCGCGCCGGAAGCGGTGCTGTTCGCCCTCGCGCGTGGCCGATATCACCTCCTGGACGTACCCGGCGGCGATGAAACCCTGGACGTAGTGCCCCAGCACCGCATCGAAGGCCGCGCGTCCCGCGTAGCGCACCTCGACGACCTGCCCCTCGCGCGTGAAATGGCTGCGCACCAGGCCCGGATAGCGCGGCAGCGGGCCGACGTCGGTGCCGCTGACGTCGCCGGCCGGCAGGTCCGCGGCAAGTCCCGGCAACCACCGGTCCACCTGCTCTGTCACCCCCGGCAGCCACTGCCCCGCCTGCTCTTTCAGCCCCGGCGCCACCTGCTCGACCTGTGTCAGCGCCCCGCCGGCCAGGCGCTTGCCCGCCTCGGTCACGGCCGGCGCCTGCGCCCACAGCCAGGACAGGGTGGCGATGCCGGCCCAGGCCAGCAAACCGAGGATGCCGAAGCCGACCGCCGCCAGAATCAGCCAGGTGCGCGCCCGCAGAGCGATCAGGCTCGATGCGGCCCGCGTCAGGAGTTCCAATCCATTCAATCCGCTCATCGTCACTCAATCCGCTGATCGTCACTGCGCTCAAAAGGCTTGTCGAAGCTGCCGCGTGCCCGCCGCAGATGGCGCCCCAGCGTTCGCCCCGCGCGTTGCGCGGCGCGATCCACCGCGACATGGATATCCGCTTCCGTGTCCTTGACGACGATATCGGGCAAGCCGCGCAGGCGAAGCTGGAGGTGGCAATGCTGGTCGACGCCGCCCCTGGGGCCGTTGCTGTCCGACAGGTGCACGGCGACCCGCACTACCCGCTCCTGGAAACGGTTCAGGGCAAACTGCAACCGCTGCCCCACATGGGCGCGCAGATCTTCGGTCAGCACGAAGCCATGAGCGTGGATTTCTACCTGCATCCGCCTCTCCTTCCTTCGTCTCCGATGCCGAAACTCGACGGACCCATTCTGGGCTTGCTTCTGCATAAAGAAAATCAGATTATTCTTTGCCGTTCATTCGTCACAGACTGATAACGAGCTGCCGCGCTCATGCTCAACTACAAACAGCTCTACTATTTCTGGAACGTCGCCAAGGCCGGCAGCATCACGCGCGCCGCCGAACGATTGCACCTCACCCCCCAGACCATCAGCGGCCAGCTCGGCGAGCTCGAGCGCGCGCTGGGCAGCGACCTGTTCCGGCGCGTCGGACGGCGGCTCGAGCTGACGGCGGCGGGAAAACTGGCGGTCTCCCACGCCGACGAGATATTCCAGATCGGCAACGAGCTCGAACAATCGCTGCGCAGTGGCGTCGGCAGCGCAGAGCTGCTGTTCCGGGTCGGTGTGGCCGACGTGGTGCCCAAATCCATCGCCTACCGACTGCTGGCGCCAGCGATGACGCTCGCCGAGCCCGTGCGCCTCATCTGTCACGAGGACAAGCTGGAGCGGCTGTTCGCGGAACTGGCCATCCACCAGCTCGACCTGGTGATCGCCGACCGGCCGCTGCCCTCCGAACTGGGCGTAAAAGGCTACAGCCACGCGCTGGGAAGCTGCACCGTCGTCTTCCATGCGGTGCCGGAACTGGCGGGCCGCTATCGGGCGGATTTCCCGCACTCCCTGACCGGAGCACCCCTGCTGATCCCGGGTGCCAGCGCGGCGGTGCGGGGACCGCTGGAACGCTGGTTCAGCGAGCACCGCATCCAGCCGCGCATCGTCGGGGAATTTGACGATACGGCGCTGATGAAGGCATTCGGGCAGGCCGGTGTCGGCATTTTCCCCGCGCCCGCGGTGATGGCCGAGGAAACGCAACTCCAGTACGGTGTCGAGATGGTCGGCAGTACCGAGAAGGTCGTCGTCAAGTACTATGCCATTTCGGTGGAGCGCCGGCTCACGCATCCGGCCGTGGTGGCGGTCAATCAGGCAGCGAAACAGGCTTTTTTCGTCGCCGGTAAACCCGTTCCATAGTTCCCTCGCGGTCGCAAATTCGGCGCGATCATTTCCGGTCGTCAGCGCAGGGACAGCAGGCACCGGGACAACCGGACTGGTCATGTCCACACTCAGCGCGGCAGGACGGCAGGGATCGCGTCCCCCGCCTCGACGCTCCCGATGGTTGCCTCTATGCTGGCCACCAGGACCGCTCCGCGACGTATCCCCATGCCGGTTTCCCTCGACGACAAGTACACCCTGACCAAAGGCCGCGCCTACCTCAGCGGCATCGATGCCCTGGTACGGCTGCTGCTGCTGCAACGCTGGCGCGATCAGACGGCGGGCGTGAATACGGCGGGCTTCGTCTCCGGCTATCGCGGCTCGCCGCTGGGCGGGCTCGACAACGCGCTCTGGGAAGCAGCCGGTCATCTCAGGGAAAACCATATTCACTTCCAGCCCGCGGTGAACGAGGAGCTGGCGGCGACGGCCATCTGGGGCTCGCAGCAGCTCAATCTGTTCCCGGGTGCGCGCTACGACGGCGTATTCGGGCTCTGGTACGGCAAGGGTCCCGGCCTCGACCGCGCCATGGACCCCATGAAACACGCCAACAACTCCGGCACCTCACGCCACGGCGGGGTGCTGGCAGTGGTGGGCGACGACCATCTGTGCAAATCCTCGACGCTGGCGTTTCAGAGCGAAGCCATGTTCATCGCCGCCACGGTGCCGGTGCTGAATCCGGGCAGCGTGCAGGATGTGCTCGATCTGGGCCTGCACGGCTGGGCCATGTCGCGCTTCGCGGGCTGCTGGGTGGGCATGAAGACCACGGCCGACAACATGGATGCCAATGCCTCGGCGGACATGGCCATCGACCGCGTGCGGATCGTCCTGCCCGAGGATTTCGCGCTGCCCGCGGACGGACTCCACACACGCTGGCCGGATCAGCCGCTGGAACAGGAGGCGCGTCTCCAGGGCGCCAAGCTCCAGGCCGTGCTGGCCTATGCGCGCGCCAACCGGCTGGATCGCGTGGTGCTGGACAGCCCCAGGCCGCGGTTCGGCATCGCCGCCACCGGCAAGGCGTATCTCGATACCCGGCAGGCGCTCGCCGATCTCGGCATCGACGCGACCCTGGCCGAAGCGCTCGGGCTGCGGCTCTACAAGATCGCCATGCCCTGGCCGCTGGAACCCGCCGGCGCGCGCGCCTTTGCCGAGGGCCTCGAAGAAATCCTGGTGGTGGAAGAAAAGCGCGGACTGATCGAGGAACAGCTCAAGACCCAACTCTATGCGCTGCCCGACGGGCGCCGCCCGCGCATTCTCGGCAAGCACGACGCCGACGGCCGACCCCTGTTCAGCCCGGCGGGCGAGCTCAATCCGACCTTGATCGCGCGGGCGATTCTGGCGCGCCTGCGGCAATGGCCGGAGCTCGCGGCCCGGGTGAGCGCGTTGCGCGCGCCGCCGTCCGACCCGGCCGCGACGCTCGGCGGACCGCTGCAACGCCAGCCCTGGTTCTGCTCGGGGTGTCCCCACAATACTTCGACCCGGGTGCCGGAAGGCAGCCGCGCGATGGCGGGCATCGGCTGTCACTACATGGTCACCTGGATGGACCGCGCCACCGAGACCTTCACCCAGATGGGCGGCGAAGGGGCGGCCTGGATCGGCCAGGCACCTTTCACCGACACGCCCCATGTGTTCCAGAACATCGGCGACGGCACCTATTTTCACTCCGGCATTCTCGCGGTGCGCGCCGCGGTTTCCGCCGCGGTCAACATGACCTACAAGATTCTCTACAACGACGCCGTGGCCATGACCGGCGGCCAGCACGTCGATGGCAGCCTCACCGTGGAACAACTGATCCAGCAACTGGTGGGCGAAGGCGTGCAGCGCATCGCGCTGGTGAGCGACGACCCGGAAAAATACGAGCGCGATCTCGCCGCGCGCCATCCCGGGCTGAGCATCCACCACCGCGATCGCCTCGACGCGGTGCAGAAAGAACTGCGCGAAGTCCCGGGTACCACCGTCATCATCTACGACCAGGTGTGCGCCACCGAACTGCGCCGGCGCCGCAAGCGCGGCCTGCTGCCGCAGCCGCAACGGCGCGTGTTCATCAACCAGCGCGTCTGCGAGGGCTGCGGCGACTGCGGCGTGCAGTCGAACTGCCTCGCGGTGGTGCCGGTGGAAACCCCGCTCGGCCGCAAGCGCGCCATCGACCAGAGCGCCTGCAACAAGGATTACTCCTGCCTGAAAGGGTTTTGCCCGAGCTTTGTCAGCGTTCACGGCGGCAGTTTGCGGCGTCTCCACGGCGGCAACGCCGATGCCGATTTCCCCGCGCTGCCAGAACCGCAAGTCCCCGCACTCACCGCTCCCTTCAGCGTATTGCTGCCCGGGGTCGGCGGCATGGGCGTGCTCACCATCGGCGCGGTGATGGGGATGGCTGCCCATCTCGAAGGCCGCGGCGCCCTGGTGATGACGCAGACCGGGCTGGCGCAAAAGTTCGGCGCGGTGACCGCGCACCTGCGCATCGCGCTGCGCCAGGAAGACATCCACGCCCACTGCATTCCCCGGGGTGGCGCCGATCTGCTGCTCGGCGCGGATCTGGTGGTGGCCTCGGGCCGCGAGGCACTGGCGCGGCTGGCACCCGGCGCGGTCGCGGTGGTGAACAGCCATGAATCTCCGACGGCGGATTTCACCCATGATCCCGACGCCGCCTTTCCCGGCCGCGACATGGAAGCGGCGCTGCGCGACGCCACCGCCGCGTGTCACTTCGTCGATGCCTCGGCACTGGCATCGGCACTGATGGGCGATGCCATCGCGGCGAATTTCTTCCTGCTGGGCTACGCCTGGCAACGCGGGCTGGTACCCCTCGCCGCCACCGCGCTCACCGACGCGATCCATCTCAACGCGGTGGCGGTGGAGCAGAATCTGAAAGCCTTTCTGTGGGGCCGCCGCTACGCCGCCGATCCCGCGCGGGTGCGCCGCAGCGCCGGCGTCGAGGAAATGGATTACGCGCCGCCACCGCAGACCCTGGACGAACTGATCGCCGAACGCGAACGCATGTTGGCCGATTATCAGGATGCGCGTTATGGGGCGCGCTACCGGGCGCTGGTGGCGCGGGTGCGCGACGCCGAAGCGCGTCTCGGCAACGGCGATTTCCCGCTGGCCACGGCGGTGGCGCGCTGTTACCACAAGCTGCTCGCCTACAAGGACGAATACGAAGTCGCGCGTTTTTACAGCGATGGCGAATTCAAGGTCGAACTGGAACGTCAGTTCGAAGGCGACTACCGGCTGAGTCTGCATCTGGCGCCACCCCTGCTCGCGCGCCGCGATCCCGATACCGGGCGCCTGCGGAAACGCGAGTTCGGCGCCTGGATCCTGTCCGCCTTCCGCGTGCTGGCGAAATTCCGCTTTCTGCGCGGCACGCCGTTCGATCCCTTTGGTTACACCGCCGAGCGCCGCATGGAACGGCAGGCGATCGCGGATTACGAGGCGCGCGTCGGAGAACTCATCGCCGACCTCGATGCCGACAACTACAGTCTCGCGGTCGAAATCGCCGGCCTGCCCGAGTTCATCCGCGGTTTCGGCCACGTCAAGGAGGCCAATCTCGCTGCGGTGCGGCGGCGCGAAGTGGAACTGGTACGCCGCTTCCATGCGCGCGACCGGGCGGTGGTGCGGATTCAGTCCGCGCCGGCCACGCTCGACTGACGGAACAGCGCCGCTGGCCGGGTCGGGAAGCCTCAGCGGTATTGATCATCCCCACAAAAGCCTGTTCCCGAATGCGGGAGTTGGAGAACCGGAATCCATCCACACCCGCAAATGTGGATTGTGTCTCCGGCGCGGAGTATCACCGCACCTTCAGCCCCATGGTGTTGGCGATCAGGTTGCGCAGCATCTGTGAACTGCCGGCAGCAATGGTCGTGCTGCGCGCGTCGCGATAGTGCCGCTGCATGTCGTACTCCATCATGTAGGAATAGCCGCCCAGGATCTGCATGCCCTGGTTGGCCACCTCGACAAAGGTTTCCGAACCGAACAGTTTCGCCTCGGTGACTTCCCGCAACGCAGGCTCGCCCTTGGCGACCTTGGCGGCCGCGCGCAGCATCAGCATGCGGGACGCATCCACTCGGGTCTGCATGTCGGCGAGCATATGGGCGATGGCCTGGAATTCGCCGATGGGCCTGCCAAACTGCTTTCGTTCCTTGGCATAGGCCAGCGCCTGATCAACCACGGTTTGCGCGTTACCGACGTAACCGGCGGAAGTCACGATACGCTCGAACAGCAATCCCGAAAGCATGCAGTTCCAGCCGCCATTGACCGCCCCGATACGCTGGGCGTCGCTGATCCGCACATTGTCGAAAAAGACTTCGTTGAGTCCCAGCATGTTGGCGCCAAAGGTACGCAGCCGGCGTGTCTCGACCCCGGGGGTGTCGTTGGGAACCAGGAATGCGGTGATGCCTTTTTGATAGGGCGCTTCGAGATCGGTTTTGCAATAGAGTGTGATGACATTGTTCCTGGCGTCGGCGGCAGTGGAAAACACCTTCTGGCCATTGATGACCCAGTCGTTGCCGTCGCGCGTCGCCAGGGTGCGCATGTTGCCCGCATCCGAGCCCGCATCGGGTTCGGTCATCGAGATCGACATGCGGATTTCGCCCTTGATCAATCTCGGCAGCCAGATCCTTTTCTGTTCTTCATTGCCGTTGTTCAACAGCGACAAACCGCTGAACACCGACAGGCCATAGGCTTCGAGAAAGCTGTAGGCTTTGCGTCCCAGCTCCTCGCCCACCAGGGCCATGTCGATGACATTGCCGCCGAAGCCGCCGTAGCTTTCCGGGAACGGCAGGCCGATCAACCCCATCGCTACCCAGGCTTCATAAACTTCGTAGGGGTAGAGGCCATTTTCATCGTGTTCCCGGATGTATTCGGGCGTCGCCTCGGTGTCCATCATGCGGCGCAGATTGTCGAGCAGGATGCTTTGTTCCTCGGTGTAATCGAAGTTCATGATTGATTTCCTGGAAGGTGGATTGAAATGTGTAAGCGCGCGGTTGTGGTTGCCGACCCAGCCACTGGTATTTGCCTCGGCCCGGTGCCCGAATCCGTAGTACAGCAACGGTTGCCAAGCGCATTTGCCAGTGGCCGGCCAGGCGGCAGTGAGCGCGGGAAAATTGATGTGTCCGACCATACAGCGGTTATCGGGGAGGGTCCAGATGTCCCGTACAACAGATATCCCGTACAACAACCGCGGGGCCGCGCGGACTTGATCGAAAATCAAAGCGGGACAGCAGGGGATGAGGAAACGGCCCGAAGCTTTTCTCAAGGTGGAAAGCGGGAATCACCGCCGAAGGAATTTTCCCGGTTCCGTCGCGGGCCCCGGCCCATCCGATCAAGGGAGGAAGGCGCAGACCATACCGCCAACCGGCTTCGCGCTCGCCCTGCTGCCGCCGGCGATCGCGAGCCTGGCGTGCTGGCGCACGACCACACGTCCGTGGATCGACACCGGGGCGTTTGTAGCCCTTCACGCGCCCCTGCTACACTCGAAGCGCCGCGCACCGGCGCGATCACGTCACTAAAACAACCAAGGGAGCACCCTGATGCAAAATTTCTTTCTGATCGGCAAGCTGGCCACGCTGGGATTCTGGATTCTGCCGGTGCTGGCGGTGGTGGGTGTCTTTGCCCCGCCATGGGATTACCGGCTGCTCGCCATCGCCTTCGTGATCTTCCTCGCCCACCTCGGTGAACTGGTGTTCGTATTCGGCAAGCTCAAAGCCGCCGGCCGCGCGGAAATGCTCGATGTCGTGATGGTGATTCTGGTCGGGCTGTTCCATTGGGTGCCGATCCTCCGCAAATCCTGAGCGAACGCCTGTCCCGAGGTTCCCGCCATGTTCGATGTCGCAACCGCGCTCCACGAAATCCGCACCCGGGGCTACACGCTGCTGCCGGATTTTCTCGGCGGCGGGCGCCTTGCGCGGGTGCGCAGGGCGCTGGACCGCGAACTGGGCGCGTACCGGGGTCGCAACAACTTCGAGGGCCACGCCACCGAACGTGTCTACACGCTGGTGGCGCGGGACCCGGTGTTTCGGGAGATCATCGAAGATTCCCGGGTGATGACCCTGTGCGATACCTTCCTCGAACCCAATTACCTGCTTACCGGCAGCCTCGCCATCTGCATCCATCCCGGCGAGACTCCCCAGCCCTGGCACAATGACGACGCGTTCTACCCGATACCGCGCCCGCGCCCCATGGTGAGTTTGTCCACCATCGTCGCGGTGGATGATTTCACTGCCGAAAATGGCTGCACCGAAGTGATTCCCGGCAGCCATCTGTGGAGCGATGCCGAGATCGGCGGCGATTATCGGGACGGTGATCGCGAATCCGATCCCGACTTCGCCGCGCGCATGGCGGACAGATCGGTTCCGGTGGAAATGCCGGCGGGAACCTGCGTGGTGTTTGCCGGCAACCTGCTGCACCGCGGCGGCGCCAATCGCAGCCAGGCACCGCGCCGCGCCTTTTCCATTCAGTACTGCCAGCCCTGGGCCAGAACCCAGGAGAACTACTTCCTCGCGGTACCGGCGGAACAGGCCGCCGCCATGAGTCCGCGCATCCAGTCCCTGCTGGGCTACTCCATCCATCGGCCCTTCATGGGACATGTGGCGGGGCGACATCCGTTGAAGTCCATCATCCCCGATGCCGTGCCACCCATGGCGCAGGCGCTGCCGGATGACCTCAGGACAAATCCACCGCGTACTGTTTGAGCGTCGCCATATCCACCATGGCGAGGGTCTCCTCGTGGGTGGCGCGCAACCGCACCCGGGGCGCGCAGCCGGCGCGGTAGGCCTCGATCCAGCGCGCGGCGCACAGGCACCAGCGGTCGCCGGGTTTGAGTCCCGGAAACTGGAAGTCCGGCATGGGAGTCGAGAGGTCGTTGCCGCGACCGCGGGAAAATTCGAGAAATTCGGCGGTGGCTTCGATGCACACGGTGTGGATGCCGGTGTCGTCGTGGCCGGTGTTGCAGCAGCCGTCGCGGTAGAAGCCGGTGACAGGACTGGTGCTACAGCTTTCCAGGGGTTCGCCAAATACGTTGCGGGATTCGAACTGGGTCATCGCGGGATATGGTCCTGATGGGCGTCGGGTGGGTCGGATTGGCGCCAGTGTAGCGCGCTGCGCGCGGTTCGGTTCGCTTCGATCCAGATCGGATTCCGGCAGCCGGCATCGTCAGCCGTCGCTTTCGACCCTGCCGTCCACAATGCGGATCACGCGATCGCCGGCGCGGGCGAATTCGGGATCGTGGGTGACCGCCACCACCGCACGCTGCCCGCCGTGGGCGATGCCGCTCAGGATTTCGCGCACTCTGGCGCTCGCCGCTGAATCCAGATTGCCGGTGGGCTCGTCGGCGAGGACCACCAGCGGCTCGTTGGCGAGCGCGCGGGCGATGGCGACGCGCTGGCGCTGACCGCCGGAGAGCTGGTCCGGGCGCTTGTGCAACTGGTCGCCGAGCCCCAGATCCACCAGCAACTGTTCGGCCCGCTCGCGCTGCGCGGCGGGCGCGAGGTGGGCGCGGCGCGCCATGGGCAGCACCACGTTGTCGAGCACGGAAAACTCCACCAGCAGAAAATGAAACTGGAACACGAAGCCGAGTTTGGCCAAGCGTGTAGCGGCAAGCCCGTTGTCGTCCAGACCGGAGGTATCAACGCCGTCGAGCCAGATACGGCCCGTGCTGGGCACGTCCAGCAGGCCGAGCAGATAGAGCAGCGAGGATTTGCCGGAGCCGGACGGCCCCTGGATGCTGACGAACTCGCCACTGTGAATCGACAGATTCACATCGCGCACCAGGGTGACCGGCGTCGGCCCCGGCAGCACCCGGGTGACGCCTTCCGCGCGCAGCATTTCGCTCACGCCATGCTACCTCGCTCGCAGGATATCGACCGGCTGGCTCGGGATGTTGCGCACCCCCCCGGGCGAAGCGACAAAAAAAGCGGCTGTAGGGCCGCTTTCGCGCGGTGTCGGCTGTTCAATTGCCCAGCAGTTGGGCAATGTCATGAGCGATGATCGTATGGACAGCCGTCGTCGGATGGATGCCATCCCAAAAGAGGTAGGTGCCCGGATGTTTGCAGACGAAAGGCGGATCGCCGGGGCTTATGCAGGGGTGGGTCACGTCGGTCAAACCGAAGGCGGCCGGATCTTCATGGATGGTGCTGAACGTCCCGTAAAGATCGAACTCGGTGATGGTGATGTCCGGAAGGGACCGAAGGGTTGCCAAAACGACGCCGAGGTTGGTATTGAAGGCTTGGGCCAGCAGGCCGGCACCGGTGACGGCGTCCGGACCCAAGGCCTGTACCGCCGGAATCAAACCGATGTTGGGCGCATTCCAGACTATGAATTTGCGTGCGCCGGCGCGATACAGCGCGAGGATATTCGCACCGACGGCGCTGACGCCGGCGGCGATGACGGGTCCCGGGTCCACGCCGGCACCGGCCGCGGCCAAGGCGTCCCGAACGTCATTCCCGCCGAACGCGACCACATAGAGGGCGTCGGGCGACGCCCTGCCCGAGAAATCCTGCAGAAAAACCCGAACCTGAACCGGAAGGTTGATGTTCAGACCGTCGTCGTTGGCGCGTGCGCCGCCAACCGCGTAATTCGTCGCGCGCGAATTGGCGTCGCGAAACGCCGGGCCGACGTCGGGAGCAAGGCCCAGGGATCTGCCGAGCTGCTCCGCCCAGGTGGGGCCATTCGTGAAATGGTGGCCGCCACGCGCATAGGCATCGTCCGGGATCAGAAGGGGATTGACGTCATAATTCGGCGGGGTGTTGTTTTCCCGTTGCAGCACAAAGGCGTTGCCGCTGTCGGAGAGACTGTCTCCGAAGACAACGATTTCGGACACCGGCCCCGCGGCCCAGGTGAGCGGCGCGGTCAGCGCGCCACCGAGCAAACTGATGAGCAGGGATTTTCTGAACGTTACCGGTTTGGTCTTCATTGTCCGCTCCATAAGACTTCACTGAAGGTCGCTCGCGCCGCGCAACGCGGGCCAGCGGACGAGTTTTGCTGCTGGATTCCATCGCCAGCCTGCCTCCGCGTCGATGCGCCGGTCGGCGGGCGGTACAGGCTGGCCCCCCGCGGGAATCGGCGCACGGGGAACATAAGCACCCATCCCGAGCCAGTCAACGGCTAATAATTCTCGGCTGGCAGGATCATGCGCGCTGCCACCGCTGCAATATCCTGATTGTTCAGCCTTGACCGGCGCCGGCCCCGGCAGCACCCGGGTGACGCTTTCCGCGCGCAGCACTTCGCTCACGCCATGCCTCCCCGCAGGATCTCGACCGGATGCACGGCACCGGCCTTGCGCGCCGGCAGGTACGCGGCGGCGGTGGCCGACAGCAGGGCAAAGCCGGCGGCGATCAGCAGTTGATCCACGCCCCAGTAGATCGGCAGATTGACGCTCTGGCTCATGCCGGGCGGGCGAATCTCGATCGACGCCAGCACCGCCATCAGCCCGAGTCCGGCCAGCGTGCCCACCAGGCTGCCGAGCGCGCCGATCACCAGCCCCTGGGCGAGAAAGATGCGGCGCACATCGCGGGCCTGAAACCCCATGGATTTGAGGATGGCAATGTCGCGGCGCTTTTCCATCACCACGGTCGAGATCACATTGAAGATGCCGAATGAGGCGACCACCAGGATGGCGCTGACCACGGTGTACATGATGATGTTGCGCACGAACAGCACCGACAGGATGTTCTCCGACGCTTCCTGCCACGACTGGGCGCGATAGCCGACACGGGCCTCGATGGCGGCCGCCACCGCGCGCGCCTGATAGGGATCGTCGAGTTGCAGGATCAGGCGATTGGCTCGGTCCGGACGCCCCAGCAGCACCTGGGCGCGCTTGAGCAGCACATAGGCCTGGCCCTCGTCGATGGAGGTGGTGCCGGTGTCGAACAGCCCGACGATCTTGAGGGTGCGCACCAGGCCCGCCGGCGACGACAGGGTCAGGTTGTCGCCCATCTTCAGAAACAGTTTCTCTGCCAGCTTGCGGCCGATGATGATGCCATTGGGGTTGGCGCCGAGCGCCGCCAGCGAGCCCGCCACCATCTTGTCCTCGATATCGCTCACGCCCAGCATCAGACGCGGCACCACGCCGTTCATGGTGACGCCGCGTTCCTTGCCGGCCGAAGTGATGATGGCCTGGCCGGTCAGCACCGGCGCGACACGCAGACCGGGCAGCTCGGCGATCGCCGCCAGCTTCTGCTTGTAGCCGCGAATGCCGCGGGTCTCGGTGCGCGGTTCGAGGCCGCGCAGGGTCAGTGCGGCATCGGGATAGGCGCGCCGGACCGGTTGCGGCGGCGGCGCGCGGTACTCGTCGCTCACCGTGATGTGCGGCGCGTTGTCGATCATGCGCTGGATGAAGTCCGCTTCCGAGCCGCGCATCAGCGAACTGATGGCGAGGAAGAAGGCCACGCCGAGTACGATGCCGAGCATCGACATCAGCGCCTGCCGCCGGCGGCTCGCAAGCTGGGTCAGGGCGATGCGCAGGCCGAGCGGCAGGGTCAGGGTTTGTCTCCGGACCGGACCGTGGCGCGACGGCCCGGGCGCAGGCCGGCGCCGGGGACACTGACCACCTGATCGTCAGCGGCGAGCCCGGCGCGGATTTCCACCAGGCCGTCGCGACCCGCGCCCAGGGTCACCGGCTGCTCGGCCAGGCGGCCGTCCCGTACCACCCAGAGTTTGTCGCCCGCGATGGCGGTGGCCGGCACCCGCAGCGCATCGGCGCGCTCGGCGACGACGATGTTGCAGTCGGCGGTCATGCCCACGCGCAGCGGTGTGTCCACGGGCAGCGCGATGCGCACACGAAAACTGCGCGCCACCGCGTCGCCCTTGGGGGTGATCTCGTGGACGGTGCCTTCGAACACGCGATTCGGAAAGGCGTCGGCCGCGATCAATACCCGCTGGCCCGGCGCGACCAAGGGGATGTCCTCCTCGTCGATCTCGGCGCTCACGCGCAGACCGCCGCAGCAGGAAAACCAGAACAGGATGTCGCCGGGACGCAGCAACTGGCCGATCTCGCCGTCGCGGCGCAGGATGACGCCGTCCTCCGGCGCGCGCAGCGTCATCTCCGCAAGCTGCTCGCGCACCCGATCCCGCGCCGCCGTCGCGGTGGCGAGCTCGTTGCGCGCGCGGTCGCGGTCGGTTTCCGCCGCGAGGCGGCGGCGGTACAGCTCCTCGATGCGACGAAACTCCGCCTCGCCGAAACGCACTCGCGATTCCCATTCCGCTACCGTGGCGGCGAGATCGCGACTGTCGAGCCGCGCCAGCACCGCGCCCTTGCGCACGGTATCGCCCTCGTCGGCCGCGAGCTCCTGCAAGCGCCCGGTCACCTTGGGGCCGATGGCCACCATCACCTCGGGTTCCACGATCCCGGAGCCGTACACGGCTTCCAGCGCGGGGCCGCGGCTGGGCGTGGCGGCGGTCACCGTCACGGGTCCCAGAAAGTACCAGGCGGCGGACAGGGCGGCGGCGAGCAGCGCCAAAGCGATGAGCGCGCGCACCACAGCGCCCCCGCGCTGGGTAACCGGGCCGGACCGCGCAGCGTTCAGCACCGGCGCAGGAGCTCCTGCCACTGCGCGGTCAACTCGGCGCGGAAATTCGGGTGTGCGATGCGGATCAACGCTTCCGCGCGCCGTTCGAGGGACTGATTCGACAGGCGCGCGACACCCTGCTCGGTCACCACATAATCGACGTCGGCGCGCAGCGCGGTCATCGGGCCGCTCAACAGCGCCTTGATCTTGGACAGGCTGCCGCCCTTGGCGGTGGAGTGCAGCGCGATGATGCTGCGTCCGCCGCGCGAGGCGCGCGCACCGCGCAGGAAATCCACCAGGCCACCGCCGCCGCCGACCTGGCGGCCGTCGAGGGTCTCGCTGTTGAGCTGGCCGAAGAGGTCGATTTCGAGCGTGGTGTTGATGGCCACCAACTGGTTGATCGACGCCAGTACCCCGGCGTCATGGGTGTAAGTGACCGGGCGCAGGGCGAGCCCGGCATAACCCGCGCACCAGCGATAGAAGTCCTGACTCCCCGCCGCGATGCCGGTGACCAGCTTGCCGGTGTCGATGTTCTTGCGGCGGCCATTCACCACACCGGCTTCCACCAGCGGCATGAAGGCTTCGGTGAGCAGCCCCGTGTGCACGCCGAGATCCCGCTTGCCGCCGAGCCGTTGCAGGATCGACACCGGCAGCGCGCCGATGCCCAGTTGCAGGCAGTCGCCGTCCTCGACCAGACCCGCGATATGGTCCGCCACGATGGCATCGGCGTCCGCTGCCTTGCCGCCGATGCGGTATTCCAGCAGCGGGCGATCCGTCGTCACCGCGAAGTCGATGTCGGCCAGCGGGATGCGCGGCGCATCGGCGATATCCGGCACCGCGGCGTTGATCTCGGCGATCACCAGGCGCGCCTTCGCCAGCATTTCGAGCGAATAGTCGGTGTGCAGGCCGAGGCTACACGCGCCATCGGCACCCGGCGGCGCCACCATGATGAGCGCGACATCGACGCCGTAGAAATCCTCCAGGGCGCGGTAGCGCGCGGAATGAAACGCCGGCACCCAGTCGAGCCGGCCCGCCGCGTGCAGGCGCCGGTAGCCGCCCAAAAAGAAGCCGGTGTTGAGGGTCGAGGCACTGGAAATGCGGTCGGGATCGAGCTCCGTCATGCCCGGCACCGAGCAGTCCATCACCGTCAGCGGCAGATCGAGCCGCGCCTGCGCGACGATATCGAGCACCGCATCCGGCTGCCCGCAACCGCCCGCGACCAAGACGGTGTCACTGGAGTGAAAATGGTCGCGTACAGCGGCGGAAGTCAGTTGCGGCGGGTGGGCGGTGGTCACGGGTAAGGGCTCCGGAGGCGAAAAATGGTAGCGGGCAATCTAGCACAGGGGTTGGCATTGAGGGGCGCGCGGCGCGGCAGCGGCCACCCGATCCGCCAATCCCCGCGCTGCTGCTCGATACTCCATCCGGCGGCGTGCGTCGTAGCCAAAACCCGGGCCAGCGCTGCCGTGCGTGGTGTTGTCGTCGGTATCGTAGGTGAATTGGTACCGATACTGGTCGGTGGTTTGGTTTTGGGTGTTACCGAGGCGGTCCAGCCCGTCGTATTCGCACGAGAACGCGGTGGCGCCGGCGTCGGTCAGACCGATGATGTTGCCGTTGCGGTTGGTTCGCCCTAAGCTGTAAACAGGACAGGACAGGAGAGATTCCATGCAAATCCATACCGCTAAACAGGAAGCCTTGGAAGCCATTCAACGCTTGCCGGATAACGTGGGTTTTGAAGAGATCGTGTACCGCCTGTATGTGCTCAACAAGATTCACCAAGGCATGGAAGACATTGAAGCAGGCCGCACCATTACCCATGAAGAACTGGTGCGCGAGATTGAACAATGGTGATTTGGACGCCCCGCGCCCACTCTGATTTAAAAGCTATCCACGATTACATTGCCCAAGACGCCCCCATCAATGCCGGGAAGGTGATGCGGGCGATTGTCGAAAAAGCCGCATCCCTTACGGATCAACCGCAACCCGGCAAGATGGTGCGGGAAGTGAATGATCCCAATCTGCGGGAAGTCAGCGTCCATTCCTGGCGCATGGTGATTCATTTACGCGATCAGCAGATTTACATCGTCACGCTGATTCACAAACGGCGGAATATTTCGGCTGAGGATATTTAACAGCCTGTTGAAATTCTCGAACATCACGACGGTTTGGAAGAAAATTGCGCAACTGGAAATTGCGGCGAGATAGATCCATGCGCGGAGTCGATGTCTGCGCATGTTCGAAGTGTGCTCTGATACAAGGCTTCGCAGAGTGTCCGTCGTGGATGGGTAAGATCAAATTTTCTTCGACAATGAGACGTACATCAAACATCAACACGGCTTGTCCTGTTGTTCCAGTCGGTACAGGCGTTGCCAGAGTTCTTGTCTGACGTTCGCCATGCTTGGCGCCGCGTCGTCTTCGAACGCCAGCGGCCGCGTAAGTCTGGTGGTGCGCAATCCCAGACGAGCGCTGAACAGACCCATTCCCAGCCCTTGCCCAGCGCGGGCCGATAATCTACCCACCAGGTTCATCGACAGCATTTCCGTGGCGGCTTCGACAGCCAATTCACTGGCGCCGGCGAAGACCAGGTTGTGGAGCACCCCGCGGAAAAGCAGCACGCGGCTGGCCAGACCGAGCTCCAGTCCATAAATCCGCGCCAGGCGTTTGATCAGTACCAGATTGCTCCAGGTCACCAACACCATGTCGAACAGGGGCTGCGAGCTTACCGCGACCAGAATGGCGGTATCGCCGGACATGCGCGAAATCAGTCGCAGCGCTTCGCGGTCGCGGGGCGCGAGCAGGTGATGGGTCAGCAGAACACGGGTATCACGGCCGTCGTGGTGCGGTTGATGCGCGCGGACAAAGCCCTGCCAATGAGGGTGGTCCTCATTCAATCCAAGTTCCTGGCGCAGTCGCTCCGCAAGCCGTCGTGCCTCACCGGGACTCGACTGGTCGAGGCCGCTGAGTGCCTCGCGCAGCCGGGAGTGACGGCGCAGACGCTTCAATTGCCACAATTCGCGAATCAGCACCGAGCCACCCATGCCCAGCGCCACCAGCAGCAGCGCCCCCCACGCACCACTCAACCAGTCGCCACCCAGGCTGGCGCTATAAAGCGTCTGGCCGGCTTCCAGTGCGCCCAGGCTCAGCGCGCCCCCGGCAACGGTCAACAGTCCCCAGTAGCGCTTGCGGGGATGCGCCAGGCTGGACACCAGGGCGGCTTCGGCGGACGCTTCGACGGGCGTCTCCACCGTCAGTTCGCGGGTGATCGTGGCGGGGTCGAAAATCTCGGCCGGCCGAGGATCCGGCCTCTCTTGTGCCGGATTGACGAGTTCGTCGGGCGTGAAATACTGCGCTGGGCGCGGGTCGGAATGGGGAGGAGGGGTCATTGCAGCTTGTCTCCAATCAGCCAGTCCAGCACCGCATCCACGCGGATATGCGGTAGTGCTCGACCTTCGCGTGGCAGCGGACGAAACGAGTGAAAATGAAAGCCCCGTCGCGACCAGAAGGCGGCGTCGGGCAGGCGCGGGGGTACTTCACCGGGGAACATCAGCAACTCGGCGCCGGTGAGCGTGGTACCGGCCACTGCCGGGCTGAGTTTGCCCTTGTGCTCGGCCTCGCGGACACGAGTGGCGGAAATCGATGCCAGCGAAAAGGGGCGTACCGGAACACCGGCAAAGCGAAGCTCCCGCAGTGGATCGGCAAGCAGCGCTTCAAGAAGGCTGACCAGGTGGCCGTGCTGTTCGGGAGTGACGTGGTCGGCTTTGGTGGCGGCGATGGCGAGGCGGTCGATGCGCGGAGCGAACAGCCGTGAGATCAGGCTGCGCTTGCCGTAATCGAAGCTCTGCATCAGTGTCGACAGCGCCCCGGACATATCCTCGAAACGCTCCCGGCCGGCGTTAAGGGCGCCGAGCACATCGGCCAGTACGATCTGCCGATCGAAGCGCCGAAAGTGGTCTTGGTAGAACGGTTTGACGATGCGCTGCTGGTAATGGGTAAAGCGTCGCGCCAAGGTATGGTAGACGCTCGTTTTCGGTAGCGCCTCCAGCGGCTTCTGTTCCGCTACGTTCACCTCCGGGAGCGGAAAGAACTGCAACACCGGCGCGCCTTCCAGGTCGCCGGGCAGCAAAAAACGGCCGGGCTGGAGATCGGCAAAGCCGGCTTCGCGCGCGTTGCGCAGGGCAGCGGCATAGGATTCCGCGATGGCAGCAAGCTGTGCCTCATCCGCCTGGGCAGCCGGGGTGAGCGTTTCGACAGCACGCAACCAGTCGTGAAAAATCGCCCGACGCTCCTGATTGCGAGCATCGCTCAAGCGAGCGATCTGCCCCTCGCTCCAGCTCGTGTAATCGTGACCCATCAACGGCAGATCAAGCAGCCACTCGCCAGGGTAATCGACCAGATCCAGGGTCAGGTGGGCGGCATCGCGCTTGAGCACACCGCCACGCGCCGGGCGATAGCGAATCGACAATCGCAGCTCGCTGATGCCGCGAGTGGGCTCGGGCCAGCGCGGCGGCGTGGCATCCAGCGCAGCCATGGCCTGATCGAACGGAAAGCGCGGCACGCCAAGATCCGGTTGGTCGATGCGCTGAGCTCCGAGCAGTCGTCCCTCACGCGCGGCGGGGAGTAGATCGAGCCCCCCATCCAGGCCTGCATGACGCAACTGGTGGACGAGCGCGGTCAGGAAGGCCGTCTTGCCAGCGCGCGACAGGCCCGTGACCGCCAACCGCAACTGACGGTCGCGACCACGTTCGAACAAATTGTTGAGTTCGCGTGCGAACGGCTGACGCATGGATGACGAATCGCTTCGCTGGTTGTCGGCCGCCAATATGAAGGCGTCGGTGACGGCTGGCAAGCAACCGCCACACAGACTGCTCGCGGTGGGTGCGAGAGAGCGTGGAATCGCCCGCATTGGGTACTCGGCTCATGCTGCGGGGGAAAGGTCAGGGAGACCAGCATGCCACGACAGTGGATCTGGAGGAACCCGCGCCCGCCGAACGCCGTGCTGTGCGAAAACCGTGGCCTGTCCCCTATTTTTTAAAAACCGTCAAGACTCTCGCTTGATATATACGTGATATCTTATGTGATATCTCTGGGCAGGCGGGTCAGATAGGGGGGCTTACAGCGATGGCTCTTTCTTCACACGTGCTTTTTGCTGTGGAGTTTCCGGAACGGCTGACCGCCCTGCGCAAGGCACGCGGGCTGACGCAGCAGGCTTTGGCCGATCAGGTGGGATTGGCCGTGCTGCAGATTCGCCGCTACGAGGGCGGCACCTCGCAACCTACCCTCGATGTGATCCGCCGCCTGGCAATTGCGCTCGGCGCAAGCGCCGATATGCTGGTCTTCGACGATAAGGAGCGCGGCCCCTCCGAGACGCTGCGCTACCAGTTCGAAACCGTCTCGCGTATGTCGGAGCACGACCAAGAAGTCATTCGAGAATTGCTCGATGCGGTGATCGTGAGAAATCAGGCGGCCGGTGCGATCGAGCGCGTGGTCAAGCAGGCCCCCAGCAAATCAACCAACCGCAGCGCAAGCGAGAAGCGCCGCGCGGCGCATCAGGAGTAATCACCATGGAACACATGATCCAGTTGCACATCGAGAAGCTGCCCGAGGGCGTGTATCTGGCCACGAGCGACGAAGTGCAAGGGCTGGTGGCGCAAGGCCGCACGATCCAGGAAACCATCGAGATCGCGCGCGACGTGGCCAAAAAGCTGCTCGAGGCGCGGTCAGGCGCAAACGCCACGCCGCTACCGCCTGCGCGTGAAGCCTTCGACTATCCGCTGATCGTAGCCACCTGAGCGGATACCCACGGATGGGCAGGCTGGCGGGCTTCCGCTACCGCGAGATCGTCGAGCGCTTGAAGGAACTGGGGCTGGAGTTTCACCGGCAAGCCGCGGGCAGTCACGAAATCTGGTTCAACCCGGCAGTGAATCGCTACACGACGATTCCAAACCACCCCGGCGATATGCCCGAAGGAACACTGCGCGCCATCCTCAAGCAGGCCGGTGTCGAGGCCGAGACGTTCTTGCAGAAGTAGTGAGCCCCGCAGACACAAAGGGCCGCGATCAACCGCTCCTTTGAGGAGCTGTCCGCTTTCGGTGTACAGGTAGCGCGCCTGGTCGAGGATGCCCTGGTATTTGCGCACCCGCTCGCCCTTGGCGTTGTAGTCGTATTGCGATTGCACCACGCCATTGCGCCAGACGGCACGCATCCGGTTGCGTGCGTCGTAGTCAAAACGCAGGCCGGCGCTGCTGTGCGTGGTGTTGTTGGCATCGTAACTGCGGTCGGTACCGGCCACGGTGATGAGGCGGTGGCTGGTGCCGGCATACACATACGGTTGTGCCGCATCGGTACCGATCTGTTGGCTCAAGCGGTCGCCGGTGGCATCGTAGGTGAATTGGCACCGATACTGGCCGGTGGTTTGGTTTTTGGTGCTGCTGAGGCGGTCCAGCCCGTCGTGCGAAAACCGTGGTCTGTCCCCTATTTTTCGTGGTCTGTCCCCTATTTTTCGCTATTTTTCCGTGTCCCCTATTTTTCCGTATTTTTCCGAAAATCGTGGTCTGTCTCCTATTTTTTCGCTATTTTTTTCGCCTATTTTTTCGCTCCGCGCGGCTGTCGCCCGCTCGTGATTGGCGGTAAGCTGTGCTTACCGCCAATCACTCGGGGTGCGGCTCAACTTGCGCCCCGTTCGACGTCTTAGTGCCATGCCCAAGAATAAAAACCATAGAAAGAAGTCCCGGAGCGGCAAAAACCGGACCCCGATTTCCGGTCATACGCGTGCGGGCAAGCAACTACTCCCACCGTTCGCAAGAATGAAGGGTAAAGTTGCGTTTTCCTCATGGACAAACGAGCGAATGCCGGAAATGCTGTGGGCCGTCATTGTCCGCGCCATTGATGATCAACGTTTTGCTATTTCCCAGTTTCGACAGATCATCAATTTCATCGGGAATCATGAGCGTAGTGAGGAGCTCTCTGACCTGACGCACACGGGCATCGCAAAGCTTGATGCTGAACTTCGAGCGGAACTCATCGCGTGTATAACCAATCATCCAGACGTCGCCGAAGCCCTGACAATTCTCCGGCTGTTTAGTAAACTTCCAGCCGCTACTGATTGGATGGGCTGCATTCCAGAGCACGCTCCGGATATTGAATTGCTCATGACGGCTGTGGGCCAAAATTTGTGGCACCAGTCGCAAGAAGCAACGGATTGTCGGTGGCTTCGATTGATGGCACAACTTGCCGCAGGAAAGCTTCATGTGCCCCGTGAAATGGCTGAAAACTGGATTGGGTATCCGGACATCGGCGATCAAAGGTCGGTGAGACCGAGCATAAGAGCAGCAGAGATTGCTCCAGCCTCAATAAATCCGCCGAATACAACCTGGGCCGATTCTTTCTGGCTCGAAGCGTGGCACAACACGCCGTGCCTCGTTCTAAATAGCGAATCTATCGCACCTCCTCCGGCCGTACCAGTTACACGATCTGCTATTTCTGATCTTTTGCACAGGTTGGAAGAGCATTGGCAGGACACTCATTCGACAACATCCGTAGACGCTCGGCACGATTCCGTCTTTGGTATCGGGTTCTATGCACTCCGGCTGGTAGATGAGCTATTGGGCATCGGGATCGGAACCGGAATTTTGGGGCGTTTGGGTTTGCGAACTTTGCTTGAGGCCTACGTAAGCATTCACTACCTTCTTCACAAAGACGAGGATGCGCTATGGAAGAAGTGGCGTGCTTATGGAGCCGGTCAGGCCAAGCTGAATGCCCTCCGCTTTGATACAGACATGGAGCCACCCAAGTTCATCAATATCGAGTGGATTGAGCAAATCGCAGGTGAGGATATTTGGGAAGAGTTCCTGAATATCGAGCTAGGCAGTTGGAGCGGCCTCGATTTGCGAAGGCTCAGTGAGCGGTCCGGATGCAAGGATCAATACGACATCCACTATTCTTGGACTTCTGGATACATCCACGGAACTTGGGGACCGGTGAGGGAAGCGTCCTTCACCACATGCGGCAATCCGTTACATAGGATGCACCGATATCCTGACCAAAAGCCGCTGCCAGACACTGTCAGTGATGCTGTAGATCTCACCAACAGAATTCTGGATGACTTAGATGCGGCATATCCTGGATTTCCACATAGGATTTCGCAACAATGATCGGCCAGACGCCGAACAAATCGCTGCAGGTGACGTTTAGCCCGCCGCCCATTTTTGCTGCCGCAAAGACGGCCGTCACCTCAAACAGTCATCGGGGTCTGTTCTCGCAGTCATCGGGGTCTGTTCTCGGGAGTAAAGAGTACGGGAGTAAAGAGTAAAGGGGTCTACCATCGAATTTGCAAGGTGACGGGCGCCCCTGAAGCCCGTTAGGATTGACCTTGGCGGGGGTGTGGCTCATGGGGTCGGTGGCCGGGTTTTCCCGGCTCGCTCGAACCTGAAATGCCGCCCCCGCCACCTTGC
>CAMTUJ010000042.1:0-32976 GCA_947084925.1 uncultured Gammaproteobacteria bacterium
AGCGGATCAGGGCGAGGTCGTGCTGGCGGCGCTCGCCGAAGGGCGTGATGTAGCGCTCATCTCCGATGCGGGGACTCCGCTGATCTCCGATCCCGGCTACCGGCTGGTGCGCGCGGCGCGCGCGGCGGGCTTCGCCGTATCGCCGGTGCCCGGTGCCTGCGCGGCGGTGGCGGCGCTCAGCGTTGCGGGCCTGCCCAGCGACCGCTTCGTGTTCGAGGGCTTCCTGCCGGCGCGCGCCGGTGAGCGCCTGCGCCGTCTGGAGGCGCTGGCGCACGAGCCGCGCACCCTGATTTTTTATGAAGCCCCGCACCGCATTCAGGAGGCGCTCGCGGATATCGCAATGGTGTTCGGCGCCGAGCGCGAGCTGGTGCTCGGGCGCGAAATCAGCAAGGCCTTCGAAACCTTCCTGACCGGTTCCGCGGCGGAAGTCGGCGCCCAGGTCGCGGCGGATGCCAACCAGCGCCGCGGCGAGCTGGTGCTGATGGTCGCCGGCGCCCCGGAGCGGGCGCCCGCTGGCGACGACCTCGACCGGGTGCTGAGCGTGCTGCTGGAAGAGCTGCCGCTGAAACAGGCGGTCGGGCTTGCCGCCCGGATCACGGGTGCGGCGAAGAATCAGCTCTACGAGCGCGCGCTCGCATTGCGCGCGCCCTGAGTACGACACGCCCGACGATCCCCTGGCGATGGCGTATGATGCCGCGCCGCCGTCGGGCGCGACGCCGAACCCCGTGTTCCTCGCCTGCCTGCGGTTGCAAAAGCTGCGTCCCTCAACACCCATATCGCTCCACAGCAAGCTTGCGGTACCAGCATGAATCCCGACCAATTGCTTGATCTCCTCAACCTGGAGCGTCTCGACCGCGACCTGTTTCGCGGCAGCAACCAGGACATCGGCGCCGCCGCGGTGTTCGGTGGTCAGGTACTGGGCCAAGCATTGATGGCGGCCTCGCGCACCCGCGAGGAACGGCCGGTGCACTCCCTGCATTCCTATTTTTTGCGTCCCGGTGACAAGAGCATTCCCATCATCTATCAGGTCGAGCGGGTGCGCGACGGCGGCAGTTTCACCACCCGGCGCGTGGTGGCGGTGCAGGAGGGAGAGCCGATCTTCATCATGTCGGCATCCTTCCAGCGGCGGGAGACCGGACTCTCGCACCAGATCGCGATGCCCGCGGTGCCGGGTCCCGAGGGCCTGCCCGACGAATACGATCTGCGCCTGAGTGCCGCCGCGAGGCTGCCGGCCGAGCACCGCGCGTTCCACACGAGCGCGCGGCCGGTGATCATGCGGGCGGTCGATCCCGACGCGCTGTGGGCGACGGCGGTAACTTCCGCGCAGCAGCAGTTTTGGGTGCGGGTGCCGGGCACGCTGCCGGACGATCCCGAGCTGCATTGCGCGCTGCTCGCCTATGTGTCCGACTATTACCTCATGGGCACCGCGCTGCGGCCCCACGGCCTGCGTTTCGGGGAGCCGGGTTTGCAGCCCGCCAGCCTCGATCACGCCATGTGGTTTCACCGCGAGTTCCGCGTCGACGACTGGTTGCTCTACACCATGGAAAGCCCAAACGCGAGCGGTTCGCGCGGGCTCAATTTCGGGCATTTTTATCGCCGCGACGGCACCCTGGTGGCCACCTGTGCCCAGGAAGGGTTGATCCGGTTGCGTCCGCCAGCGGCGGATCGGGGGTGATCGGCGTGACAACCCGGCACGCAACAAAAAGGCGCCGCGAAGGCGCCTTTTTGTTGTGCTGATGCAGCGCTGCCGGTCAGTAACCGCCGATTTTCGAAAACACCTTTTTCGGATTTTCCACCATCATGGTGCTGATGTCCCGGTCGCTCACCCCGGCTGCCTTCAGCGCGGGCAGCACGTCGCGGGGAACGTGCTCATAGCACCAGTTGGGCGCGAATTGCTCGATGTATTTCTGATCGAAGAAGTCCTGGAAGCTGCAGGAATCGTGGGAGATCACCATCTGCCCCGCAAAGCCTTTGGCGCACAGTTGGGCGACCGTCTGTACCCGCTGGTCGGTGGGCAGGTAGGCTTCGAGGCCGAAGCGGTCCATGCCGATGAAGCTGCCCTGGTCGAGGATGGTCTGCAGGTAATCGAGGTCGGTGGAATCGCCGCAGTGGCCGATGACCACACGGGTGAGATCGACGCCGAATTCGGCGAAGGCGATCTGCTGATCCCGCGCGGAGGTGTTGGACACCGTAGTGTGGGTGGAAATGGGCACGCCGGTCTCCCGGTGCGCGATCGCCGCGGCCTGCAACAGCTTTTTGTTGAAGGCATCGACGCCGGGGTTGTCGGTCGCGCACTTGATGACACCGGCCTTGATGCCGGTGTCGAGGATGCCGTCGAGGATGTCGCGGACCATGTAGCCGGCGAGCGCCTTGGCGTCCCAGCCGTGCATCTGGGGTTCCTCGGTCCAGTAGAAACCCGTGGGCGCAATGACATGGACGCCGGTGGCTTCGGCTACCCGGCGGATGGTGTGGATGTCCCGTCCCAGGTTGACCGGCGTCAGATCGACGATGGATCGCACCCCGCGGTCGGCGGCCCGTTTGAGTGCCGCGATGGCCTTGGGTATCTGCTGCTCGGCGTCGTAGTAATTGGTGTAGTTCTGGCGCATCGACCAGTTGGCGACCACGATGTGCTCGTGCATCAGGCACATGCCCAGATCGTTGACATCGATAGGCCCGAGCGCGGTTTCTACGTGTGGCATGACAGTTCCCCCGGCAGAGTTGTAATGGTTCCGCGCGCCGGACGGCGCGTGCGGTGATATTCGTGGCGCAGAAGTGCCGGACCGGCGAAAGCCTGCCACCCGCATCCGTCACCTGGGCTAGAATGGGCGTGAAGTCGGCTGGACAGTCGCTGTCTCGCGCAAGCGGGATGGAGGAAAGTCCGGGCTCCACAGGGCAGAGTGCCAGGTAACGCCTGGGGGGCGTGAGTCCACGGAAAGTGCCACAGAAAATATACCGCCAAGCCACCGGGATCGTTCCGGCGGACGGTAAGGGTGAAATGGTGCGGTAAGAGCGCACCGCGCGTCTGGCAACAGGCGTGGCAGGGTAAACCCCACTCGGAGCAAGGCCAAATAGGAACCCCATGACGCGGCCCGCGTCGGGTTCGGGTAGGCCGCTTGAGGCGCACGGCGACGTGCGTCCCAGATGAATGATTGTCCACGACAGAACCCGGCTTACAGGCCGACTTCACCTCTCCGATCACCGCGCCGTCCGGGTCATTCCGGGCGGCGTGCGGGCTGGCTGCCGCGCAAAGCGACTCCGGTCATGCCAACTCCTCACTAATTACTTTAAGTTTATATCCCACCATTTTGATAAGTATCGATAGTTCTCTCCAAGGACTTCCGCTCAGCGCACTTTCGATACGAGATCGTCTCTTTTCCCCGCATTTTATAAGGTGTTTTGTGGCGATCGCCTGCTTGACTTTGGGTTAGGCCGGCATATAGTGGCCCGAATTGGGAGATTGTGGGAAATAGTGGGTTTCCCGGTGCATAGCCCGGTGGAGGCACAGTGTTTCGCGGCAATAACGAAATCAATATGGACGCGAAAGGACGCATGGCGGTGCCCGCCCGTTACCGGGACACCCTCACGGCGGGTTGCGACGGTCAACTCGTGGCCACCATTGATATCGAAGACCGCTGTCTGTTTCTGTATCCCCTGCCTGCCTGGCAGGAAATCGAAGCCCAGATCGCCAAATTGCCGACGTTCAATCCCGACACCCGCCGCTTGCAGCGGCTGTTGATCGGTCATGCGCGTGAACTGGAAATGGATAACAGCGGTCGAGTGTTGATTCCCCCGGAGCTGCGGGCCTATGCCGGACTGGATAAAGAGGTCGTGCTGGTGGGTCAGGGTCATCGCTTCGAATTGTGGAGTACCGATAGCTGGAACGCGCGACGCGAGCAGTGGCTGGCCGAAGCCGCCGGCGGGCGCGCGATCCCGGCGGAAATGCAAAGTCTGTCGCTGTAGGCCTGGCGCGTGGAGCAGGGGTTTGCAGGCGATCACCAAACAGTATTGCTGGAAGAGGCGGTAACGGCCTTGGTGACGGATTCGAATGGCTTTTACGTCGACGGCACCTTCGGGCGTGGCGGCCACACGCGCGCGCTCCTGGACCGCCTCGGACCCGAGGGTCGGGTGCTGGCGCTGGACCTCGATCCGGAAGCCTGTCACGTGGGCGCGGAGCTGGCGGCCCGGGACGGCCGCCTGGAGATGGTGCAGATGTCGTTTCGTGACCTGCTGCCGCACCTGGCCGCGCGGGCGGTGCCGGTGCGGGTGACCGGCCTGCTCCTCGATCTGGGGGTGTCGTCGCCGCAACTGGACGATGCGGCGCGGGGTTTCAGCTTTCTCCGCGACGGCGCCCTGGACATGCGCATGAATCCCGAGCAGGGACAGAGCGCGGCCGCCTGGCTGGCGGTGGCGGGCGAGACCGAAATCACCCGTGTTTTGCAGGAATACGGCGAGGAGCGTTACGCGCGGCGCATCGCGCGCGCCATCGTTCGCGCCCGGACGCAGGAGCCGCTGCTGCGCACCGTGCAGCTCGCCAAGGTCATCGCGGAGGCGCATCCCGCGTGGCAGCCCGGTCGTCACCCGGCGACCCAGTCGTTTCAGGCGATCCGGATCCACATCAATGGCGAACTCGCCGCCTTGCGCGCGGCGCTCGATCAGGTGCTCGACGTGCTGGTGGTCGGTGGACGTCTGGTGGTGATCAGCTTTCACTCCCTTGAAGACCGCATGGTGAAACGCTTTATCCGCGATACGGAGCACCCCCGCGTGCCGCGTGGACTGCCCGTCGAAGAGGCGCATCTGCCGCGCCGCCTGCGCGCATTGGGGCGCGCGATCCGTGCCTCGGCCGCCGAGGTCGCGGCCAATCCGCGCGCGCGCAGCGCGGTGATGCGGGTAGCGGAGAAGCTGGCGTGACGCGCGCGGTTGCGGTAGTGCTGTGGTTGCTGGTGCTGGCCACCGCATTGGCCGCGGTGCTGGTAAGCCAGGATTGTCGGCGGATCTACATGCAGTTGGCGAAGCATCAGCGTACCGAGCACCAGTTGCAGGTCGATTGGGGCCGTTATCTTCTGGAGCGCAGCACCCTGGCGTCCCCGGGGCGGATCGAAAAACTCGCCGCCGAGCAATATGGCCTGCGCGCGCCTGCGTTGCAGGAAATCATCATGGTGCAGCCGTGACACGCCGGGCGACGCATCAGCGCATCATCGACCGCTGGCGTTACCTCTGCGTGGTGGTGGCCTTGGGTTCGTTTCCGGTAATGGCGTTGTGGCACACCGCGGGGCTGCAAGTATTCGAGCGTGGGGAGAAGGGCGCCCGCTTTCTTCAGTTGCAGGGTGATGCCCGCACGCTGCGGGTCCGGCCGGTTCCGGCCTACCGGGGACTGATCACGGATCGCAACGGCGAGCCGCTGGCGGTCAGCACGCCGGTGGTAACGCTGTGGGCCAATCCCAAGGAACTTCTGGATGGCGGCAAGAGCCTTGAGTCCCTGGCCCGGCGGCTCGGCGTGCCGCTGGCGACGTTACGGGCGCGCCTCAATGACAACGCCAAACGCGAATTCATGTTTCTGGCGCGGCGGCTCACGCCCGCCGAGGCGAAACCGATCCTCGATCTGAACCTCAAGGGCGTCTACGGTCGCGACGAATACAAGCGCTACTACCCCGCGGGAGAAGTCACCGCGCAGTTGGTTGGCTTTACCAATGTTGACGACAAGGGGCAGGAAGGGCTCGAACTGGCCTACGACCAGTGGCTTGCCGGAGTGCCCGGCGAACGCCGTGTCCTCCAGGACCGCAACACCCAGGTGATCAAGGAGCTGGAGCTGATCCGCAGCGAAAAACCCGGCAATGACCTGGTGCTCTCCATCGACCTGCGTCTGCAATACGTGGCGTATCGCGAGTTGCGCATGGCGCTGGAAGCGCATCGGGCCGCGGCCGGGTCCGTGGTCATGCTCGACGCCCGTACCGGGGAAGTCCTCGCCATGGTCAGCCAGCCATCGTTCAATCCCAATGCGCGCGGGCAAGCGGACAGTCATGCCCAGCGCAACCGCGCCATCACCGATCTGGTGGAGCCGGGCTCGGTGATGAAACCCTTCACCATGGTAGCGGCACTCGAAAGTGGTCGTTACCGGCCGGACACGCCGATCGATACCACCCCTGGCTGGGTTCGTTTCGGGCCCAAGACCTATCGAGATCCCCACAGTTACGGTCTCCTCGATCTGACTGGCGTGCTGGTCAAATCCAGCCAGGTGGGCACCACCAAGGTCGCCATGACGCTCGAAACCGACCAGATTCGCGGCGTGTTCGAGCGGGTGGGTCTGGGCCAGGGGCTGGATACGGGTTTCCCCGGCGAGAACGCGGGCAACCTGCCCAGCAAGCACAAGTGGGCGACGGTCGAGCATGCGTCCCTTTCCTTCGGCTACGGCCTGACGGTGACACCGCTACAGGTAGCACGCGCCTACGCCGTGCTCGCCAACACCGGCGTGCGCCGCTCCGTGACGCTGTTGCGCCAGGAACCCGGCACTCCGCCCGCCGAGGGGCAGCGGGTCATCAGCGCCGCGGTCGCCGGGCAGGTGCGCACCATGCTGAAAGCCGTGGTAGAGAGCGGCACCGGAAAGAAAGCGGCAATTCCTGTCTACGCGTCCGCCGGCAAGACCGGGACCAGCCACAAAGTCGGGGTGGGCGGCTATCAAGAGCACCGCTACATATCGCTGTTCGCTGGCATGGCCCCGGCGGACAACCCCGAGCTGGTTACGGTGGTCGTGGTCGACGACCCGCAAGTGGGTGGTTACTTCGGCGGTGTGGTGGCGGCGCCGGTGTTCTCCCGGGTGACCTCTGCCGCGCTGCGCCTGCTGGCGATACAGCCGCCCACCCCGTCTCTACCCCAACCCGGCGCCGTCGTGGACGTGACCACCACGGCTGTCGCGTCGACCCGGAGGGGCGCCGGGTGATGGCCGTGCAGCGCAATGACGCCACTGTCCGGCTCGCTGATCTGCTGGCCGATGGGGTGGCGGCGGCTTGGGCCGAGCTCCGGATCCATGGGATCGCCCTCGACAGCCGCGGCATCGCGGCCGGCGATCTCTTTCTCGCCCTGCCCGGGATTCGCCAGGATGGACGTGATTTCATGGTCGCGGCGGCCGGCGCCGGCGCGGTTGCCGTGTTCGCCGAAGCGGCTGGTCTGTCCGCGTACGCCGCCGCGCTGGCGTCGCTCCGCATCCCGGTCATCCCGGTGACGGGGCTGGGGGCTCGGGTCAGCGCCATCGCCGGGCGTTTTTACGGTGATCCCGGCGCGGCGCTGACCATCACGGGCGTCACCGGCACCAACGGCAAGACCACCTGTACCCAATTGCTGGCGCAACTGTTCGCACTGCTGGAAGCGCCGGCCGGCGTCATCGGAACCCTGGGCGCGGGTGTGGTGGGTGGCCCCATTGCGCTGGCCGATACCGGCCTGACCACTCCGGACGCGATTGCCACCCAGCGCCTGCTGGCGGACTTCCGCGACCAGGGCGTACGCCGGGTGGCCATGGAAGTCTCGTCCCACAGCCTGGCTCAGCAGCGGGTGGCGGCGGTGCCCGTGCACACCGCCGTGTTCACCAATCTGAGCCGGGATCATCTCGACTACCACGGCGACCTGGCGGCCTATCGCGCGGCCAAGGCGCGACTGTTCCGGCAGCCCGGATTGGCGAATGCCGTGATCAATCTGGATGATCCGGTCGGTGCCGAACTGCTCGGCGCATTGCCAGACGGGGTCGTCGGCCACGGCTATTCCGCGCGGGGCGGCGCCGCCGCGATCCGCGCAATCGACGCGGAGTTCAGCGCGGCAGGCGTGCGCGCCCGGGCGGTTACGCCCTGGGGCGAGGGCACCCTGGTCAGCGGGCTGCCCGGTCGCTTTAACCTTGCCAACCTGCTGGCGGTGATCGGCGCGGCCTGTGCCCAGGGTTTCGCGCTGGCCGCCGTGCTGGCGGCCGTTCCGCAACTGCGGGCCGCGCCCGGACGCATGCAATCGGTCGGCGGCGCCGCAGGTCCGCGGGTGGTGGTCGATTATGCGCACACGCCCGACGCACTCGAACAGGTACTGGCCGCGCTGCGCGAAAGCGTCGCCGGCGGGCGGCTGTGGTGTGTGTTCGGCTGCGGCGGCGAACGCGATCGCGGCAAGCGCCCCGGCATGGGTGCGATCGCGGTGGCCGGCGCGGACCGGGTGGTGGTGACCAGCGACAATCCGCGCGGCGAAGCTCCCGACGCCATCATTGCCGAGATTCTGAGCGGCGTTGCCGCCAATCAACGCGACCGTCTGCTGGTGATCCCCGAGCGCAGGGCAGCCATCGCGCGGGCCATCGCCGACGCCAGCCCCGCCGATATCGTCCTGCTCGCCGGCAAGGGCCACGAAACCTGGCAGGAAATCGCCGGCGTGCGCTGGCCCTGCGACGACGCCGCCGAAGCGCGGCGCGCGCTCGCCGCGCGGGAGGATCGGTCATGACCGTGCGTCCGCTGACCCTGTCGGAAGCCGCCGCCGCGTTCGGCGGTACCCTCATGTATCCCGATTGCCGCTTCCAGCGCGTCGCCACCGACACCCGCCAGTTGCGCGGGGGCGAGTTGTTCGTGGCATTGCGCGGCGAGCGCTTCGACGCGCATCAGTTTCTCGCCGAGGCGGCCGCACAGGCCTGCGGGCTGGTGGTGATGCGAGCCGACAAGCGCCTCAAACTCCCGCAATGGATCGTGCCCGATACCGGCGCAGCCCTGGGGCAGCTCGCATCCCTGGCGCGCGACCAGTTCGACGGCCCGGTGATCGCCATCACCGGCAGCAGCGGCAAGACCACCGTCAAGGAGATGACCGCGGCCATTCTGCGCGGCCTGGGACCAGTGCTGGCAACGCGTGGCAACCTCAACAACCACATCGGGTTGCCGCTCACCCTGCTCGGCTGCGAGCCGGAGCATCGCTTCGCGGTGCTGGAAATGGGCGCGAGCGCCGCCGGTGAAATCGCCTGGATGTGCGGCATCGCGCGCCCGACCGTGGCGCTGATCACCAATGTGCTGCCCGCCCATGTCGCCGGCTTCGGTTCCCTGGCCGGGGTGGCCGCCGCCAAGGGCGAGATCTACGCCGCGCTGGGCGCCAAAGGCACCGCCGTGCTCAATCTCGACCTGGAGTCCCGCTGGCTGGCCGACTGGCGCGCCAATCTGCCCTGCCTCGAAGTGCTGACGTTCAGCCTCACACGGGCGGACGCCGATGTCGGTGCGACGGCCATCGCGATCGACGCCGAGGGCCGCGCCAGCTTCACGCTGCGCACCCCGCTGGGCGAGACCGCGATCCGATTACAGGTCGCCGGTCGTCACAATGTCGCCAATGCGCTTGCCGCCGCCACTTGCGCGCTCGCGGTCGGCGCCAGCCTGGAGGCCATGGCGGCGGGATTGCGGGCGGTGCTGCCGGCGCCCGGCCGCATGCAGGCCCGCCGCGGGCGCAACGGCAGCCGGGTGATCGACGACAGCTACAACGCCAATCCCGGTTCGGTGAAGGCGGCCGTGGATGCGCTCGCGAGTTTTCCGGGGCGCCGCCTGCTGGTGCTGGGCGACATGGCGGAACTGGGCCCGGACGCCGCGGTCCTGCATCGCGAAGTGGGCGCTTACGCCGCGGCCCAGGGCATCGATGCGCTCTACGCCTGCGGTCCGCTGAGCGCACTGGCGGCGGCGGCCTTTGGCGCGGGCGGCCGTGCTTTCCCGGACAAAACCACACTGACGCAGACGCTGGTCGACCTCCTTGCCCCCGACACCACGGTGCTCGTCAAGGGCTCGCGTTCGGCCGGGATGGAAGACGTCGCGCGTCAACTCGACGCGGGGGAGGAAGCCGGTGCTGCTCTGGTTAAGTGATTATCTGGCCCAGTATTACCGCGGTTTTGGCGTGTTTCACTACCTTACGCTGCGCGCCATCTTGGGTGCGCTCACGGCGCTTGGCATCTCGCTGCTGCTGGGTCCGGGCGTGATCCGGCGCCTCAATGCCCTGCAGATCGGTCAGGCGGTGCGCAGCGACGGGCCGCAGTCCCACCTGAGCAAATCCGGCACCCCCACCATGGGCGGCGCGCTGATCCTGCTGGCAATTATCGCCAGTGCCCTGCTGTGGTCCGATCTCGCCAACCGTTATGTCTGGACCGTGCTGCTGGTGACCTTCGCCTTTGGCGCCATCGGCTGGGTGGACGACTATCGCAAGGTAGTGGCGCGCAACTCGCGCGGACTGCCGGCGCGCTGGAAATATCTCTGGCAGTCACTGGCCGGCCTGGCGGCGGCGCTGTTTCTTTATTACAGCGCGCAGTCCCCGGCGGCGACCCAACTGATCGTGCCCTTCTTCAAGCAGGTGAGCTGGGATATGGGCTGGGGCTACATCCTGCTCACCTACTTCGTGATCGTGGGCACCAGCAACGCGGTCAATCTCACCGACGGCCTCGATGGCCTGGCGATCATGCCGACGGTGCTGGTCGGCGGCGCGCTGGGACTGTTTGCCTACCTGGTCGGGCACGCGGAGTTTTCCCAGTATCTGCACGTCCCCTTCATTCTCGGTGCCGGCGAACTGGTGGTGTTTTGCGCCGCGCTGGCGGGCGCCGGGCTCGGCTTTCTGTGGTTCAACACCTATCCGGCGCAGATCTTCATGGGCGACGTGGGCGCGCTGGCACTGGGCGCCGCGCTCGGCGTGATCGCGGTGATCGTGCGGCACGAAATCGTGCTGTTCATCATGGGCGGCATCTTTGTGCTGGAGACGGTGTCGGTCATCCTCCAGGTGGCGTCCTACAAGCTCACCGGCAAGCGCATCTTCCGCATGGCGCCGATTCACCATCATTTCGAACTCAAGGGCTGGCCCGAGCCGCGGGTGATCGTCCGCTTCTGGATCATCACCCTGATTCTGGTGCTGGTCGGTCTGGCCACGTTGAAGCTGCGTTGACGCCGCCATGACCCGAGCCTTGCCCGCCAATGATCAGCGCACCGTGGTGGCCGGACTCGGCGCCACCGGGCTGTCGGTGGCGCGCCATCTGGCCGCGCGCGGCGAGATTTTCGCCGTGGTGGATACCCGCGCCGCGCCGCCGGGCCTGGCGGCGCTGGCGACCGAATGTCCGCAGGTGCCGGTATTCCTCGGCGATCTGGACGCCGGGCTTCTCGCCCGTGCCACCCGCATCATCCTGAGCCCCGGGCTCGCGCTGGCGGAACCGGCGCTCGCCGCCGCGGCGGCCGCGGGCGTCGAGATCATCGGCGACATCGAGCTGTTCGCCCGCGCGGCGCAGGCGCCGATCATCGCCATCACCGGCTCGAACGGCAAAAGCACGGTGACCGAATTGGTGGGTGCCATGGCGGTCGCGGCGGGCACGCGGGTCGCCGTTGGCGGCAATCTGGGTACCCCGGCGCTGGATTTGCTGGACGACGCGATCCAGCTCTATGTGCTGGAGCTCTCCAGCTTTCAGCTCGAAACCACGCGGGTACTGGGCGCCGCGGTCGCCGCGGTGCTCAACATCAGTCCGGATCATCTGGATCGTTACCCCGATCTGGCGGCGTACCGCGGCGCCAAACAGCGCATTTTCAGCGGCGCGCGGCACGTCGTCTGCAATCGCGATGATCCGCAGACGGAGCCCCCGGACGCCATTGGCGCAGCGCGCTCGAGTTTCGGACTTGGCCGGCCGCCCGGCGACGGCTTCGGGCTGGTGATGGACGGTGGCCGCGAATGGCTCGCCTTTGGGCCGACATCGCTGCTGCCGAGCGACGCGGTCGGCCTCAAGGGCCGCCACAATATCGCGAACGCGCTTGCCGCGCTGGCGCTCGGGCACGCCGCCGGGCTGCCGATGACCTCGATGCTTGCGGCGCTGCGCCGCTTCACCGGACTGCCGCACCGTTGTCAGCGGGTACTTGAGCGCGACGGTGTGACCTGGATCGACGACTCCAAGGCGACCAATGTCGGCGCCGCCGTGGCCGCCATTGAAGGCCTTGCCGGCCCGGCGCCCAACCTGGTCTGGATCGCCGGCGGGCAGGGCAAGGGCCAGACCTTCGTGGCGTTGGCGGCGGCACTCCCCGGGCGGGTGCGCAAGGCGTTGCTGCTGGGAGAAGACGCCGGCCAGATCGAGACGGCCATCGCCGGGCGCGTGCCGGTGGCGCGGGTGGCGTCGATGGCGGCGGCCGTTGCCGCGGCGCGCGCAGCGGCCCGTCCGGGCGACTGTGTGCTGCTGTCGCCCGCCTGCGCCAGCTTCGACATGTTTGCGAACTACGCCGATCGCGGCGAGCAGTTCGCGCGTGCCGCACGGGCGCTGCCATGAACACGGCTGCGCCCGGAGTTCGCGGCGAGGCGGCCGCGTCGAAAACGCAGTTGCTCCAACGCCTGGATCGATGGCTTCCCGTGGGGTCTTCCCCGTCCACCCGTGATCTCGATCGCTGGCTCGCCGGCAGCGCACTGGCGCTGCTGTCGTTGGGGCTGGTGATGGTTGCGTCGGCGTCGATAGGGTTGGCCACGGGACACGGCGACGCGCTTTATTTTGCCAAGCGGCACCTGTTGTACCTGAGCCTGTCGGGCGCACTGGCCGTGGTGGTGCTGCGGATTCCGTTGGCGTGGTGGTATGCCCAGAGCGCGACCTTGTTGATCGTCGCACTGCTGTTGCTGGTGGTGGTGCTGATTCCCGGCATTGGCCGCGAAGTCAACGGCAGCCGACGCTGGCTGGCCCTGGGGCCGTTTTCCCTGCAAGTGGGCGAGTTCGCCAAGCTCGCCATGGTGGTGTTCACCGCCGCCTACCTGCAACGCCGGCAGTTACACCTGCGCGAGGAGTGGCGGGATTTTGCGAAACCCCTGGCCATTGTCTGCGTGTTGGCCGTGTTGATGCTGTTGCAACCCGACCTGGGTTCGATCGTCGTGATCGCGGCGACCGTCGTGACGATGCTGTTTCTCGCCGGCGTGCGGCTGTGGCAGTTCTTCCTGCTGATTTCCGCCGGCGTGGCCGCGCTGGCGGGGCTCGTGCTGCTGTCGCCCTATCGGGCACAACGCCTGGTGGCGTATCTCGATCCCTGGGCGGACCAGTACGACAGCGGCTACCAGTTGATCCAGTCGTTGATCGCGTTCGGGCGCGGCGGCTGGTTCGGCGTGGGGCTGGGCAACAGCGTGCAGAAGGCGCTGTATCTGCCCGAAGCCCACACCGATTTCATCTTCGCGATCTTCGCGGAGGAGTTCGGCTGGCTCGGCGTGGTGGTGGTGGTACTGGCGTTTTCCCTGCTGGTAGCGCGCTGCTTCGTTTGCGCCCGTAGCGCGATGCAACGGCAGGACTGGTTTGCAACCTATATTTCGTTTGGCGTCGGGATTCTGCTGGCGGGCCAGGCTTTCATCAATATCGGCGTCACGTCCGGGTTGCTCCCTACCAAGGGGCTCACCCTGCCGCTGGTGAGCTATGGCGGCAGCAGTCTGCTGGCGTCCAGTGCCATGGTGGCCCTGGTGCTGCGCATCAGCGCCGAGATGGAGCAGCGTGCCGAAGTGGCGCGGCAGGTGCGCCGTGAACGCAGTGGAGGCTAAGCGGGTGTTGATCATGGCAGGCGGTACCGGTGGCCATGTGTTTCCCGCCCTCGCGGTGGCGGATGCGCTGCGCGCGCGCGGCTGCGAGGTGAACTGGCTGGGTACACGTCGCGGCATCGAGGCGCGGCTGGTGCCGGAACACGGTTACCCGATCCATTTTCTCAAGGTCGCGGGGTTGCGGGGTGTGGGTATCCGGGCGCGGCTGCGCGCGGTGCTGAGTCTGGCCGCCGCCGGTGTACAGGCATTCGCGGCCGTGCGCCGGCTGCGGCCCCAGGTGGTGCTCGGGTTTGGCGGGTTTGCGGCAGGTCCGGGCGGGATTGCCGCGCGGGTATTGAGGATTCCCCTCGTCATTCATGAACAGAATGCGATTGCCGGTACCACCAACCGTCTGCTGGCGCGGTTCGCGACCCGGGTGTTGAGCGCATTTCCGGACGTTCTGCCCGGCACGCGGCAGTGTGGCAACCCGGTGCGCGCGGCCATCACCGCGCTGGCCGCGACTCCGGTGGACCGGGCGCATTCGGGCCCCGCGCGCCTGCTGGTACTGGGCGGCAGTCTGGGTGCGCGCGCCCTGAATACGCGGGTACCCGCCGCCCTCGCACTGCTGCCCGCGGCGGCGCGCCCCGTGGTGCGCCACCAGTGTGGTGAGGCGCATCTCGCGGCGACCCGGGCCGCGTACGCCGAAGCCGGGGTCGAGGCCGAAGTGATGCCCTTTATCGCCGACATGGCGGAAGCCTACGCTTGGGCGGATTTTGCGATCTGTCGCGCCGGGGCACTCACCGTCTCCGAGCTTGCCGCGGCGGGATTGCCCGCCGTTCTGGTGCCCTATCCCCACGCCATCGACGACCATCAGTACCACAATGCCCGCTGGCTGGTGCAAGGCGGAGCGGCGCTGCTGTTCCGCGAAGCGACACTCGACAGCGCGCAGTTGGCGGCGGCGGTTGCCGAGCTGAGTACCGATACGCCGCGGCGCGCCGCCATGGCCACTCAGGCCCGTGGTCTGGCGCTGCCGGACGCTGCCCAGGCGGTGGCCGCGGTCTGTCTGGAGGTGGCGCGATGAGCGGAGCCTTCCAGGTACCCGAGATGCGCCGCATTCGCCGCATCCACTTCGTCGGCATCGGCGGGGCCGGCATGAGCGGCATCGCCGAGGTGCTGCTGAATCAGGGCTATCGGATTTCCGGATCGGATCTGGCGGAAAGCGCCAATGTGCTGCGCCTGCGGGAGCTGGGCGCCGAAGTCTGGATCGGCCACCACAGCGCCCAGGTGGAGGGTGCCGACGTCGTGGTGCAGTCGGCGGCGGTGACGGCGTCCAACCCCGAACTGGTCGCGGCGCGGGACGCGCGCATTCCCATCGTGCAGCGCGCCGAAATGCTCGCCGAACTGATGCGCTACCGGCACGGCATCGCGGTCGCCGGCACCCACGGCAAGACCACCACCACCAGCCTGATCGTGGCGATTCTGGCGGCGGCGGGACGCAACCCGACCTTCGTCATCGGCGGTCGGGTAAACAGCGCCGGCGCCAACGCGGGGCTCGGCGAAAGCCGCTATCTGGTGGCGGAGGCCGACGAGAGCGATGCGTCCTTCCTGCACTTGCAGCCCATGGTGGCGGTGGTCACCAATATCGATCAGGACCACATGGCGACCTATGATTTCGAGGTCGCCAAACTCAAGCGCACGTTCGTCGAGTTTCTGCACAACCTGCCGTTTTACGGCCTCGCGGTGCTCTGTGTCGACGACCCCACGGTGCGCGAACTGCTGCCCCAGGTGGCGCGCCCGGTGCTCACCTACGGGTTTGCCGAAGACGCGGATTTCCGGGCCGCGGATGTCGTTTTCGCCGCGTCCCGCACCCGCTTTTCACTGCATCGACCTGGTCGCGAGCCGCTCGCGATCGAGCTCAACATCCCCGGTGCCCACAATGTGCTGAACGCGGCGGCCGCCATTGCCATCGCGACGGATGAGGGGGTTTCCGACAGCGCCATCCTGACCGGACTCGGCGGGTTTCAGGGCGTCGGTCGCCGCTTCGAGATCCAGGGCGAGTATCCAGTCGGCGCCGGCACCGCCCTGCTGGTGGACGACTACGGCCACCATCCCGCCGAGGTGGCGGCGACCCAGCGCGCGGTGCGCGACGGCTGGCCGGACCGGCGCCTGGTGATGATTTTTCAGCCCCACCGCTACAGCCGCACCCGGGATCTCTACGAAGATTTCGTGCAGGTGCTGTCCGGCTGCGATCTGCTGGTGCTGCTGCCGGTCTATGCCGCCGGCGAGGACGGGATTCCCGGCGCCGACAGCCGCAGCCTGTGCCGCAGCATCCGTCTGCGCGGTGTGCTCGATCCCGTCTACGCCGACAGCATCGAAGCGGTGCCGGACTTGCTGCGCAACCTGGTGCGGCCCGGCGACATCGTGATCACCCAGGGCGCGGGCAACGTCAGCCGCCTCAGTCGCCTGCTGGCGGAAGGGGGGCTGGGCTGATGGCCGCGGTGCGCGTGGATCCGCGCCGTTTCGGGCGCGTGGCGGTGCTCCACGGCGGGCGCTCCGCCGAGCGCGAGGTGTCTCTCAAGAGCGGCGCCGCGGTGCTGCGCGGGCTGCTGGAGGCGGGTGTCGATGCCTACGGAATCGACGCCGGCGCCGATCTGCTGCAACAGTTGCTCGCCACCCGGCCCGACCGGGTCTTCATCGCGCTCCACGGGCGCGGCGGCGAGGATGGCAGCGTCCAGGGCGCGCTCGAATGGCTGGGGATTCCCTACACCGGCAGCGGCGTCAAGGCGGCGGCGCTCGCCATGGACAAGCTGCGCTGCAAGCAGTTGTGGCAGGGCGCCGGATTGCCTACCGCGCGCTTTGCGGTGCTGGATGCCGCCTGCGACTGGGTGGCGGTACTCGCCGAGCTCGGCGGCGACGTGATGGTCAAGCCGGCGCACGAAGGCTCCAGTCTCGGCATGGCGCGCGCGCGGCGCGGCGGAACTGGAGCAGGCGTGGCGCGCCGCGCACGCCTATGACGCCTGCGTGATCGCGGAGTCCTGGATCGCCGGCGCCGAGTACACGGTCGCGATTCTCGGCGACCGCGCGCTGCCGGTGATCCGCCTGGAGACCGCGCGCGAATTCTACGACTACGAAGCCAAGTACCTGCGCGACGACACCCGTTACCTGTGTCCCTGCGGACTGTCCGCGGAGCGGGAAGCGGAACTCCAGCTACTGGCGCTGCGCGCCTTTGCCAGCCTGGACGCGCGCGGCTGGGGGCGGGTCGATGTGATGGCCGATGCCGACGGCCGCTGGTGCCTGCTGGAAGTCAACGCGGTTCCCGGCATGACCGACCACAGCCTGGTGCCCATGGCCGCCGCCGCCGCCGGGCTGTCGTTTTCCGAGCTGGTGCTGGAGATTCTCGCCGCCGCGACCTGTGGCGACGGCAGGGAGGCGGCGCCATGAGCGCGGCGCGGCGCTTTCAGGGTGCGCGTCCGCGCGAGCGGGAACGGCGCGTCGATACCGGGCGCCTGCTGCGGGTGGCCGGTTTTGCGCTGGTGCTGACGGCGGCGTTGACGGTGCTGGCGGCGGCGGGCGTGGTGTTGTATCGCTATCTGGACGCACCCCTGCGCGTGGTTGCCGTCGATGGCGACATCCGCCACCTGCGCCGCGCCGAAATCGAGGACCTGGTCAGCCACCACCTCGACGGCGGCTTCCTGACCCTGGACATGCGCGCGCTGCAGCGCGGTCTGGAAGAACACCCCTGGATTGCCCGCGTGCACGCGCGGCGCGAATGGCCCAACGGCCTCTATCTCCATATCGATGAGGAAGCGCCGATCGCGCGCTGGCGCGCCGGTGAATTCCTCAATAGCCGCGGTGAAGTGTTGCCCGGCGTATCGGCGGATGACTTCAGGGAGCTGCCCGAGCTGGTTGGCCCGGAAGATTCCGAGACGGATGTGATGGCCGCCTACCGTGCCACCGCGGCGCGTCTGGCCGGCGCGGGTCTGCGCATCGAGCGATTCGTCCGGGACGACGAAGGACTCGGTCTGCGGATCGCCGGCGGTACCGAATTGATCCTGGGACGCGTTGATACGGATGCGCGTCTGGAACGTTTTCTGGTGTTGTGGCGCAAGGGCCTGGCGGCGCGGCGGGACGAAGTGGCGCGCGTCGACGCGCGCTACCGCAACGGTGTCGCGGTGCGCTGGCGCGCGGCACCCGCCACCGCCCACGCCGGCTGAAGCGAGAACTTTGTATGGGGAGAGGGTATGGCAGGCATTAGCGGCGAACAGATGATCGTCGGACTGGATATTGGCACTTCCAAGGTGGTGGCGATCATTGGCGTTGCGGGCCCCAACGGACAGCTCGAAATCGTCGGGACGGGCATGCATCCGTCCTCCGGGATCAAGAAGGGCGTGGTGGTCAACATCGAATCCACGGTGCACGCGATCCAGCGCGCCATCGAGGAAGTCGAATTGATGGCGGGTTGTCAGATCCACTCGGTCTACGCCGGCATCGCGGGCAGCCATATTCGCAGCCTCAACTCCCACGGCATCGTCGCCATCCGCGACCGCGAGGTGCACCAGACCGACATCGATCGCGTGATCGACGCGGCGCGCGCGGTGGCCATCCCGGCGGATCAGGAGATCCTCCATGTGCTGCCGCAGGAATTCATCATCGACAACCAGGAAGGCGTGCGCGAGCCGCTGGGCATGTCGGGGGTGCGCTTGGAGGCCAAGGTGCACCTGGTGACCTGCGCCGCCAACGCCGCCCAGAACATCAAGAAGTGCATCCGGCGCTGCGGACTGGAAGTGGACGACATCATTCTCGAACAACTGGCATCGAGCTACGCCGTGCTCACCGAGGACGAGAAGCAGCTCGGCGTCTGTCTGGTGGACATCGGCGGAGGCACCACCGACATCGCCGTGTTCACCGAAGGCGCCATCCGCCACACCGGCGTGATTCCCATCGCCGGCGATCAGGTCACCAACGACATCGCCATGGCGCTGCGCACGCCCACCGCGCATGCCGAGGAACTCAAGATCAAGTACGCCTGCGCCCTGGCGCAGCTCGCCGGCCCCGAGGAGACCATCAAGGTGCCGAGCGTGGGCGACCGCGCCCCGCGCAGCCTGTCGCGTCAGGCGCTGGCCGAGGTGGTGGAGCCGCGCTACGACGAGCTGTTCACCCTGGTGCAGTCCGAACTGCGGCGCAGTGGGCTCGAGGATCTGCTCGCCGCCGGCATCGTCCTCACCGGAGGCACGGCCAAGATGGAAGGCGTGGTGGACCTTGCGGAGGAAATTTTTCATATGCCAGTGCGGCTCGGGATGCCCCAAAACATCCAGGGTCTCGCCGACATCGTCAACAACCCGATCTATTCCACTGGGGTCGGGTTGCTGCTTTACGGGCTGCAACAGCAGCAGGAAAACCGGAACGTGCCGAAGAAAGGGGCCGGTAACGGACTTCTCGGCCGCGTCCGGCAGTGGTTTCAGAACAACCTGTAATGAACGTTCAATCGCCAGCTTGAGTGAGGGGTAATCACATGTTTCAAATCGTGGACAGTATTCCGGAAACCGCCGAAATCAAGGTCATCGGCGTGGGTGGCGGTGGCGGCAACGCGGTACGCCACATGATCGCCTGCCAGGTGGAGGGCGTGGAATTCATCTGCGCCAATACCGACTCCCAGGCCCTCAGGGACATCCAGGGCGCGACGCTGCTGCAGTTGGGCAACGGCATCACCAAGGGCCTGGGCGCGGGCGCCGATCCGGAAATCGGGCGCCAGGCGGCGCTCGAGGATCGCGACCGCATCGCCGAAGTGCTGCAGGGCGCCGACATGGTGTTCATCACCGCCGGCATGGGTGGCGGTACCGGTACCGGAGCGGCGCCGGTCGTGGCCGACGTGGCCCGGGAGCTGGGCATTCTCACCGTGGCGGTGGTCACGCGGCCGTTTCATTTCGAGCGCAGCAAGCGCCGGACCATCGCCGACGAGGGCATCCGGCAGCTCAAGGACCGGGTGGACTCCCTGATCACGGTGCCCAACGAAAAACTGCTCTCGGTACTGGGCAAATCCACCAGCCTGCTGGATGCGTTCCGCGCCGCCAATGACGTGCTGCTGGGCGCGGTGCAGGGCATCGCGGACCTCATCATCCGGCCCGGCATGATCAATGTCGATTTCGCCGACGTGCGCACCGTGATGTCGGAGATGGGCGTGGCCATGATGGGTTCGGGGCGTGCAACCGGTGAAAACCGTGCCCGCATCGCGGCCGAGGCGGCCGTCCACAGCCCGTTGCTGGAGGACATCGACTTGCAGGGCGCGCGCGGCATTCTGGTCAACATCACCGCCGGTCCCGACCTGTCGCTGGGCGAGTTCGCCGAGGTGGGCGACACCATCGAGGAATTCTCCTCCGACAACGCCACCGTGGTGGTGGGTACCGTGATCGATCCCGACATGGGTGGCGAAATCCGCGTCACCGTGGTGGCCACCGGGCTCGGACGGCCCGAGGAAGTTCGCCCGGCGGTGGTGCCGGCGCGCACAGCCAAGGTGGTTCACAGCAACGGCGACATCGACTACGGCGCGCTGGAAAAGCCCACCATCACGCGCCGCCCCATAACCGAGGCGACCGCGCGCAGACTGGACCTGCGCCAGGACGCCGACCTGGACTACCTGGACATCCCGGCATTCCTGCGGCGCCAAGCGGACTGATGCGCGGCCGCCGGGCACAGCCCCTGATCCCCTCTCAGGGGCTGTGCAGCGCAACGCCCTGAATGTCTTCCCATTCAAGGCGTTGCGGTACCGGCCGCCCCCGGCTGGCGGCCGGACAGCGGGGTTTGCTACCATGGCTCGCCCCGGAGTCCGGTAAGGCATCAGTTTGATCCAGCAGCGCACCCTCAAGAATGCGATCCGCGCGACTGGCGTGGGCCTGCACACCGGGCAAAAGGTATTTCTCACCCTGCTCCCCGCCGAACCCGATACCGGAATCTGGTTCCGGCGCACCGATCTGAACCCGCCGGTTGAAATTCGCGCCAGCGCCGAGAACGTCGGCGATACCACGCTCTCCACGACCCTGGTCAGCGGCGACGTGCGCGTGTCCACCGTGGAGCACCTGCTCTCCGCGCTGGCCGGGCTGGGCATCGACAATGTCATCGTCGAGGTCACGGCGCCGGAAGTCCCCATCATGGACGGCAGCGCCGCGCCGTTCGTGTTCCTGATCCAGTCCGCCGGCATCGTTGAGCAGGCGCGACCCAAAAAATTCCTGCGCATCCGCAAGGAAGTGTCGGTCGAGCAGGATGGCAAAAAAGCCACTTTTCGCCCCTACGAGGGCTTCCGGGTGACATTTGCCATTGCGTTCGACCATCCGCTGTTCGCCACCGACGCCCTGAAGGTGGTCATCGATTTTTCCAGCACGTCTTTTGTCAAGGACGTGAGCCGCGCCCGGACCTTCGGTTTCATGCACGAAATCGGCTATCTGCGCTCCAAGGGGCTCGCGCTGGGCGGCAGCATGGACAATGCCATCGTGGTCGACGACACGGGTGTGCTGAACGAAGACGGGCTGCGTTACAAGGATGAATTCGTCAAGCACAAGATTCTGGACGCCATCGGCGACCTGTATCTGCTGGGCTATGGCCTGATCGGCGAGTTCGACGCCGAAAAATCCGGTCACGCGCTCAACAGTGTGCTGCTGCGCAAGCTGCTGAGTCGGCCGGATGCCTGGGAGATCGTCACCTTCGAAGGCGAGGGGGAGATCGTTCCCGTGTCCTACTCCCGCCCGGTGCTGGCGAGTTGAGTCGGGCTCGGGCATGACCGTCATCGCGTACTTCCGTGGCCGCGTGCGCGCGCTGGTTTCCGGCCGGCTTCGGTGGGTGCTCGCCGCGCTGTGCATACTGGTTGTGGGCATTGCGCTGGGCAATGCCACGGGCTCCAATCAGACCCGCCTGGCGCTGCGGATCGAGCAGCTTCAGGGCGCGCTCGACAGCCAGCGCGACCAGGTCGCCGCCAGCGAGGCGGAGGCCCATCGTGTGCTGCAGGCCATGACGCTCAAACTCGCCGAATTGCAGGCCCGTGCGCTGCGACTCGATGCGGTGGGTGAGCGCATCGTCGAGCAGGCCGGGCTCGACCGGGAGGCATTCGGCTTTGATCGCCCGCCCGCGGTCGGCGGTCCCGAGGACGCGACCGACACCGTGGTGCCGCCCGCGGAGATCACCCGCCTGTTCGGAGATATCAGCGCCCAGTTCGATGAGCGCGAGCATCAGCTGTCGCTGCTCAATGGACTGATCGAGGATCGCAATCTGGATCGCCAGAGCAGTGTCGCCGGCCGGCCGGTGGCGTCCGGGTGGGTGTCTTCCGAGTACGGCTACCGGGTCGATCCCTTCAGCGGTCGGCGCGCCTGGCACGGGGGCGTGGACTTTGCCGGCGCGGAAGGCTCGCGCGTGGTGGCGGTCGCGGCGGGAATCGTGACCCGGGCGGGTCTGGAGCGCGGTTACGGCAATATGGTGGAAATCGACCATGGCGACGGACTGGTGACGCGCTACGGCCACAACCGCGAGAACCGCGTCGCGGTTGGCGATCTGGTAAAGAAAGGCGATGTCGTCGCGCTCATGGGCAAGACCGGTCGCGCCAGCGGCCCCCATGTGCATTTCGAAGTGACCAAGGATGGCAGCAGCATGAATCCGGCACCTTATATACACCGCGTCATTCAGTGAAATAACATACAGCCCCATTTTCGGCAGGGCGCTCGCGCGCTGCCGCCATTCGCCCCTACGCAAGCCCCGGGATGTCCACGTGGTCGGTTTACTCAGGAAGCTTATCGGAACCCAGAATGATCGCGCGTTGCGCGCGCTGCGCAAGGTGGTACGGGCGGTCAACAGCCAGGCCGGTCTGAGCGACCTCGATGACGCGGCGTTGCAGGCGAAAACCGTGGAGTTTCGCCAGCGTCTCGCGGACGGCGCGACGGTGGACGATCTGTTGCCCGAGGCGTTTGCGGTGGTGCGCGAAGCGGCCCATCGCACGCTGGGGTTGCGGCACTTCGATGCGCAGCTGATCGGCGGCGCCGTTCTGCACCAGGGTCGCATAGCGGAAATGCGTACCGGCGAAGGCAAGACACTGGTGGCGACCCTGCCGGCCTACCTCAACGGCCTCACCGGCGAGGGTGTCCATATCGTTACCGTGAACGACTATCTGGCCCGCCGCGATGCAACCTGGATGGGTCCGGTGTACCGGTACCTGGGGTTGTCGGTCGGTGTGACCCAGTCCTTTGCCGGCCCCGGGGAGCCCAATTCCTTCCTGCTGTCACACTCGGGCAAAGACTTGCTGCCGGTGAGCCGGCGGGAAGCCTACGCCGCCGACATCACCTACGGCACCAATAACGAATTCGGTTTCGACTACCTGCGCGACAACATGGCGCTGAGCCTGCAGGACAAGAGTCAGCGCGGCCAGGCCTACGCGATCGTCGATGAAGTCGACTCCATCCTGATCGACGAGGCCCGCACGCCGCTCATCATTTCCGGCCAGGCGCGCGACAGTTCGGCGCTCTACCAGCGCATCGACAAGCTGGTGCAGTTGCTCGGTCCCCACAGCGACGCGAACCCGGGCGACTTCACGCTGGACGAGAAAACCCGCCAGGTGGAACTCTCCGAAGCCGGGCACGAAAAAATCGAAGGCTTGCTCGCCAACGCCGGATTGCTCGCGCCGGAAGACAGCCTCTACCAGGCCGTCAACCTGGGGCTGCTGCACCATGTTCATAACGCGCTGCGGGCACGGCATCTGTTTCATCGCGATGTCGAATACATCGTGCGCGACGGCGAAGTGGTGCTGATCGACGAGCATACCGGACGCACCATGGCCGGACGCCGGCTCTCCGAAGGACTGCACCAGGCGATCGAGGCGAAGGAAGGCGTCGCCATCCAGAGCGAAAGCCAGACGCTCGCCTCAACCACCTTCCAGAATTACTTTCGCCTCTACCACAAACTCGCCGGGATGACGGGTACGGCGGATACCGAAGCCTACGAATTCCAGCAGATCTACGGCCTGCAAGTGGTGGTGATTCCGCCCAACAAGCCCGTCATCCGCAAGGATCTCAACGACCTGATCTTCATGACCCAGGCCGAGAAATACAATGCCGTTGTGGATGACATCGGCTCTTGCCGGGACAAGGGCGCGCCCGTGCTGGTCGGTACCGCGTCCATCGAGAGTTCCGAGCTGTTGTCCGCCGAGCTCAAGGCGCGCGGCATCGAGCACCAGGTGCTGAACGCCAAGTTCCATGAAAAGGAAGCCCATATCATCGCCCAGGCCGGGCGGCCCGGGGCCTTGACCATTGCCACCAACATGGCCGGCCGCGGCACCGATATCGTGCTGGGCGGCAGCCTGCAAGCCGAGCTTGCCGCGCTGGAAAACCCCAGCGAAGACGAGATTGCCCGCGTCAAGGCCGCGTGGGAAGAGCGCCATGCGCGGGTGATCGCGGCGGGCGGACTGCACATTCTCGGCACCGAGCGCCACGAATCACGACGGATCGACAACCAGTTGCGCGGCCGCGCCGGTCGGCAGGGCGATCCCGGGCTCAGCCGGTTCTATCTGGCCATGGAAGACAACCTGATGCGGTTGTTCATCACCGACCGGGTCAAGGGCATGATGGGCGCGCTGGGCATGGACCAGGGCGAGGCCATCGAGCATCGCATGGTCACCAACGCGGTGGAAAAAGCCCAGCGCAAGGTCGAGGGCCGCAATTTCGACATCCGCAAGCAGTTGCTGGAATACGACGATGTCGCCAACGACCAGCGCCAGGTCGTCTACCAGCAGCGCGACGAGCTGCTGGCCGCGGACCACATCACCGACATCATCGAGAACCTGCACCGGGACGTGGTCACCGAACTGGTCGACCGCTTCATTCCGCCGGGCAGCCTCGCGGAGCAGTGGAACATCCCCGGGCTGGAAGAGGAATTGCACCGCGAGATGAACCTGGAGCTGCCGTTGGCGCAATGGCTGGATGCGGATGACCGGCTCGTTGAAGCAGGGTTGCGGGAGCGCCTTCAGGCCGCCGCCGATGCCGCCTACGCCGCCAAGGTGGCGGAGATCGGCCCCGACATTCATGTGATCGAAAAGCAGGTGATGCTGCAGGTGCTCGACAATCACTGGAAGGAGCACCTCGCGGCCATGGATCAACTGCGCCAGGGCATCGGGCTGCGCGCCTACGCCCAGAAAAATCCCAAGCAGGAATACAAGCGCGAAGCCTTCGAGATGTTTCAGGACCTGCTGTCCCGCATCAAGCACGACACGGTGCGCTTTCTGGTCCGGCTCCAGGTCCGCCGCGAAGAAGACATCAACGCCCTGGAGCAGCGCCGGCGCGAAGAGGAAGCGCGGCAGCGGCTGGCCTTCCAGCACGCCGAAGCCGCCGCCCTGCTGGGTGCGTCGCCGGACGCAGCGCCCGCCGACGCACCCAGCCGTGCGCCGGCACCCTTCGTGCGGGAAGACGTCAAGGTGGGGCGCAACGAGCCCTGTCCGTGCGGCTCCGGCAAAAAATTCAAGCAGTGCCACGGCCGGCTATGAGCACCGCCGGACTGGTTGCGGGAGCCGATCATGGCCGTGGGTGAAGACGTTTTACCGGCACTCCATCCAATTGCGGGTTTGCGTCTGGGGACCGCCAGCGCCGGCGTCAAAAAACCGGGGCGCCGCGATCTGGTGGTCGTTGAACTGGCCGCCGGCGCCACCAGCGCCGGGCTGTTCACCCGCAACGCCTTCTGCGCCGCCCCGGTACAGGTGGCGCGCAACCATCTGGCGCAGGCCGCGCCGCGCTACTGGGTGATCAACACCGGCAACGCCAACGCGGGCCTGGGCCCCGACGGGCTGGTGCGCGCCGAGGCCGTGTGCGCGGCGCTGGCGGCGCACGCCGGCGTCGCGACCGCACAGGTCCTGCCCTTCTCCACCGGCGTCATCGGCGAACCCCTGCCCGCGGAGCGCATCGTCGCCGCCTTGCCGGCCGCGGTTGCCGCGCTGGACGCGAACGGCTGGGCGCTGGCGGCGGAGGGCATTCTCACCACGGACACCCGGGCCAAGGGCGCGAGCCGCCGGGTGCGGCTGGCGGGCGGCGCGACCCTGACGGTGACCGGGATCGCCAAGGGCGCCGGCATGATCCGGCCCGACATGGCCACCATGCTGGCGTTCGTGGCCACGGATGCGCGGGTCGGCGCGCCATTGCTGAAGAACATGCTGATTGCCGCCGCCGCAAAATCCTTCAACCGCATCACCATCGATGGCGATACTTCCACCAATGACGCCCTGATGCTGGCCGCGACGGGCGCCGTCGCCACCGAGCTCGACAGCGCGGCGCTGGCGGCGCTGGGCGACGCCGTCACCGAAGTCTGCGTGGCGCTGGCGCAGGCCGTGGTGCGCGACGGCGAGGGCGCCACCAAGTTTGTCACCATCGTCGTGGCGGGCGGCGGCAGCAGCGCCGAATGTCTGGCGGTGGGCTACGCGGTGGCCGAATCGCCCCTGGTCAAGACGGCCCTGTTTGCCTGCGACCCCAACTGGGGGCGGATTCTCGCCGCCATCGGTCGCGCCCGGGTGGATGCGCTCGACGTCGAGCGCATCAGCGTCTGGCTCGACGAGGTGCTGATTGCCGAGCGCGGCGCCCGCGCCGCCAGTTACACGGAAGCCGCCGGGCTGGACGTCATGGCGCGCGCCGAAATCACCCTCCGTATCGAGCTCGGGCGCGGCACCTGCGCCGAGACGCTCTGGACCACGGATCTTTCCTACGATTACGTGCGCATCAATGCCGAGTACCGCACCTGACATCGGGTTGCCCCCGGTGCGGGTGGTGGCGGGAGTGATCCAGTCCCGCAGCGGCAGTCGGGTCCTGATCGCGCGCCGGCCAACCGGCAAGCACCAGGGCGGGCTCTGGGAGTTTCCGGGCGGAAAAATGGAGCCGGGCGAAACGCCGGATGCGGCACTGGCGCGCGAACTGGCCGAGGAGCTGGCGATCAGGGTGGATCGCAGCGAGCCCTTCCTGGTGATCAACCACCGCTACTCCGACCGCCTGGTGGTGCTCGATGTGTGGCGAGTGCTGGCGTTCACCGGCGTCGCCGTCGGCAACGAAGGGCAGGAGATCGCCTGGGTGCCCATTGGCGATCTCGCACAGCGATCTTTTCCCGCCGCCAATGAGCGGATCATCGCGGCGCTGTGCGGCGCCGACCCCGGCCTCATTCCGGGCTGAGATCGCCCTCCAGCGCATCCCATTCCGCGACGGGTTCGGCGGGGATACGGTGGCGTTCGGCCGCCCATTCGCCCAGGTCGATTTGCCGGCAGCGGGCCGAACAAAAGGGGCGTTCGGGACTGCGCGGTCCCCAGGCGACGGTTTTGCGGCAGGTCGGGCAGCGCACGATCAGCGCGGTTTCGCTCATTGGGCAATCTCTTTCGGTTCTGCGGGCTTGGCCCGTTGGGCAAATTCCGCAGCCAGGGCCAGGTAGGTCTGGTGCAGGGCCGCCACCTGGGCCGCCAGGGCTTCGGGTGGCCCCGAGTTGTCGATGCAATCGTCCGCGCGCTCCCGGCGATCATGGCGGCTCATCTGCGCCGCCATGATCGCGCGAATCTGCTCCGCGCTGTTGCCGTCCCGCGCCGCCGCGCGGGCGACCTGCACCGCTTCGGGGACATCGACCAGCAGCGCGCGGGCGATCATGCGGTGCTGGCTGCTCTCGAACAGCAGCGGGGATTCCAGGATCGCGTAGGGTCCGGGTGCCGCATCGAGCTGTGCGCTGAGCCAGGCACCGATCCGGGGATGCAGCAGTTGCTCCAGCCAGCGGCGCTCGTCGGCATCGTCGAACACCCGTTGGCGCAGGGCGGCGCGGTCGAGGCCGCCGTCGGCCTGAATCACCCCGGGGCCAAAGTGCGCGGCGATCGCGGCCAGTGCCGGCGTGCCCGGCTCCACCACCGCGCGCGCCGCCTGATCGGCGTCCACCACCCGAATGCCCAGCGCGCGAAACTGTTCCGCCACCGCGCTCTTGCCGCTGCCGATACCGCCCGTGAGTCCGATGATGTACATAGCGTTCGCGCCCGTTTTTGGGGCCGCTAGTGTAGGTTGGATGGGCGCCGCGCATCCACCCGGTAGAGTGCGGAGACGACACACCTGCCGTCATTCCCGCGGAAAGCCTGCCCCCGCGAAGGCGTGGGGCGGGAATCCAGTACGGTGGTACCTCGGGGTGCGGTGGTGCCTGGGTCCCCGCCCCACGCCTTCGCGGGGGCAGGCTCTGCGCGGGGACGACGGGGAGGGGCGGGGACCATGGGAAGAAGCGCAAGCTTGACGAATGGCGTCAGCCCGGCATCCCGTACCAGCCGCTCAGGGCTTTGCCCCACATCAGTGCCAGCCAGCCGGCCAGCGCCAGGAAGGGGCCGAAGGCGAAGGGTGCCTGCTGCGCCGGACGCCTGATCAGCAGGGCGGTGGTGCCGTAGAGGGCGCCGGCCAGGGAGGCGACGAGCAGGAGCAGGGGCAACTGTTGCCAGCCCAGCCAGGCGCACAGCGCCGCCAGCAGTTTGAAGTCGCCGTAGCCCATGCCTTCGCGGCCGGTGGCGAGGCGAAACAGCCAGTACACCGACCAGAGCACCAGGTAGCCCGCGGCCGCGCCCACCACCGCGCTCGGCAAATCCGCAAAGACTCCGCCCAGGTTCACCAGCAACCCGAGCCACAGCAGCGGCAGCGTGATGACGTCCGGCAACAACTGGTGATCCAGGTCGATACCGGCCAGGGCGATCAGCGCCCAGGTCAACAGCAGCGCCATCAGCCCCTGAAAAGTGGGCCCGAACTGCGCCACCACCGCGACCGTCAACAGGCCGGTGCACAACTCCAGCAGCGGGTAGCGCAGGGCAATGGGCGCCGCACAGTGCCGACAGCGCCCGCGCAGCAGCAGCCAGCTCAGCACCGGGATGTTGTCCCGGGCGCTGATCGGCGTCGCGCAGGCGGGGCAGCGGGAGCGCGGCACCACCAGATTGAAGGTTTCAGTGGCCGGCGGCGTGATGGGAGCAAGCGAATCCGGGGCGGCGGGTTCCGGGGCGGCGTTGAGCTCGTCGTGCCAGGTGAGGGCTTCCTGCCGCCAGGCGCGCTGCAACTGCACGGGCAGCCGATGGATGACGACGTTGAGAAAGCTGCCCACCAGCAACCCGAACAGCAGCGCCGCGGCGAGCAGCGCCGGCAGGGGCAGGTCGGCCGGCATCAGCGCGAGAATCGCGGTAGCGCCCGGGAGCCGTGGACGCTAGAGCACGTTGCCGAGGTTGAAAATCGGCAGGTACATGCCGATCAGCAGCCCGCCGACCAGCACGCCCAGCACCGCCATGATCATGGGTTCGAGCAGGGTGGTCAGGTTGTCCACCGAGTGGTCCACCATTTCCTCGTAGTGATCGGCGGCGCGGGACAGCATGTCGTCGAGGGAGCCGGATTCCTCGCCGATGGCGGTGAGCTGCAACAGCATCACCGGAAATACGCCGGTGCTCCGGAGCGACGCGCTGAGCGTGATACCCGTGGCGACCTCGCTCTGCACTTTCAGCACCGCGTCCCGGTACACCGCATTGCCGGCCGCGCCGGCGACGGAGCTCAGCGCCTCGATCAGCGGCACGCCGGCCGCGAAGGTGGTGCTGAGCGTGCGCGCGAAGCGGGCGATCACCGCTTCGTTGAGAATCTTGCCGATGATGGGGATCCTGAGCATCAGCTTGTCGACCAGGTCCGAAAACCGGGGCGAGCGGCGACGGGCCTGGGCAAAGGCAATGCCGGTCCCGATGGCGGCCGTGACCACCAGCAGCCACCAGGTCTGGACGAACTCCGAAACGCGGAGGATCAACTGCGTAAAGGCCGGCAGCGCGCCGCCGAAGGATTCGTAGGTCTGGGCGAAGACCGGCACCACCTTGATCAACAGCACGCCGGTGACCACGACGGCGACCAGGAGCACCGCCGTCGGATAGGTCATCGCCTTCTTGATCTTGCGTTTGAGCTGTTCGGTTTTTTCCTTGTAGAGGGCCACCCGGGCCAGCATGGTCTCCAGGGTGCCGGACTGCTCGCCGGCTTCGATCAGGCTGCAAAACAGGTTGTCGAAATACTTGGGGTGCGCGCGCAGCGCCGGCGCGAAACCGGAGCCCGACGAGACATCGCCATGGATTTTCTGGATCAGATCCCGCATGGTCGGGTTCGCTTCGCCTTCCGAGACGATCTCGAACGCCTGTACCAGGGGGACCCCGGCCTTGGTCATGGTCGCCAACTGACGTGTAAAGGTGGCGATGGCGGCGGGCTTGATCTTCTTCGCGCCGAACAGTGACTTGGGTTTTTTCCGGACCGTGCGCGGCTGGATGCCCTGTTTGCGCAATTGCGCCTTCACCATGGCGGTCGTGGCGCCGGAAATTTCGCCTTCGACGGGCTTGCCGTCGCGGCTCTTGCCTTTGTAGACGTAGATTTGCGGCGCTGCGGTGGCCATTAGTCCGTTGTCACCCGATTGGCTTCTTCCAGGCCGATTATACCTTCGGCCACCTTTTTCAATGCCGATTGGCGCAAGGTTCTGAAACCTTCGCGGCACGCGGCTTCGCCGATCTCGATCGAGTTGGCGCCCTCCATGATCAGTCGCGACACGGTCGGCGTCACCCTGAGCACTTCGTAGATACCCACCCGGCCCTTGTAACCCAGGTGGCATTTCACGCAACCGACCGCCCGATGCACCCTGATCTGGTCCAGCGGCATGTCGATGCTGTCGAAACCGGCTTCCTTGAGCACGGCGTGCGGCAAATCCGTCACCTGCTTGCAGGCGTTGCACAGGCGTCGCGCCAGACGCTGCGCCATGATGAGAATCACCGAGGTGGCGATGTTGAACCCGGGCACGCCCATGTTGGCGAGCCGCGTCAGGGTTTCCGGCGCGCTGTTGGTATGCAGCGTGGAGAGCACGAGGTGGCCGGTCTGGGCCGCTTTCACCGCAATCTCGGCGGTCTCGAGGTCGCGGATCTCACCCACCATCACCACGTCGGGGTCCTGGCGCAGAAAGGCGCGCAGCGATTCGGCGAAGGTGAGGCCCACGCGCGGATTCACCTGCACCTGGTTGACCCCCTCGACGTAGATTTCCACCGGGTCCTCGGCGGTGGAAATGTTGCGCTCCGAGGTGTTCAGGATATTGAGCCCGGTGTAGAGCGAGACGGTCTTGCCGGAGCCGGTGGGGCCCGTCACCAGAATCATGCCCTGGGGGCGCGCCAGGGCCTCCATGTAGATCTGCTGCTGGTCCGGTTCGTAACCCAGCGCCTCGATGCCCATGCGGGCCGCGCTGCCATCGAGGATTCGCAGCACGACTTTCTCGCCGTACTGGGTCGGCAAGGTGTTCACCCGGAAATCGATGGCGCGGGTCTTGCTGATGCGGATCTTGATGCGCCCGTCCTGGGGCACGCGGCGCTCCGAGATGTCGAGGCGCGCCATCACCTTGAGGCGGGCCGCGAGCCGCGGCGCCAGCGTCGTCGGCGGTTTGGCCACCTCCTGCAAAATGCCGTCGGTGCGAAAGCGCACCCGGTAACGCTGCTCGTAGGGTTCAAAGTGAATATCCGAAGAGCCCCGGCGGATGGCGTCGAGCAATACCTTATTGATGAAGCGGACGATGGGCGCGTCGTCGGCGTCCGAGCCGAGCAGGGCCTGCTCGTCGGCGACCTCACCCCCCAGTTGCTCGAGCTGGACGTCGTCGAAGCCGCCCAGCCCCGCGCCGATGTCTTCGTCCTGGACATCGAGGAAGCGCGCGACAAGCGTGCGGAGTTTGTCGAACTCGACCACCACCAGGTCAACGGTCATGCCGGCCTGGAAGCGGATCTCGTTGAGCGCGCGGTCATCCGTGGGATCGCTGACCGCGATGCTGAGCCGGCCCATGTGCTTGCGCAGCGGCAAGGCCGTGTGCTTGGCGACCAGTTTGTGGTCGAGCAGATCGTGGGGGCAGGCGGCCAGGTTGAGGGCGTTGAGATCCAGCAGCGGCAGCCCGAACTCGCAGGCCGTGGCCAGCGCCACCTGCCGCGATGTCAGGAGGCGGGTTTCGACGAGGTGCTGGGTGAGCGAAATTTTCGCGAGATTGGCGTCGTTGACGGCGGTGGTGGCGACCGTCTCATCCAGCAGGCCGTCCGTCACCAGCCGACGGGGCAGCCCGCGCAAAACCTGGTTGCGCATGTTCATGGGAGGGCGGGTCCTGCAATCATCGCTTCCATCGGGTGCCGGCTGGCCCTGGTTGCCGCATCATGCGGGCGATGGTAAGAGTCCCGGCGCGCGCTGTCCAGACAAGCCGTAAGTTTGCCGGGTTTCCGCCCCTGCCCGCGCGGTCCTGGCGGCGACGCGACAGGCCGCGGTGCCGGAAACCGCCCCGACTGACGAAAAATGTCAGCCCCGGCGTGCCGTTGTCATCGGCAAGGTCGAAATAATACAGATAACTATTTGATTTATATGGAATAAATAGAACTGGCCCGGTTCGTGTATTTACAACTCCCGCAAGCCCCCGGCGTCCCCGGGGCGGCAGTCCGACACCCCACAGGTCTTTCAAGGAGATCGAACATGCAACACCGACAACACAGCAAGCAAAAGGGTTTTACCCTGATCGAACTGATGATCGTGATCGCGATCATCGGCATCCTGGCCGCGGTGGCCCTGCCCCTGTACCAGGACTATGTGGCCCGCTCCCAGGTGGCCGAGGCGGTGGCCCAGGCCGGCGCTCTCAAGACCTCCATCACCGAGTATGTCACCGCCCAGGGCGTATGTCCGGCGGATGGGACTTACGATAATACGTCCGGTGGACGCTACACCTTGAGTGCAGAGCACGATGGCGACTGCATCATCACCATGACCATGCGCGGCGTGGCTCCGGTCTCCTCCAAGGTCTTTGACATGGTTTTCACATTTACCCCGTACTCCGATAGCCCCCCCGCGACGGTGTACGTCCCAGACCCCGCTACCGAGATCGTGAGCTGGGCCTGTGAGCCGGTCGTCGACACGAATCTGAAGTACCTGCCGTCCGGTTGTCAGCTTGTGCCTTGATTGCAGGGCCTCGGGGCCTGCAATCAGCACCCCGGAGGGGTGGCTGGTACAAGGAACGGGGGCTTCGGCCCCCGTTTTTTTTTGCAGGAAAATAGAGTGGAAATAGGGGACAGACCACGTTTTCCGGAAAGGAAATAGGGGACAGACCACGTTTTCCCCCAGCAGGAAATAGGGGACAGACCACGTTTTACAGAAACGCGAGAAATAGGGGACAGACCACGTTTTCCGCGGTTTCTGCGCGAGAAATAGGGGACAGACCACGTTTTCCGCGGTTTCTGGGTTCCCGCCTACGCGCGGGAAATAGGGGACAGACCACGTTTTCCGTACTGAATAACCGTCAGGGGGAAATAGGGGACAGACCACGTTTTCCGCGGTTTCTGGGTTCCCGCCTACGCGGGAACGACGATTAGAACAAAAATAGGGGACAGACCACGTTTTCCCCGGTTTCCGTTATGCTCCACCGGGTTCGGTGAAGACAGCCAAGGAGTTGGCCATGCCGCGACGTGCCCGCCTGGTGCTC
>CAMTUJ010000043.1:0-19563 GCA_947084925.1 uncultured Gammaproteobacteria bacterium
ACCGCTGCCCGCCGCCTGCAAAGGGCGCGGGCAGCACTCTTTCAAGCCATCAACCCTTCCCGGAAGTCCGGGTCCTGAAGCGCCCGGTCCGACTCCGCTTCAGGCTCATTTCAGGATTGGAAAATACTGGATTTAGCATAATTACCTGAGGTGTGCTAGATTCGCCTGAGGGCGGAGCAATTCTGCCGTTATTGTCATTAGTGGATGTGAAATTTTTGTCCAATCTATTTGACACCGAGGAGAGTTAACTTGAAACCCCGACAGCTTTTCCTACGCTGCATTGCTGACAAACGCAGTGGGCAGTGGCATGCATTTTGTCTGGATCTTGATCTTGCGGCTCAAGGTGAAACCCTTGATGAGGTTAAGGGCAGGCTTGAAGCGCAAATTCAAGAGTACGTCTTTGACGCTCTCGCGGGGGAAGATCAAGCGTATGCTGATCAGCTTTTGTCCCGAAGATCTCCATTGTCGCTATGGGCGCGCTACTACTGGTACGGGTTTTTGCTGAAGTGCTTCAATATCCCTGATAGTTTTCGTCGTTTCACTGAACGGCTTCCGTTAGTTCCTGAAAGGAATCATCGTCTTGCATGAGCGCATCTCATCCGCCGCTCACCTGCAAGAATGTTAAGCAAATTCTTACCACTTTGGGTTTCGTGGCGCGGCCCAAAACAGGAACGTCCCACGAACATTGGGTTAAAACTGAAAACTGAAAACGGAAAGCGTCTCAAGGTAACTGTTGATTGCCCAAAAGCGCCGTTCAGCCAGGATTTGATTGGATCGATGGCTAGGCAGGCAGGAGTAACAAAAAAGCAATTCTATGCCGCACTAGAATAAAAATTCTATCTTTCCATTTCTTTTAATATATGACACGCCAAAACACTCCATCGATCCCGCGATAATTCCAAACTGAGATACTACCCGGACAGCAGCACGTTGGTGTCCAGCACGACCCGCAGCGCGGCCATGTCGACTCAGCGCGTCGGATTCTGCGCCCGGACCTCGGCGACGGCGGCGTCAATTTCGGCCAGACCCTCGTCTTCGGGAGTACTGGCAAAGCCCGCCTCGATGCGCTGCGATAAAGCATCGAAATGCGCTTGCAGACGGCGAATGCGCGCGAACAGCCGGGCGTCCACCAGCGCGGCGACCGGCTTGCCATCCTTGTTGATGACGATGCTGTCGTGGCGATACTGAACCCGGTTGAGCATGTCGCCCAGGTTCTGGCGGAAGGTGACGGCGTTGGTTTCTGTGATCATGACTATTGCGGCGTGTCGATCGTGCCGATCACTATGATCCGTATGCAATGATTGTCAACTGCTGCGGTACCGGCGCTGGGTTCAGTGTGTCTTTGACCGGCTCCGGACGGTCTGCCCAGGTCCTGTTCAGGCACGCGCCGGGCTGGACTCCCTGGTCGCGACAAGTTGGTCTGCCTTTTGCCGCGCCGCACCGGTAAAATGCCGCGTTTGTGCTGACGGGCGGCGCGCGGTGGTGTCACGGTCGCGTTGGTTGGCGGGCTGGGAACGTCGATGACACCACTGGTTTGCATCGTAACTCTCAATTGGCGGGGCGCGGACGACACCCTCGCCTGCGTCGAGTCGTTGCGCCTGCTCACCTATTCCAATTATCGCATTCTGATGGTCGACAACGGGTCCGGCGACGACTCCGTGGTGCGCATTGCGGAGGCCTGTCCGGATATCGATCTGATGGAAACCGGCGCGAACCTGGGATTTGCCGGGGGCTGCAATGTGGGCATCCGGCGCGCTTTGGCGCTGGACGCCGACTATGTCTGGCTGCTCAACAGCGATACCCGGGCGGACCCGGGCGCATTGACCGCGATGGTTGAACTGGCCGAGGCCGATGCCGGTGTGGGCGCGGTGGGGTCGTTGATCTGCGATCGCGCGCATCCCGAGCGGGTGCTGGCCTGGGGCGGCGGACGGGTCGATTTGCGGTTCGGGTGGTCGACGCACGCACTGGCGCGGGTGGCGGACGCCGAGCTCGATTACCTCACCGGGGCCAGCATGCTGTTGCGAACCCGGGCGCTGGAAGAGGTCGGCCTGCTGGATGAGCGGTATTTTCTCTACTGGGAGGAGACGGACCTGTGCTATCGCCTGCGCGAGCAGGGCTGGCGGCTGGCGGTTGCGCCGGGCAGCCGGGTGCTGCACCGGGCACCGGAATCGTCGCAGCGCCGTCTGCGGCAGAAGGACCGGCATTTCAATCAGTCCGCGGTGCGGTTTCTGTTTCGCTACGCGAAGCATCCCTGGCCGGCGGTCCTGGTGGGCGGGTCGCTGCGCTTTTGCAAGCGGTTGCTGCGCGGCGAATTTGGTCGCGCGCGGGCCGTGGTGCGGGGTCTGTTCTGCGGTCTGCGGCAGCGTCATTCCTGATGGCGCCGTTCCAAAGGGTGCGCGGATTGCGATGGGCGCTGATGCAGTGATGACGGGATCGCCCGGCGGTGTGGTCAGGGCTGCCGCACGCCGCGCAACGGCACCGCGAAAATTCTCCCGGTGAAGATTCTTCTGCTGGCTCCCGAGCAGGGTGGACCCTGCGGTGTGCTGGATTATGCGCTACGCCTGGCGGGGGCCTTGCAGGAATCCGGGGTCCGCGTGACCATCGCGCGCGGCGAGCGCAAGGGCCGGCTTTCGGCCCGCGCGGTGGCAGCACAGGCGCGCGCTCTCAGGCCCGATATCGTCCATGTGCAATATCCGATGGCCCGCTACGGCAGCTCGCTGATGCCCCACTGGGTGGCGCAGTTACCGCGCTGTCGCACTGTGGTAACCCTGCACGAGTTCTCCCGGGCGCACCTGCTGCGCCGGATCGCCGGACTGGCGTTCAGTCGCGCCGATGCGCTGGTGTTCACCAATGCCTTCGAGCGCGCAGCCTTTGGGCGCTGGTATCCCTGGAGCCGGGGCCGCGGTCATGTCATTTCCATCGGTTCCAATATTCCCTGGTTGAGCGCGCGTGAGCCGCGGGATCGGGATGAGGTGTGTTATTTCGGCCTGATCCGACCCGAAAAAGGCCTGGAGTCATTTCTCGCTCTGGCCCGGTTGGCGGCGGACGCGGCGCCGGAACTGCGCTTTCGGGTGCTGGGCGCGATTCCGGCCGCGCAGCGCGCGTACTGCGAGCAGATGCGGCAAGCGTCCAGCGGGCTGCCGCGTTTGAGCTGGGATCTCGGCCGTGGCGACGCAGAAGCAGCGCAGCGGCTGGCGGAGACCGGGTTTCTGTATCTGCATTATCCGGATGGCGCCTCGGAGCGGCGCGGTACCCTGCTGGCCGCACTGGGGAATGGCGCGGCGGTCATTACCAACCGGGGACCACAGACACCGCCCGGTCTGGAGTCGGCGGTGCGGTTCGCGGCCGACCCCGCGGATGCCCTGGCTCAGTTGCGGGCATTGCGCGCGGACCCGACCGCGGAGGCAAACCTGCGCCGGGCGGGGCGCGACTGGGCCGAGCGCTACGGTTGGGAGGCGATCGCCGCCGCTCACCGCGAACTTTACGCGCGGATTGCGGGGCGTCAGGGATGCTCTGAATAACCGTCATGCCCGCTTCCGAGGCTGTGTGAAAAGCCCTCCCCGGGGAAGGATGATACGAGCAGCGCGAAGGTGATCGGCTGACGAGGATTTATGCACTACATCCCGGAAGAAAACCGACAGCAAGGGAGCCTGTTTCCGGAGTTATTGGATGACTATGTTCGGGTGAATAATCCGGTCGATTCCTTGATCGGTTTGTGGAGACGCTCGACCCAGCGGTCGCTGGGGTTCAGTCGTGCGACGCTGAAAGCCACGGGCCGACCGCCGTACGCGCCGAGCGTGTTGCTGAAGCTGTACCTGTACCTGTATGGCTATCTGTATCAACACCGCGGCACCCACCACCGCGGATGCGGGCTCTGCGCGGTAACGACGATTGGGTGGTTGTACAGAGCATCCTCAACTGCAACTGCGGGCGGCTATTTTCGCGAGCCGGCGCGCGTCGCGGCGCAGCTCGGGGATGACCTCCACATCGCCGCCGAGCAGGGCCAGCAGCCGTTCGGCGAAAGGCGTGGCGGGTGCGAGCTGGTAGTACATCCAGGTCCCCTCGCGGCGCGCCGCCACCAGTCCGTGATGGCGCAGGTAGGCGAGGTGACGCGACACCGCGCTCTGCGGCAGTTCGAGCGCATCCACCAGATCGCACACGCACAGTTCGCCGCGCTGCCGGAGCAGATGCACGATGCGCAGGCGGGCGGGCTCGGAGAGCGCCTTGAAAAGGGCGGCGTAGCGGTTCATGTCCATGGCGCGATTGTACGGGTGCTCCCCGCCACGGCAAACCGGCTCACCGTGCCGGCTCACCATGGCGTCGTCGCGTTGTCGCGCGGCGGAGAAATGCTCCGTACCATGAAAGACCCATTCCCAGATTCCCAGGTTACGATCCCATGCGACTGAATGCGAAGGCGAGGGAAGCGAACGACACGGCCGCCCGCCACCCGCTGGATTCCCGGTCCGCACTGACAGCGGCTGAACAGACGGGCGTTCGACGGGTGACGGCATGAGTCGCCCGGGCCGGCTCGTCGCCACCTTGTGGGAAGCCGATCAGCACGCGGCGATGCTTGCCGCGGCCCTGGCGGAATGGGATCGCGCGCCCGCCGCGGACTGGGAATCCCTGGAAGCGCATTGCGGTCATGCACGTCCGGTGGACCAAGTCCTGTTCGGCTTCATCAAACTCCAGGATGTGATCGGCGAGCGCCTCGCGCCGCTCACGCTTGCCGCGCTGAAGGAGCCCCATGCCGTCAGCGCAACGCACGCCCAGCTCGACCGCCTCGAACAGCTCGGCTATCTCGACGTCGACGCCTGGCAGGCGTGGCGCGGTGTGCGCGACCGACTCGCGCGCGAATATCCCCACCACCGGGAACTGCGCTTCGCCGCGCTGCTGGCCGGCATCGCCGCCGCGCGTGCCTTGCTCGGGTGCTACGCACAGTGGCGCGCACGCCTGGCCGCGGCCGGCAGCGCCGGTCCGGGGACCGCATGAGATCGGGCGGGAAAAGCCGGTGTCCGGGTCTGGATCACCAGGGAGTCGCCCCGCGGAGTTGACGGCAATGCCGGGCGTCGCGTCTACTCCCCGCGCCGTTTGCTTCAATGCCGTTGCTGTCCAGCACGGCACAACTCCGCAGGGAAGCGATTCGCGAAAACAACGCAGGCTCTGCTGGTGACGCGAGCTACCCGGAGTGCGGGCTTCCGATTTTTGGAGTGCCGCGATGGCCAGCTTTTGAGGGCTCAATGCAAGGGTTGTTTTACAAGGCAAAGCCTTTTTGGCTCTTTTGAATTTCGAGTGGGTTAGGCGGCATGCGGGTTGAGGGTCTGGAAGTCGAGTTTGCCGGCGATCAGGAAGATGATCGTGTGGATGGTCGACAGCAGGTGGTCGCTCCGGGCTTTGCGAGCAGTCCGTTGAGGGCCGCGAGATCGATGAGGTCTGGGTATCGGTGCCCGGGAATCGGGCGTACCCGCTGGAGGAGGTGGTCAGTGCGCTGTGAGAGACCCGCGCCGAGGTCCTGTTTGTGCCCGAATTCCGGGAATCGCGCCGGCTCAACCGCGCGGTGCGGTGGCTCGATATCGATGTGGGTCATGGCGTAATGCTGACCTACACACCCCTCGGCAGCCGCTCGAACCGGATATTGAAGCGCGCGGCAGACCTGGTGCTCGCGAGCGTCATCGGGTTGCTGATCCTGCCGCTGTGCGTCGCGATCGCGCTCGCCGTGCGCTGCACGTCACCGGGGCCTGTGCTGTTCCGGCAGAGCCGCCACGGCGAGGGCGGCCGCGCTTTCGATGTGTACAAATTCCGCACCATGTACGTCGATCAACCGGAGCCCGACAAAGTCCACCAGGCGTGCCGGGACGATCCGCGCGTCACGCCCGTCGGGCGCTTCCTGCGCCGCACCAGCCTCGACGAGCTGCCGCAGTTTTTCAACGTGTTGCAAGGGCGCATGTCGATCGTCGGTCCGCGCCCCCACGCGCTCGTCCACAACGAATACTACAAATCCCGGGTGGAGTCCTACATGTGGCGGCATCGCGTCAAGCCCGGCATCACCGGGTGGGCCCAGGTGAACGGCTACCGGGGCGAAACCGACACGCTGGAGAAAATGGAAAAGCGGGTGGAGCACGATCTCTGGTACATCGACAACTGGAGCCTGTGGCTCGACCTCAAGATCATCGCCCTGACCGTCAAGTGCGTCGTCGTCGACTACAACGCCTATTGACGCCCGCGCCCGTCGCAGGTGCGACGCCAAAGAAACGCGGGGCGGGCCAAAGCCCGTCCTGAGCCAGGTGGGCGGGGCTTGCCCGACTGTCCAGGCGAGCTGGTAATACCTCCGAACCACATTGCTTTTTTTCCGCGTGCTGACCACCGCCCGCACCGTGCGGATTCCGAGAGCAAGGCACGCGGCCCGACAAGTGCCCTGATTGCCGCCGGGCCCGGGCACCGTCATGGCGCCCCTCCCCCTGTCACGGCGGCCCGCCTCCGCGCATGGCTTTTTCTCGCCGCAATTTCCAATGGCACGATTTGATTCGCAACGGTCGCCCTGTTCGAGAATTTCAACAGGTCAGGCGGAGTGCGTGAAAATCGACGCCAGCTCCGCGGGGCCGAGGATTTTGTATTGGCCCGCGTCGAGATCACCCAGCGCCAGCCCGCCGGTCTGAAACCGGTGGAGCGCGGTGACCCGGTTGCCCAGCGCCGCAAACATGCGCCGGATCTGGTGGTAGCGCCCTTCGGTCAGGATCATCACGCCGCCGCGATCGCTATCGGCACGCCAGATGGCGGGTCGCAAGGGCTTGTCATCGCCTTCCAGCAGAAATGTACCCGTCGAGAACCGTGCGGCTTCGTCCCCGCGCAAGGGATCGCTCAGTTCGACGCGGTAGTGCTTGGGCGCATGGGTGCGCGGATGGATGATGCGGTGCAGAAGCTCGCCGTCATCGGTCAGCAGAAGCTGGCCGGTGCTGTCCTTGTCGAGGCGCCCGATGGTGGAGAGGATGGGTTTGCGGCCGCGCCAGCGGTAGGGCAGCAGATCGTAAACCAGGCTGCCCGCTTCCCTGCGCGAACAGGTATGGCCCGCCGGCTTGTTGAGCATGATGGTCAGGGGCGCCGGCGGATCGATGGCTTCCCCGTTCAGCGTCAACGCGCCCGCACGCACCAGATCCAGCGGGATGGTCTGGTCGGCGTTGCGGATCGGGTCGCCGTTGAGGCTGATTGCGCCGGCACGGCACGCGGCGGCGATTTCCTTGCGGCTCCCGTAGCCCAGATTGGAAAGCAGGCGGTCAAGCCGCAGGGATGCGGGAGGTCTGGACATATTCAGTGCGCTGTCGCGGAGTGGTAATGATTTTTGGCGGGCAATGACGGCCCGATGCCGGGCCGCGCTGACTCAGGCGCGCAAAAACCGCTGCACGTACCAGCAGCTCGCCTCGATCCGCAAACCTTCCTGACGCGCCCAGGCCAGCCCCGCGCGCACCAGCGCTTCGGCGACGCCCTGGCCGCGCAGGCTCTCGGGGACATGGGTGTGATGAAAGTTGATCCCGCGATCGGCGAGCAACCGGTAATCCAGCACCGCCTCGTCGCCGCCCTGGCTGGATACGAAGCAATGTCGCTCGGGGTGATGCGTGACGGTGTGAGCGCGCGCGGCTGAAGCGCCAGTGGATGTCCGGGAACTGCTCATGACGGCCTCTTTGTCAGAGTGAAGGTCAGCGTGAAGGATTCGCAGGGATGAAAGCGGCGTCATGATAACGCGGCGAGACGTGCCATCGCCCGGCCGTGGGCCGAGGCGATTCTCATTGGCCGGTTCGTGGAGTGCACTCCGAGATATGGGACAGACAACATGACGGCTGCGCTGTTCATGTTGCTCCTCGCCTGGATGATATTGTCAGGTGGGGACTTGAGGACACGCTGAGCAACCGTCATGCCCGCGGAGGAGGCTGTGTGAAAACCCAACAGACGACGCAAATGTTGGAAACACTCATCGCAGGGTGGGCAAAGGCCGATAGGTCGTGCCCACGCGGGGGATCTCCATGCGTAGGGCGGATAAGCGCCAGCGCATCCGCCGTGATCGCGGCTCCGCGCTTGCCGCCGGGCGCGTGGTTTTTCGGTGGGTGCGCTGCGCTTACCCACCCTACCATGCCTGAGCAACCGTCATGCCCGCGGAGGCGGGCATCAAGAAGACTCTGATATTCCTGGGTTCCCGGCCCCGCCCCCGCGAGGGCAAGCTCTGCGCGGGAACGACGATTACGTGGTTATTCGGAGCATCCTTAAACCTGTCTTTTGTCGTGCGTATCCGGATTGATGTGGGTCAAGCGCGTCTGGTAATGGATGAAGTCCCGCGCGGCTCACCCGGGTTATGCTCCCCACCGAGGCTGAATTTGCAGGTTGAATTGACGTTTGGCCGTGAATCACTTTTCGGGATATGCAATGGGTATATGGGTCACCATCGAATGCTCCGGGGAGTGGTTTGTGTCACAAATCGGGAGTAAAAAAGAATGCGCCCGGTGCCGTAGCGAGGGCCATGGTCAGGCGCGTTGCGAGGAGGTCCGCAAACCGTTTTAGGTCTGGCTCGGGCGTGCGTTCCGAACATTTCGTTTTCTTTCTTTGACATCATTCAGGGAGGTGACAGCCAGCCAGGTCGTGCCACGACGCAAATAAAAGCCGTGCAACGACACAACTTAAAGCGTTCAGTGGAAATTCCACCAGGCAAGTCAGGCAAAAATCGATCCAATTCTGATTTCAAAACGGAGTTTGAGCCATGAACAAGAAATCATTGCGAATAGCAACTCTGCTGCTGGGTGCCTGTCTGGGCACCGGCGCGCAACTCGGCCAGGCCATTCCGGCGCCGGATGGCAATTCGGTGCTGATTCTGGATACCACGGTAACCGGCGGCGCGGCGAGTGTGGAAGCGCTGCAGGCCACTCTGCTCGGGCTGACACCCGTGGTGGTGGATGCCGCTACCTGGGCCGCCACTACGGGCCCTGAGTTTGCGAGCTACCAGGCGTTGATTCTGGGCGATCCCAACTGCGGTACGAATCCTGTGGCGATGGCCGCCGCCGAGGCGAACCGGGCTGTTTGGTCACCGGTGGTCAGCGGCGGTAACATCATCGTGATCGGCACCGATCCCGTGTTCCACAGTTACCTTTCCGGAGCGGTGACCCTGATCAATCAGGGCATCAATTACGCCGCCGCCGCGGCGACTACGGGCGCCTATATCGGCCTGAGCTGTTATTACTACAATGCGACTGCCGGCACCCCGGTGCCGGTGCTTGATAACCTCGGGGCACTGACCGTGGTGGGTCAGGGTGGTTGTCCGGCTGCGTCGCATATCATCGCGGTGCATCCGGCGCTCGCGGGCCTGACCGACGCCGACCTCTCCAACTGGGGTTGCTCGGCCCATGAGGGCTTCGACAGTTGGCCGGTGGACTTCCTGCCGCTGGTCATCTCGACGAATATTCCCTCGTCCTATGTGGCCCCGGACGGATCCACGGGGGCGCCGTACATCATGGCGCGGGGTCCTGATCTGTCACCGATCCTGTGCGGCAACGGCGTGCTCAATGCCCCCGAGCAGTGTGATGACGGCAATACCAGCAATGGCGACGGTTGCAGCGCGCAGTGCACCCTGGAGGCAGACGTCAACGATCCGCCGGTGTGTTCAGGCGCTTCCGCCGATGTCATGCAGCTCTGGCCGCCGAACCACAAGCTCGCCAATGTGGGCATTGTCGGGGTGACGGATCCCGATGGCGACGCCGTCACCATTGCGATCACCACAGTTACTCAGGACGAAGTGGTGAAAGTGAACAAGGGTGACAAATCGCCCGACGCGAAACTCAACCCCGACAGCACCGTGGCGATCCGCTCCGAGCGCGACGCCCGCGGCGATGGCCGTGTCTATCGCATCGGCTTCACCGCCAGCGATGGTGCCCTCTCTTGCTCCGGCACGGTGCGCACCTGTGTGCCCCACGACCAGGGCCAGGGCAATGATTGTGTCGACACCGCGCCTCCGTCGTACAACTCGCTGCTTCCCTGATGCGGGTGCTCGACTGGCAATGGCAGGTGGCCACTATCGGTTGATACAGGCCGCCTGGTAACAAAGATCGGCAAAGGGTCCATGCGCGAGCATGGGCCCTTTGTCGTTGGGGGCTTTCAACAGGACTGTTGCCGTTTTTTGGGTGGTGTTGCCAGACGTCATTCAGGCGTTGCGGTTTGTTTCCCGGCGGGCCGCGAACCGGCGGCTGATCGGCAGCGCCCGGGTTGGATACGCCGGACGCTCAGTTTTTCCCATCCCGCAACAAAATCACCGTGCGCGGATCGGTTTGGCTGGGCGCGAGGTGAAAGCCCAGATCCCGCGCCAGGTTGCGCATGCGGTGGTTTTCGTAGAGCACATCGGCGGATAGCTGGCTGATGCCCGCCTGATCGGCAAGCACGAGCAAGCGGCGCAGCAGTTCGGTGCCCAGGCCTTTGCCCTGCCAGGCGTCGGCGATGGCGATGCCCAGATCCGCCGCGACCTCGTTGGTGGGGCGCGCATAACGGGCCACGCCGATCTGGCGCTCGTTCGCGCCTTCGGTGATGCACGCGACCAGCGCCATCTGATCCGGATAATCCAGGTTGATGAAGCGTTCGGTCATCTCCGGTGTCAGCTCGGGCAACGAGTTGTGAAAGCGAAAATAACGCGAGTCCGGCGCGAGATCGCGCACGAAGGCTTCCTCGATGGCGCGGTCCTCGGGCTGCAGGGTGCGGATGGTGATGGGTACGCCACCGATCCGGATTTGCTCGCGGTAGGAGGGCGGTTTCATGGCGCGGCCCGCGCGTGTTGCATCGTTGCGACCGCTTGGCCCGCGCGAAACACACGAAACTCGCCGGGCTGAAAAGGTTGCCAGATCTCGTCGCGGGTCAGCGGCGCGGTGGCGACGACACTCACGACATCGCCCGGCCCCGCGTGCTGGGCGAAATCGATTTCCATGTCCGCGTCGATCAGGGTGGCGCGGCCGAAGGGCGCGCGCCGGGTGAGCCAGCACAGGCGGGTGCTGCAGTGGGCATAGAACGCGCTCGAATCCGACAGCAGCAGGTTGAATACGCCGAGCGACGCCAGATCGGCGCAGAGTTCGGCCAGCAGTTGCCACAGCGCGCGCGGCTGACGCGGTCGCGTCGGGAAGGCGGTGCGCACCTGATCGAGCAGCCAGCAGAAGGCGTGTTCGCTGTCGGTGGCGCCCACCGGCTGGTAGCGATCGAGCCTGCGCTTTTTGATGCCGCGCAGTTGTCCGTTGTGGGCGAAGGACCAGGTCTGCCCCCAGAGTTCGCGGGCGAACGGGTGGGTGTTTTCGAGACAGACGCGGCCGCGGTTGGCCTTGCGGATGTGGGACAGCACGATTTCGCTCTTGATCGAATAATGCTGAATGAAGCGGGCGATCTCGGATTCCGCGCTGGCGTCGGGATCGTGAAAGGCGCGGTAGCCGCGCCCCTCGTAGAACCCGATGCCCCAGCCGTCGCCGTGGGGGCCGGTGGCGCCGCCGCGGCGCATCAGGCCGGCAAAGCTGAAGCAGATGTCGGTGGGCACATTGGCGCTCATGCCCAGCAATTCGCACATGGGAAATTCCCGGGGGGTTATTTTTTCTCGACCGGCTCCACGGGCAGTCCCGCCTGGGTCCAGGCTTCGAAACCGCCGCCGATATGGCATACCGGATCGAGTCCCATGCTTTTCACGGTCTGGGTGGCGAGGGCGGAGCGGTGACCCTTGGCGCAATAGAACACGAAGCGCTTGCCCGACGAGAAGACGTCGCGGTGGTATTCGCTGTCGGGATCGACCCAGAATTCCAGCATGCCGCGCGGCGCGTGAAAGGCACCGGGGATCTTGCCATCCCGGTTCAATTCGCGGATGTCGCGGAGATCGACGATCACGGTGTCCGGATCATCCAGCGCGGCTTTGGCCTGCTCCAGATTCAGGGTTTCGATTTCGCTCATGGCCTTGTCGACGAGCTGTTTGACGCTGGTTTTCATGGCTTCCTCCGGTTGTTTGCAGAGGCGACCGCCTCGGCACTTTGGCTTCATGGTAACCCATGCATTGGCGCTGGCGGCAGGCGGGTTGGCACTGCGGTCATTCGGGTTGGCGGCCTGCTAGACTGCAACCAAAATCATTCGGGAGATCTGCTTCATGGAATACCGCAAGCTCGGCAACACCGGTCTCGACGTCAGCCTGATCTGCCTGGGCACCATGACCTGGGGCGAGCAGAACAGTCTCGACGACGCCCTGCAACAACTCGATTACGCGCTCGATCAGGGCGTCAACTTTGTCGATGCGGCGGAAATGTATCCGGTGCCGCCGCGCGCCGAAACCCAGGGCCGCACCGAGGAATGCATCGGCGAGTGGTTTGCGCGACGCGGCGGCCGCGACCGCGTGATCCTGGCCACCAAGGTGTCCGGCCGTTCGGACGCCACCGGCGACTGGCGCCATCTGCGCGGCGGGCCGCAGCTCAGCCGCGCGCACATTCGCGAGGCGGTGCGGGATTCCCTCAAGCGTCTGCGCACCGATTACATCGATCTGTACCAGGTGCACTGGCCCGAACGCACCACCAATTTTTTCGGTCAGCTCGGCTACCGTCACCGCGAGCAGGAAGGGCTGAATTCCATCGAGGAAACCCTGGCGGCGCTTACCGAGCTGGTCCGTGAGGGTCTGGTACGCCATATCGGCATCTCGAACGAGACGCCCTGGGGCGTGATGGAATATCTGCGCGCGGCCCGGGAGCGCGATCTGGTCCGCGTCGCCAGCATCCAGAATCCCTACAACCTGCTCAATCGCAGCTTCGAGATCGGTCTCGCCGAGATGTCCCTGCGCGAACAGGTGGGGCTGCTGGCCTATTCGCCCCTCGCCATGGCCATGCTCACCGGCAAGTATTCCGGTGGCGCGCGGCCCGAGGGCGCGCGGCTGACCCTGTTCAACCGTTTCCAGCGCTATTCCGGGCCCCAGGCGGTGGCGGCCAGCGAGGCCTATGTGGCGCTCGCCCGCGAGCACGACCTGGACCCGGGCGCCATGGCGCTCGCCTTCGTCAACAGCCGCGAGTTCGTCACCAGCACCATCATCGGCGCGACGCGCATGGATCAGCTCGCCGCCAATATCGCGAGCGTTCGGGTGAAACTGTCTGACGCAGTGATCGCCGGGATCGAAGCGATCCACCGTCAGTACAGTAATCCGGCGCCCTGATTCCGCAATGCCGGCAACCGTCCTCGACTACTGGTTCGGCGCCGACCGCGCCGACGCCCTGCGCAACCCGGCGCGGGCGCGGCTGTGGTGGCGCAAGGACCCGGCTCACCGACGCCGATATTCGCGTGCATTGGGCGTCGTTTGGTGAGCGCGTACACCGTCGGGCCGGATATGGCGAGGGAATCGTTCAAAGTTCCATCCCTTGATGCCCGTCGAAACCCAAATCGGACGAAAGTAATCCCGGTCTCGGTCATCGAGTAGCGCCCGTCGAGGCTGCTGACCCCTTGTACTTACCCCTTGTGTTCACCGCGGCTCGCGGAGCTCAGGCATTCACCCCGCGGCGCAGCAACCGGCCCGGCAGCACATCCCCCACCCCCAGCAGATCGCGATCGCGCTGGCGCAGCAGCACGCCGTTGACGATCACCGCATCGACGCCAAAGGCTTTCGCGATCAGCCGGTCCTGCCCCGCGGGTTGGTCGTACACCCGCTCCAGTGCGCCCGCGTTCACCGTGGCGGGATCGATCACCACCACGTCGGCGGGTTTGCCCACTTGCAACAGGCCGCGGTCCCTGATGCCGAACACTTCGGCGGGCCGCGAGGTCAGCATGCGGATGGCTTCCTCGAACGGGATGGCTTTCTTGTCGCGCACCCAGCGGCCGAGCAGATAGGTGGGCAGACAGGCATCGCACAACTGGCTGGCATGGGCGCCGGCGTCGGAAAGGCCGAGCACGGTGTTGCGATCCTTGAGCAGATCCTCCACCACGGTTTCGTCGGCGTTGGCCACCGGCATCCGGAAGCGCGCTTCCAGGTTGGTGGCAAGCGCCAGGTCGAAGCCGAGGTCGATGGTTTCGACGCCCAGTTCCCGCGCGACTTCGCCGACGGTGCGCTCCTCGTACTCCGGACGGCCGCACATGGAGATGACGGAGCTTTCCCAGGAGGTGCGGAACGAGGCACGCACACTCGCCATCTTTTCCTTCACCAGGCGCCGGAATTCGGGATCGGCGTAGAATTTTTTCTTGCCTTCGGCATCGGCCGCGGCGACCGGCTTGAACACCGACAGGCTTTCGAACGGAAAGGGTTCCTTGAACTGGAACTCGAAGCACAGCGGCCGCGGCGTCACCTGGGGCACGATGTTGCGGCCCTTGGCGATCAGCTCGGCGGTGCGCTCCTGCTGCTTGATGTGCGCGTCGGGGCTGACCATGCCGGCCAGCATGGCGGTCCAGCTGATGGTGATGTCGTTCTCTTCGGCGAGCTTTTCGTACTCGTCGAACCAGAGTTCCTTGCCGGCCGTGGCCTGCATCATGCCCTTGCCGCCTTTCAGGGTGGACACCAGGCTGCGGACTTCCTCGTAGGAGGCGACCCGGCTCGGCACCGGCCGGCCCTTGAGGCCGACATGGGTCGCGGATTTGGAGGTGGCGAAGCCGATGGCGCCGGCGGCCATGGCCTCGGCGACGATCTTGCGCATCTGCTCGATTTCGTCCGCGGTGGCTTCGCGCTCGGTGGCTGCTTCGCCCATCACATAGAGGCGGGTGGGGGTATGGCCGATCAGCACGCCCACGTTGATGGCGGTGCCGGCTTTTTCGATCGCATCCAGATACTCGGGAAAGGTCTCGAACGGCCAGTCGGCGCCGAGGCCCGCCTGGAGCGCCGCCGGGCTCATGCCTTCGACTTTTTCCAGGGTGCCGATGATGAGATTGTGATGCTCGGGGCGGGTCGGCGCGACGCCAAAGCCGCAGTTGCCGAGCACCACCGTGGTGACGCCGTGCCAAGGCGATATGGTCAGCATGCGGTCCCAGAGTATCTGGGCGTCGTAGTGGGTGTGGATGTCCACAAATCCCGGCGTGATCATCCGGTCCGTGGCGTCGATGGTGGTGGCGGCGGTGCCGGGCGCCTGCCCGAGCGCCACCACCTTGCCGTCCTTGATGGCGACGTCCCCGCGATAGCCGGGCGCCCCGGAGCCGTCGACGATGGTGCCGCCGGTGATCTTGATGTCGTAGGTCGTGTGGTTGGTGTCGTTGCTCATGGTGTCGCCTCGCTAACGCAAACCGCCCTGGGACGCCGGGCGGGTGCTGTGGTGTTTGTCGCCCGTTTCAGACCGGCAGGTTGTAGCACTCCACGACGTTGTCGTGGAGGATCCAGTTCTTTTCCTGCTCGGACATGTCCTTGGTGTGCTCGGTCAGGATTTCCTGCGACCAGGGCCAGGTGGAATCGCTGTGGGGAAAGTCGTTCGCCCACATCAGTCGCCGCGGGTTCATTTCGTCGCGGTGCTTGAAGGCGGTCCAGTCGTCCTGGAAGGTCAGATAGATATTGCTTTTGAAGTATTCGCTCGGCAGTTTTTCGAGCGGCGGGCACTTCATCCAGTAGCGGTGCCGGTTGTAGGCGTGGTCCATGCGGTAGATGAAGTGGGGCACCCAGCCGGCATCGGCCTCGGCGCAGACCACTTTCAGTTTCGGATGGCGCTCGAATACGCCGCCGAACACGAAGGTGCCGAGAATGTCCTGGCAGCCGCGCATGATGGCGAGAAAGCCGTTGATCTTCGGGCCGCGTTGTTTGGTGATCGAGTCGGCCTTGGAGGTCAGGATGTGGAACGACAGCGGCATCTGCATATCGACGGCGGCTTCCCACAGCGGGTCGTACATGGGGTCGTGGTAATCGGCGGCGGGCGGGTTGCCGGTCATCATCACGCCGACGTAACCGCGCTTCCTGGCGTCTTCGATTTCCTTGATGCCTTCGTCCACCGACCGCAATGCCACTTGACCGAGACCGAACAGGCGATTTTTCGGTGCGTCGGCAATATAGCCTTCGAGCCAGCGGTTGTAGGCGCTGAAGCAGGCCACCTGATAATCGACGTCGGGGTGGTTGCACAGCATCATGCCAACGGTCGGATAGATCAGCTCGGCCGACACCCCGTCGCGGTCCTGATCGGCGACGCGATACTTCGCGTCCCAGGAACTGCGCGGCAGGTCGGAAAATTTCATGCCGCCGGGCTTGAGCTCCTCGGGCTTGCGCCCGGCCGCCGCCACCAGCCCCATGGGTATCGGCTGATCCAGGCCGTCGATGACGAAGATGTCGCCGTATTTTTCGTGCGCGATCATGTGAGGCGCGCGGTCGCGGAATTTCGGATCGATATTGTCGATGTAGCAGTTGGGCGGCTCGGCGATATGGGAGTCCGCGGAAATCACGGGTTTGAGCATGGCATGGTCCTCGGATGGGTGAATGGATACATCAGGCACGGTCAGGATTGATTGCGCGCGGTGCTTGGCCGCAGCGCTTATGTCAAACCCTAGTAAAACCCAAGCGAAATCAAAATGCCATGCCGCGTCCTTCCGCGATGGAAGCCGTATGAAAAGGCATCGTAGGGTGGGTAAGCGCAGCGCACCCACCGAAAAAGCCACTCGCCCGCCGACAGAAGTGGAGCCGCGATCACGGCGGATGCGCTGGCGCTTATCCGCCCTACGCGTGGAGATGTACCGCGTGGACGCGGCCTATCGGCTTTTGCCTACCCTACGATGGGTGTCTCCGGTATTGCTGCCGTCTGTAGGGTTTTCACCCAACCTCGATGGCGGGGTGGTCGGCGCGCGGGCGATCAGGAGTCTTGGTTAGACGGTAGAGCGCCCCGACGCGGCCGGCAGCCCCTGTGGTCGGCAGTTTGCGGTCGTCATCAGATGCGACTCGGGTCGCAACCGGCTGTCATGGGGTTTCTATGTGGACGTCACGACCCCGGCATCAAGTGGTCACAGACCACGGGCAGTCTTGGCACGGGATTGCTCGCAGCATCCCGATCCAAGGTGGTACCCGCCGCTCGGGTACGGATGAATTTCGGGAGAAATCGATCATGGGGAAAGCGATGATGTTCAGAAGCTGTATCGCCGCTCTGCTGGTCAGCACGGCGGGGGTGCTGGAAGCGGCCGTGCCGGTGGCGGCCAAAAGTGGCAACGGTCGAGCGCTGGGTGTTCACGAGGTGCAACTCGGCCCGCGGCCGTTCTATCTGGTGAAGGACATGGATGCCGGTCCGCTCAAGGACAAGCTTGCGTCCTGCGAGAATGGCCCGTTTTTCCGCAGCGATTTTTCCATAGGTCATCGGGGAGCCGCGATGCAATTTCCGGAGCATACCCGGGAATCCTACGAAGCCGCGGCACGGATGGGTGCCGGGATCATCGAGTGCGATGTGACCTTCACCAAGGACAAGGCGTTGGTGTGTCGCCATTCGCAGTGCGATTTGCACACCACCACCAATATCCTGGCGACGCCGCTGGCGGAGAAATGCAGTCAGGATTTCGTGCCGGCGGTGCTGGATCCGGTGACCGGCGCAGTCTTGCAGCCGGCCCAGGCCAAGTGCTGCACCAGCGACATCACGGTGGCGGAGTTCAAGACCCTCAAGGGCAAGATGGATGCGGCCAATCCCAGGGCCACCACGGTGGCGGGGTACCTCGACGGGACTCCGCATTGGCGCACGGATGTCTATGCCCAGAACGGCACGCTGATGACGCATGCCGAGAGTATCGAGCTTATCCGCAATCTGGGTGCCAAGTTCACGCCGGAGCTGAAATCCGCGGGTGTGCCCATGCCGTTTGACAGCAATGGCGACGGCGTCGGCGATTACAGCCAGGCGGATTATGCGCAGCAAATGATCGACGAGTACAAGGCGGCGGGTGTTTCCCCGAGTCGGGTGTGGGCGCAATCCTTCGACAAGAACGACGTGCTCTACTGGATCGCGCACGAGCCGGCATTCGGGCAACAGGCCGTGTTCCTGGACGATGCCGATGTTCCCGCGGACCTTCCCGGCGCCGCCGAGCTCCAGGGTTACGCGGCTCAGGGTATCCGGATCTGGGCGCCGGCGATGTGGGCACTGCTCGCGCTCGATCCGGCCGGCCACATCGTCCCCTCGCAACACGCGCGCAACGCCAGGGCGGCGGGGCTCGACATCATCACCTGGACCCTGGAGCGCTCCTGGCCGATGGCTGCGGGCGGCGGCTATTACTACCAGTCCGTCACCGACGCGATCGACAACGATGGCGACATGATGACGGCGCTGGATGTACTGGCCCGGGATGTCGGCGTACTCGGTGTATTCAGCGACTGGCCGGCGACCGTCACCTATTACGCCAACTGCATGGGTCTGAAATAACGGATCCGCAAAGAACCGCATTCGCCATGCCTGCTCGCGCGGGTGTGGCGAGTGATTCGATGTCGATTCGCGATAACGCCTGGCCGGCGCGGCAAGGAAGATTGCGCCGGCCGCTGTCGGCTTAGCGTCCCGGCGCCAATGCGGTCAGCGCATCGGCGTCGAAGCCGGGTGCGCCATCCGGTCGCAGCGGCTGGATGCAGACGTGATCGGCGCCGTTCGCCCAGTGCGCCTCGATGCGCTTGTGGATGGCGGTCTCATCGCCCCAGGCCACGATGCCGTCCACCAGGCGGTCGCTGCCGCCGTGCTCGAAATCGCGCTCCTCGAAACCCAGCCAGAGCAGATTGTTGCGGTAGTTCTGCAAGCCCAGATAGAGCGCCATGAACTTGCGCGCCACCCGCCGCGCTGCGCCGGGATCTTTCATGAGCAGCACTTTCTGCTCCGGCGCCAGCAGCTTGTCGGGGCCGAGAATGGCGCGGGCGCGGGCCGTGTGTTCCGGGGTGACGAAGTAGGGGTGAGCGCCATCGGCGACTTCCCCGGCGAGGCCGAGCATCCGGTCGCGCAGCGCGGCCAGGATCAGCGGCACGGGCTCGGGCGCCAGCGGGGCGGCGTAGCTCGCCGCGTTCATGGCCGCGACATAGGCGCGCATGGTGGCCACGGGTTTGCCGTAGTCGTGGTGACGCATCGGGGTGACGATTTCGGCGTGGGAGACCCCGAGCCCGAGCACCAGGCGGCCGCCGCTGATCTCCTGCAGCGAGCGCCGCGCCGCGTTCATCGCCATCGCATCGCGGGCGTAGATGTTGGCGATGCCGGTGGCGAGTTTGAGGCGGCTGGTCTCGCGCGCGAGCAGGGTCAGCAGCACGAAGGGATCGCGACCGAACGCCTCGGGCGCCCAGAGCGCGCCGTAGCCGAGGTGTTCCAGCCGCTGCGCCAGGGCGATGCAATCCTGATACGGGTAGGCTTCGAGCCAGGTCCAGACGCCCAGGCGTCCCAGATCGGGTTTGGTCATGACGGGCACCTTGTCTTATTTGGGAGTGGTCGCGCCATTATGGCGAAAACGGCGGGCCAGCGACGCCGGCGGCGTGGCGCGCCGGTCGCAGGCAGCGCTTGCCGGACAGCGTGGGGCGGCTAAGAACTTATCCGTAAATAATGTTTATCTTGAGATGCACTTTTCGGAACGCGATGATGCCCGCTGCGAGATGGTTGAGCGCGAGGAAACTGCGATCAAGTTTTTCATAGCGCACCAGCAGCTTGCGAA